>NZ_JBEDTC010000016.1:0-122843 GCF_040118815.1 Alcanivorax sp.
AGGTGCGGACATCACCATCAATGCGTCGGTGGATACGGCACCGCAGGGCAGTGCCCTGGTACTGACGCTGAACAACGGTGAGCAGATCACCATCGCGGCGGGCACGACCACGGGAAGCGTGACGTTCACGAACCCGAATGGTGAAGACGTTTACGTTGATGGCGAGTCGCTGACCTACAGCGTAGCGGCGTCGAGCGGCGGCAACTATGAGTCGCTGGATACGAGTTCGACCTCGACGGTGGTGGTGAGCGACACGGACGACACCAGCACGGTGAGCCTGGACAACCCGACGGTGGCGGAAGGATCTGACATTACGCTGACGGCGACGGTGGACAACGCGCCGCGCAACAGTGATCTGGTACTGACGCTGAGCAATGGTGAGACGATCACCATCGCGGCGGGCCAAACCACGGGTAGCGTGACGTTCGCGAACCCGAACGTTGACGACGTCTACGTCGATGGCGGCACCCAAAGCTACAGCATCACCGGTTCAGCCGGTGGTGACTATGAAGACCTGGACACCAGCGCGACGTCGACAGTGATGGTGACCGATACGGTTGACTCCGTGTACGCCATTATTGAAGTCGATAGCGCGGCGGTTCTTGAAGGTGGTTCCCTCAGCTACACCGTGAGTTTGGTCGATGGAAACGGTGATCCGGCACCGGCAGTAGTAGGTAAAGATGTGACGGTGAACCTTAATTGGACCGGAGCAGCCGCCAATGGCAGTGATATAACCGCACTCCCGGCAAATGTGACAATCACTGGCGGCGACGCCACAACGTCCTTTGTTGTGACGAGCAATGCCGACGCTGTTTCTGAACTGAGCGAGGCGCTTACCGTCACCATTGACAGCCTTGTCGATAACGGCGGAGTCAATCCTGGCTTTGAAAGTCTGCAGGTCGAAGCTAGCGGTAACAGTGCGACTTCCCAGGTGTTGGATGCGCCTACCATCGAGGTGGTGGACGATAATGGCACTGCAGATGGCCAAGTCACTGTGTACGAGCAAGGTTTGGACTCTGGCGATGGTTCTAACACCGTCAGTGCGGTGCTGCGTATTACCGCGCCGTCAGGGCTTGAGTCGATTGAAATCGGAGGTGAACCGTTCACCTTGGCGGAGATAGAAGCCTTTGATGGCACTCAAACCGTCACTGTTCCCGGGCACGGTGAGATCACGTTGAACGGTGCCACCATGGTGGAAACGGCCAATGGACAACCTGCTGTGTGGGAAGTGGCTTTCGATTATGAATTAACTGACGAACAAATCCATAGCGCCCAAGGCACAGATGATGCCCTCAAAGATATCCCCTTGGCCGTTACTGCGGCTGATCCGCAAAATCCAGTCACTAGCGTCACAGGCTCTGGCACCCTCGGTGTTTTAGTGACAGACGACACCCCGGAAGTAGCCCTTACCGGCGTCAAACTGGATGAAGCTGAAGTTGATGAAACACAGTTGGGATCTCCGGGTGGTGCAGAGGCCACCGTTGATTTCTCCGGGGCTTTTGACATTGGCTACGGGGCTGATGGTGATAATGGCGTTGTTTATGAATTAGTCATCGATAGCGTTAATTCGGGCCTTGTGGAGACGGCCAGTGGTGACCCGGTTAGTCTTTTTGATAATAACGGTGTGGTTGAAGGCCGTAATAGCAATGGCGATTTGGCGTTTACTATAACGGTTGATGAATTAACCGGTGAAGTCACACTGGTTCAACTGCTCGCTCTGCAACATCAAGACCCTCTGACCCCCAATGACGAAGTCAAAATCACTAATGGTGTGATTAGCCTGCAGGCGACTGCAACAGATGGTGACGGAGATGAGGGAAGCGCCAACGTTAATGTCGGCGACCGTTTTATCTTCCAGGATGACGGTCCATCTGCAGTTGCAGACAGTGGCGCGGTTAGCGAAGGCGCGACACTCACGGTGGCTGCGGCGAACGGTGTACTGATTAACGATAGCGCAGGTGCCGATGGTTGGGCTGATAACGGCAACGCGGTAGTCGGTGTGATCGCCGGAGGCGGCGGTTCGATTGAGAATGCCAATGTCGGTCAGGCCCTTGTCGGTCTGTATGGCACGCTCACGTTAAATGCCGATGGTAGCTACGAGTATGTCGCCACTGCCGATGGGGTGAGCGCGGATGCGCAAGACGTGTTCACCTACACAGTGAAGGATGGGGATGGTGATTTGTCGGCCACCACGCTGGCCATCAATGTGGCTGATGTGACGGGCACACCGACGGACACGACTGGCGCAGTGGATGAAGCCGGGATCACTGGAGGTTCTGATGAGGCAGGCGACAGTGAAACAACAAGTGGCAACCTCAGCCTGCAACCTGGCTGGTCGGTCGGGGCGGCGCAAAGCGGCAGTAGTGCCCATGGCAGCTGGCTTGTTAACACCGATGGCACCTACAGTTACACGCTAACGGAAGCCACCTCCGGAGATAACGCCAGCGACAGCTTTAGCTATACGGCGGTGGATGCGGATGGCAACACAGTCATCAATACGGTAACCATCAACATCACTGACGATAGCCCTGAGGCGGTTGCCGATAGCGGTAATGTTAGCGAAGGCGCCACCCTGACAGTGGCTGCGGCAAACGGTGTGCTGGTCAATGATACTGCTGGAGCGGATGACTGGTCGGTTAGTGGCGCGATTGTCGGGATTGAGGCCGGAGATACGGGCAGTACGTCCAGTGGCGGGGTCGGGGGCCGTATCGACGGTCAATATGGTTACCTGGTCCTGAATGCGGATGGTAGCTATGAATATGTGGCTACTGCGAATGCGATTACTGCGAATGCGGAAGACGTCTTTACCTACACGGCGCGCGATGGTGATGGAGACGAAACGTTTAATACGTTGACCATCAATGTGGCTGATGTGACGGGCACTCCGTCGGACACCGCAACCATTGTGGATGAGGCCGGACTCACTGGAGGCTCTGATGAGGCAGCGGACAGTGAAACGGCCAGCGGCAATCTCAATTTGCAGGCCGGTTGGTCGGTAGAAGCTTTGCAAAGTGGGACTGGCGCCCATGGTGATTGGCAGGTCAACACCGATGGCACCTACAGTTACACGCTAACGGAAGCCACATCAGGAGATAACGCCAGCGACAGCTTTAGCTACACGGCGGTCGATGCGGATGGCAACACGGTAATTAATACCGTGACCGTCGACATTGTTGATGATGAGCCAGTAGCGGTAGCGGATGCGGGCGACACGGTTACCGAGGGCGCCATTCTGAATGTGGATGCCAATGACGGCGTGCTAACCAACGATATCGCGGGAGCTGACGGCTGGACTAATTCGGGTAGTGCCGTCATCGGCGTGCGTGCTGCGGGTGGGGACACCAGTAGTGAAGTCACCACCGATACAGGTAACGTTATAGCGGGTGAATACGGCAGCCTGACCCTGCTTGCCGATGGCAGCTATACCTACGCGGCCAATGCGGACGAGATCAGTGCAGATGAACAGGATGTGTTTGTTTACACGGTCGAAGATGCGGATGGCGACCGTTCTACCACCACGCTGACCATCAATGTCGAAGATGTAACGGGCTCGCCGGTGAGTACGACCGGCGCCGTAGATGAGGCCGGGCTTGTCGGTGGTTCTGATGAAGCGTCTGACAGGGAGTCCACTGCAGGCAGCCTGAATTTACAGACCGGCTGGAGCCTGGATCCGGGCAGTGCCGGAAATCAGGTTGGCAATCACGGCACCCTGACGATCAACGGTGATGGCTCCTATAGCTATACCCTGACGACGCCGGTTGACGATATTGATGGTGCAGATGAAACCGATACCTTCACCTACACCGCGGTAGATCAGTACGGCAATACCGTAGAAAACACGGTCGTCATTAGCATTGTCGATGACGAACCGACGGTGAGTCTCACAGGGACACCGGTTGGCAGTTTGGCCGTTGATGAAAGTGATATGGCTGGTGGCACTGTCAGCAGTAGCAATGCGCAGTTTGTCGATGGCGTGTTTGGGCCCGACTACGGAGCGGATGGCGCGGCGGATACAGAGGCGCTGGTTTACAGCCTGGCGGTCACCGATGGCACGGCTAGTGGTGTCACTGATGTGGCTACCGGCACCGATATTTACCTGTTTATGGACGGCGACGATGTGGTTGGCCGTGTCGGCGATATTAACGGTGCAGAAGCGTTACGTATCGAAATTGCCCCGGATACTGGGGCTGCAACCCTCACCCAAAGCCGCCCGCTACAACATCCAGACACGGCTTCTCACAACGATGCGCTGAGCCTGACCGGCAACGCTATCCAGCTTGTGGCCACCGCGACAGATGGTGACGGTGATGAGGAAAGCGCCAACGTTAATGTCGGCGACCGTTTCACGTTCCTGGACGATGGGCCGGTTATTGGCGCTGCGCCTGCAGTTGCCACTCTCAATGAAGAGCACTTGCCAACAGGCAGCAACCCAGATGCAAACGCGTCGACTGTAACCACCAATCTTGATGTGGATTTGGGTGCTGACGGTGGCGCGAATGGGAATGCGCTCATTTTCACCGCCGATCAGGCGGCCCTCGCAGGGGTGCTCACCGCCAGTGGCAATGGCGATATTGCTGTTGCCGTTAATGACAATATCCTCACCGCCTCGCGGGCTGGGGATCCAGTCTTTACCGTTACGCTCCAGGTTGATGGTAATGGACAGGCCAGTTACACCTTTGAGCTGCAAGGTTCAATGCAGCATTTGGTGCTGGATACACATGCGTTGAATTTCAGTTATCAGGCGATTGATGGCGATGGTGATACGGCCACAGGCAGTTTTACCGTAAACATTGATGATGATCAGCCTTCAGCCGTTGACGATACCGATACCGTACCGGAAGGCTCCTATGCGCCTATAGCAGGCAATGTCATCACGGATGCGGCGGGGCAGGATGAAACCGGGGCGGATGGCGCCACCATTTCCGGTGCGACGGCAGGCTCAGTCAATACGGAAATTTCCGGCAGCGTAGGGAGTGTCATTAATGGTACCTATGGCACGTTGCAGCTAAACGCCGATGGCAGCTACACCTATAGCCGTAATCCCGGTACGCCCGGTGATGTGCAGGACATCTTCAGCTACACCCTCACCGATTCAGATGGAGACTGGAGCACCGCGACGCTGACCGTGGGCATCAATAATGCAGATGTGACCATTTCTGACCTAACGCCAGAGGCAAGCGGTGGTGACGTTCTGGTTAACGAAAGCAAGCTTGTTGATGGCACCGGAGTGGGTGCGGGTGATGTCACTGCCAACGGTACCTTTACGATCAATTCACCGGATGGGATTGAGTCACTAGCGATTAGCCATGATGGGGCATCCTATAACCTGGTTGATGATAACGTCACCCAGGCGTTACCGACGATTACCACCGCTTTGGGTAATACGCTGGAGATCACGGGCTATGATGCAAACACCGGGGTGGTTAGCTATACCTATACCCTGAACGATGATGAGAACCATCCAGATGCTGGCCGGGATGATGTGTTCGAGAGCTTTGTGGTCAGCCTTGAAGATAAAGATGGCGACACGGCCAGCGACACCCTGGCGGTGCGCATCATCGATGATATTCCAGTAATCACTCAGGACACTGGTAACGCGGTGGCGCTGGAGGTCGATGAAACCACACTGGCCAACAATGATACTGCTGATTTCAGCGGGCTATTCTCAAACGTGGATTATGGTGCTGATGGCGCCGCTGCCACTGACGCGTTGATTTATACACTGGAAGTGGACGGTAGTATTGCCAGCGGTTTGGTTGATACCGCCTCTGATGAGGCGGTGGTGCTGACGGCCAATGGTGATGGCACCTTGATTACCGGCACCGCAGATGGGCAAACGGTATTAACGATCAGCATTGATGCCGCCGGCGCGATCACTCTGGATCAAGAGCGGGCGGTGAAGCACGCGGATACCAATAACCCGGACGATGCAGTGACCATCGCTGAGAATGCCATCAGCATTGTGGCCGCTGCTACGGATGGTGATGCCGATACCGTTACCAGCAGCATTGCGATCGGCGATCGTTTTAGTTTCAAGGATGACGGGCCGAGCATTACAACTGGCGTTACGGGTGCGTTACCAAATGCGCTAACAACCGATGATGCCGATACGGCTTCGGGCACCAGCACCGATACGGCGAACTTCTCCGGCGCCTTCTCCGTTACTGCTTCAAATGCAGGTGAAGACGGTGATGGTGGCACCGTATGGAATTATGCATTGGCGGTTACCGATCCAAATACCGGGCTGAGCAGTAATGGAGAGCCGATTACGGTGGCCCTGTCCGGTAATACCATTACGGCACAGGCGGATGGAAATACGGTGTTCACCATCACCGTGGATGCGGCGACTGGCGTGGTGACACTCACGCAAAACGCTGTCATTGATCATGATACGGCAGAGTCTAATAGCGCGGACTTCAGTAGTGATACGCAAGCCCTGTTAGCGGGTCTTATCACGCTGACCGGTACCGCAACCATTACGGATGCTGATGGTGATAGCGCCAGTAGCAGCCAGACAATTGATATAGGCGATAAATTTGTCTTCACAGACGATGGGCCGGTTATTGGCGCTGCGCCTGCAGTTGCCACTCTCAATGAAGAGCACTTGCCAACAGGCAGCAACCCAGATGCAAACGCGTCGACTGTAACCACCAATCTTGATGTGGATTTGGGTGCTGACGGTGGCGCGAATGGGAATGCGCTCATTTTCACCGCCGATCAGGCGGCCCTCGCAGGGGTGCTCACCGCCAGTGGCAATGGCGATATTGCTGTTGCCGTTAATGACAATATCCTCACCGCCTCGCGGGCTGGGGATCCAGTCTTTACCGTTACGCTCCAGGTTGATGGTAATGGACAGGCCAGTTACACCTTTGAGCTGCAAGGTTCAATGCAGCATTTGGTGCTGGATACACATGCGTTGAATTTCAGTTATCAGGCGATTGATGGCGATGGTGATACGGCCACAGGCAGTTTTACCGTAAACATTGATGATGATCAGCCTTCAGCCGTTGACGATACCGATACCGTACCGGAAGGCTCCTATGCGCCTATAGCAGGCAATGTCATCACGGATGCGGCGGGGCAGGATGAAACCGGGGCGGATGGCGCCACCATTTCCGGTGCGACGGCAGGCTCAGTCAATACGGAAATTTCCGGCAGCGTAGGGAGTGTCATTAATGGTACCTATGGCACGTTGCAGCTAAACGCCGATGGCAGCTACACCTATAGCCGTAATCCCGGTACGCCCGGTGATGTGCAGGACATCTTCAGCTACACCCTCACCGATTCAGATGGAGACTGGAGCACCGCGACGCTGACCGTGGGCATCAATAATGCAGATGTGACCATTTCTGACCTAACGCCAGAGGCAAGCGGTGGTGACGTTCTGGTTAACGAAAGCAAGCTTGTTGATGGCACCGGAGTGGGTGCGGGTGATGTCACTGCCAACGGTACCTTTACGATCAATTCACCGGATGGGATTGAGTCACTAGCGATTAGCCATGATGGGGCATCCTATAACCTGGTTGATGATAACGTCACCCAGGCGTTACCGACGATTACCACCGCTTTGGGTAATACGCTGGAGATCACGGGCTATGATGCAAAC
Source organism: Alcanivorax sp. (assembly GCF_040118815.1). Classification (GTDB taxonomy): domain Bacteria; phylum Pseudomonadota; class Gammaproteobacteria; order Pseudomonadales; family Alcanivoracaceae; genus Alcanivorax. The sequence goes on from NZ_JBEDTC010000016.1 coordinate 7,607, forward strand.
ACCGGGGTGGTTAGCTATACCTATACCCTGAACGATGATGAGAACCATCCAGATGCTGGCCGGGATGATGTGTTCGAGAGCTTTGTGGTCAGCCTTGAAGATAAAGATGGCGACACGGCCAGCGACACCCTGGCGGTGCGCATCATCGATGATATTCCAGTAATCACTCAGGACACTGGTAACGCGGTGGCGCTGGAGGTCGATGAAACCACACTGGCCAACAATGATACTGCTGATTTCAGCGGGCTATTCTCAAACGTGGATTATGGTGCTGATGGCGCCGCTGCCACTGACGCGTTGATTTATACACTGGAAGTGGACGGTAGTATTGCCAGCGGTTTGGTTGATACCGCCTCTGATGAGGCGGTGGTGCTGACGGCCAATGGTGATGGCACCTTGATTACCGGCACCGCAGATGGGCAAACGGTATTAACGATCAGCATTGATGCCGCCACCGGCGAGATCACTCTGGATCAACAGCGGGCGGTGAAGCACGCGGATACCAATAACCCGGACGATGCAATCACCATCGCTGAAAATGCCATCAGCATCGTGGCCGCTGCTACGGATGGTGATGCCGATACCGTTACCAGCAGTGTTGCGATCGGCGATCGTTTTAGTTTCAAAGATGATGAGCCCGCGATACCCATCAACGACACCTCGGTCAGCGTCGTCGAAGGCGCGGACGCGGTCGGCTCGGCGAATGGCGGCGATAACCTGTTGGCTAACGATACGTTAGGTGCAGATGGCGGTGTTGTTTACGACATCAGCTATACCGATCGTTCCGGGAATGCGCAAACCAATGTAGCGGTCGGTAATGGCGGGCTGACGGTGAGCACCCAGTTCGGTGAGCTCAGCGTTCAACAAGACGGTAGCTGGTCATACACGCCCATTGACTCTGCGGACCATGAGCAACCCGCAAGCGACACAGAACTGAGCGATGACTTTAGTTATCGCGTTATTGATAACGACGGGGATATAAGCGCCGGCTCAGCTACGCAAGAAATTACCGTGACCGATACGGTGCCCGAGGTGGGTACGCCGGATAATGCCCGTGTCGATGAGGAGAATTTGCCGACCGGTGCAGCTCCGCATCCTGGCTCACTAACAGCCACTGGCTCGCTAGACGTAACCAAAGCCGAAGACAGCATTGAGACTCAGTTTACAACGGCTACCAGGGGTGTGCTTGACGCTCTGGGGTTAACGTCTAATGGGGAAAGCCTGAGTTATGTCATTGACCAGGATGGCCATAGGCTGACAGCCACCGACGACGGCACTAATGCAACCGTCTTTACCATTACCATCACTGACCCCAAAGGTGAGCTCCCAGGGGGGGGCGGTCCCGGATATACGTTCACGTTGGATCGTGCCTTGGATCATCCATCAGCAGCTAATATCGACTTGCCGTTTAGCTTCACCGTAACCGATAGCGATGGGGATACGGCCACGAGCAGCTTTAACGTTGCAGTGGTGGATGATGTGCCTGCAGGCACGCAGGCCGTTGAAACAGATGAAGACACATCCGTCACATTCAACTCATCAGCAGATGCGGATCAAAGCAACACCAGTATTTCCGGCGGGCCTACGTTCGGCAACGCTGAGGTTAATCTCGATGGCACTATCACCTACACGCCGGCACCGGGTTCCAACTATAGTGGTGAAGACAGCTTTACCTACACCACTATAGAAAATGGTGGCGTGGCAACGAATACCATTGTCACGGTGACGGTCAACCCGATTGCTGATGCCCCCACCTTTATGGCTACTGCGGGATCGGTTGAGACGGATGAAGATACCGCCGTGTCGTTAGGTTTTAACGCGCCTGTGGTAACCGATGCGTCAGATTGGAATGGCTTGGATGCGGGTGACAATCCAGAGTTGCTCAGTGTTATCACATTGAGTGGTATTCCGGACGGGGCGACGTTGCTGCAAGCCGATGGCACAACGGTATGGCATGAGTTCGTCAGCGGCGATAATGGCAGTATCACCATTACGCTCAATGACGGTTCGCACATCAACGGAGCCATTGGCGACCTTTCCATGTCGTCCGCTGAATTTGCAGGTTTAACAATTCTTCCGCCATCGGATAGCCATGAAAACTTCACGGTGGAAGGGGCTGTCACCAGTTATGAAGTCGATGATAGCGGCGATCCCATTCCAGCAGCGGGATCGGAAACCACCACTACCCCTGTCTTGGTCTATGTCCAGGCGGTGACAGATGATGCAGCGCTCACCTTTGATGATAGTAAGGTGCCAGGAGATGTTGCCAATGTTGATGCTCTCTCCTTCGATGGCGGACAAACTAATGCCGATGTAACCATTAAGGAAGATACCGCCTTTGTGGTTAACGATATTCTTGAGGCGGCATTTGCAGATTTGGATGGCTCAGAAGAGCGTTCTATTACTATCTCAAATAACAGTGGTGCCGTGATCCTGGTTAATGGCACGGAGGTGGCGGCCGGTGCTGATATCACCGTGCAGGACAAGAACGGCACAAATGGCCAAACAGGAGAGATCGGTAGTTTTCCCAATATCACCATTGGAGCCGAGGCAGACTTCAGTGGCGACCTGGAGAACATTGGCATCACTATCAATGCACAAGATAAAGATAGTGACGGGTTTAATGCAGGCAATAGTGGTAGCACGGTCGATGGTGTGGCCGAAGCCGATACCTCGAACAATACCGTCACACTGAATCTTCATGTCACGCCTGTCGCAGGGGATGTGGGGCTTGTTGCCGGGTCGGATGTGGCAACGCCTGAAGACACCGCTGTTGCCTTCATGGACGATATTGAAATCACTGACCCTGGGACGGGCACTGAAGTGATTACCAAGGCCACCTTCGAAATACCAGTAGGATGGGAAGTAACCGCACCTGCCGCTAGCGCGGACTGGGATGTATCGACGGATGGAACGAACTACACCATTACCGCCGTGGGTGCTTACAACCTGGAAGACGTGTTGGGAGATTTCACCATCACGCCTCCTCCCCATAGCAGCGTAGATCAAGACATTACCGTAACGGTTACCACCGAAGACAGTAACACTGTTGACGGGGCTGCCGTTACCAGTGATCCAGTAGAGACTGAGCTGACTATTCCGGTGGAGGTGACTGCCGTCGCGGAGGAACTGGCTGGTGATAGTGATGTTGATGGCAATGATGATCTGACCATGAGCGGTGACCATGATTATACGGTTACCGCTACGGAAGACGTATGGTTCGATATGAGCCAGGAAGCTGCATTGGATGGCTGGAATAACCAGGACCAGGATGGCAGTGAGCAAACATTAGCCCTGTTCACCCCGACATTGACGGATGCGTCTGGTGGCTCCGTCAGCGCGATTGGATCTCAGTTCCAATATAACGACGGTACGGGGCTCATCACCAAAACCTTTAACGGTGATGCTGTTGAAATCCCCGAAGAGTTTTTAGATACACTCAGATTCAGGGGGCCTGATCATTTTTCTGGTTATTTCGAGGTGAATGTGTCGGTTAAAACCATCGATACGGATCCCGACACTAATGATCAATCAACATGGTCAGGCGGGAGCTCGGTGTTAACCGGGACAATAAACCCAGTCGCTGACGATGTAAGATTGTCAGTAACCGGGCGTGCAAGAGGGGATGAAGATACAGATATCCCGTTATCTGTTCGTCCGGTAAGTTCTGATAGCGACGCATCGGAAACCTTTACGGTCACCCTGTCGGGTATTCCGGCGGATGCGGTGCTTACCTATGACGGTGCGGAGCTGGTACTAACCGATGACGGCTTGGGGAATGGTACCGTTGGGGTGGAAATACAAGATTTTGACCGGACTGCCCCGATGACAATACGCCCACCCGAGCATAGTAATGAAGACTTTACTATTGGCGTGTCGGCAGTGTCCGTTGATGAGCTGGGGGCTTTCGTCAGTACTTCCGGTCCGGATGCTGAAAGTATTGATGTCATCGTCAAAGGGGTGGCAGACGAAGCAGTATTAACGACAGATAACCCTGCGTTTACGGAAGCTTCAACTGATGCCGCAGGCTCAAGCTTTGAAGGGCTTGGTAGTGTCTCGCTTAATCAGGTGCTAACAGCGTCTGCACTGACTGACGACGATGGCTCAGAAAAGCTAACCCTTAGCATTAGTGGTCTGGATTCTCAGTTTAGCCTCAGTGGTGGCGCTTTTATCGGCGGCGTCGGCGAGGGTAGGACTTGGCTGCTAACAGAAGATCAGCTGGCTACAGCGAAAGTGCTATTGCCGATTAACTTTAGTGGAACGGTCACCGCCAATGTGGTCGCAATTACCACTGAAAATGACGGGGATTCACAGTCTAATCCGGGGGTTGATTTAGAGTTTACCGTTACACCCAGCATCGATGAAGCCATTAAAGCCGGTACCAATAACCTGCAGGAAGACACCCTGGGCAAAGTGGACTTTAGTTTGGCGGTGCCAGGTGAAGATGATGACAGGATTGTCGATGGTAACGAGACGCTCACGTCAATATGGATTGACCTGAGTGCGGCAGAGACGGGTGATTACACGCTGTATTTAGGTTCCGGCGGAAAAACTTTGGCGCAGGCGTTAGCTGATGGAGAGCCTGGTATCGTGCTTGATGGTACCGAGTATAAAGTCACTGGCTCGGCGATTGATAATATTTACGTGCAGGGCGCCGCTAACCTTCACGGAAACTTCTCCTTTGATGTGGGTTATGAAATTACAGACCCTTCATCAGACGGATCGTTGCCGGTTGTGTCCGAGCGGACGGATACCACACATACCTTGAGTATTGAAGCAGTTACTGATCCCGCGACCCTGGTTATTGACAGTATCACTTCCGATCCTGCAGGTGCCGCTACGATCACGGGCACCACTGCCGTTCATGCCACCGAAAATACTGAACTAACGATCAATGCTACGTTGAGCAAGAATCCTGATGCTAACGCAGGCAATAGCAGTGATTACGATGGCAGCGAGGTTATTACTGAGATTTATGTGGATGGTGTGCCCGCTGGTGTGACCGTTGAAAACGCGGTTTATATTGGCAACATACCTGGAGATCCTAATACCGGTCGATGGTTGTTATCAGGGGGGGCAACAGGAACGAGCCTTTCTGGTGGTGCAACCAGTTTTGAAATGAAGCTTTCACTCACCGGTACCGCCGCGAATCTAAGTGACCTGAGTGAGTCGCTGTCGTTCAATGTCGTTACCAAAGACGCGGACGGTGGTGAGCAGGTTTCATCGGATGATTTTCTGCTTACCACCCCGGCAAATTTTGATGACACCAATTCTGAAGTTGACCAGCCCGCTACCATTGATACTTGGCAGGATGACCCCGCGTTCAATGCTACGGAAGATGTCTCCTTCAATCTGAGTGACGCACTCAATGCCCAGATAACAGGTAGCAGCGACTTTGCTATTACCATTACGGGTTTCCCTGCGGGGACCACTGTTTCAGGGATGACCCTTACCGTCGCAGATGGAGTAGAGACCTGGACTGTATCGGGAACGGGTGGTGATGCTGCGCTGCAGGCGGTTCTCGATGCTATACAAGTCAACCTGCCTGAGGACTGGAATGACAATACTGAACCTGATTTTGATTTTCAGTCTACGCTGACTACATATGCGGCGAGCGGTGAGCGTAATGACAGTACGACGACAGTTGAGCAGCCGGTAGCGCCGGTGACTGACCCGTCAGTGCTAACCATCAGCAATGATGAGGCAGTGGGAGAAGATTCGCCGGTTAATTTTACTGTAGACATTGATAACTCCTCAGACGGTTCCTTCAGTAGCGTGGTAGATGGCAATTTGTATTTGCAGCTGTCTGAAACAGGTATGAGCGGCGGCACTTTGTCATATCAAGGCATGGCTCTAACGTCTCAAGCCGTTAGTGGCGTGGTTGGTGTGCCGGATGGTAACTACTATATCGCTGATATCGGGGAGGTTGCCGGAAACGGCGATGGCAGTAGCATAGCCTTAACGTATCAACCACCAGAGAATCAAACCGGCTCGGTTGCGTTGCAAGCATGGGTTCAAACGCAGGAAACGGGCGCTGCGAATATTGTGTCGAGCTCTTCTGGAGCAGCCGATGACGGAGAAGGTGCAGCGACGGTTTACCCAGTCAACGACGGCTTTAATCTGGCCGCAAATGATGTTTCTGGTGATGAAGATACGCTAATCGAATTGGATGTTTCCGGTACCGGTTTGGTTGATACAGACGGATCCGAAACGATTAGCTCTGTTCTTCTTGCTGGTCTGCCGACAGGCTATTTGGTATATACCGGGACCGACTCAGGCTCAGCGGTTTTAGCCAATAATGCTGGGGCCAACGGCTGGTCCATTCCAATAGTGGGTGGGCAATTGCCGGCATTTATTGGTGTACGTCCGCCACTGAACGTTAGTGGCGTGACACTCGCGTTGACGCTGACAGCCTTAACAGGTGAAAGCGCGCTGCTTGATGTCGAGTCCTCGAGTATCGATTTTGACGTCACAATTGATCCTGTGGCTGATGGTTTATCCATTACTCCTGAAAATGCTGCAGGAGCAGAAGGGGATGTCATCACGATTGATGTTAACCCTTCCTTAATCGATCAAGACGAGCTGGTGAATCTGGAGCTGTCGGGATTAGGCGAATTCGCGAGCTTTTATGCGGAGGGGAGCCTGCTAACAACGGAGGTGAACTACGATGAGCTCAATGACACCTACAGCATTAGCGGTTTAAGTGAAGGCCAGTTAGGTGACTTGGGCTTTGTCCAAAAAGCAGGGACTTATACCGTAAACGTCAGCGCCGAAACCGTAGATGGCCTGGATGTCAGCCCAGCGACTACGGATAGTTTTACCGCTACGGTTAGTACGGTGGCACCATCCGCGGGTAATGACGTTCTGTTGTATGGTGGCTTGGCGATCGATGCCGATGCTGGTGACGATACCATTCAGTTGCGCTTTAGTGAGGACGTCTCCGCCAGCGATTTAGCCACGAACCTTGATAATGTAGAGGTTCTGGATGCGGGCATAACGGGTAGCAATAGCATTGGCGATGCCTCTCAAGGTCTTAGTATCCAGGATGTTTTAGATATGACTGATGCGCGTGGCACTTTGACAATAGAAGGGGACTCTAGCGATGACGTTTATATCAGTGATAGCTGGACGAATACTGGAAGCAGTGGTGGTTACACGGTTTATACCAGTGCGGTTGATGGTGCTACGTTAAATGTGTCAGAGCAGATGAATGTCCTCCTCGTGATTGATTAAAGGTGGGAGATGTTGAGCGGCAATGTAGTGCTTTCATGAACCGGAAGGCCAGCGTTGCCGCCTGGTCGAGGTGTCAGGGGGGGGGCAGTAAAAACGTTCCTTTACTTCTGGATGTAAGCTGAAGATTGCCGCTCATTCGGAGATCCATCAGCAAATAGCACGACTGGGGCTAGCCGCATACAGGCCCATTGCCGTTAGACCATGGGTCGCTGGATTCTGAGTATGGTTCGCCAATGTCCTGAAGCCGGGTTAGTGCTGACCTGAGGGTGCTGCGGATCTCGAAACAGCTGGCGATGAAGTTCAAGTAACCCCAGTGCCACCAGTTTCGAGAACGGGGCATCAGGTCGACAGGATTAAAGCCTTCTTTCTCGGCCAGGCTTTCTGACAGGAATCGAAAACGGCCAAGGAGGCCGCAGCCCGTGAGGGGATGCTGCAGCGGACGAAGTCGTCGGTATTGTTGGGGATGCTATCGAATTCAACTCGGGGGTGGCTTAGAGATTAGGTTTGCCCAGCAGGTTGGGAATTTTATTGTGTAGATTGGTGGGGAGAGATGGGTAGTTATCCATAATGGAATAAAGCGTAAGAAAAAATATAAAAAAACACGAAGCGGTTGAGGATAACGATGTTTCTTATCGGGCTGCTCGTGGGGGCGACCGGATCAGTGCCTCAATGGGTCTGAGCAGAGCTTGTTCTGCAGAAAGCTGTGGGAATTTTTGTTTGCAGCGTGCGAAAAATTGGTGGGCCCACCAGGACTTGAACCTGGGACCAATCGATTATGAGTCTGCTTCTCAGAAAACACTTAAGCTGCTGATTTTGCAGCTCTTTCTAATTTTTATCCCTTCCAAAAAAACCTGCCGATCCGGTAGGTAAGTCATTGATTCAATTGCGTCCAAAACCTGATTTTGGAAAGCAGTTCTGTGTCTAAAAACTTTCCTGCCGGAAAGAAAAAAGCCCTCGAAATTCTTGTCTTGGCGGACGTCTTTCGAGGGCTTTGGCGGCTCACATAGGTAAGCACGGTTTGACGAGGTTAGTGTAATGCTGAACCCCCGTAACCGCAAATTACCAGTGAGTCGCCGGCCCGGTCAGGAATGCGGCAACGCAAGCCCCCGGGTCCGGCGGCTTGTTTGCACGTCCTCCCCATACAGAGCGGGTCGCACCGCAACCTGTGGGGCTGTATCGCTGGGCTTGTCGCTGTAATCGCCCCTTCCGGCGTAACAACCGGACGACCCTCGCTTTGGCTTGGCTGCTGAGGCTTGTGGTTTGGACAGAGGATGCTCAGGGGGTCGCGCGGGATTATGCGCCTACTCGCAGCTTTAGGGGTTGAGAGGCGTTGCCGGAGCGCGGAGCCACCATGGTCGACCAGAGAGAGAGCAGAGCACCTGGAATAAGCCAGGACCGTTACTGACTGTCGTGAGGGACATATCTGGCCGTGGGTGACAGTACCGGCAGGCTGTAATGCCAAATTAAATGGCGCAGTCATTCTCTTAGTGAACCAAATTCCTGCCGTAATGGGGGTTTGGGGAGCTAGGGGAATGACTGCGCCAGCCAGGGGTTGGCCGCTACGCGGTGAGAGAAAATTTGCTTTATTGCATAGTTTCAACAGCCACGCATGGATACCCATTATGTGCCGTGTTTATGTGTGAGTCGCCAGTTTTTTGGTTGGATCTATTGGGTATCCGGATTAACGGGTTGATATAAACATCATCTTCAACCTGAGCCGGATACGCTTCTATTTGGTACTGAGCATTTTGGCTGCTGTTTGGTCACCTGAACAGGGGAACTGATACATACTAGGCAAGCCAGAATCAGCACAATGCCGGCCCAGCCCAGTCCCGGTAGGCGCTCGCCGACAATGATCACGGCCAAGCCCGCTGCCACCACGGGCTCGAAAAGGGTTATCGTCGTGGCGGTGCTGGCAGGAATACGCGCGAGGCCGTGCCCGAAGCAGAGGTAACCCAGGAACATCGGCACCAGAGCCATGTAGAGCCCTACTGTGGCATTTTCCCATGAGTCCAGCAGTGAGGCTCCAGTAACCATAAGCACCGGCATCAGCATCAGGCCACCCAACCCGAAGGTGGCTCCCATGGCGGCCCTGGGAGCGATGCCACGCTGCATGAGGCGGCGTGCCGTCCACGAATACAGGGCATAGGTGAGGCCGGCCAGCAGCCCCAACAGCACACCTGGGATTACGGCCGATGCCGTTCCGATCGGCACATGGCCGCTTCCTTCGGCCAGACACAGTAACACCATGCCTGCTATCCCGAGCCCCGCGCCGGCCATCCAGCGGCGAGTGAGCCTAAGTCCATCCAGGTGATACTCAATCAGAGCCGATAGCAGGGGCGCTGAGCCGATGGAGACCACCGTGCCGATGGTGACCCCGGCCAGTCGCATCGAGGCATAGAACGCCAGCGGATAGATCGCAACGGCGACGGCGCCCAGCAGCAGGTGTTTCCACTGTGCTCGCAGCAGGTCGGCATGGCGGTGGATTCCTCTGGCAAAGAGGGCAGCCTGCATCATGCCTCCGCCGCCCATGGCCACGGCACCGATCGCCACGGCGCTGACGTCCGGGGCAAAGGTCGCCGCAGTACCGGTGGTTCCCCACAGGACGGCAGCAATAAGTACTGCGGTGATCCCCAGCAGGCGCTCGTGGGTTGTGCGGTTCATAACGCCTTCAGCATGGCCGCCGCCATGCCTTGCGCTTGACGTAGGCAGTCGCTGCGCCCCTCCAAGCCAGCGCGCGCCATGGCACCTTCGAGTAGGAAGGCGAGATGATGTGCCAGTTGGGCGGCTCGCTGCGGATTATCGCCAAGCATATCGCTGACATGCTGAGCCAGCAGCGCTTCCACTTGCTCTTTGTGGCCTCGAACCACTGCTCTGCCCGCATCTCCTGCAGGTAGCTCTGCCGCAGCATTCAGTAGCCCACAGCCGCGAAAGCCACGTTCATAGGCGTGCTCGGCATGGTCCTCATAGGCCAGGAACACCGCCATCACCTTGTCGTGAGTGTTAGTTGCTTGGCGTAGACGAGTTTCATACAACATGAGCCACTCCGCATGGCGCTGCTCTAGATAGGACGCCACTAGGTCGGCCTTCGAAGAAAAGTTGTTGTAGAGGCTTTTCTTAGCAACCCCCGCCCGCTTCACGATGGTGTCGATGCCCGTTGCCGTGATGCCATCGCTGTAGAATAGCGTTGCAGCCGCATCGAGCAGACGGTCATGGGCGCTCTTGGGCGCTTGCTTGGGAGGTGTGGTCACGGTGAAGCCTCGACATTAAAGGTATGTAGACCAGTCTACCTACTCATGGTGTAACGTCAAGCATGACATATACCGATGCCATGACGGCAATAAAACAGGAGATTCGAGACAGTGAAGTTGTTACTTGCTGGAGGCAGGCTCTCGATCGCCTAAGCAGCTGAGGCGTAGGTCTATCATACATTTGAAAGATTGCGAGATTGACGGGAAGGGGGGGGCGTCAACCATTTATTCCTAATTCCCGATCTATCCTTGCGGCTGATTCGGCCTTTACCCTTTGAACTGTAGATGCCGCAACACCAGCTGCTTCAGCTGTCTTCCTTATAGATAAGCCTGATGCCAGCAAAGCCATAATTTCTTCCCTATCCACGCTGGCCTTTCTGCCTTGATATTTCCCTTCTTCTTTTGCTTTTTTGATTCCTTCCCGCTGTCGCTCCAAGAGCATAGAACGCTCAAACTGATACACAGCTCCAAGCATGTTCAACATCAAGTCCTGCATAGGATTTGCGGTTCCTGTGAAGGTTAAGCTTTCTTTGTGGAAAGACACCTGGATTCCTCGCTTTGTCAGTTCATTAACTATGCAGATTAGATCCTCCAGGTTCCTAGCCATGCGAGAGATGTCATGAACGTGGACTGCATCACCTTCTCTGACATAGTTCATCAAAGCTTGTAGTTGAGGTCTGTTGGTGTCCTTTCCTGAGCACTTGTCCTCAAAGACCTTGTCCAGCTCGACGTCATCTAACTGGCGCTCACTTCTCTGGTCGACGGTAGAGACGCGGATATATCCTACTTCTGCCATGCTTTCCTCTTCGGTGTACCGATATAAATCTAAGGGGTTGGGTGTACGGTGTTCCGATTATTAATAATGGACCTATAAAGGTACGCTTTTCGTATTTAAATAAGTGTATCTATTGGGTATAGCCAAAACGGTGCATTTATACAAATGATAAATAAGGTACAGGGTGCGATCAGTTAAAAGCGATATCGCATAATGGTGATTTTTTGACGCTATAAACCCAAAAAGTTTCCTGAGGAAACTTTTCAGCGCTTGATGAGCGCGGTGGAGCTCTGGGTGATTCAGAAGGGCAGGCGGCTCAAATAGACCCCCAGGTTATTCTTAGAGAGGTGTGGTTACGATGCCAGAACTCCTAAAAGTTTCCTGAGGAAACTTTTGCCCGCCCAGGGATGTTTTGGATTGCCTAATCGGCATATACACATAAAAATATGAAACTACACAATGTGTATTACAGAATATGTACTACATAATGTGTAGTAAAATTAAGACTTGATACTTTGAGTTTGACTGTAAACGAGTGGCTTTATTTTTTATTTCTATAAGGACTTTATCTGAGAACATTTATCTATGGTGGTTGGGAGCTTAGTAGCAAGGCTTCATCCGGGAGCGGTGCAGGTATGCTGTAAGGGAAAAAGTTTCCTGGGAATGCTTTTGCTTGCCAAGAGGGGGTTGGGCGGGATGGGGTAATACATTGTTCGAAAAGAATATTGAATTGGGGGGGCGGGATCAGCTGAAAACTCCATATCGGATACGATTAATCAAGTCTTCAACCTCTTTGGCGCCAGTCTCTGTTTTCGAGTGCATGAGCGGTTTCTCGCCATCTAATATTTCTCTCGGCGTGACCATCCACTGAGCTGCAGAGTCTCCGTTTCCCTCCATCAGTTCTGTAGCTTGGTCGAAGATGTTTGCTAGTCTCAGTACACGATCAGATTCTTCTGCACGCAATTTCCCGCTACTCTCCCGACGGTTCATTGAGGAGAGTTCAATCTGAAGGGCTTGACTAATTTCTCTTCGAGAAACCTTTAGTGCTTTTTCAAGAGTGATGATGGCGCGGAAGGGTAGGCCTGCCTTTGCCACATCAATCACGCTAGAGTGATTGATGTTTTCTGCGCCTATGATTTTCTCTACCAGCGAAGGACTAGATTTCGTTTTGTTTTCCATATGGATATCTTAACTGAGGTGGATATAGAAAGCCGCCCCAGTGGGGCGGCTGAATTGGCCGTATTGGCCTTTATGATTCCCCTTGGTAGGGGCTTCAATGACACTCCTTCGAACTAGCGATAGATCGAGTTGGTTTAATGGATATCCCGGCAGCGCCAACTGCCGGGGTTTGTTTGCCTTTCAACGTGTTTACGCTGCTCACCGCGAGCTTTCAGCTTCTGGAGGGGCGGGGCCAACCGCTGGATCCCTCTCACAACCAGGATTCGGCTATATCACCTGATCGTTTTCGCGCCTACTCACTCACTCTCCCTCTCTCAATTCCGTGTGATACCAGTGCCAGCCGGTATCAGAAATGAGAGATTCCCACGTTAGTTACCCACATCGGCTGTGTACGCCGCTGCACTCCACACCATGCTTTTCTTTACCTGTCTCCAAGATTTCAGAGGCCCGAGATTCCAAAGCAGCTCTCTTACCGAACATGGTGCTTCATTGCGCATAGCCAGACTCACAAAGTCACGGCTTACACAGACTTACCCGGATGCATCGTCTGCCGATGCACTTACCTGCTTGAGCTATACAGCGATCTGCCCAGGTTGCCCCAGACAGTACCAACGCTTCTAGATTTCTCCTCAGCGCCCTGACACCTCACGATGCCCTCAGCAGCCCACAGGCCAGGATCAAGTTGTACCGTTTCCAGCACCCCTCAATGAGGATTCTCACCTCTTTGCCAGTAACAGGGTTGGCCACGTCGCCGTGGCTCCCGTTTCCGTGTCGCCCAATCACCCATGGGATTGGGTCGAACGGGGCATTGCAGCCCCGAGCGCCCGTCGTAGCCGGACGAGCCCAATTACGGGCATCCGGCTTCGGCGGCAGCTTGGCTGGCCAGGTTGGCGGCCTGGTCAGCCTGGAGGATTGGCAATCCTCCTTATCAAACACAAGGCATACCCATCATGGATCTCGATCTGTCACCGGCTGTCGCCGATTTCACAGATCCGCACTATCCAGTTGGATGGGTTCATGCAGATATAGGGAGGGCGTGACGCCCTCCCCGGAATCTCTTTCAACAATCTCTACCGAAATGCTACATTCTTATACGACGTTATCTACAAGAGCGAGTCTCTTCATGGAAAATCTAACCCCGGTTCATCTAACTCGCACCGGTGCTTTCAGGGAGCTCTTGAACCAGATATCCCGTGGCTATAGTCGTTATACCTCAGGGAGCTTGTCTCCCAGAAAAACGCTCGCGTTCGTCCTCAAAATGCATGATCGCTACGGTGTCTGTTCAACATCGCAACAGCGTTGGCGTGCAACTAAAAAAGGGGAGGCTCCCGCGAGGCTAGTGCTTCTGGAAGAGCAAGAGCAGATCCATTGGTGGCTACTGGTCCGAGAGGAGGGTGAGGGCCTGGTAACCCAGCTTGAAACGCTATCAGATGCCAAATCTAAAGCGGGTAGGGTGGCGTATAGCGGCTATGAACTTGTAAGGGAAACGAAAAAAGGTGCAGACAAGCCTCGCTGGACCTGGCGAATGCAGGATGTGACATTGGCGCAATGGCGAGACAAAATTCGCAAATCTGCCCGCAGTCAGCGCGATGATGGTGTTCGACAGATAATGCATAGCTTGCGCAGGGTTCCAACGTTTTCAGGAGTTCGGTCTCAAGCGTATTCTCTCGCCGCATTCACCAAATCCGAGTGGAAACGAGCACGTCGTGGAAATTTTCCTGTTCCGGATATCGCATTGGGGTGGCAGGGACGCTACAAGCAGGCAAAAACTCGCCCACTAGCCTGATTTCCGCCTGTTTCCTGAATTTCCATGATGGAAATTACTTATTAATTAATAGGTTAGTGATTTTGTTTGGAAATTTATTGTCTATATTTCCAAGCGATGGAAATTGTGGAAATTTCCCAACTGGTGGGAAATTTATTTCCATATGCTGTTTGAATAAGGGCAGGAAAGGGCTTTTGGTGGCAGGACCTCAACGGGTTTTGCGCCGAGCCATGAGTGAATAAGTATCAACTACTTAAAGGTTGTGTGATGGCCACGATTCACGAATTTCCGCGAGATCATATCTTTTGGGATCTTGTTGAGCGCAAAGATGAGCCCGCTCAAATTATTCCGTTGTTTCCCGTTAGCAGTGTGCAGCTGGAAGAGCGGGGGGGCAGTGAGGGTGATGATGCTGATGAGTGAGGGAGGCGTTTGGGGCTTATAGTGCTGCCACCACATGGCCATTTTGTTTCAACCATTCCCGGTTTTCCTCATAACGAGGCAGCGTTTTCTCTACTTCCGCCCAAAACGCCGGTGAATGATCATGACGAATGAGGTGACACAGCTCGTGCACCACCACGTAATCCACCATGCGGTTCGGTGTCATCATGATCTGCCAGTTGAACTGCAGCTCACCCTTGGCAGTGCAGCTGCCCCAGCGGGACTTGAAGGTCTTTATGGCCACACCCGATGGCTCGACACCAACTTGAGGAGCCCATCGGGTAACCTTCTCCCTCAACTTCGTTTCAGCCTGGCGTTTGTACCAACGGATTAAAGCATTGCGGATCATGTGGGGTTGTTCTGAGCCTTGTGGCACTGATACCACCAAACGGCCCTGTAACAGCCTCACAGGGGCGAAGGGGCCCTTTTCCACTTTCAAACGATAGTTCCGCCCCAGATAGGAGAAGGATTCGCCAGATACGTAGCGTTTGCTGCTCGGTGGGGACATTTCCTGGTGGAGCGCTATCTTTTCCTTGATCCAGCGGCGTTTGGCCGCCAGAAGCTCATCGATTCGCTCTAACGAGGTCTCAACCGGTACCACCACCGACACGGCCCCCTCTTCCACCCGGATGTCCGCGGACTTGCGGCGGCTGGTTCGGGTCACCTCGGCAATAAAGCCGTTGGCGTCACGGTATTCAGGGGTCTGAGGTTTGGCCATCACCGAAACTTCGTCTTCGCCAAATCCATAAACCGCTCCTGCACCACATTCACAATCGCCTTGTCGCCAAAGCTGCAGTCCAGGGTCGCCCGCTTGATGGCTTTCTTCATGCGCTTGATCTCTTCGCCTTTCTTGAAGAAATCCACGATCTGGGTGGCTTCGTCGAACATCTCCACCAGCGCCTGGGTGGTAGTCTTGATCTCGTCGTGGACGGTATCGCTGACTACCTCTTCACCTCCGTGCTCGATCACCTCTGCCATCAAGATGTTGTAGAACGCCAGCTCGGTTTCGGTCAGCCCCAGATCTTCCGCGGCCTGTTTATGCTCGCTTTCCAGGGTGCCGACCATATCCAGCAGCAGCTCCAGCTGCTGCTTCCACTTACCATTATTCTTTTCGATAATGTCGCGCAGGCGCAGGCTTAAAGAACGGTAGTATTCCGGGTCTTCTTCCAGATTCACTGTGATGTGATGCTTGATGGCGCTCTCAATTTCCGAAGCGCGGGATTCCGGGGATTTGATCTGCTCCACCGATTCACGGAAGTTAGCCGCCATCAAGTCCACGGGTGGGATCTTCGGGTCGACGCCGGTGCTGATGATGTGTTCATCCACCAGCTGGCGTACCTTCTCGCCGGCATCGGCGATATTCAGGCCCGGGTCGCGGTAGCGGTTGCGCGCGGCATTCTGCACCTTGCCCCACAGCTTCAGGTCAGAAATAAACGGCTTGGCCGCCGGGTCGGGCAGCACTACATCCATCTGCCGGGCAAAGCGCTTGTAGGCCAGCTCGAACTGTTGGCGGATGTCTTCGTCCTTGAGGAACAGGACATAGTCATCGATATCAGAGCCCTTGAGGCCAGCGAACACCTGCGCCACCCGCGTATGGGCCGCCTTCAGCTTGGGGATCTCGTCCTTCAGGGTGACGTAGGTGCCTTCCACGTCATCACTGCTGAACTGCTCCAGCGCCTCGGTGAGGTAATCGGACAGGCCGTAGTAATCCACCACAAAGCCCGCCTGCTTCCCCTTGTAGGTACGATTCACCCGCGCAATGGCCTGCATCAGAGTGTGATCCTTCAGGCTGCGGTCGATGTACATCACCTGGGCAATGGGGGCATCGAAGCCGGTGAGCAGCATGTCCTTCACTATCAGGAAGGCCAGCGGGTTCTCGTTCAGGGGCTTCTTGAAGGCATCAATGGCCTGCTTCTGCTGGGTCTTGTCGGTGTACTGGGCGATATAGCCCGGATCATTGTGGTTGCCGCTGATAATCACCTCGGACAGCGGCGCGCCCAGTTCATCCAGGGTTTTCTTGTACAGCGTGGCCGCATGGCGGCTGCCCACCACCACCATGGCCTTGAAGCCGTTGGGCTGGATATGCTTCCGGTAGTGCTTGAGCAGATCCAGGCACACCCAGCGAATCCGTGCCGGGGCTTCACGCACCGCCCGCTCTACCCCGTACTTCTTCTTGATCTCGCGCTTCTCGTCGTCGCTCTTGTCCTTGAAGTATTCGTCGAACAGCTTGTCCAGGGATTCGCCCACCACCTGGGTCTGGGCCTGGCGGCCTTCGTAGATGATGCGCACCGTGGCGCCGTCTTCCACCGCCTCATTGATCTTGTACTGATCAATGTAGCCGCCAAAGGCCTGATCCATCTTCTGGTTCTTCAGCAACGGGGTGCCGGTAAAGCCGATCTTGGGGGCATTGGGCAGGGCCGCGTTGATGGTGGCGGCCAGGCCACCAAACTGGGTGCGGTGAGCCTCATCAGCCAGCACGATGATGTTGTCGCTAGCATTTAGATCCGTGAAGTCGCCCTCGGCCTCCGCGTCCTGAAACTTCTGCACCATGGCCGTGACAATGTCAGAGGCATCCTTGGTCAGCAGTTCCTTGAGCTTGGTCACCGAACTGGCGTTATGGATGGTTTCGTTCTGGGCATCGCGGAAAGTGGCGGAGAGCTGGCTGTCCAACTGGGTACGGTCAGTGACGAACACCAGCTTGTACTTTTGCAGCTCCGGGTCGCGGCGCATCTTCACCGCCAACATCACCATAGTGAGCGACTTGCCCGAGCCCTGGGTGTGCCACACCACCCCGGACTTTTCTTTGCGGGTGGTGCCATGCTTCAACCGCTCAATCACCTTGTTCACCGCCCGGTACTGCTGGTAACGGGCCACCTTCTTGATCAAGCGGCCTTCCACCGGTTCGAACAGGATGAAGTTGCGAATCAAGTCCAGGAAGGTATCGCGGCTGAACATGCCCATGAGCAGGCGTTGCTGGGCGGTGATGTCACTCTGCCCCGCCTCGCCTGCGGCCACCTTCTTAACGTGCTCCAGGTAAGCGATCGAGGGAATATCTGCAACGTTATAGTTCGCCCCAGCCACCCCGTTATCGGCCACCGGCTTCGCCAGCAGCCCACGAATATCCGCATCCGTATAGGGGTAGGCATCCTTCCAGTCGCCATAATGCTGGGCCATGGAACTGATAGTGCCGACCCGGGCCTGGTCCCGGCAGGTGGACACCATCAACTGGTTATACCAGAACAGCTTCTGCGCCCCCTCAAAATCTTCCGGGCGGCGCAGGTTGGCGTAGCGGCGTAGCTGGTTGATGCCCTCGCCAATGGCATCGGCCACATAGGGCGACTTGCATTCAATCACCGCCAGCGGCAAGCCATTCACGAAACAGACAATGTCGGGAATGACGTTCTGGTTCGGCCCTTCCACCTTGAACTGGCTGGTGCAGAGAAAGTCGTTATTGGCCGGGTTGTCGAAATCGATAACGGTGACCGTCTGACCCTTACGGCCCGAGCCCAGATCCTGCTCCACGGAAAGCGCGTGATCGCCGGTGCAGCAGAGCCTTTCCCACAGGGCCTGGTTGTATTCAATCAAGCCGGCAAAATTCGGGTGGGTAAACTCGCGCAGCACCTTGCGCAGGTTTTCGTCGCTTATCCACGGGTTCAGGCGGCGCAGGGCGGCCTCAAGCCGTTTCACCAGCACCACATCGCGGTAATAGCTGCGTTCACCTGACGCCGGGCTAAGCGCCTCCCCCGGCACATACTGCCAACCGGATTGCTGTAGCTGTGCCAGCGCAGGCTGCTCGACCTTATTCAGCTCGTCATAAAACACTATGGTTGCTCTCCCTCATCACGCTCTCCCTAATTAGCCTGCGCCAACATATTCATAATCAGGCGAATCAGCGTGTCTTTTTGAGCCGGATCAGATTCCGCCACCAGCAAGGTCAGGGCCGCCAGGCCAGTGTCGTTGATCACCGCCTCGCCATGGTCGTTTAACAGGCGACCATGGCGGTGCAAGAAATCCACAAACAGCCAGGCGCCACTGCGTTTATTGCCATCGCTAAAGGGGTGATTCTTCACCACAAAATACAGCAGATGGGCCGCTTTGCTTTCCACCGTGGGGTAGGCGGGCTCACCAAACACCGTCTGCTCCAGGTTGCCGAAAATGCCGCTCAAACCCTCTGCACGCGGGTTGGCAAACAGGGCGGTGGCTTCACCGCGTTTTATCAGTTGCGTTTTTAGGGCGTGTAAATCGGCCATGGCCTGCGCTGGCGTGGCCAGCTGGCCGCCGGCCTCACCGTCGGGCTCGTCTAGCAGGCCCTCATCGTAGCGCTGCAACCACAAAAAGGTCTGGGTATAGCGGCTAACCATCTCTACCAGCCCGCGCCCTTCTTCCAGCCCTAACCGTTCGGAATGCGCGGCCTTTTTGATCAGCGCCAGCGCCTGCTCCAGCTCCTGGGCGTTTTGCTCAAAGCGTTGTTGGTTAATGGTGTAACCACGGGTGAGGTGCTCTTTTAAGCGCTGGGTGGCCCAGATGCGAAACTGCGTGCCCTGGAAAGACTTTACCCGATAGCCCACAGAGATAATGACATCGAGGTTGTAGTGATCAACCTGGTAAGTTTTCCCGTCATCGGCAGTTGTCGCAAAATTTGCGACAACTGCCTCTTTGGGCAATTCGCCCTCTTTAAACACGTTATTCACGTGCTTGCCGATGGTTTTCACGTCTCTGCCAAAGAGTTCGGCGAGCTGTTGGCGATTCAGCCACACCGTGTCTTGCTCCAACCGCACCTCAATGGGGCTTTGAGCATCGTGTTGGTAAATTTCGATTTTGGCTTGCGTATCCATACGCTTACCCCTCCCGCCGAGTTAGCGGCTTAATGGCAGGGTTTTCGACTTTTTCGGCTTCGTCCTGAAACATAACGGGCAGTCAAGCCGATCAGGCGACTGCGTTCTCCTTGTTATCGACGTTGACTCTGACCTTGCCGGTGAGCAGGTCTTGCATTAGGGCTTTTTTCATTTTGCAGTTTTGGGCGACCTTTCGCTCTGTTGCAAAAATCCTTTGGTCGATCGATTTGAGGCTGCCAGCAATTTTTCTTTGCTCATCCAAAGAGGGCAAAGGCACCGTTAGCTTTTTGAAAAAAGACAACCCGATAGTCTTGATCGTACTTCCCATAGCTATATTCTCAAACAAGGGTTTCAAGAACTGCATAACGTAATAGAGGAAGTGGTTATCCAGCCGATCCGAGCAATGCCATACAATAAAGTGCTGGCTTACAGCCATTTCTTTGGTCGTGATTGCGCTCTTCCCAATGCCTGCATCTCTGGATAGCACCACTATCCCAGGCGGATGAATCACAGCAGAAGAGTTTTTTACCCCTTTTTCACTAATACTCTTTGCGGTTGCGGAGATATACAGCCGATCTAATTTGTTAGTGTCTGACAGCGAAACCCAATCAATACCACCGTTCCAGTATTCCGCTTTTGACTTGCTGGGAGTATGACCACTTCCTCGTGTTGCCACGTCATCCAGCAACACAACATCCCACCCCTCTGGAATCCGCCCCACCGGCGAATCCTTGAACGCGGCATGCCCAATGCCTTTGGTCAACAGCTCCTGCATCATGCCGGTTTTCATGTCTTTCAGCTTGTCGATCTGTGCGCGTGTTTTTTCGATCACATCATCGACGGAGGACAGAATGGCTGCGATTTTTTGTTGTTCGGGGAGAGGGGGGAGAAGACATTCCAGCTCGGCCACAATACTGGTATTAAGGTTTCCCTGTGTTCCTGATTGACGCTGCCCACTTAAATACTCTTCTTTACTAGCAAGGAAGTAGTACCAATACTCGCGGTCAATAAACTCTTTAAGCCTATCGAACCATACAAATCCATCGTGGATACAGGCATTTACACCGACGATAATTGGCCTACCGATGGTAGCGCATATACTTAATATCACCTCGCCAACGGGAATCTGGATGCTCTTTGATACCCCTTCATCCGAGAGGTATTGTGTCGTCCTGGTTAAATACTTTCTCGAAGATGTGACATCAGAAATCCTGACCCAGCCAATTTTTCCTCCCCACCATTTAGGGTCTTGTATTGGCCTAGGTGACGCGCCGCGCTTAACTGTGGAAAGTTCACCAACTTTAGCAACAGACCACCCCTCCGGAAAAGAGCTATTCATAGCCCAGCTCCTGTAGATACCCCTTCATCACGCTTTCCGCTTCCGCCACCTGGGCATCCAGCTCACTGAGTGAAACCCGATACTTGTCCCACCAGCGCTCGAGCTGGGTAATGACTTTGGCATCCACTTCACCCACGGCATTCCGAATGGCTTCCTTGCTGTCGATCTCCGGCTTGAAGCCGTAATACGCTTCGTCCCGGCGCACAAACACCGCAGACACATCAAAGTCTTCCAGTATCTCTTCGCGGATATATTCGCTTTCCACCTCCCGCACCGGGATGCCGCCGTGGAGGATGGCGCGCACGTCGAAGATTTCCGGGGGCGGGCTGGTGTCGGCGTAGCGACGGATATTCAGGTTGAAGTCGTTTTCCTCGATCTCGGCCAGCGGCACCACTTTGGAGTAGCGCTTGATCTCTTCGAAGTGCTCGAAGGTCTGAGCAATCTTGTCGATATCCTGCTGGCGCAGTTTGTTCTGGTTCTTGCCTTCCTCGTATTCCAGCTCGCTGTTGATAAACAGCACCTTGCCCTTGCGCTCGGCAGGCTTGCCCTTGTTGATGATCAGCAGGCAGGCGGGGATGCCGGTGCCGTAGAACAGGGCGGCGGGCAGGCCGATAACGGCTTCCAGCAGATCATCATTGAGAATGCCCTGACGGATGGCCTTCTCGCTGGAGCCCCGGAACAGCACACCATGAGGCATGACCACGCCCATCATGCCCTCGGCGTTGAGGCTGGCGATCATGTGCTGGACGAAGGCCAGGTCGCCGGCGTCTTTCGGCGGGGTGCCGTAGGGGAAGCGGCCATAGGCATCGCTGTCCGCCTCTTCCTTGCCCCACTTCTTCAGGCTGAAGGGGGGATTGGCGATCACCCGGTCGAAGGTCATCAGCGCGCCGGCTTCAGTGTGCTGCGGTTCGCGCAGGGTGTCGCCCTTCTTGATGTCGGCGCTGTAGACCCCGTGCAGGAACATGTTCATCTTGCAGATGGCCCAGGTGTTCAGGTTCATCTCTTGCCCGTAGAGGGACAGGTTGGATGGGTTCTCGCCGTTGCGGGCCAGGTAGTTGCGGGTTTGTACCAGCATGCCGCCGGAACCGGCGGTGGGGTCGTAGATGCGCATGCCGGCGTGGGGCTTGAGCAGGGACACCAGCAACTGCACCACTTCCGACGGGGTATAGAACTCGCCGCCCTTCTTGCCGGCGCTGTCGGCGAACATCTTGATCAGGTATTCGTAGGCGGTGCCGAGCAGATCAGAGCGCTCGAAGTCTTCATTGCGCAGGCGGTGCTGGCTGAAGTGGCTGAGCAGGTCGCGCAGCTTTTTGTCGGTGAGCTTGTTTTTGATGTTGAAGTCGATGGTCACCAGCACCCCTTCCAGGGAGCCGTTGTATTCTTCAATGGCCTCGGTGGCCTTGTTAAGTTCAGAGCCGATGTCGTGTTTGAGGTCTTTTAGGGCTTCCCAGCGGGCCTGAGGAGGGATGTAGAAGGTCTTGTCGTATTCATCTTCGTCATCGGCCAGATCCTCGGCCTGCTGCTGGCTCTTGCCCTTGCCCAGGTAGTACTGCACCACGGTTTCACGGGCTTCCTCGAAGGCATCGGACAGGCGCTTGAGGAACATCATGCCGAAGATGTAATCCTTGAACTCGGAGGCATCCATATTGCCGCGCAGGATATCGGCGGTTTCCCAGAGGAAGGATTCGAGCTGCTGCAGGGTGAGTTTTTGGGGCATTGAGGCTTCTCTTTAATGTCTTTTTTTAGAGGCGGGTAACGATGGCCTGGGTTTATTCTTCGATAAAGTCATTGCTGCGGAGCTGTTTTATATGGGCAGCAATGTCGCTGAATGAAAGCGAGCTTTGTCCGCTTTGCTCCCCTACCTCAATTATCTTTTTAAGGGCTGCTGTCTGGCTTTCCTGACGCTCTAGCAGCCGTAGGGCTGTGCGTATCACTTCACTGGTTGAGCCGTACCGACCTGAGGCAACCAGCGTTGCAACAAAGTCATCAAGCTGTGGGCCGATGGTCACGCTAGTGGTTCTGGCCATGACATCGTCTCCTGTGTGGATTATTAACACAGCATACCACTTGGCGGGCCTGGTTCAATCGCAAGAAAGCGGGTGCAGAACCGGCTGGTTCTCAATTGTAAAACTTGCTAACGCCTTTCTGTTTAGGTTCGTTTAAATGGGTTGTACGCGGTTGTTATGTCTGTGTTCGACAAGAGAGGTTTTATGATTTTCACGGAATTAGGTGCTTTTACGCTGGGCGTTTCCGGTGCGCCCAGTTTTGATGCCCAGGAGGCCTTGCTATGACTTTTTTTCTAACGGACGAAGAGGTGGTCATGTTGACTGATTACGAGAAGCCGGCGCTTCAATGCCGGCAGTTGCGAAAAATGGGCCTCTCGTTTGAGGTGGGCCGGACTGGCAAGCCGAAAATTCTTCGCGAGGTTGTAGCTAAGAGGCTTGGTGGGCGCGTCCGCCGTGACGCGGAGGTTAATGTGAAGGCATTGAGTCGATTATAGCTAGGGAGAGCAATATGGGACGAAAACGGAAAACAGATCACCATCTGCCCTCACGCGTTTACCTGCGCTCAGGGAGTTATTACTTGGTGGATAGCAATGCCAAGTGGGTTCGGTTGGGTGGTGACTATCCGGCGGCGATGGCCAAATACGCACAACTGGTTGGTGATTTAGGTTGTGTCGTAACGGTTGGGGACCTAATTGATAGATACCTGAGAGAGGTAGCTCCTCTTAAAGCGCAGGCGACCTATAAGGGTAATATCGTTCAGGCCAAATATTTACGAACTGGTTTGGGGGAGATTCGAGTTGAGGATTTGGGGCCTAGGCAGATTTACCGTTACATGGATATTCGGGGCCAGAGAGGTAAAACGCAGACGAATCGTGAGTTGGCAATGCTGTCCCACATGCTCAAGTATGCAATCCGTTGGGGGGTGATTGATCAAAATCCGTGTCGTGATGTTATGCGTTTCAAAGAAAAGCCCAGAGATCGCTATATCAGTGACGCAGAATATAAAGCGTTCCATGACTTCTCTGGGCCTCTCATTGCTGCCTATATGGATTTCAAACTGCTTACAGGGCTTCGGAAAGCGGACATTCTGCAACTGCGACGTGATGTGTTAAAGCCAGATGGTATCTATGTGGAAATCAGTAAGACTAAGCAAAGGATCATTATCTCGTGGACTGACCATCTGGAAGCGGCAGTCCAGCAGATAAAGAATCTCCCTCGGCCGGTTAACAGCATGTACTTGTTTTCTACCAGGCGAGGTCAGCCTTATAGCGCAAGTGGGTTTGCATCGATCTGGCAGAGGAAAATGGTCAAAGCGCTGGATCAGGGCGTTCTGCAAGAGCGGTTTACTGATCATGACTTGAGAGCCAAAACGGGCAGTGATGCGGAATTGGAGCATGCAACTGCGCTGTTGGCACATCTTGATGCCAAGGTGACGAAACGGCATTATCGAAGGAAGGCTGCGGTGGTTAAGCCGCTGCGCTGAATTGGAAAAAGCGGGTTTTTTTGGAAGCGTTTTGGGAAGAGGTGATCTGAGGAGTTGGCTAAACCATTGAATTAATGGTGAAAATTGGTGGGCCCACCAGGACTTGAACCTGGGACCAATCGATTATGAGTCGACTGCTCTAACCAGCTGAGCTATAGGCCCTTGAGAAACCGCCTGGCGCCCTGTGCCGGACGTCTGACGTTTGCCAGCGCTGTTGTTGCGCGGGCGAAGATTATAACGTGTATTTGAATCAGGGAAAGGCCGTTCCTTTTTTATTATTAACCCGGGCTGCATCGCAGCCCGGGTGGCGTCTTGCGGCCGGCCTCAAGCATCCGGCGCTTTCAATTACAGATCGCCGTCCAGGAAGCTGCGCAGGTGTTCGCTGCGGCTCGGGTGGCGCAGCTTGCGCAGCGCCTTGGCTTCTATCTGACGAATACGCTCACGGGTCACGTCGAACTGTTTGCCCACTTCCTCAAGGGTGTGGTCAGTGTTCATGTCGATACCGAAACGCATGCGCAGGACTTTGGCTTCCCGGGCGGTCAGGTTGGCCAGCACGTCGCGGGTGGCTTCTTCCAGACCCAGCGAGGTGGCAGAGTCCACCGGTGATTCCATGTTGCCGTCTTCGATAAAGTCGCCGAGGCTGGAATCTTCATCGTCACCAATGGGGGTTTCCATGGAGATCGGCTCTTTGGCGATCTTCAGTACCTTGCGAACTTTGTCTTCCGGC
The DNA here is from genome assembly GCF_040118815.1 of Alcanivorax sp. GTDB lineage: Bacteria > Pseudomonadota > Gammaproteobacteria > Pseudomonadales > Alcanivoracaceae > Alcanivorax. The sequence goes on from NZ_JBEDTC010000016.1 coordinate 32,638, forward strand.
ATTTCCAGGCGTACACCCAGCTCTTCCGGGGTCGGTTCGCGGCCCATTTCCTGCAGCATCTGACGTTGTACCCGGTTGATCTTGTTGATGGTCTCTATCATGTGTACCGGGATACGGATGGTGCGCGCCTGGTCGGCGATGGAGCGGGTAATGGCCTGACGAATCCACCAGGTGGCGTAGGTGGAGAACTTGTAACCACGGCGGTATTCGAACTTGTCCACGGCTTTCATCAGGCCGATGTTGCCTTCCTGAATCAGGTCGAGGAACTGCAGGCCGCGGTTGGTGTATTTCTTGGCGATGGAAATAACCAGACGCAGGTTGGCTTCCACCATTTCTTTCTTGGCACGACGGGCCTTGGCTTCGCCGATGGAAATGCGACGATTGATTTCCTTGATGTCGCCTACGGGCAGGCCAATGATATCTTCGATGGTGCCGATTTTGCGCTGGGCCCGTTGAACGTCTTCTTTAACCGCGCCGAGTTTATCGGCGATGGCTTTGCCTTTTTTGGTTTTCAGCTGGCCATCGATCCAATCCATGTTGGTTTCGTTGCCGGGGAAAACCTTGATGAAATCTTTACGCTCCATGCCGCCGCGGCGGATGGTGGCGGACATGATCTGACGCTCGAATTTACGCACCAGGTCCAGGTTGTCACGGGCACCCACCAGCATGCCGTCGAAAATACGCGGCACCAGTTTGAACAAGGTGAAATGCTCGGCCAGGGCTTCCAGAGCCTTGGCGCTAGAGGCGTGGTCGCGGCCATTGCGCTTGAGAGAGCGTTCGGCTTTTTCGTGCAGTTTTTTCAGAGTCTCGAAGCGCTCTGCCGCCAGGATTGGATCCAGGCCGCCTTCATCTTCTTCGTCATCGTCATCACTGTCTTTGTCATCAGTGCCTTCTTCTTTGGCTTTTTCTTTTTCTTTCGCTTTTGCTGCTTTTTCTTCCGCCGCTTTTTTTGCTTTTTCGGCGAAGGCAGGATCTCTATTGGCGTTGGTCGCCGCGGCGCCATCGTCATTGGGATCCAGGTAGCCGGCAATGATGTCGGTGAGCTTGCGTTCTTCGTTTTCCACGCGGGCGTATTCGTCGATCACCATGTCGACGGCGCCGGGCCAGAAGGCGAGGGCGTGCAGGACTTCACGGGTGCCTTCTTCAATGCGTTTGGCGATTTCAATTTCGCCTTCGCGTGTAAGCAACTCCACGGTGCCCATCTCGCGCATGTACATCCGCACCGGGTCGGTGGTGCGACCGGGTTCGTTTTCTACGGAGGCGAGCACGGCAGCGGCTTCTTCGGCGGCGACTTCGTCGGTGCTGTCGGCGCTTTCATCGATCGTCAACTGGTCGGCATCGGCGGCTTTTTCCACCACGGTGATGCCCATGTCGTTGATCATCTGAATGATGTCTTCCACTTGATCGGTGTCGGTAATGGAATCCGGCAAGTGGTCATTCACTTCAGCGTAAGTAAGGTAGCCCTGTTCCTTACCCAGTGCGATCAACTGCTTCAGCTGAGATTGTTGCTGCTGCTTTTGAGTCGTCATGCAATAAAGCCCGTAACGTCGTGCTGGAAGCTTGCGCTGGCCAGCGTGATGGTGGCGTGGGAAAACGGCGTATTATACCGGGATGTGGGGGCCACGGCCAGTCAATGCAACCCCAGCATGGCGCGGACTGCGGGCTAGTCGAAGGGTTTGCGGGCGTGTTGGCGCGCTTCGGCCAGGGCTTTATGCAGTGCCTGCCAGTGTGCCGGGTCGGGCATGCCGGCTTGTTCCACTTCCAGCAGGGCGACTTCTAGGCGGGTGACTTCCAGTTGTGACAGTGCATCGAGCCATAGCCGGGTGGCCATTTCTTCGGCCATGGGTGGCTTGAGGCTGGCCTTGAGCAAGCGAGACAGGGTTTCGCCCTGTTCCAGCGCCATCAGGGCGCCGAGCAATGCAGCTGCGCTATGGTTCTGGCGACAGAGGCTGGCCACTTGAGTCAGCAGATCGATATGCGGCAGCGGTAGCTGCTCGATGCCGTCCGGGAGCGGGTGCTGGTCAACCAGTGAGGGGTAATCCAGCAGTACCAGCACTAACCGTTCCGCCAGGGTGAGAGGCCCTTTGCGGCCGCCACTTTGGCGTGGATTAGGGCGTGTGCGATTGGCATTGGTGCCACTGAAGCCCGTGTTGCCGCTGCCTTGGGCGCCGTCGTCCGGGAAGCCAAAGTCTTCCGGGTAGGGCATGCCGGGGTCGTCGCCGGGCGGCGGGTAGCCTGCATCTTCGTAGCCGTATGCAGTGGCGTCCTGGCTTGGCTCGGAGGGCGCAGGCGGTGCGGTCGGGCGAGGTGATGCCGGGGCGGGCTTGAGCTGAATCAGGGATTCTTTGTCCAGCCGGGTGAGGCGGCTGAGCTCTTCGGTGAGCAGGGCGCGGTACACCGGACCGGCGGGTTTATCCAGAAACGGCAGAGCCAGCCGGGCCAGGCGAGCACGGCCGTCCACGGTGTTCAGGTCGAGCCCTTCTGACAGGTGCCGGAACAGGTAAGTGGACAGGGCGTCGGCCTTGTCAGTGAGTGCTCGCAACGCTTCGGGGCCTTGCTGGCGCACGAGTGTGTCCGGGTCTTCACCGTCTGGCAGGAACAGAAAGCGCACCTGTTTGCCGTCATCCAGTGCCGGCAGCAGTGATTCGAGCGCGCGCCAGGCGGCACGAACACCGGCCTTGTCGCCGTCGAAACAGAGGATCACTTCATTAACCTGACGAAACAGCTTGCGAGCGTGATCTTCGGTGGTGGCGGTGCCCAGGGTGGCGACTACGTTGGGTACGCCATGCTGGGTCAGGGCGATCACGTCCATGTAGCCTTCTACCACATAGAGCCGGTCGCTGCGGTCGCGGCTCTGGCGCCATTCCCATAGCCCGTAGAGCTCCTGGCCCTTGTGGAAGACGGGCGTTTCCGGGCTGTTCAGGTATTTCGGCTTGCCGTCGCCGAGCACCCGGCCGCCAAAGCCGATGGTGCGGCCGCGGCTGTCGCGAATCGGGAAGATGATGCGATCGCGGAATTTGTCGTAGGTGCGGCCGGTGTCGTCCTTGCGTACCAGTAGGCCGCCGGTGAGGGCGTGCTCCAAGCTGGTTTCGGTGAGTGACAGGCCGTTGATCAAATTATCGTAACCAGGAGGGGCGAAGCCAATGGCGAAGGTTTTCGCTATTTCGCCGCTTAATCCCCGATTTTTAAGGTAGTTAACCGCTTTTTGTCGCTCTGGGGCCTGGCGGAGTTGCTGTGCATAAAACTTTTCGGCGCGGCTGAGCAGGTCGTAGAGCGATTGCAGGCGGTCTTTCTTTTGCCGGTCGGCGGGGGTTTCCGGGCGCGATTCCGGCACTTCCATGCCGGCTCGGCTGGCCAGTTGTTTTACCGCCTCAGGGAAACTCAGGTGCTCGTATTCCATTAGGAAGCCCACCGCATTGCCGGAGGCGCCGCAACCGAAGCAATAATAAAATTGCTTATCCGGGGCCACGGTAAAGGAGGGCGTTTTTTCCTGGTGGAAGGGGCAGCAGGCGCTGTAGTTACGGCCGGTTTTTTTCAGGGGCACACGGGCATCAATCAGCTCCACCAGATCGGTGCGAGCCAACAGATCATGCGTGAAATTTTCCGGAATGCGTGCCATGAGAGTGATTCTGCCAGAACGGTGGGCTATTCAAACAGAAAGGATGCAGTGGTGGTAGCGATCAGGGGTAATTGATCTGTTTTAGATGGTAGCCGCGGGGTTGTCTTCTTCCCGGTTATCTTTGTCAGAAAAGAGTCTTGGAAAGCGCTGACGTCCAATGGGCTGATGTCAGCCTAGCTTGGCGCGCACCTTGCCGCTGGTTGCGCCCATGTCGGCACGACCCTGCAATTGCGGTTTGAGAATGCCCATTACCTTGCCCATATCCTGCATGCCAGAAGCACCGGTTTGAGCCATGGCCTCATCGATCAGCGAGTCAATTTCTGCATCGGTAAGTTGGGTAGGGAGAAACTCCTGAAGCACCACGATTTCCGCTTCTTCAGTTTCCGCCAGTTCCGGGCGGTCTGCGTCACGGTATTGAGTGGCTGAGTCTTTGCGTTGCTTGATCAGTTTATCAATCAACGCAAGTACACGGGCATCATCGGGTTCGATGCGCTCGTCCACTTCGATTTGTTTGATCGCTGCAAGCGCCATACGAAAAACGCCAAGACGTGCCTTTTCTTTGGCACGCATGGCGTCTTTCATGGCTGCAGTGAGCTGCTCTTTGAGCGCACTCATCAGACGTCTATACCTTAGTACAAACGTTTGCGTGCAAGTTGCTCACGCTGCAGTTTTTTAAGGTGACGCTTGACGGCTGCGGCACGCTTGCGCTTACGCTCTTGTGTGGGCTTCTCGTATTGCTCGCGACGACGCACTTCAGAGAGAATACCCGCTTTTTCACAGCCACGCTTGAAACGGCGCAGGGCCACGTCAAACGGTTCGCCTTCTTTCACCTTCACCTGAGGCATGAAGAATCACCTTCCTAGAAATTAGAGTTTATGGGTTCGCCGCGGGCTCAGGTGGTCCCGGGGTGCGGCGAGGCGGGGATTCTACCTGAGTGGGGAATAAATGCAAATCCGGGCGTCTGGCGCTATCATGGCGCCGCAATTTCACAGGGTTGAGCACCATGCGCGTATTGGGTATTGAATCGAGCTGCGACGAGACCGGCGTGGCCATCTATGACACCGAGCAGGGCTTGCTGGGGCAGGCACTCTACAGTCAGGTGGAGATGCATGCCCGTTATGGTGGGGTGGTGCCGGAACTGGCCAGCCGCGACCACGTACAGCGGGTATTGCCGCTGGTACGCGAAGTTATGGATGCCGCCGATACCGTCGCGGAGCAGCTCGATGGTATCGCCTATACCGCAGGCCCAGGGTTGGCAGGTGCTTTGCTGGTGGGGGCTGGGGTTGCCCGTTCACTGGCATTTGGCTGGGAGCTGCCCGCCGTGGCCGTACATCACATGGAAGGGCATCTGCTGGCGCCCTTGCTGGAGCCCAATGCGCCGGCATTTCCGTTTGTGGCGCTGTTGGTTAGTGGCGGGCATACCCTGCTGCTGGATGCCCAGTCGCTGGGTGAGTACGCCATTCTGGGCGAATCGGTGGATGACGCCGCTGGTGAAGCGTTCGATAAAGCCGCCAAGATGATGGGGCTGGGCTATCCGGGTGGGCCTCGCGTTGCTGCACTGGCCGAACAGGGCACGGCGGGGCGGTTTCGTTTTCCTCGCCCGATGACGGATCGCCCGGGTCTGGATATGAGCTTTTCCGGCCTGAAAACCTTTACCTTGAATACCATTAACGACCTGGGCGGCAAGGATGCACTGAGCGAGCAGGACCGGGCGGATATTGCCCGTGCGTTTGAGGAAGCGGCGGTGGATGCCCTGGTGATCAAATGTCGCCGTGCGGTGGAACAGACCGGGCACAAGCGGTTGGTAATGGCCGGCGGCGTCAGTGCCAACCGGGCGTTGCGCGCGAAACTCGCTGAGCAGATGAAGAAACGGGGCGTGGACGTCTACTACCCGGCCCCCCAGTATTGCACCGACAACGGCGCCATGATCGCCTTTGCGGGCGCTCTGCGCCTGCAGGCCGGGGAGCAGGCCGACCTACCCATCAAAATCCGCCCCCGTTGGCCGTTGACGGAATTGGCGGCGCTGTAAACCCAGTTGAAAGTTCAAAGTTTAAACGCGGACCAGGCTGACCTGTTTTGCCATGCTCTGTCCGCGATTAACGGTAATGTCGCGGGCACGGCCTGCCCAAGCCCGAGGCTGCTAGATGCGCTGTTCAACTTTGAACTTTTAACTTTAAACTGCGAATCAATCCTTCTTTCTGAATCCCAGCTCTTCTCCCCGCAGGATTTTCTGCAGGTTACTGCGGTGACGGGCAATCATCACCAGAGATAGAGCCAGCATGGGACAGAAGGCCTGGGGTAGCCAGGCGAAGAGGCAGGCCGGGGCCACCACAAATGCGCTGAGTGAGGCGATGGAGGAGATACGGTTGAGGGCAAAGACCAGCAACCAGGTCCCGCCGGCCACCAGGCCGCTGGGCCAGTGCAGAGCGAATAACAGCCCGAACGCGGTGGCGACGCCTTTGCCACCCTGGAAATGGAAGAAAACCGGATACAGGTGGCCCAGAAAGGCGAAAGTGCCCACCAGCGCGGCAACAAAGGGCCCCATATCGAGAGCGCGGGCCAGAACCACGGGAATGACCCCTTTGAGTACGTCACCGAGCAGGGTGAGGGCGGCCGCCGGTTTGCCGCCGATACGCAGCACATTGGTGGCACCGGGGTTGTTGGAGCCCTCGGTGCGCGGGTCCGGGTAACCGAACAATCGGCACACCAGAATGGCACTGGAAATGGAGCCCATCAGATAGCCGGCTACGCACAATGGCAGTAGCCAAAACCAGACGTCCTGTAATGTCCCTGCTTGCACCGGCTATAATCTCCCTTCAATCGCTGAGGCAGCGAAATATGCGCCCTGTAATTCATGGGCTGACATTGTACACAGCACGGCATTATTGCCTGCGCTGCAAGCGTAACATCTGATTACCTGAAATGGGATTCATCCGCCAGGTGCCCTATGTGTCAGCGTAGTTGTTGCCGATGAATGCCACGCAAGAGATCGAGTATGGATATTGTTTATATCAATGATTTGAAAGTGGATACCGTGATCGGCATTTTTGACTGGGAGCGCCGTATCCGCCAGACCGTGAGCCTGGACCTGGAAATGGCGGCGGATATCCGCAAAGGGGCCGCGTCGGATCACATTGACGACGCCCTAGACTACAAGTCTATCGGTAAACGGTTGATCGCCTTTATCGAAAGCAGTGAGTTTCAGCTGGTTGAGACCCTGGCCGAAAACGTGGCACAGCTGGTGCTCAACGAATTCCATGTGCCGTGGCTGAAGTTGCGGCTCAGTAAGCCGGGCGCCCTGCGTGGCGCCCGGGATGTGGGTGTGATTATTGAGCGGGGTGAACGTCCCGATGGGTGAAACGGTGGAGACTGAAGCGTCTCAGGGTCAGGTGTTTCTCAGCCTGGGTTCCAATATTGATCGAGAGCACAACATTCGCTCCGGGCTGGATGCCCTGATCCATGCGTTCGGCCCGTTGGCGATCAGCCCGGTGTATGAAAGCGAAGCGGTGGGTTTTGACGGCGATGCATTCTATAACCTGGTGGCGGGGCTAAAAACGGCCTTGAGCGTGGGTGAGCTGGCTGCCTGCCTGAAAGACATTGAAAAGGATCATGGCCGGGTGCGAGGTGAGAAGAAGTTTTCCAGCCGAACCCTGGATATCGACATTCTTACCTACAATGATTGTGTGGGCGAGGTGGATGGAGTTCAGTTGCCCCGCGACGAAATCCTCAAACATGCTTTTGTGCTGAAGCCTCTGGTGGATCTGGCCCCGGATGCGTTGCATCCTGAAACGAAAACCTCTTACCGCACGCTTCTGGAAACAGCGAATTTCAGCGATCAGAAATTGTGGGTCGTGCCGTTCGGGGATAATTAATGGTGAATTTTGTAGGTCGTGTTAGCCGCGAAGAGGCGTAACCCGACAGCCGGCCATGGAACCCCGTAACGCAGCGCGTCGGATTACGCCTTTCAGGCTAATTCGACCTGCTGTGAGCGATCCTTTAGATGGGAAAATAGCGAGATTTTTGTGTTTCGGCATAGGGCCGCAGGGGGTTAGCCCCTGGATTGTCCTTTTCACTCTTGGATTCAACTGCTGTTTCGCGGGCAGTGTGGCCACCGTTCGACATCCAGCCTTGCCCGCGTTGCCACGTGTGGCGTGAAGCGTATTGCGTCTTTCTTAGTACCAATGCGGCGTCATGTCGCTTTGCGCCCAACGAAAGAAATCGTATTCCAATCGTGAGATGCCACCAGGGTAAAGGTGCTCGATGCGCTGCAGCGTTGGGCGTTGGTGGGTTTTTTCCAGGTCTTGGAGCATCTGCCGCAAGGTGGAGCGGCCCACGGGTTTGGACATAAGGAAGGCGGTGGTGGCCCAGGCCACAGTGTAGGGAATGGCATTAAGCTGATGAGCCATTTTTCGCCATTGAGCATCATCCATGGATAGATATTGTCGCAGGGTGATCAGGCGCTGCTGTTCAATCCAGGTCTGCACTCGTTCTTGGGCATCGGGAAGGGCGCTAATTTTCAGGCGACCATCCGGTTGCGTTTCCAGTGTCTGGAAATACTGTGCCAGCCCTTCCTGTAGCCATACCGGGGCGGAAGGTGACAGCTGGTAGAGCAGTACATGGCTGGATTCATGCAAAATCGTTTGGGCCACTTGTCGCTCATTATCGGCCCATTGCCAGACGGCCACTTCGTTGGTGGCAGGAATAAAGACGCCGGCATAATGGCGGCTGCTGCTGCCAATCCGGTCTACCATCCATTGCTGAAAATCGTCCTGCTTTTCAATCAGGTACAGGCTAACTTCTGCGGTGCCATGCAGGTCCAGGCCGAAGTCCCGGCGGTAGCGCTGGTAGATGTGACGAATGTTATCCAGTGTTTGTTGCTGCAAGTCACCGGACAGGGTGAAATCCTGACGTTTGACGTTGATCTCGAGTTCTTTGAGTTGCGGGCTGATATCCGGAGTGACCGTTTGGGTTTGCACATCTTCCGGTGGCCGGTCGCCAAAGTGCAGTTTGCCGTTGGCGTCACGCCACTGGAAAATTTCTGCCCGGGCAACCCCGCCAAGCAAGAGACTGAAGGTGAGAAAAAGCGCTAGAAATCGCAATGTTCTTCAATCCACTTTTGGGTTTTTCTCTGGTCTGCGGCAACCTCGTCAGGCAATGCGCCACGCCGTGAACCGTCTTCTTCAATATATTCGAAAGGGCCTTTTAGCATTTGCAGGCGGTCCTGCGCTTCCTGACAGGGTTTGGCAAAACGCTCCTGGTGTCGTCGCCGTGCTTCTTCCTCGGCCTGGGCTTTTTCTCGTACTTGGGTTCTCTGGCTTTCTAGCAAGCGTTGGGTGCGGGCGTGAATGGCTTGCGCCTCGTCCTGGCCGATTTTCGGCGGTGATTTTACGTCTATAGTTTCGTGCTGGCTTTCGGGCGCCTTGTCCCCGAATTGCCAGTTACCATTGGCATCCTTCCAGCGATAAATTTCCGCACTGGCAGACATGGCGGCCAGTGACAGTAGTATTACCCCGATAATTTTCATTTTTTCCCCCGAGAGTCCTTCTCGTGTTCTGTTTTTCAGCTTCCTTGCAAGGCCAGTGAGCGCCCTCCGTCCACGGCCAAGATTTGCCCGGTAATAAAGGGCGCGGCGGTGGCCAACCAGTAAACCGTGTTGGCAATGTCATCCGGCTCGCCGCTGCGTTTTAAGGCGGTGGCGTCCTGAATGGCCTGCTGGTTCATCTGCCCGGCTTCCGGCCACAGGATCGGGCCAGGCGACACGCCATTGACGCGGATTGCCGGGCCGAGCTCTCGAGCCAGGCTTTTTGTCATCATCGCAAGCCCAGCTTTGGCCATGCAATACAGGGTATGGGTTTGCAGCGGTTTTTCTGCGTAAACATCAACAATGTTGATAATGCAGCCCTGTTGCTGACGTAGTGCGGGCGTCAGTTGCTGGCTAAGAATAAAGGGCGCGCGCAGGTTGCTGTGAATCAGTTTTTCCCAGTCGGCGTCGTCGGCCTGATCAATGGGCGTAGGGTAGAAACTGGAGGCATTGTTGACCAGTAAATCCAATTGGTTGAAACAGGCGAGGGTGTCGCTAGCCAGTTGGCGTACGGCGTCGGGCTGGTCCAGATCCGCTTGCAGGGTGACCGCGCTGTTCGGGCGCGTTTGGTTTAGTTCGGAGGCAAGGCTTTCGGCGTCGTGCTCACTGCCACGGTAATGAATGATCACCCGCATGCCATGGTGATGCAGGGTACGGACAATCTGGGCGCCGATACGGCGGGCGCTGCCGGTAACCAGCGCGACGGGGGCGGTCATCAGAGGGGCTGCTCCTGTTGTTTAAAGGTGGTGATGGCATCAATGCGGGCGCTTTCAATGGCTTCACCTAATGCGGGCCCTTCGTGGCCTTGAGTTCGCAGTGCTTGTACATCCACTTGCCGGGCGGCATCGGCCGCTCCGCGCAGGTAATTGGCCTGGGGATATTCTCGATCTTCGAAGCCGGTGCGCCCGCGCGCGTCGGCCTCGCAGGCGCCCAGAAAATCCGTCAGCCGTTCCGGGCGGCGAAGAATATCCAGCGCCTTGAACAGTTTCCAGACCGTGGCCGGCTTTAACTCCAGTGCTCGGTGGCAGTGAGTATGAAACTCAGCAACCAGCGCTGCCAGCGTCGCGGCCTCTCTCGGCACCTTGAGACGTTTGGAAACCTTGCTGCTCATTCTCGCACTGCGTATTTCGTGGGCAATATGACGAGGCCATTCTTCCTTCGGGGTTTTCCCTTTGCCCAGATCATGACAAAGCAGGGCGTAGCGGGCGTGAAGGCTTAATCCAAGCTTGGCGGCTTGTTCAAGGCACAGGTACTGGTGAACCAGTGTGTCGATTTCGGGATGGTGCTGTTCCGGTTGCGGTACACCGTCCAGAGCGGCGACTTCAGGAAACAGGGCATGAAGGGCGCCGCAGCGGTGAAGTACCTGAAAGAACACCTGTGGATCGCGTTCCATGAGTGCGCGACTGGTTTCTTTCCAAACTCGCTCGGGAACCAGGTAGCCTAGCTCACCGGAATCGGTCAGCTGCTTCATTAACGTTAGTGTATCCTCGGCGACACGAAACCCCAGCCAGTGATAGCGAGACGCAAAGCGGGCGACACGAAGGACGCGTAACGGATCTTCCGCAAAGGCGGGAGAGACATGACGCAGCAGCCGGGCCTTGAGATCAATCCGGCCACTGAACGGATCGATGACCTTGCCGCCCTTGGCTTTTGCCATGGCATTGATGGTCAGATCGCGACGAATCAAATCTTCTTCCAGAGAAACATCACTGGCGGCGTGGAAGGTAAAGCCCCCGTAGCCATGGCCGGATTTTCGTTCGGTTCGGGCCAGGGCGTATTCCTCTTGCGTGTTTGGATGCAGGAATACCGGGAAATCCTTACCTACGGGGCGAAACCCGTCAGCTTCCATTTCTTCCGGTGTGGCGCCGACCACGACCCAGTCCTTTTCCATCACGGGGAGGCCGAGCAGAGAGTCCCGCACCGCGCCGCCCACCAGATACACTTTCATCTTGTTTACCTATGAGTTCTTGAGCAGAATGGTCGCATGCTTTCTATCGTACTGAAACTAAGGGGCTAAAGGCGGTGCATCCTCGTCTCTGCTGGAGTTCATTTTTTTGTCTGAATGCGTTGAATGATGCGTGGCATAGTCATCTATGTGAGCCTCAGTCAGCGCAGTCAGATGGAAAAAGGGGCCCAGCCCTTCGGGTTGCGCCTGAAAGAGCGGCACTCGTTGTTGCTCGTTACTCATTTGGGCAAGCCAAACATCGCGCCTCGCGCCTAGATTGCCGCTCTTTCAGGCGCAACAGAGGCGAGTATGCACCGTCTTCAGCCCCTCTCATGCTGGTCGTCGACCGCTGTGCACGCAAATGGCGTGCGCAGGGACGACGGCTGTGTGACTGAAAGTTTCAGTTCTGCAAGAAGGCCGCAGCGTCCCCCGACCTGCGGCCTTTTTTCGTTTATGGGGTTTGCAGGTCTGTTTTAGTTGCGAGTAACGAGTTTCGAGTTGCGAAGAGCTTTTAACCGTCGTGTTTTCTGCCTTTCGTGACTCGGTTCTCGAAACTCGCTCCTTTTTAACCAAGGAGAACGGCATGCCAACCCTGGCAGCGTATTTGATCGTGGTGGCGGTGTGGGCAACCACGCCGCTGGGGATTAAATGGAGTGGTGATGCGATGGCGCCGCTGGCCGCCGCCGGTGTGCGTATGGGTATCGCTGCACTGCTGGGGCTGTGTTGGTTATGGGTCAAGCGCCAGTCTTTACCGTTGCATGCTCGGGCGCGGCTCAGTTATTTGGCTTCCCTGCCGGGTATTTTTGGCGCCATGGGTTGTAGCTACATGGCGGCGGCCCACCTGCCTTCCGGGCTGATTTCAGTGATCTTTGGGTTGGCCCCTTTGTTATCCGGGTTGATGCTACAAGCATTGCCGGGTGGGATGCGCCTTAACCGCTGGCATTGGAGTGCCTGCCTGATCGGTCTGGTCGGGTTGGCGTTGGTGTTCGATGACAGCCTGCAAGTGCTGGCCGCAGGGCAAGGCATGGGGGACCGTGGCGTGGGCTTGCTGTGGATGCTAAGTGCGGTGACTCTGTTCGCTGGCAGTGGCATAGCGGTGCAACGGGTTGGCGCCGGGCTTCAGCCCATGCAGCAGACTGTGGGCGGCTTGCTGTTGTCGTTACCCTGCTATGCCGTTGGCATGTTGATTACCGGGCAGACGTTGAGTTTTAGCGGTGACTATCGGGGTTTGTCCGCCATCCTGTATCTGGCGGTGTTTGGCTCGCTGTTGGGCTTTTACTGTTACTACCAGGTGCTGGCTCGCTTGCCCGCCGCCACCGTGGCGTTGGTGACGCTGATAACACCGGTACTGGCGCTCTCGCTGGGTAGCGTGCTCAATGGCGAAAGCCTGGGGGCTCTGGTGCTGGCGGGCGCCGCATTGATTGTGCTCGCGTTGTCGCTTTTTTTGCTGGGGGACCACAAGGTGCGTCGCCAGCTGAAACAACTGGCGGAAGCTGATACCAGGGGAGCACGGGATTCGTTTGGGTGAGCGGGCGTAGCTAACAGTCGCAGGCGACGCGGACCAGGTCGTCCAGCCGTAGCGCGGTTAATGAACCACCCCAAACACATCCGGTATCCAGTGCCTCTACGTTATCGACCCCGCTGTGGCCTTCCAGGGCGGCCCAGTGGCCGAACAGGATACGGGTGCCGGTGAGTGCCCGTTGGGGGTGCTGGAACCAGGGCATGAAGCCGGCGGGGGGCTGGTCGGGCTCGCCTTTGCTGGTCAGGTCCAGTTCGCCGGCCTGATCCACAAAGCGCATGCGGGTGAAATGGTTGGTGATGACGCGCCAGCGATCCGGGCCGCTGAGTTGTTTGTCCCAGCCGGCGGGGGTGTTGCCGTACATGTGGGCAAAAAAGGCGCTCGCCTGGTCACTGCGCAGCACGGTTTCCACTTCTGCTGCCCGCTGGCTGGCCTGTTCCTGTGACCACAGTGGCGGGATGCCCGCATGGGTCATTACCGCGTTGTGTTCCGGCAGGGGAATCAGCAGGGGTTGCTGTTGCAGCCAGCCCAGCAATTCGGCCCGGTCCGGGGCGTCGAGGATCTCGCTGAGGGTGTCTTTGCGTTTGCTGCGGGTGGTGCCGTTGGCCACCGCCAGCAGATGCAGGTCGTGGTTGCCCAGCACGGTATGGACGTTGTCACGCAGGGCGTGGACCCGGCGCAGGGTGCCCAGCGAGTCCGGCCCGCGATTGACCAAATCCCCGGCCAGAAACAGACGGTCGCAGTCAGCGTTGAAGCCAATTTTCTCCAGCAGACAGTCAAACGCCCCCAGACAGCCTTGCAGATCCCCAATCGCATAATCAGTCACAAGGCGCCTCCGGCGCCCGCTTGCATGCAGCACGCCACTCGCGGCACGCTCAGAGGCGCAGTTTGCGTGTTGCGTGGTACGTGAAGCGTGCTGGCGTTAATGCAATGCATGCGGTGCTGCGAGGGTGAAGGCGGGGATTTGTGCGTCAAAGTGGATGCCATCTTCGCCGATCATCTGGTAGCTGCCGCGCATGCTGCCGACTTCGGTTTCCAGTATGGCGCCGCTGGTGTAGCGGAAGGTCTGGCCGGGGGCAATATGCGGTTGTTCGCCAATGACGCCTTCGCCATGGACTTCCTGTACCCGTTCTTCGCCATCGGTGATCACCCAGTGACGGGTGAGCAGGCGTGCGCTAACGGAGCCCTGATTGTGGATGCTGATATGGTAAGCAAACACCCAGCGCTCGCCTTCTGCGTCGCTCTGATCTGGCAGGAATTCGGTTTCCACAGACACTTGAATATCGTGGCGGGAGTCGTCGTTGGCGGTGTCGCTGCTGCCTTGTTCGGTGACGCTCATGGGGTGCTGTCTCCCTTGCCTTCGTGGGTGTCTGGTGTCTCGGCTTGTTCAGCATCTGATACCGGGCGACTGATATTGGCCAAGGCCACGTAGTCGGCCACGGACAGTTGGTCCGGGCGCAAGCCGGCATCGATGCCAAGTGCTTCGAATTGTTCGAGGCTCACCCAGGATTTTAACCCATTACGGATGGCCTTGCGTCGTTGTGTGAACGCCTGGGCCACCAGTTTACGCAGGTGGTTCTCGTCGTCAGCCGGGTGAGGTGGGCTGGCGTGGGGGATCAACCTGACCACGGCAGAATCCACTCTGGGAGGCGGGCTGAACGCTTCTGGCGGCACAAAGAACAGGTAATCTGCCTGACAGTGGTACTGCACCATGATCGACAGCCGCCCCCAGTCGCGGGTGCCAGGGCTGGCGGTTAGCCGTTCCACCACTTCTTTTTGCAGCATGAAGGTCATGTCGCTGATGGCGTCGGCCTGGGCCAGCAGGTGGAAAATCAGCGGGGTGGAGATGTTATAGGGCAGGTTGCCGATCACCCGCAGGGGCTTGTCCGCCGGTTTCAGGCTGCGGAAATCAAAGCGCAGCGCATCGCTCTCATGAATGGTTAGCCGCTCGGGGCTGTTTTCCTGGCGCAGCAGGGCAATCAGGTCCCGGTCCAGCTCGACCACATGCAAATGGGGGACATCTTCCAGCAAGGGATAGGTCAGTGCGCCCCGGCCCGGGCCGATTTCCACCAAGGTGTCGCCCGTTTGCAGGCCCAGGGTGCGGATCATGCGGTCGACCAGGTTGCGGTCGTGCAGGAAATGCTGGCCAAAGCGTTTACGGGTGCGGTGTTCTGTCATAGCAGGTCTCAGGTCGGGGCCGGGTGGTGTATCTGAATTAATGCGCTATCAATGCGGTAATCAGTGTCAGCTACCGCTGTGCAGTGACGCCAGCACCAATGCCTGGCGTGTGGCGGCGATCAGGCTGCTGGCGCTGGCGGTGCCGCGGCCTGCCAAGTCGAAGGCGGTGCCATGGTCCACGGAAGTGCGTATGAAAGGCAACCCCAGGGTAATGTTGATGGCTTCGCCGAAACCGGCGTATTTGAGCACCGGCAGGCCTTGGTCATGATACATGGCCAGCACCGCATCATGCTGTTCCAGCAGGTGTGGCTGGAAGGCGGTGTCGGCGGGCAGGGGGCCGGTGAGCGCCATGCCTTGTGCGCGTAGCTGTTCCAGTGTGGGGATGATCACATCCAGTTCTTCGCGACCCAGATGTCCGCCTTCGCCGGCATGGGGGTTGAGCCCCAGTACCATGATGTGAGGCTCGGCAATCCGGTATTTGCTGATCAGGTCGTCACGGAGAATGCTCAGGGTGCGTATCAGGCCCGCCGGGGTAATCGCCGCCGGAACCTGGCTCAGGGGCAGATGAGTGGTGGCCAGGGCCACCCGAAGATCCTGCGTCCGGGCCGGGGCGGTGAGCATCATTACCACCTGCGCCACACCGGCCTGTTCGGCAAGAAACTCGGTATGGCCAGTGAAGGCCGGATCGGCGCCCTCGCAAATCACGTTTTTGGCGACCGGGGCAGTGACCATGGCCGAGAAGGTGCCGTCCAGGCAGCCCTGAGCGGCGCGGGTAAGCATGGTGAGGGTGCCGGTGGCGGCGGCCGGGTTTGGCTGGCCGGCGATTACTGGCGCGCCTGCTGGTGTGTGCCAGACGGGCAGGCTCCCTGCTGGCAGGGGCTGGCCGGGTTGCCAGTCGGCCAGAGCCACCGTCAGGCCCAGCTGTTGTGCTCGTTCGGCCAGCACCTGACGGTCGCCGATCACCACCAACGGGGCATCGGCAAAGGTATCAGGCAGAGTCAGGACCAGATCCGGCCCGATCCCTGCCGGGTCACCATAGGTGATGGCGATAGGAGCAGGCACGGTTTATTGCCCACTGCCGGGCAGGCATGTTGCGTGCTGCGTGCTGCCTGCAAGCGTCATAGCCTGATATCCACATAGGATTCGCTGCGTTTTTCCTGCACCCAGGTTTCCAGCTCTTCTTCAAAGCGGCGCTTCTGCAGGGCCTGGGTGGCTTGCATGCGGCGAAATTCGGCGCTCATGTCCGCGTCGCGCACGTCATCGACGCGCAGGAAGTGCCACCCGAACTGGCTTTCGAATACCGGGGACAGCTCACCCACGGGGGTGTTGAGCATCATGTCCTCGAATTCCGGCACCATTTCGCCTTCGTTGACCCAGCCCAGTTCGCCGCCACTGCGGGCGCTGCCCGGGTCGTCAGAGAATTCGGCAGCGGTGTCGCTGAACTGGCGCTTGCCCGCCGCAATCTCATCATGAAGGCGAACAGCTTCTTGCTGAGCTTGCTCGGCGCTGGTTAGAGCGTCGGTTTTGATCAGTACATGGCGTACCTGATACTGGGTAACGACTTTCTCTGAACCGCCTTTGCGGTCGATCATTTTCAGAATATGGAAACCGGCACCGGAGCGCAGCGGTTCGGAAACCTCGCCCTTGTTCAGGTCGATGGCATTTTCCGCAAACAGGGTGGGCCACTGGGCGGCCGAGCGCATGCCCAGGTCGCCGCCTTCCAGAGCTTTGGGGCCATCGGATTCGGCCACGGCCAGTTGCTGGAAGTCATCGCCGTTCTTTAGCTTTTCGATGATGCCTTCGGCCTTGGTGCGGGCCTGGGTGATGTCTTCCGGGCTGGCTTCAGCGGGAACGCGTACCAGAATGTGGCCCAGGTGAAAGTCTTCCTGGAACATCTGTTTGCCCATCTCGGAGCCCAGAAAGCGATCCACTTCCCGGTCGGTCACCTGGATGCGCGAGGCCACGCTACGTTGCTGCAGGCGGGAGATCACCATGTCTTCGCGAATCTGTTCGCGGAACTGGGGCCAGTCGTAGCCGTCTTCGCGCAGGGCGGCGGCAAAGTCTTCCAGGCTCATGCCGTTCTGGCGGGCGATGCCGGCCAGGGCCTGGTTAAGGCTGGCGTCGTCGACCTTGATGCCGCCTCGTTCGGCCAGCTGTAGCTGCAGGCGTTCCAGCACCATGCGGTCGAGGACTTGCTCGCGCATCACGGCGGGAGGGGGCAGTTGTTGGCCCTTTTCCTGGAACTGCAAAGCGATGGTGTTGATCCGCTCATCCAGCTCGCTGGCCATGATGGCACCATCGTTAACCACGGCCACAATGCGATCAAGCATCTGCACCTTGGCCTGACTCCAGGCGGGTACCATCAGCACGGCCATGGCGAACAGGCCAAGCAGGGTGTGTTTTGCCTGCAGCGTGAAACGTGCCGCGTGCAGCGTTCTATCAATCATATTCTCTCCTGTATCCCGGAATGCTGCGTTCCAGTAGGGAATCTATCTGGCCGCCAAAGCCGCCCAGGCCGATCATCTGGATCTGGAATGAGATGGTGCTATCCGCTTCGAGATTGCCGTCGCCGTTGTCGTCTACCAGCTCCCGCTGGCTCAACAGACGCAGTTTCCAGCAGCAATTGCGGTATTCAGCACCGGCCATGGTTTCCAGTGAGCGTTGGTTGTCCAAGTCGTATGCCCAGCGTCCAATCAGTCGCCAGTGCCGGTGAACCGGCAAAATGGCGCTGACTTCCGATGCGCGGATGTCGTCTGCCGGGCGGTCGTGATAGCCCAAGTTGATGACGCGTCGCTCCCGGTCGTTATAGCCAATCTGAAAATTGGAGCGCTCGCGTTTGTTTTCTTCGGTATCCCACTGGGCCTCTGAGTAGAGGTACCAATCGCGCGCAAAGTTCCAGCGAGCGTCACCAACAACCGGGGTCTGGTCGTCAGTGGGGTCTTCCACGGCCCGTTCGGTGATCACTTTACGGTCTTCAAAATAGAAGCCTTGAGCCACTCGCAGGCGCAGCTGCTCGCGGCCGGTGCCATCATGCAGGAAGCGGCTGGTCAGGCCCACCGCCAATTTTTCTTCATCGCCGATACGGTCGTAACCGATAAAGCGATTTTCCCGGAACAGGGAATTGTAGGAGAAGGTCAGTTCGCCGGAATCGAAGTTGGGGAGTTCGTCTTGGTCTTCGTAGGCCACCTTGTTCAAGAACAGGCGTGGCTCCAAGGTCTGGGTGAAGCTGGAGCCGAACCAGTTACCGGGGCGCTCGAAGAACAGGCCGGAGTCCAGGCTGGCGCCCCAAGTGGTCATGTCCGGGTTGTCCTCGGCAGTGGCGTCCACGTTATCGAGCCGGTACTGCGTATGGTACAGCCGGGTGCGGGGTTCCACATAACCCCAGGGTTCTTGCAGGCGCATGCTCAGGGCGGGAGCCATGTGGCCGCGCAACCCGGTGGCTTTGCCGCTGTCGTCGGAATCGCTGCGGTCAAAGGCGGTAATATCAGACAGCCAGAGGCCCTTCACCGGGCCGACCAGAGTCGGGTCCCCGGTTAATTGCAGTTGGGGAAGCCGTCGGTAGGGCAGGTCCGCGTCGTCCAGGGTGGGGTCGATGGTCTGCCAGGATTGCAGTCGGCCCAGGACTTGCCAGGTGCGCCCGTAGTAGCGGGCTTCCGCCAGCCGGGGCAGGTGGGTCTGGGAGCTAATTTCCAGGCCGGTATCCAGATCCTTGAAGTAGAAATCGTCGGAGACGTAGGTGAAATCGGTCTCCAGGCTCCAGCGGTTGATGTTGCCATTATGGCTCCAGCGGCCCACTTGGCGGTTTTCGTCATCGAATTTGCGGTCGTTGAACAGCACACCATAGCTGAGGCTGCCTTCGCCCCACGGGGACAGATAGCGGAATTCGCTGTCCACGCCGCTGCCCCGGCCATCGATATAGCGCGGTGCGATGGTGGCGTCGAACTGTGGGTGCAGGTTCAGGTAGATGGGCTGGGAGATATCCAGCCCACCGCTATCGCCCACGGAGAGAGTGGGAAACAGCAGGCCGCTCTTGCGCCGGTCATCAATGGGGAAGGTCATCCAGGGTAGCCAGAAAATGGGCATGCTCTTGACCTTGAGCACCACGTTGTTGGCTTCGCCCCAGCCCTTGTCCCGGTCCAGGAAGATACGGTCGCCTTGCATGACCCAGCCATTGGAGCCGGGCGCACAGGTGGTGTAAGAGCCATTGGTGATGGTGGTGGTGTTCTGGTTCAGGAAGATATAATCGGCGTTGCCACGGGCGCCGTTGTCGAACAGAGAGTAGCGTACGCCTTGCAGGCTGCCTTCTTTACGTCGAGTCTGGCCGCTCATGTTGTCGGCGATAAAGGTGGCTCTGTCGCTTTCCAGGCGCATGCCGCTTTCTAGCTCGAACTTGCCGGTGGTTTGATCGAGCTCGGCAATGTCGGTGGTGATGCGACGGCCGGGCTGTTCAATCAGTACGTCGCCGTCCAGGTTGATCAGGCCATCCTGGGTCAGGGTGGAGTGATCCGCGGTCACCACGGTATCGCTGCCATCCACGGGCATGCCGACACGGGGGTTATAGTAAATGCCGCCGCACCACTCGGGTATCGGCCGCTGTTGCACGGCAGGGAACGTGGCCATCTCTTCGCGGTCAACCCAGTTCAGGTCATTTTCCGCAAGGCTGGCCCCTGAGGCAAGCAGCAGGGCAGGAATCAATAATCGAGGTATGGGCAGTGGCATCAGCTGCTCAGAACAGGTAAAAAGGCCGCTTTATGGCGCGGTCGGACTTTCCGTCCACCAAAAGCGGCAGTGTAATCGAACAAGGAAGGCAATGCAGCCTGATAAAAGTAAATCCGAAGTAAGCCCGGACCCGAGAAAGCACGCCCTTGACCAGTGGGTAAGCGCTTATCTGGGTGAGTCAGTGGCCGGTGAGCCTGCGTCCGCGGATGCCAGTTTTCGTCGCTACTTCCGTTATTTTCACGGCGATACCAGCCTGGTGGCCATGGATGCGCCGCCGGAACAGGAAGATTGCCGTCCCTTCGTGGATATTGCCGGGCGCCTGAAGCTGGCGGGCCTGCATGTGCCGGATATTCTTCATCAGGATTTGCAGCAGGGCTTTTTATTGCTCAGCGACATGGGCACAGAAACCTGGCTGACCGCCTTGAACGAAGCCAATGCCAACGATTGGTACAGCGCTGCCATCGACGCCCTGATCACCCAGCAATTGCATACCGATACCGCCGGCTTACCGCAGTATGACGAAGCGTTGCTGCAGCGAGAGCTGGAGCTGTTTCCACAATGGTACCTGTTTCGCCACCGGGAAAAGGTAGTCACTGGCGAACTGCGCCAACGGTTGGACCGCGTGTTCCATGTGCTGATCCGTTCTGCGTTGGCGCAGCCGCAAGTGTTCGTGCATCGCGATTACATGCCGCGCAACCTGATGGTGTCCGACCCGAATCCGGGCGTGATTGATTTTCAGGATGCGGTGGCCGGGCCGATCACCTATGACGTGATCAGCCTGTTCAAGGATGCCTTTCTGAGCTGGCCGGAAGAGCGCGTGCTTACCTGGCTGCGCGAGTATTTCGACAAGGCAACAACGGCAGGCTTGCCGGTGCCATCCTACTTTGAGGACTTCCTGCGCGATTGCGATTTGATGGGTGCCCAGCGCCACATCAAGGTCATCGGTATCTTTGCCCGCATCTGTCACCGCGATGGCAAGCCCAAGTACCTGGGCGATGTGCCACGGTTCTTTGCCTATCTGCGTACCGTCATTGCTCGCCGCCCGGAGCTGGCGGACCTGCAATGGATTCTGGACCAGATCGAGGATAACGAGTGAAGGCGATGATTCTGGCCGCCGGCTACGGCAAACGCATGCGGCCACTCACCGACCACACCCCCAAACCGTTGCTGCAGGCCGGTGGTAAAGCATTAATTGAATACCACATTGAGGCCCTGCGTGACGCCGGTATCGAATCTCTGGTGATCAACACCGGCTGGCAAGGCGAGAAGCTGGCAGCCTTTCTGGGGGATGGTGCCCGCTACGGCATTCCCATTGTTTACTCCCATGAAGGTACGCCGTTGGAAACCGCCGGGGGCATCAAGCGGGCGCTGCCATTGTTGGGTGATCAACCGTTTTTACTGATTAACGGTGATATCTGGACCGATTTTGATCTTGCTCGGCTGGTGCAGGGGCGCCCGGACCCGGTGCATCTGGTATTGGTGGATAACCCTGAACATCACCCGCAAGGGGATTTTCATCTGACAGAGGCGGGCCGCTTGCGCGATAATGCCGAGCCTAGGCTCACCTATGCCGGCATTGGCCGTTTTGATCCGGCTGTATTTACAGGTCTGCCAGAGGGCGAAGCCAAGCTGGCGCCGATATTGCGGGCCGCCATGGCGGATGACGCCGTCAGCGGCGAGCATCACACAGGCCAGTGGTGGGATATCGGCACCCCGGAGCGCTTGGATGAACTGGATCGGTTACTCAAGAGCACCTGATCCAAAGCCGAAACCGGTTTTGTAGGAGCGGTGGTTCCACCGCGATGAATCGAAAGTGACGAGTTGCGAGTAACGAGTTTCGAAAGGCAAAATATTCGCCTTTGATCTTGGGTTTTCGCAACTCGAAACTCGTCACTCGCAACTGTCTTTACACTGAGGATGCCCCATGCCCAAGCAGGACTATCTGATCGCTCCCTCCATCCTTGCCGCCAACTTTGCCCGCTTGGGTGAGGAGTGCGACGCGGTGTTGGCGGCCGGAGCCGATGTGATCCATTTCGACGTGATGGATAACCATTACGTGCCCAACCTGACCATCGGCCCCATGGTCTGCAAGGCTCTGCGCGATCACGGCATCACCGCTCCCATCGACGTGCACCTGATGGTCAGCCCGGTGGATGAACTGATCAGCATGTTCGCCGAAGCCGGCGCCAGCTACATCACCTTCCACCCGGAAGCCAGCCAACACGTGGATCGCTCCCTGCAGCTGATCAAGAGCTACGGCTGCAAAGCCGGCCTGGTCCTCAACCCGGCCACCCGCCCGGACTGCCTGGAATACGTGATGGACAAGCTGGACATGATCCTGCTGATGAGCGTGAACCCGGGCTACGGCGGGCAGAAGTTCATTCCCTCCACGCTGGACAAGACCCGCGCAGTGCGCCAGCTGATCGACGCCAGCGGCTATGACATTCGTCTGGAAGTGGATGGTGGCGTGTCCGAGAAGAACATCCGCGAAGTGGCCGCCGCTGGTGCTGATACCTTCGTGGCCGGTTCCGCCATCTTCGGCAAAGACGACTACGCCGCCGTCATCCAGCAAATGCGCGACGAGCTGGCCCAGGCGTGAGTTGAAAGTTCAAAGTTGAAGCGCGCCGGATGTTCTCGATTCCGATCGTATGGAGGCCGCGCCCAGAACGCTGGGTGCGGTCTCTTCGAGTTCGGATGGCGCAAGCTTGTGCGCGTTTCAACTTTCCACTTTGAACTTTCAACTGCCTTATGGAACCTTCCCGCCGCCCGGCTGCCTGACTCCTTAAGTCAGCCATCACTATCACCCTATGTCCCGCTATACCGCCATTCCTGTCCGGCTTCCCTACCTGCTTCTGGTATTAACCAGCCTGGCAGCCTGCAGCCTGGTGCCCCCCGAACGGGAATCTCGGCAACCGGAAATAGCCGAAACTCCACAGGAGCTGCCACCCCGGCAGACCCTGATACTCGATAGTCTGCTCGCCCAGAAAGAAGACTGGCAGGGCGTGCCTTATCAATACGGCGGCCTCAGCCCCAAAGGCGTGGACTGCTCCGGCTTTGTCTACCTCACCTTCCTCTCGCAGCTGAACATGAAAGTCCCCCGCACCACCTCCGCCCTGATGCAAGAAGGCGAACCCGTCGCCCGCAACGAACTGGAAGTGGGCGACCTGGTGTTTTTCAAAACCGGCCCGGGCAATCGCCACGTGGGGATCTATATGGGGGAGGATGAATTTATGCATGCCTCGGTGAGTAGCGGTGTCATGCAGTCGTCGCTTAATAATCCCTATTGGAGTCAGCGGTATTGGAAGGCCAGGCGGTTGGTGAATCGGTAGCGAAAGTTCGGTCTTACTCGTGCGACCTTACCCCGTCAGGTTTCTGAGCGGGGGGGGCTTTTCTGTTGCCGAAAGTGGCTGGGGGTACACCCCTGCCATTTCTTGAAAGCGCGTCTGAAACTGGAATAGTCCCGGTAGCCTAGCTGACTTGCGATGGCATCCACCGATAGCCCAGTGTGGTGAAGGTAGAATTGTGCCCGTTCTTGCAGGAGTCGATTGCGGATGGATCGGTAGCTTGTGCTTTCCTGTTTCAGGTGTCGGCTGAGTGAGCGTTCCGTCATGTTAAGGCGGTGTGCTGTTTGACTGGCGCTGGGCCAGGGCTCGCCCTGTTCGTGCAGAAGGTGAATGACCTGTTGGGTGTAAGGAGATCGCTCGGTGTATTGCAGTTGTTGTTTGCGGGTTTTCAGCGTGAGTTGAGTGCTTTTCCAGGCGACAGGGTCATAAAACGGTGACGAGGTCTCCAGATAATGATGGGGGATTTCCATTGCCGTACAGGGGGAAGAAAACTCCACCGGGCTATGAAAATAGTCGGCGTATTGTTCATGGTTATCAGGTGCAGGGTAAGGAAACAATAAACGGCCCTGATCAAATGGCTGGCAGGTGGCCGCTTCAATCAGGTTTTGCACCAAGAGCATAAGCACTTCTGTCTGGAAGCGGCGGGTGTCTCCAAGATTTGCCAATTCGAAGAAGCTTAATATCACGCCATTGTCATGATGGTCCACTTGCAGTCGTATGTACCCAACATGCACTGAAATAAATGTCTCTGCGAGCTTGCATGCTTCCCAAAATGTGGGTGCGCAAAGCATCGCGTTGCCGAGTTCACCCAATGAGGGCGGAGTGAGTTGGGCACCGATTTTCAAGCCAAGATCTGCCGCGGACTTTGTAACAATGACACGGTCCAGAAATGCGAAAAAGTCCAGGTAAGGCATAGTTGCGCTATTGACGATATCACTGTGTGACAGTGATGAGTTGTCCAGTAGTGCATCAATCTCAGAGGTTGGCAGCTGGAGTTCGCGGCAAATGAAGCGTGCGTAGATCGTGGATATATGCTGCACAAGGATACGTTCCTGATAATTGTGTCTGAAAATACCATGGCTCTGTCTGAGCCGGCAATGGTGGCGTTTCCGGCCGGTGTTTAGGGTGGATATATGGATAAAGGACAGGGTTTGAACATGGAAAATAAGACGATACATGTTTCTGATGAGGTCACTGCTGCGGCCATTCAGTTGGATACGCGGGTTGGCGATACGCAACATAATCTGGCGGCCTGCCGGCGATTGTCAGAGCGGGCAGTGGAGATGGGCGCGGGATGGATTGCCTTGCCGGAATTCTTTAATACTGGAGTGAACTTTGATCCTTCACTGGTTCGCGCCATCGAAACCGACGATGGCCCCTCAGTGAGGTTTTTGCAGGCGTTTTCTCATCAGCATGGGGTGGTGATCGGAGGCTCACTGATGTGCCGGGTAGCAGAGGGTGGGGTTCGCAACCGTTATTTCTGTTTCAATAACGGTGAACTGGTTGGTACACATGACAAGGATCTTCCCACTATGTGGGAAAACGCTTTTTATGAGCCAGGTGAATCCGATGATACCGGGGAGCTGGGTGAGATCGCGGGTGTTCGAGTGGGTACTGCGGTTTGTTGGGAGTTCATGCGCAGCCAGACGGCCCGCCGCCTGCAGGGCAAGGTAGATGTTTTATTGGGCGGCTCGCATTGGTGGAGTATGCCTGAAGATTGGCCGTCCTGGCTGACCCGGAAAATGGAAACGCATAATTTGAGTAACTTGCTTGCTGTAGTAAAGGAAAACGCCAGGTTAATTGGTGTTCCGGTTGTTCATGCTTCCCATTGCAATTCCATCGAGTCGGGTTCACCTGGCATGCCGGGATTTGTCTATCGTGGCAGCCTTGAAGGGCATACTGCTATTGTTGATGGTTACGGTAATCTGCTCGCGCACAGGAATAAAGCGCAGGGGGAAGGCGTTGTTACGGCATTAATTACTCTTGGTTATGTCGGAACGGATAGGCAAATCCCTTCCCGTTTCTGGCTGCGCAAGCGGGGAGTGTTGCCTGCTCTGTCATGGCATCTGGATGGCTATTTCGGCAGGCGATGGTACAAAAAACATGTGAAAAAGCTTTAACGAGGTAATGGAGTCAGGTCTTGCCCCATGCACTTGAATGCAACATCAAGACCTGATCCCGGTTTTTGAAAATCGCGCCGCGAGGCCGCTCCTACGGATAGGGCGTTAATCCCGCAAATTTTCCAAAGCGCGACTGAGGTTTTCTCCGGCTGGCAACCCCAGCTTCTCCCTTAGATCAGCGGTGTGATAAATCACATCCTGATCCAGAAAACTCTGCAACACCGCACTACGCCCTTTCCGAAATGCCGCTTCCGGCACAAACTCATATTCCTGCCGAATCCACCCTTCATACCGGTCGTACAATTTCGCATCCGCCCCAAGAATGCTCAGGTCGATATCTTGCAGCAGGGCCATGTCGGTATCTGTCGGTGGGTGCGGGTGGAGGGTGGCGAGGATGAGTTCCTGTACACGGGTACGCTGTTGGTCGGTCAGATCGCTATCGACAAACTGATGGGCAAACCAGTCTGCGCTACGGGTCTCGTTGTCGTTGGCGCGGGGATCGTAGATGACATCGTGGGCCCAGAGGGCCAGTTCAATGCACAGTAGGTCGTCGGCCAGGTGACGGTATTGATCCAGCCAGTTCAGGCAGGCGGCGACGTGATCCAGTGTGTGATAGTGGCGATGGGGTTCGCTGTAGTGGGAGGCCAGTTGTTGCCAGGTGGCTTGCGGGTTGGGCAGAAGCGGGGCGACGACGCGGTTCCAGCGTTTTTGCAGCGCTGACACTGCAGTCACCCGACGTTCTCCCATGGCTGGCCATCTTTATCCACAAACCGCACATCCCGCACGGTGAGTGCTTTGCCTTGCTGGTTCTTAACCACTACCGGGGCCAGTGGTTCGCCGCTCTGGCCGTCCACCAGTTGCATGGCGTCTTTCTCGCCGTTCCAGCGTTCGCTCCACTGGCGCAGGGCGGTGACCACGGTAAACAGATCGCGGCCCTTGTCGGTGAGGCGGTATTCGTAGCGCTTGCCGTGCTCGCCCACGTCCACACGCACCATCACGCCGTTATCCACCAGCCGCGACAGGCGGTTGCAGAGGATGTTCTTGGCGATGCCCAAGCTGTGCTGGAAATCCACAAAGCGGCGGGTGCCCAGCATGGCCTGCTTGACCACCAGCAGGGACCACCAGTCACCGACCTCATTGAGGGCGCAGGCCACCGAGCAGCCCATGTCGTCGAAACGTTTACGTGTCATGGCGGCAGTATAGATCAGAATGGTTGCATTAAGAAACCAAATAAGGTTTTATTACGCAACCAAATTGAATTGACCACCCGTGAGGGTGGATGCGCTGATTCTGTTTGTTATTGAGCAAGTGTTGTTGAGAGTGCCGCTGAAAGGGCTATTGCGAGGGTGGTTGCCATTGCTAGCCCCTTTCTCTGTTCCCCGAATGCTCAAGCTGAGCCAGATATAGGCTCGGCTTAGAGAGTGAATAAACGAAGATTGAATAAACAAGATTGATGAGGAGAGCCCGATGAGTAGTTCCCTGGATAGCCTGTTACGTCCTTTTGAACACAAATCCCTGAAAATGCGTAACCGGGTGGCCATGGCGCCCATGACCCGTACGTTTTCTCCGGGGTATGTGCCTAACGATCAGGTGGTGGGCTACTACCAGCGCCGCGCCGAAGGTGAGGTAGGCCTGATCATTACCGAAGGCACCTTCGTGGGCCACAAGGCCGCCAACGGTTACGAGCGAGTGCCGGCCATTTATGGTGACGAGGCCATGGCGGGCTGGAAGAAGGTGGTGGATGCGGTGCACGAGGCCGGTGGCCAGATCATTCCCCAGCTGTGGCATGTAGGCTCGGTGCGAAAACCCGGCATTGGCCCGGATAAAGATGTGCCTGCTTATTCGCCTTCTGGTCTGTTCAAGCCCGGCAAGGAAAACGGCGAAGCCATGAGCAAGGCGGATATCCAGGATGTGGTCCGTGCCTTTGCTGAATCCGCCAAGGCCGCCAAAGAGGTGGGCTTTGACGGGGTCGAAATCCACGGTGCCCACGGTTACCTGCTCGACCAGTTCTTCTGGGAAGGCACTAACCAGCGTGATGACGAATATGGTGGCTCCATCGAGAACCGTGCCCGTATCGGCATTGAAATCGTCAAGGCGGTACGCGAAGCGGTAGGTGAAGATTTTGCCATCGTGCTGCGTTTCTCCCAGTGGAAGCAGCAGGATTACGAGGCGAAGCTGGCCCAGAACCCGGAAGAGCTGGAGCGTTTTCTGATGCCGTTCGTTGAGGCCGGTGTCGATGTGTTCCATGCGTCCACGCGCCGTTTCTGGCTGCCGGAATTTGAAGGCTCTGACCTGAACCTGGCGGGCTGGACCAAGAAGATTACCGGCAAGCCGGTGATTTCCGTGGGTAGCGTGGGTCTGGACGGGGACTTCCTCAACAGCCCGGATGGCATGGGCGGCACCGCCAACCCGGCGGGGCTGGACGAGCTGGAGCGCCGCATGGATAACGACGAGTTCGACATGATCGCCGTGGGCCGTGCCCTGCTGCAGGACCCGAACTGGCTGGTAAAAATGCGCGAAGGGAAAGAAGAGGACATTGCGCCGTTTACCAAGGCGGCGCTGGGGAGTCTGAGTTAAAAGTTGAAAGTGTAAAGTTCAAACGCGATCTGGGGTTTGCCGGGTCGGATAGGAAAAAGGCCGCGCTCTGATCTGGGTGCGGCCTTTTTTACTGGTGCAGATAGCATTGTGGGAGCGGTGGTTCCACCGCGAAACAACACAGTGCCACGGCTATCGCGGTCGAACGCCTGCTCCCACAGGGGGGGATTCGCCTTTTATGTTTTCTACAGAGCCGCCGTAGGAGCGGCGCTTGAGCCGCGAACCGAGCGACAGCGAGGAACAGGATATCTGCAGCATCATCGAGTTCAGAGATGCTTGATCGTCCTCTGGACGATTCCGCGTTAACACGCGGTTCGCGCCTCAAGCGGCGTATTCGCTACGCTCACCCTTCGGGCCGCACTTCGTGCGTTACTACGCTTCGCTTCGTTCCTGCAGCGGCGTTGTAGATCAGGAGTGGCGAAAACGAAGAGGCCGCGCCTGATGTCCGGGCGCGGCCTCTGTGGTTTCAGCTGAACGGCGGCGCAAGGCCGCGTTTCAACGTTTAACTTTGCACTTTCAACCCTCGTCCCCGTGTTCCTCCAGCGACTGATTCACTGCCAGCGCCAGCAGGGTGCAGATCACGCCGGATAGCAGATACACCGTCACTGACATGAGTCCGAATTTGGCGGACAGGCCCAGGGCTACCAGTGGGGCGAAGGCAGCGCCGAACAGCCAGGCGAAGTCAGAGGTGAGGGCGGCGCCGGTGTAGCGAAAGCGCGGGGCGAAGTTGGCGGTCACCGTGCCGGACGCTTGGCCGTAGGAGACGCCGAGCAGGGCAAAGCCGAGCAGGATGAAGGTGTCTTGCATGACCGGGGTGCCGCCCATCAACAGCGGCGTAAGCAGGCTAAAGACCCCGATCATGGCGGCCAGGGCGCCCACGGTGGTGCGCTTGCCGATGCGGGCGGCGATCCAGCCGGAGCCGATGGTGGCCAGGATGCCCACGAAGCCTCCCAACACCTGTACGGTCAGCACTTCGGCGGTGGTCTGGCTGCCCTGAAAGGCGATCCAGGAGAGCGGGAAGATGGTCACCACATGGAACAGCGCATAGCTGGCCAAGGCGGCAAAAGAGCCAATGAAAATATTGTGGCCTTCCTCGCGCACCATCTCGGAAGTACGGATCGGTTCCAGCTCGCTTTCCTGCATGGCTTCGGTGTATTCCTCACCCAGCACCAGGCGCAGGCGCGCAAACAGGGCGACCACGTTAATGGCGAAGGCCACGAAGAACGGGTAACGCCAGCCCCAGCCCAGGAAGTCCGCGGCGCTCAGGCTGTTATAGAGATACAGGAACAGGGCGCTGGCGATCACAAAGCCCAGCGGCGCGCCCAGTTGGCCGATCATTGTGTACCAGCTGCGGCTTTCCTTGGGGGCGTTCAGGGCGAGCAGGGAGGGCAGGCCATCCCAGGAGCCGCCGAATGCGATGCCCTGTATTACCCGGAACAGGGCGAGCAGGGCAATGGCGTAGCCGCCCAGCTTTTCATAGCCGGGCAGGAAGGCGATGCCCGCGGTGGCGGTGCCCAGCAGGAACAGCGCGGCGGTGAGCTTGATGCCGCGCCCCCACTGGCGCTGAATCCACATAAACAGGGCCGTGCCGAAGGGACGCGCCACAAAGGCCAGGGCGAACAGCATGAAGGAGTAGAGCATGCCCTGCAGCTGGCCGGTAAAAGGGAAAAACAGCTGCGGAAAGATCAGTACGGAGGCGATGCCGTATACAAAGAAGTCGAAATACTCGGAGGTACGGCCGATGACCACGCCCACGGCGATTTCATTTGGGGCCACGGAAGCGTGGTTTTTTTCGCTCGGCATGGACGCCGGATAGGTCTGAGACATGTTAGGGGCTCTTCACCAGAGTTGTTGTTTGTGCCTTGATGTTCATCAAGTATGGTTAGGACTTTAAGCCTATGGGACAAAATGTCCAATACCGGCTACCCATGCCCTTGGATAGAGTCCTGTTTACCTAAAAGCCAACCAGAAGATTCGCCAATGCAATTATTCAAATACTTGCGTGGAGCGTCGTTGACGTTGCTTGTCGCCGCCTTGCTATCGGGCTGTGACGCAGTCGTGATGTCCCCCTCTGGTGACGTGGCCGTGCAACAGCGGGATTTGCTCGTCTGGGCAACCGTACTGATGTTGCTGGTCATTGTACCGGTGATCGTACTGACGTTTTGGTTTGCCTGGCATTACCGGGAGAGCAACACCGAGGCCAACTACAAGCCTGACTGGACCCATTCCACCGTGCTCGAGCTGGTGATCTGGTCTGTTCCGCTGATGATCATCATCGCGCTGGGCGCCATGACCTGGGTGAGCACCCACAAGTTGGATCCCTATCGTCCGCTGGATCGGATTGATGCTGAAACGCCAGTACCGGTGGGGCTGGAACCGCTCACCGTGGAAGTGGTGGCGCTGGACTGGAAGTGGCTGTTTATCTATCCGGAGCAGGGCATCGCCACCGTCAATGAATTGGCGGCGCCGGTGAATCACCCGATTCGTTTCAAGATCACCGCTTCTACCATGATGAACTCCTTCTTCATTCCGGCCATGGCCGGGCAGATCTATGCCATGGCGGGCATGGAGACCAAGCTGCATGGGGTGATCAACGAACCGGGCGTCTACCAAGGTTTTTCTGCCAACTACAGTGGTGCCGGCTACTCGCAGATGAAATTCGATTTCCACGGGTTGAGCGAAGAGGACTTCGCCAGCTGGGTCGCCAAGGTGAAAGCCAGCGACGGGAACTTGAGCCGCGATGAATACCTGCAACTGGAAGAGCCGAGCATTGCTGACCCGGTGAGCTATTACGGCCAGGTGGATCCGACGCTTTACTACGGCATCTTCAATCGCTGCGTGGAACCCGGCCAGACCTGTATGGAAGACATGATGTACCACGGTGGCATGGACAAGCACGCCGGTCACCATGGCGATGCCGAGGCTGACCATGAAGGCCATGGTGATCATCAGCAGCATGGAGGCCACCATGAATAATTCTTTCCTGATCGCAAACGCAGTAGGTGCCGCCCATGTTTGAGAACCTGGACCTGACCAAGCTGATTTTTGGTCGCCTTACCTGGGACGCGATTCCCTTCCATGACCCGATTATCCTCGGCACCTTTGTCGTGGTGGCACTGGGTGGTATCGCGACGCTCGCCGCCCTGACCCGCTACAAGCTGTGGGGCTACCTGTGGAACGAGTGGTTCACCACCATTGACCACAAAAAAATCGGCATCATGTACATCATTCTTGGCTTGGTGATGCTGCTGCGCGGCTTCGCCGACGCGATCATGATGCGCCTGCACCAGGCCATGGCCTTTGGCGATTCCACCGGCTATCTGCCGCCCCATCACTACGACCAGATCTTCACCGCCCACGGCGTGATCATGATTTTCTTCGTGGCCATGCCGTTGGTGACCGGGATCATGAACTACCTGATTCCCTTGCAAATCGGCACCCGTGATGTGGCCTTCCCGTTCCTGAACAACTTCAGTTTCTGGATGACCACCGGTGGCGCCGCCTTGTTGATGGTGTCCCTGTTTGTGGGTGAATTTGCCAAGACCGGCTGGCTGGCCTATCCGCCTCTATCGGGGATATTGCAGAGTCCCGGGGTCGGGGTGGATTACTATATCTGGGCGTTACAGATTGCCGGGGTGGGGACGCTGTTGTCGGGCGTGAACCTGCTGGTGACCATCGTCAAGATGCGCGCTCCGGGCATGAGCTTGATGAAGATGCCGGTGTTCACCTGGACCTCCCTGTGCACCAACATCCTGATCGTGGCGGCGTTCCCGGTGCTGACGGCGGTGCTGGGCATGCTGACCATGGACCGTTACCTGGATACGGCGTTCTTCACCAACGATCTGGGCGGCAACGCCATGATGTACGTGAACCTGATCTGGATCTGGGGTCACCCCGAGGTGTACATCCTGATCTTGCCGGTGTTCGGTATTTTCTCCGAGATCGTGGCCACCTACAGCCGCAAGCCGCTGTTCGGTTACACCTCCATGGTCTACGCCACTGTGGTGATTACCGTGTTGTCGTACCTGGTGTGGCTGCATCACTTCTTCACCATGGGCTCGGGGGCCAGTGTGAACTCGTTCTTCGGGATCACCACCATGATTATCTCGATCCCGACAGGGGCGAAGATCTTCAACTGGCTGTTCACCATGTTCCGGGGCCGCATCAAGTTCGATGTGCCCATGCTGTGGACAATGGGCTTCATGGTCACCTTTGTGATCGGTGGCATGACCGGGGTGTTGCTGGCGGTGCCGCCGGTGGACTTCGTGCTGCATAACAGCCTGTTCCTGATTGCGCACTTCCATAACGTGATTATCGGTGGTGTGCTGTTCGGCCTGTTTGCGGGCATCACTTACTGGTTCCCGAAAGCCACCGGTTACAAGCTGGATGAATTCTGGGGCAAGATGTCCTTCTGGTTCTGGCTGATCGGTTTCTACTTCGCCTTCATGCCGCTGTACGTACTCGGCCTGATGGGTGTAACCCGTCGCGTCAGCCACTTCGAGGATCAGTCCTTGCAAATCTGGTTCCAGATTGCCGCCTTCGGTGCGGTGCTGATCGCCGTGGGTATTGCTGCCTTTATTATCCAGCTGGTGGTGAGCTTCATGCGCCGCGAGGCGCTCAGTGATGAAACGGGTGATCCGTGGGATGGCCGTACCCTGGAGTGGTCCACGTCTTCACCCCCGCCCCCGTATAACTTTGCGTTTACTCCGCGAGTGCATGATCTGGATGCCTGGTGGCAGATGAAGCAGCACGGTTTCCAGCGCCCTGAATCCGGCTTTATTCCGATTCACATGCCCAAGGGCACCTGGGCGGGTATCGTGCTTTCCGGCATCAGTGTGGTTATCGGCTTTGCTATGATCTGGCACATGTGGCTGGTTGCTGGCGTGTCTTTCGTGACGCTGATTGGAACCGCGATTTACCACACCTTCAATTACGACCGTGACTACTACATTCCGGCGGAAGAAGTAGAACGGATTGAAGCAGAACGTACACGGGTGCTTGCCAATGTCTGAAAATACCATGACTGCTGATGTGAACAGCACGCAGGACGGCCAGCTGGAGTTTCTGGTGAAGGGGGATCATCACCCCCAGAACGGGACCCTGCTGGGTTTCTGGATTTACCTGATGAGCGACTGCCTGATCTTCGCTGCCCTGTTTGCCACCTACGGGGTGCTTGGGCGCAGCTATGCGGGCGGGCCCACCGGCATGGAGCTGTTCGATCTGAGCCTGATCGCCATCAACACGTCGTTGTTGCTGGTGTCGTCCATCACCTATGGCTTCGCCATGCTGCATATGCAGGCCAACAAGGTGAAGGGCACCATGTTCTGGCTGGCCGTTACCGGCCTGCTGGGGCTGGGCTTTTTGAGCCTGGAATTGTATGAGTTCCATCACCTGATTAGCGTGGGCGCCGGGCCGCAAACCAGTGGCTTCTGGACTGCCTTCTTCGCGCTGGTGGGTACCCACGGTTTGCACGTGTTCTTCGGCATCGTGTGGCTGGTGACCTTGCTGTTCCAGCTGAAAAAACACGGTCTGATTCCGGAAAACAAGCGCCGGGTGTTCTGCCTGTCCATGTTCTGGCACTTCCTGGACGTGGTCTGGGTTGGCGTGTTCACTTACGTTTACCTGATGGGAGTGCTGCCATGAGCGAGCATACACACGATCATGATCATCACGATGCGGACATTCCCCACGTTTCCCTGAAGGAATATGCCACCGGGTTTGTGTTGGCGGTGATCCTTACCGTGATTCCGTTCTGGCTGGTGATGGGTGATGTGCTGGAAAGCTCCACCACCACCGTGATGGTGATTCTGGGCTTTGCGCTGGTGCAGATTGTGGTGCACATGGTGTTCTTCCTGCACATGAACTTCCATTCGGAAGGGGGCTGGAACATGCTGGCGCTGATCTTCACGCTGATTCTGGTCTTCATTACCTTGGCCGGTTCACTGTGGGTAATGCATAACCTGAACGTGAACATGATGCCGGGGATGATGGATTAGGAGACGCATCACGCAACATGCTTCAAGCAACATGCGTAAGACGGAGATCGGCGTTGCCGGTCTCCTCCCTTCCTTTCCCCACGTTTGAAGAGGCATGACCATGGCTCGTCGGCGTATTTTCACTTTCCTGTTTCTGCTGTTGACTGCAGTCGCCTTCGCCGGCTTTGTGGCGTTGGGTGCCTGGCAGGTGAAACGGCTGGCCTGGAAGGAAGATCTGATTGCCCGGGTGGATGCCCGGGTGCATGCCGACGCCATGATGGCTCCGTCGCAACCTGACTGGCCCTCTGTCAGTGAAGACAGTCATGAATACCTCCATGTCAGTGTGAGCGGCCAGTATCGGCCCGGGGCCGTTGCGCTGGTTTCAGCGGCGACGCAAGCGGGGCAGGGTTATTGGGTGATGGCGCCGTTACAACGTGCCGACGGTAGCTGGGTCTATGTGAACCAGGGGTTTGTGCCCCAGGAACAAAAAGATGCCGCCCAGTCGGGCGAATATACGTCGGCTGAACCGGTCACCGTCACCGGGTTGCTGCGTCTCAGTCATCCCGGCGGAGGTGTGCTGCGGGATAATGTGCCGGCCGAGAATCGCTGGTACTCCCGGGATGTGCAGGCCATGGCAGAGCGCCAGGGACTGTCGCCGGTGGCGCCGTATTTCGTGGATGCGCAAGCCGCAGACCAAGAGTTTCCTGTGGGCGGGCTTACTGTCATTCAGTTCCGCAATAATCATCGCGTCTACGCCATCACCTGGTTTGCCCTGGCCTTCGGCATGCTGCTGGCTGCTTGGCTGGTGCTGCGGGATTCACGCCGAACGCGCTAAACTGGGGTTATGGAAACCATGTCGTCGTCCTCACCCTCCAAGGCTTCCCTGTCGGGTTCGCTGTTTTCTGCGCTGCGCCGCAGTAGCGATGACCTGACCGGTCGCAAGAACCTGCAGTTGCTGATTCAGCTTCGCTGGATTGCCATGTTCGGCCAGTTCGCCACCATTCTGGTGGTTAACTACGGCTTCGGTATCAAACTGCCCGTGTCACAAATGCTGGTGGTGCTGTTTGGTCTGTTGTTGCTCAATGCGGTCAGTGTGTTGCGCCTGCGGCTGGCGAAGCCCGTTGGGAATACCGAGCTGTTTCTGTCCCTGCTGATCGATGTGGCAACGCTGACCATGCTGCTTGCGCTCAGTGGCGGTGCGACCAATCCGTTCGTGTTCCTGTATCTGTTGCAGGTGATTCTGGGGGCGGTGCTGCTGGAGGTCTGGTCTACCTGGGTCATTCTGATTACCACCACCCTGTGTTTTGGCTGGCTGGCCTGGTACGGCCATCCGCTACCCATGCCGCTGGATCACTCCGAGGGGCTGTTCAGCCTCTACATCGAAGGGATGATGATTTGCTTTGTGCTCAACGGCGGCTTGCTGGTGATCTTCATTAACCGCATTACCCGCAACCGTCGTCAACGTGATGAGCACCTGGCGGAACTGCGCCAGCGGGCGGCGGAAGAGGAGCACATTGTGCGCATGGGTCTGTTGGCCTCCGGCGCGGCCCATGAACTGGGTACACCGCTGGCAACCCTGTCGGTAATTCTGGGGGACTGGAAACACATGGAGCCGTTCAAGACCGACGGGGACATGGCCCAGGAAATTGCCGAAATGCAGACCCAGGTATTGCGCTGCAAGTCTATTGTCAGCGGCATTCTGTTATCGGCCGGGGAGGCCCGTGGAGAATCGTCGGAGGAAACCACGGTACGCGAATTCCTCGATGATCTGGTCGACGAGTGGCGTGAAACCCGTCCGGTGAAGGACTTTGCCTATCGCAATGATTTTGGTGAGGACCTGAGCATCGTGTCGGATTCTGCGCTCAGGCAGAGCATCCACAATGTGCTGGATAACGCCCTGGAAGCTTCTCCCCATTGGGTGCGGCTGGCGGTGCACCGCGAAGAAGAAACCCTGTTGGTGTCGGTGACAGATCGTGGGCCGGGTTTCCCGCAGGCGATGCTCGATAATCTGGGGCGCCCCTACCAGTCCAGCAAGGGACGGCCGGGCAGTGGTCTTGGGCTGTTTCTGGTGATGAATGTACTGCGTACTCTGGGCGGCAATCTGAAAGCGAGTAATTTGGACCAGGGTGGCGCCTTGGTGACCTTGTCCCTGCCGTTGTCAGTGGTCACTCTGGAGCAGGAAACAGGAGGAAACAACGGTGTCTGAAATGCTGGATGTTGAAAGACAGCTATTGATTGTGGAAGACGATGACGCCTTTGCCCGCACCCTGACCCGTTCGTTCGAGCGCCGGGGTTATCAGGTGGTTCATGCGGACAGCCTGGAATCCATGCAGGCGCTGCTAAAAAACCACCAGCCGGGTTATGCCGTGGTGGACCTGAAACTCAAGGGCGAATCGTCCGGGCTGGCCTGTGTGCAGGCGCTCCATGAACACGATGAAGACATGCTGATTGTGGTGCTGACCGGCTATGCCAGTATCGCCACGGCGGTGGAGGCGGTGAAGCTGGGAGCCTGCCATTATCTGGCCAAGCCTTCCAATACCGACGATATCGAAGATGCCTTCAACCGGGCGGAAGGATCCACCGATGTGGCCCTGACAGCCCGTGCCACGGATCTGAAAACCCTGGAATGGGAACGCATCCACGAAACCCTGGCGGAAACCGGGTTTAATATCTCCGAAACCGCCCGCCGTCTGGGCATGCACCGCCGCACCCTGGCCCGCAAGCTGGAAAAGCAGCGGGTGAAGTAGCCCTTCCCGTAGGAGTGTCGCTGGCGGCGCGATCCCATAAGGTCGTTATCGCGCCGCCAGCGACGCTCCTACAAAACAGGGCGGTCTGTCGAAAAGCGGTGGTCTCGTTCGATTAGTTAGGGAAAGCTAATTTCATTCAAGGAGAGATGTCATGTCCAAGATCCGTCTTAATCCCTACCTGAATTTTCCCGGTACTTGCCGTGAGGCGTTCGCATTTTATGCTGAGTGCCTGAACGCGGATATCGTTTTTCAGCTGACCATGGGAGAGTCGCCCATGGCGGACGAGGTGCCGCCGGAATCCCATCACCATATCTGCCATGTTTGCCTGCAAAGTGATGGCATTGTGTTGATGGGGTCGGATTGTCCGCCGGAGTATTTTGAAAAAGCCCAAGGGACCACACTGAGTGTGCAGGCCGATAGTGTGGAGCAGGCGCAAACCCTGTTTGCGGCATTGGCGGAAGGGGGCGAGATAAAGATGCCCATGGAAGAAACGCCCTGGGCGGAACGTTTTGGGATGTGTAACGACCGCTTCGGCATTCCCTGGATGGTGAATTTTGATGGCAGCAAGGCCAGCTACGACACCTGAGGCAGGGCCTTGCGGTCAGTGCAATTCTTCCGGTGGCGGCGTGTAGCGGTGGGGCGGTAATTCTACCCGCTGGGTGACGCCGCCCTGCACCACGGTGCGCCCTTCGTAACGCTCCCCGCCGGTGACGGTGAATTCGAATCGGTAAATGCGGGTGATGCGGCGTTTGCCGTTGTTGTCTTTGCTCAGGGTCAGCTTTTCCAGGCCGACGCTCTCATCCAGAAACTCCAGCTGTTCGCGTTCGCAGAAACGGTGGGTGGCCGTGAGTGCTCGCTCGCGAATGCCGTGGGAGCGCCAGAACAGGGCGCCGATGACGATCAGCGCCGTGACCAGCAAAATATCTGACAGATCCAGATTCACCGGCTGGCTCCCGGCAAGCCACCGAACAGGGCGAGCCACTGTGCCTCTGTTAGCCCGTTGAGAGTGTCCATATTGCGTTCGGGGATCTGCTCCGGATTCGGGTAGCTGGCCAGGCCTTTGTCCAGGCTGGCTTCACGCAGAATATGCAGGATCGGGTAAGGCGCCCGATTGGTGTAGTTTTCCGGGGCATGCGCAGCGGTATCGGCGAACTGGTACGCGGGGTGGAAGCTGGCGATCTGGTAGGTGCCTTCCCAGCCCTGTTGTTCCAACAGGCCGTCGGCCAGATCCAGAACATCGTTGTAATCAAGAAAGTCTTCCAGCTGATCGGTAATGATCAACAGGGTGGTGTCGGTCTCGTCGGCAGGGGTGCGATCCATGCGGTCCAGTTCTTCGTGCAGGTCGCCCAGCAGCGTTTCCACATTGCGGCTGTCGCTGACAGTGAAGCGTACCTGCCCGGCGTTGAAGGGTTTGCGCGCAAACGGGCACAGGTTCAGGCCGATGACCACGTCCTCGAGCCATTGGCGGGTTTGCTTGATCGGGTCAGTCGTTTCCATCGTTTCCATGTCGTTCATTCGAGCCAAGCTTCCTGGATAAGGTTGTGTAGGGCGGAATCGGCGTGAGCCGATATCTCCCCTACAGGATTTCGGTCACATGGGTGTCAATGTTATCGCCTACGCGAACCACGCCGCTGGACAGAATTTCACAGCGTAGCCCGCCACGGCCCAGCAGGGCCTTGATGACTTGCGGCGGGGTCAGGTCGCCGGCCAGCAGGTGACCCACCACGGAGCAGGGCTCGCACAACTCGATGCCGCGCAGGCGAATGTTGCCGAGCAGAAATTCCCGGCCTTCCAGTGCGTTGAGATCGACGCCTTCGGTCAGCACGTTACGGCGCAGGGTGTGTGGCTCGACCTGCTGCTTATGCTCGCGGTTATAAGTGGCGATGGCCTCGGATTCAATCAGGGTGATCTGCTCTGCCGGTTTGGCATTGCGGCGGTAATGGCGGTCCCCAACAATGCCGCAACCCGCGCGTAGCTGCACCGCAGGCTGGCTTTCCACCGGGCCGCGAGAGTCGCTGGCGGTGTAAAGAGCGAGGATTTTCATGGAGCTCCTGAGTTGACGCCTGACGTCGCACGCTACAGTGCGTGCAGATCGAAGACGCCAGTCTAGCAGTTTCCTCCGGGTTTTCAGCGTCTGGCGGCGAGCATCTGGCGTCTGGCGTTCTCATTCGCTAGAATCCACGGCAACGCTAATGATTGAGAAAGGACGTCCCTTGGACTGTGCCCTGATCGACAATCTGCTTTTCCTCCCCACACCCGCCAGCTGGCGATGGTGATGCTTCCCCTGTGTCTGCACTGACACGTCTTTTGTTCGATTTTCCTCTACAATTATTGCTCTTGATCGCGGTCCGTCCGAGAGTCGGACCGTAGCGAAATGCTAAGGACAATCATGTCACCACAAGAATTGGATCAATTTGCCCGGCAGGGCTATACCCGGGTGCCCGTGGTTCGCGAGGTGCTGGCGGATCTGGATACCCCGCTGTCGGCCTACCGCAAACTGGCGTCTGGCCCTTA
Source organism: Alcanivorax sp. (assembly GCF_040118815.1). Classification (GTDB taxonomy): domain Bacteria; phylum Pseudomonadota; class Gammaproteobacteria; order Pseudomonadales; family Alcanivoracaceae; genus Alcanivorax. The sequence goes on from NZ_JBEDTC010000016.1 coordinate 71,494, forward strand.
TACCTATCTGTTTGAGTCGGTGCAGGGCGGTGAGCGCTGGGGACGCTATTCGATTATCGGACTGCCGGCCACCGAGGTGGTGCGGATCACTGGGCAGCGGGTGCAGGTGGATGGCCCCAGCGGTCGCCAACAGCAGGACGTGGCCGACCCCATTGCCTGGGTTGAGACGTACCGCCAGGCCTACCGCAGCCCGGATCTGCCCAACTTGCCCCGTTTCAACGGCGGCCTGGTGGGATATTTCGGTTACGACAGTGTGCGCTATTTCGAGCCGCGTCTGGGGCCGGCGCCCGGTGAGGACGTGCTGGGGGTGCCCGATATCCTGCTGATGCGGTCCGAGGAAGTGGTGGTCTTCGATAATCTGCGCGGTGCGCTGTTCCTGGTGGTGCATGTGGACCCGGCGGAGGAGGGCGTGTTGATGCGCGCGGAGCAGCGGTTGGATGAGCTGGAGACCCAGCTGCGCTCTCCGCTGCCAGAACCGGAGCACACGGTTTACGGCGAGCCGGTGGACGAGAACGATTTCCACAATGAATTCCCGGAAGAGTCATTCAAGGCAGGGGTCGAGAAGGTCCGTGAATACATACTCGCCGGTGACGTGATGCAGGTGGTTCCCTCCCAGCGTATGAGCTGCCCGTTCCAGGCACCGGCGCTGGATCTGTACCGCGCCCTGCGCTACTTGAACCCGTCTCCGTATATGTTCTACCTGGATCTGGATGATTTTCATATTGCCGGGTCGTCGCCGGAAATTCTGGCACGTGCCGAGCAGGGACGAACCACCGTGCGGCCATTGGCCGGCACCCGCAAACGCGGAGCCAATGAGGCGGAAGATCAGGCTCTGGAACAAGATCTGTTGGCGGACCCCAAGGAAATTGCCGAGCACTTGATGTTGATCGATTTGGGGCGAAACGATATTGGCCGTGTTTCCAAGGCGGGCAAGGTGGAAGTTACCGACCAGATGGTGGTGGAGCGCTATTCTCATGTGATGCATATCGTATCCAACGTGGATGGCGAGTTACGTGATGATATGGGGCCGCTGGATGTTCTGCGCGCGACGTTCCCGGCCGGTACCCTGAGTGGTGCGCCAAAGATTCGTGCCATGGAAATCATTGACGAACTTGAGCCCACCAAGCGCGGCGTTTACGGGGGGGCGGTAGGCTATATTGGCTTCAACGGCGACATGGATACGGCTATCGCCATTCGTACCGCCGTGATCAAGGATCAGCGCCTGTACGTGCAGGCCGGTGCCGGCATCGTTGCCGATTCCGTGCCGCAATCCGAATGGGACGAGACCATGAACAAGGCCCGGGCGGTATTCCGGGCGGTAAACATGGCATTGGGTGGTCTCAACCTGGCAGACGGAGGGCAGCGATAATGCGCGTGCTGATGATCGACAATTACGACAGCTTCACCTACAACCTGGTGCAGTATCTGCAGGAGCTGGGTGCCGAGGTGCTGGTGCATCGCAACGACCAGATCAGCCTGGAAGAAATTGAAGGCCTGAACCCGGACCGCCTGATGATTTCCCCCGGCCCGTGTACGCCCAACGAGGCGGGTATTTCGATTGCTGCCATTAAGCACTTTGCCGGCAAACTGCCGATTCTGGGCGTGTGTCTGGGCCACCAGAGCATTGGTCAGGCCTTTGGCGGAAAGGTGGTTCGCGCCCGCCAGGTGATGCATGGCAAAACGTCGCCGATTTATCACAGTGGCCAAGGGGTGTTTCGTGATTTGCCGTCGCCCTATACGGCGACTCGCTATCACTCGCTGGTGGTGGAAAAAGACAGCCTGCCGGACTGCCTGGAAATGACCGCCTGGACATTGAAGGATGATGGCAGCGTGGATGAAGTCATGGGGATGCGCCATAAGACGCTGCCCATTGAAGGGGTGCAGTACCACCCGGAATCCATATTGAGTGAGCACGGTCATGCCCTGCTTGAGAATTTTTTGAAGCACGACGAGCAGGGGGACGCGGCATGAATATTCAGCAAGCGCTGGCCAAGGTGGTTGACCACATTGATCTGAGCATCGAGGAAATGCGTGATGTGATGAGCCAGGTGATGACCGGTGGTGCCACCGATGCACAGATCGGTGCTCTGATGATGGGCTTGCGGATGAAAAGCGAGTCCCTGGATGAAATCACCGGTGCAGCTATGGTTATGCGGGAGCTAGTTACCGGGGTCACTCTGGAAAACCGCCAGTACCTGGTGGATATCGTCGGCACCGGTGGTGATGGCGCCAATTTGTTCAATGTGTCCACGGCCAGCAGTTTTGTTGCCGCTGCCGCCGGGGCTCATGTGGCCAAGCACGGCGGTCGCTCTGTTAGCTCTCAGAGTGGCTCGGCGGACCTGCTGGAAGCTGCAGGGATTGCGCTGGATCTCAACCCGGCGCAGATCGGCCAGTGTGTAGACAGTGTGGGCGTGGGCTTCATGTTTGCGCCGAATCACCACAAGGCCATGAAATATGCCGTGGGGCCGCGCAAGGAACTGGGTATGCGTACCCTGTTTAATATTCTTGGCCCAATGACCAACCCGGCTGGCGTGCAACGCCTGGTGATGGGCGTGTTTTCGGAAAAACTCTGTCGTCCCCTGGCCGAAGTGATGGGCCGATTAGGCGGCGAACACATCATGGTGGTGCACAGCAAGGATGGGCTGGATGAGATCAGCCTGGCCGCACGCACCCATGTGGCGGAGTTCAAGGACGGTGAGGTGCAGGAGTACGACCTGACACCGGAAGACCTGGGGCTGGAATCTGATTCCCTGGTGGGCCTGGATGTGACCGACCCGGCTGCGTCCCTGGCGCTGATCAAGGACGCCTTCAGCAAGCGCACTACGGAAGCGGCCAATAAGGCAGCGGACATGATTGCCTTGAACGCCGGTGCTGCCATTTATGTGAGCGATATTACCCGGACTCACAAAGAAGGGGTGCGCATGGCGGAAGACCTGATCCACAATGGAGAAGCCGCCGAGCGTATGCGCGAGCTTGCCCAGTTCAGTTCAGCCCTCAAGGTTGGCGACGAATCAGCATAAGGAGCGAGGTTATGAGCACAGGCACTATTCTCGACAAAATTATCGCCCGCAAGCAGGAAGAGATTGCCGTCGGCAAGAACAATTATACCCTGGGCGATTTGCAATCCATGGCGGAGAACCAGCGCAAGGCGCGGGGGTTTATCGCCAGCTTGTTCGACCGGGTGAGAGACCACCAGCCGGCGGTGATCGCCGAAATTAAAAAAGCGTCACCCAGCAAGGGTGTGATCCGCGATGATTTCGATCCGGTGTCGATTGCCCGTAGCTACGAAGCCAACGGCGCGGCCTGCCTGTCGGTGCTCACCGACAAGGATTTTTTTCACGGCGACGAACACTACCTGCGTGCTGCTCGCAACGCGGTGAACCTGCCGGTGCTGCGTAAGGATTTTATGATCGACCCGTGGCAGATTTTCGAGTCCCGTGCCATGGGCGCGGATGCGGTGCTGCTGATCGCTGCGGCGCTGTCCGATGCGCAAATGGACGAGTTATATCATGCGGCCCAGCGCGCTGGCTGCGATGTGCTGGTGGAGGTTCATACCGAGGAGGAGCTGCACCGGGCGGTGGCCTTGAACGCCGAGCTGATCGGGATCAATAACCGCAATCTGCACACCTTCGAAACCAGCCTGGATACGACTCTGACACTGGCACAGCAAGTGCCGGGGGATCGCATGGTTGTTACCGAAAGTGGAATTCATAGCAGCGCTGACGTGCAGTTGATGCGTAAGAGCGGCATCCACAGTTTCCTGGTTGGCGAGGCTTTCATGCGTGCGGAGGACCCGGGCGCTGAACTCAAGAAACTGTTCTTCTGAGCCGAACAGTTACGTGGTTTCGTAGGTCGACTTGATTGTGTAGGTCGGCTTAGCCGCGAAGCGGCGTAAGCCGACAGCCTGCGGTGGGTTTGAAAGGCTGCATGTCTGGTCTGGTTGTCGGATTACGCCTTTCAGGCTCTCTGTGCCCTTGGGTGAATTCGACCTACGCGGGAACTGAAAGCAAAGAGGCCGCGCCCAATCGGTTGGGCGCGGCCTCTTTGTTGAGAATTGGCACTACGCCAATCCGCGTTTTAACGTTGCACTTTCAATTCGTCACTCAGCGAGTGCCGTAGACCACCATGGTTTTACCCTTCACGGATACCAGCCCCTGTTCTTCCAGGTTCTTGAGTACCCGGCCGACCATTTCTCGGGAACAGCCGACGATGCGGCCGATTTCCTGGCGGGTGACCTTGATCTGCATGCCATCCGGGTGCGTCATGGCATCGGGCTGTTTGCACAGATCCAGCAAGGTGCCTGCAACACGGCCAGTCACATCCAGGAATGCCAGATCCCCCACCTTTCGGGTGGTGGCGCGAAGGCGACCTGCGATCTGGGCGGATACCGTGAACAGAATGTCGGCGTCTTCGCGGGCCAGCTGCCTGAATTTGGCATAGCTGACCTCGGCGACTTCACACTCAGTCTTGGCTTTTACCCAAGCGGAACGAGAGGGGTCGTTTTCAAACAGACCCATTTCACCGAAGAAATCCCCTTCATTGAGATACGCCATGATCATCTCGCGACCATCGTCGTCTTCGATCATGACCGTCACAGAGCCTTTCAGGATGTAATACAGCGCATCCGATTCATCGCCGGCATAGATGATCGTGCTTTTCGCCGGGTATTTGCGGCGGTGGCAATGGGCCAGGAAGTGGTCCAGATTTGGTATAATTTTGTTGCCGTCAGTCATGGGCGCTCAGTCTTGAAGCCAGAAAAATGTCTTAGCCAATAAGCGTACGGATATTGCCTGTTTTTATTAGTTATGCCAAGGGAACTGGCTCTCACTCTCGATTTTCACAGGGTGGGCGGTAGCTAAACCCGGATTAAGTAACGGGTTTTCAGCCAAATACGCCGATTTTCCGGGGTGCTGATAAATCAGCAAAATATTCCTATCGGCCCGCTCTGAAAGGGGTGGCGCGGGCCCCTTGCTATGGTACTCTGCGCCCCCTTCCGGGGCGCGCGCAATCAGGCGTTCGGCCTGTGTTTGATATGGGGTGACAGACCAGGAGATCGCCATGAAAGCAGTGGTTAAATGGCAGGGTGAAGCCTGCTATGAAGCGGAAACAGAAAGCGGCCACAAGGTGCTGATGGATGGCCCGCCGGACCACGGTGGTCAGAACCGTGGGCCGCGCCCCATGGAAACCCTGTTGTTGGGCGTGGGCGGTTGTTCCTCCTTTGATGTGATCCATATTCTCAAGAAGTCCCGTCAGGACGTGACCGATTGCCGGTGCGAGCTGACCGCAGAGCGGGCTGATGAAGTGCCGGCGGTGTTCAGCAAGATTCACCTGCATTTTATTGTCAGCGGTAACAGCCTCAAGGAAGCCCATGTGAAACGGGCGGTTGAGCTGTCTGCAGAAAAATATTGCTCTGCCAGCATTATGCTGACACGCGGTGGTGTCGAGATCACCCATAGTTATACCATTGAAGACTGAGGTGCCCGACGGGCGTCTCGGTAACGCAATACGCCGGCAAGGTCGGTGATTCGCGGCGTCCTTAGGGATGTTGCAAACAAGGTAGCCGCACGGAGTGCGGTGGTGTGTTTGTCTTAACGTGGCGGTGAAACGCCCATGGGGTACGGCTGTGGTGAAAGATCCCAATCCCAAGATTACGGTTCACGGTTTCAACAACCTGACCAAATCCTTGAGCTTCAATATTTTCGATATTGCTTATGCGAAGACCGAGCAGCATCGTCAGGAATACATCGAATATATTGACGAGCTGTATAACGCGGAGCGTCTCACCGAGATTCTCACCAACGTGACCAAGATCATTGGTGCCAACATTCTGAATGTGGCCCGCCAGGATTACGACCCGCAGGGCGCCAGCGTGACCATGCTGATCGCTGAGCACGAAACGCCGCCGGATGGGTCCGACTGGGACGAAGAGGCACCGGGCCCGTTGCCGGAAACGGTAGTGGCTCACCTGGACAAGAGCCACGTGACGGTACACACCTACCCCGAATCCCACCCGGATAACGGTATTTCCACGTTCCGCGTGGATGTGGATGTGTCTACCTGTGGCGTGATTTCGCCGCTACGCGCGTTGAACTACCTGATCCACAGTTTCGATTCCGATATCGTTACCGTGGACTATCGGGTGCGTGGTATGACCCGTGACCTGGATGGCACCAAGCACTTTATTGATCACGACATCAATTCCATCCAGAACTTCCTGACCGAAGATACCCAGAACGCCTATCAGATGATCGACGTGAATGTGTATCAGGAAAACATCTTCCACACGAAGATGTTGCTGAAGGACTTCGATATCGATAACTATCTGTTTGGTGCGGGTAGTGATGAGTTCGAGCAGGAAGAGCTGGACCAGATTGAAGAGCGATTGCGCACCGAGATGCTGGAGATCTTCTATAGCCGCAACTTGGGTTAAACCCGCAGCACGCTTCACGCTGCATGCAACACGCAACAAAAAGGCCGCACCCTTGGGTGCGACCTTTTTGTTGTTGGTTACGAAGCCGCTGTAGGAGCACCTCAAGAGGTGCTCCTACAGCGGCTCAAATCCGATAGGTGGTAAAAGTCATCACCTTGCTCATCAGGGTCATGGCGTGGCGTACCGGCGGGGGCAGGTCTGCGCCGCCGGCGTCTTTGGCGGTGACGGCGTGCTTGAGTTCGTCGGTTTTCATCTGCTCAAGAATGGCGCGGGTACGCAGGTCGCTTTCGGGCACTTGGTACAGGTGCGCTTCCAGGTGCTTCACCACCTGGTTTTCGGTTTCTGTGACAAAACCCAGGCTCCAGCGATCGCCAATCAGCCCGGCGGTGGCGCCTACCGCATAACTCATGGCGTAAAACAGAGGATTGAGTTTGCTGGGTACGCCGCCCAGTTCCTGAATGCGCTCCTCGCACCAGGCCAGGTGATCTTCTTCTTCCCGGGCCGATTCTTCCATGGCGTGGCGAATATGCGGCAAGCTGGCGGTGCTGGCCTGGCCTTGATAAAGCGCCTGGGCGCACACCTCACCGGTATGGTTAATGCGCATTAATCCCAGCACATGGCGGCGCTGGTCGGTGGGCAACAGGCCTGGCTGTGTTGCGCCGCCGGGGCTTGAGGGCGACGGCGTGGGGCTGCGTTCCGCGTGCACGGTTCCCGGCGTGAGGGTGCGCAAGGCATTGTCGGCGCGGGCCAGCAGGCGATCTAGAGGTGATAGTCGGCGTTCAGTCATGGTCTCAGCGCTGCACGCAAACACGCAATATGCTTGCATGCTGAAAGAAATGGGATATCTAGTGTAGCCTAACAACCCTCAAAACAAGAAGGGCGTTGCGCGCCAGCGTGTTGCGTGAAGCGTGAAGCGTGAAGCGTTAAAGAATGAGTGATCTGAACGACCTGAAAATGCTGCTCGAGTCCCGCTATCCCATCGTGGTGATTGAAACCTGGGAGGAGCTGCGGGCGCTGGATTTAATTCGCCGTCTGGGGATGCGGGAAGGACGACCGGTGTTCGGCTGGAATGCGGTAGATGGCCTGCGCAGGCTGGAGCTGGAAGATAGCCCCAGCCAGAAGCACACCATTGAGCCGGATGCCATGCTGGGGCAGATTCGCGGTACCAATGAGCCGGGGATCTATGCGTTGTGCGACCTGCATCCTTATCTGGATGGAGAGCCGAAGCATGTGCGCTTGCTCAAGGAAATCGCCCTGCACCATGAACGCTTGCATCACACCCTGGTGTTAATCAGCCATGAGCTAACCATCCCAGCAGAGCTGCGCCGTTATTGCACTCGTTTCAGCTTGTCCATGCCCGATGAAAAACAGCTGGAACATATCGTTCAGGATGAGGCGCGGCGTTTCAAGAAAGAGCGGGGCGAACGGGTGCGCGCAGATCGGGCCTCGCTTGACCGGCTGGTGCGCAACCTGCGTGGCTTGAGCGTGGAAGATGCCCGTAAGTTGGCCCGTGGAGCCATTATCCACGATGGTGCCATCACCGAGGCGGACTTGCCGGAAGTGAACAAGGCAAAGTTTGCGTTGATGGAAATGGATGGTGTCCTCAGCTACGAATACGACACTGACAGCTTCGCGAATGTGGGCGGGTTGCAGGGTCTGAAAGACTGGCTGGGTAAGCGTGAAAGCGCCTTCCATGGAAATCAGGGGCAGGGTATCGATTCGCCCCGTGGGGTGATGCTGGTGGGCGTGCAGGGCGGCGGCAAAAGCCTTGCTGCCAAATCGGTGGCCGGCCTGTGGGGGCTGCCGTTGCTGCGGCTGGATATGGGCGCCATTTATAACAAGTTTTTTGGTGAGTCCGAGCGCAATGTGCGTGAGGCGTTGGCCATGGCGGAAACCATGTCTCCCTGTGTGCTATGGATCGATGAGATCGAGAAAGGCATCGCCGTGGGGGATAACGATGGCGGCACTTCCCGCCGCGTGCTCGGCACCTTGCTGACCTGGATGGCGGAAAATCGCAGCCAGGTGTTCATGGTGGCCACCGCCAACGATATTGAGCGGCTACCCCCGGAGCTGATTCGTAAGGGGCGCCTGGATGAAATTTTCTTTGTGGATCTGCCTTCCAGTGCTGTGCGCGAAGTGATTTTCCGCATCCATCTGGAAAAACGCGGCCAGCACGCGCAGAGCTTCGATTTGTTCCGTCTGGCGGAGCACAGCGATGGTTTCACCGGGGCGGAGATAGAACAGGCCGTGGTTGCCGGGTTATACAGCGCTGGCGCCGGTCATCAGCCACTGGATCAGGCCTTGCTGGAGGCCGAGCTGGCCGCCACGGTGCCGCTGTCGGTGACCATGGCAGAATCGCTGGGCCGGTTGCGCCAGTGGTGCCAGGGGCGGGCGGTCAGTGCCGGTGATTGATCTTCGGCTGGCTGCCGTGGGTTCTTTCAGTCGCGGTTTTCGTGGTTGTCGGGCCATGGCTCCGAATCAGTGGGGCCGGGGCGAGTAAAGCGTACCAGTGTTTCGCGTAGCACATTCAGTTCCACTGGTTTGGGCAGGTGGGCGTTCATGCCCGCAGCCAGACTACGGTCCTTGTGCTCTCGCAGGATATGAGCGGTCAGCGCCACAATCGGCACGGCAGGCAGGGCGTGTTTCTGTTCCTGTGCCCGGATCATCCGGGTGGCTTCAAAGCCATCCATTTCCGGCATCTCGCAATCCATTAGAATCAGGTCGTAGCGCGTGTTACTGGCCAGTTCCAGTGCTTCCTTGCCGTTGGAGGCAATATCCGCTTTCAGGCCCAATTTTCCCAGCATGCCGCGAATTACCTTCTGGCTCAGGTAATGGTCTTCCGCCACCAGCAGTTTCAGGCCCGGGTCGGGTTGGTATTGGGGTTTGGCCGCTTGCTCGGGGCGTTGCCCGGAACCCAGCTCTTCGGCGAGCACCGCCCGTAAACGCGGAGAGGAAACCGGTTTCGACAGGACCCGGTGAATGCCCACATTGCGGGCCTGGGTGGAGGTGGGCGCATTGTTGATGCCGGTGAGCATGACCAGCACGGTGGGATGTACGATCACTGGATCTTCATGGATACGGGCGGCCAGCTGCATGCCGTCCATGCCGGGCATGTGGTGGTCCAGCACCACCACGTCGTAGGGTTCATTGATGTTGGCTTGAGTGCGTAGTGAGGCGAGCGCTTCGCGTGGGTCGTGGCAGGCGGTAACACGCATGCCCCAGGACAACGCGTGGTGGCGAAGCACTCGCGTTACGGTGCTGGAATCATCTACCACTAACAAGCTGCGCCCGGACAGGACGGACGTGTCCACGTTGGAAGGGGGCGTGGGGGTGTCTTCGGCAGGCAATGGCACGACAAACCAGTAGTGCACATCCCTGTGATCTTGCAGCGTGCCCATGCGGCCGCCCAGGGCCTCTACCAATTGTTCAGCGATGGCCAGGCTCAGGTGGCTACTCTCGTTCTGCTTCTGGTTGTCCCGCAAGCGTTTGAGGGTTTCCTCGTTCATGGCGCTGCCGGTAAAGCCAAAACGCACGCGGTCGGCCTGCCCGGTGGGTTCCATGGACACGTCGACCACCAGCTCACCCGGGTGGCCGTGGCGAATCAGGGCGCCCATCAGGTTGGTGAGAATCTGGCGCAGGCGACCGGCATCGCCGACCACGCGGGCCGGCACATTGGTATGCACGTGGGTGATCAGCTCAATCTGCTTCTCTTCTGCCCGTTCCTTGAACAGATCCACAGCTTCCATGACCAGGTCATGGATATCCAGGGCGCTGTGGTTGATATCGGTGCCGCGGGTGGAGAGCTGCGAGTGCTCAAGCACGTCATTGATGATGCGCAGTAAGTTATCGCCAGCGTTCTGAATGGCGCCGACACACTCGCGCTGGTTCGGGGTGAGTGGGGTGTCGGAGAGGATCTCCGCCATACCGAGAATGCCGCTGAGAGGGGTGCGCACATCATGGCCAATCCGTGACAGGGTTTCTCGGCGAGTGGTATCCACGGTTTCGGCTACGGCCTGTGAGCGTTGTTGTTCGATATTCAGGAGTGCCAGATGGCGATGACTGACCCGCAAACCGATTCCCAGGGTGACGGCTTCCAGCACGGTGGTGGCCAGCAGCCACTGGGGCAGCTCCGCGCTGGTTTGCAGGATACCCAGATAGGCCAGGCACACCAGCAGGGCTGGGCCGCTGACCAGCAGGGTGGTCAGGAAAAACAGCCCGCCGCCATTCAGCTCGCGGTGCCAGCTGGTGTAGCCCAGAATCAGCAGGATAAATGCGGCCAGGCTGACTGAGGCAAAGCTGAGGCTGGCGGCCAGGGCAATGGGGAGCGCAAGAGTCAGGGGGATGACGGCGAGCGCGCCCCATTTCAGCATTACCGTGACGCGGTGCAGTAGGGGCGCTTTGAGGGAAAGATCGAAAAAGGAGCGTGCCACTCCGGTGGCGGAAAACAGCGCGATCATCATCATAACGAACAGAATGCGGGGCTGAACGGTGCTGTTTTCTGTCAGCGACAGGGGAAGAAAACCGGCCAGCACCAGGCTGATGACCATAATGGCGAGAATAAAGCCGCAGTGGTAAAAGTAGGTTCTCCCGCCGCGCATGGTGCCGGCGATCAGGTTGTAGATGGCCAGAATTAGCAGGGCGCCGGCGAGTAGCATGTACACCGCGCTGGTGTGACTCTGTTGTTCCACTTGGGCGTTGATCCCGTTCAGGGTCAGGCCGTAGGTCAGGTAGCCCTGGGGTTGGAGCTGCAGGTATATCAGCTGTGGCTCGCCGGTGGGCAGGTGTAGACGGTAGCTGGCATCGCGCCCTGGAATACGCTTCTCCTGGCTCGCCCGGGTGTAGAGGCCATCGGTGCCGGGCAGGAACACGCGGGCATTGGGGTTGCCCTTGAGAATCAGTGCGTAGTCCTGGGTGTTGCTTAGCTCGTTTTGCAGGGCAACGCGCACCCACCAATAACCGTCGCGAATGCCTAGCCGTTCGATATAGCGTGTGGCGGGTTGAAAATGTTCGGTAACAGGGGGTTGGCTGATGGTGCCAATATCCGCGTCGCCGGAGGCGTCACGGTAATATTCGGAATAGATGGTGATGCGTGCCTGGTCGGGCTGGCTATGGACGACGAAGGGCGGCGGGACGTCTGCGAAGACCGCATTGGCGCTGGCGCACAAGGCCAGCACCAGAAGAAAGAATAGAGAGTCAGGCTTGTTCAGCCTCAGCATGGGATTCTTCTTTTGCATCCGTCGGTTTTCCCCGGTCAAGCACATAGGCGTTCAAGCCTGCTTCGGAGAGGATATAGGCTCCAAGCTCACTACGTCGACCGTCACCGCACACCACGTAGAAAAAATCCTTCTCGAGGTTTTGTACATCGCGGCGTAATTCGTTGAGCGGCAGGTTGCGGGCGCCGGGAGTGCGGTCATGGCGAAATTCCATGGGCAGGCGCACATCCACCAGGATACAGGCGGTATCGGCTTCCAACACCATGGTGTCCAGCTCATCTTCAGTGACGTGGCGGATCACAGAGTCCTGCAGGATCGCCTGAAAGTCATTTTTCCCCAGGCACATCAACACGCCATCGCTGGTCATGGTAATGGTCGCGTTGCGAGGGCTGTCACTGATAAGGGCATCTTCACCGAAAAAACGGCCAGCGGAGAGGGCCGCCAGGGTTTCCTGTTTGGCTCCCTTCATTCGCGTGACCATGGCTTTGCCCTGTTTGATCACGAAGAGGGTGTCGCCGTCTTCGCCTTCCGTAACAATGGTTTCGCCGAGCTGGACGTCGCGTTCCTCGAATTTCACGAACAGGCTGTGAATCATGGCGGGGGGAACCGCGGAGAACAGTTCCGAGGACAGCAGCGCGTCCATCCAGTCCCGTTCCGTCTCGTCGTCGTCCTCATCGAGCATGGACTCAGCGGCCTGGGTCCAGGTCATTAGCAGGTCGAGTTTGTTGCGGTCGATGGCGTAGAGCGTGGTGGCTTCGGCGGTGATGGCGTTGATGGTGTGTTCGGCGTAATTGTCGATCGCCAGGTAGTTTTCATCATCGTCAGCAGTGAAGTGGCGCACCTGAAAACTGGCGTCGGTCAGATCCAGTGCACCTTCTACCAGGAAGTAGGCCTTGTCACTGCTCTGGCCGCGTTTGAACAGCAGTCGGCCGGGGCCAATTTTGACTACCTCGATCTGGCCCTGAATTTCATTGCGATGGGATTCGCTCAGGCAATCAAAAGGAATGAAATCCTCAAGACGTGACATATCCGCCGTCTGATTCGACATGGCAACCCCCGAAGGTGTGTTGGTAGGTGAGCCGGGGCCGGCTCACCTTTAATTCTTAGTTGCCTGTACTTTATGCTTTTTCGCGGGCCACTGCACGGTAGCCGATGTCGGATCGGTATTGGGCGTCGCGCCATGTGATCTGCTTCACACCCACATAGGCGTTGGCCTGGGCTTCGCCAACCGTATCGCCGACACCGGTGACACACAGTACCCGGCCACCACTGGTGACCACCTGGCCGTCTTTTTCGGCGGTGCCCGCGTGGAAGACTTTCACGGTGTCGGAATCGGCCTGATCCAGCCCTTCGATCACGTCACCCTTGTTGTAGCTGTCCGGGTAGCCGCCAGCGGCCATGACCACACCCAGGGTGGGGCGTGGGTCCCACTGGATCTCGGTCTGGTCCAGTTTGCCGTCCAGCGCGGCGAGGCAAAGCCCGGCCAGGTCGGACTGCAGACGCATCATGATTGGCTGGGTTTCCGGGTCACCGAAACGGCAGTTGTATTCGATTACCTTGGGAGCACCGTCCGGGTTGATCATCAGCCCGGCATACAGGAAGCCGGTGTAGGGCATGCCTTCGGCGGCCATGCCTTCCACGGTGGGTGTGATCACTTCGTCCATGATGCGCTGGTAGACCGCATCGGTAACCACCGGTGCCGGGGAGTAGGCGCCCATACCACCAGTGTTGGGGCCGGTGTCGCCGTCGCCCACGCGCTTGTGGTCCTGGCTGGTGGCCATGGGCAGCACATTCTTGCCGTCTACCATGACGATAAAGCTCGCTTCTTCCCCTTCCAGGAACTCTTCCACCACCACGCGGTGGCCGGCGTCGCCAAACTTGTTGCCGTCGAGCATGTCGCGCACGGCGTCTTCGGCGTCTTGCAAGTTCATGGCGACGATCACGCCTTTGCCGGCGGCCAGGCCGTCGGCCTTGATGACGATGGGGGTACCTTGTTCACGGACATAGGCGAGAGCTTCGTCCATGTCGGTGAAGTTGCCGTAGGCGCCGGTCGGGATGGATTGGCGGGCCAGAAAGTCCTTGGTGAAGGCCTTGGAGCCTTCCAGCTGGGCGGCAGCCTTACTGGGGCCAAAGCACTTCAAGCCGTTTTCCTGGAAGGTATCCACAAGGCCTTCCACCAGCGGCGCTTCCGGACCAACGATGGTCAGGTCAATGCCGTTGTCTTTGGCGAACGCCAGCAGCGCGGGCTGATCCAATACGTCGAGAGCGACATTTTCCAGCTTGGCTTCGCGGGCGGTACCCGCGTTACCGGGCGCCACAAAGACGGTTTCTACCTGTTCGGCCTGAGCCACTTTCCATGCCAGCGCATGCTCGCGGCCACCGCCGCCAATGATGAGTACCTTCATGATTTCTCTCACTCCGTTCGAGTGCATGCACGCACCACGCTTCACGCTGGCACGCAAAAAGCGTGGTGCGTGTAGCGTGCCGGCGTGTAAGCGTTAATGCCTGAAATGACGCATGCCGGTGAAGACCATGGCCATGCCGGCTTCGTCGGCGGCGGCAATGACTTCTTCGTCGCGGATCGAGCCGCCCGGCTGGATCACACAGCTGATGCCCACCTTGGCAGCGTTGTCGATGCCGTCGCGGAACGGGAAGAAGGCATCGGAGGCCATCACGGAGCCTTCCACTGGCAAGCCGGCATGTTCAGCTTTGATGGCGGCGATGCGTGCCGAGTTGACGCGGCTCATCTGGCCGGCACCCACGCCGATGGTCTGACGATCTTTGGCGTAAACAATGGCGTTGGACTTGACGAACTTGGCGACTTTCCATGCGAAGATCAGGTCATGCATTTCCGCCTCGGTGGGGGCGCGCTTGGTGACGACTTTGAGTTTACCTTCTGTGATCATGCCGATGTCACGGTCTTGCACCAGCAGGCCGCCGTTAACGCGCTTGTAGTCCAGGCCGGCAGCCGCCGCGCCTTCGATCTCGCCACACACCAGCACACGCACATTTTTCTTGGCGGCGGTGATGGCCAGGGCCTCTTCGGTGGCGCTGGGTGCGATGATTACTTCCACAAACTGACGATCGACGATGGCCTGGGCAGTGGCGGCATCCAGCTTGCGGTTGAAGGCGATAATGCCGCCGAAGGCTGATTCGGTATCGGTGGCGAAAGCCAGATCATAGGCGGTGCTAATGCCATCCAGGCTGACGGCCACACCACAGGGGTTGGCGTGTTTGACGATCACACAGGCCGGCTTGGTGAAGCCCTTCACACATTCCAGTGCGGCGTCGGTATCAGCGATGTTGTTGTAGCTTAGCTCTTTGCCCTGCAGCTGTTTCGCGGTGGCGATGGAGGCTGCTGCCGGGGTGCGCTCGGTGTAGAAGGCCGCTTTCTGGTGCGGGTTCTCGCCATAACGCATGTTCTGGGTCTTTTCGAAGTTCAGGTTGATGGTGCGCGGGAAGTCGTCATTATTCTCGCCAACTTTCTTGCCAAAGTAGTTGGCAATGGCGCTGTCGTAGGCTGCGGTGTGTTCGAAGGCCTTGATGGCCAGGTCGAAACGCAGAGTGTCGGACAGCGCACCGTTGTTGGCGGTCATGTCGTCGAGCACGCGCTGGTAGTCGTTCGCATTGGTGACAATGCCCACGCTGGCATTGTTCTTGGCCGCCGAGCGCACCATGGTCGGGCCGCCGATATCGATGTTCTCGATGGCATCGATTAGGGAGCAATCCGGGTTGGCAACGGTGGCTTCGAACGGGTACAGATTAACCACCACCAGATCAATGCGGCTGATGTCATTGTCGGCCATCACCTGTTCGTCCTGGCCGCGACGGCCAAGGATGCCGCCGTGCACTTTCGGGTGCAGGGTTTTCACCCGGCCAGCCATCATTTCCGGGAAACCGGTGTAGTCCGAAACTTCGCGCACTGCGATGCCTTCGTCCTGCAGTTTCTTGTAGGTACCGCCAGTGGAAAGAATTTCCACGCCTTGCTCGGCCAGGGCCTTGGCAAATTCGACGATGCCAGTCTTGTCGGAAACACTGATCAGTGCACGTTCAACCGCGTTGCTCATAAGTCACCTTTGCTGATGCTTGCACGCTGACCCGCATCACGCGCGTGCTAAGGCGTGTTACGTGGTGCATGAAGCGTGTTGCGAGTTAGCGAAAATCGAGTCGTCCAGAAACAAAAAAAGGGCAGTAGTCTCTACTGCCCTGATTCGTAACGGCCTACTGTTACAGCAGACCGTACTGCTTGAGTTTCTTGCGCAGAGTGCCGCGGTTCAGGCCCAGCAGCTCGGCGGCTTTGGTCTGGTTACCACGGGTGTACTCGAGCACTTTCTCAAGCAGGGGAATTTCCATTTCAGCCAGTACCATCGGGTAGAGCTCGCTCACGGCTTCGCCGTCCAGCTGGTTGAAATAATCGTTTAACGAACGTCGCACACAATTGCGCAAGGTATCGTGGGTTTCACTGCGCGCAATAGTGAGATGCGGCTGCTTTCGTGCTTCAGCGGTGTTCATTTCAGTAAGTGTCCGTGCAGCGGCTGTGTTAACTGAAGAAAGGGTCATGCGGCCAGGGCTCCGTTTTTCTTCCGGGCAGACACCTCGCCATAACGACCGAAGCGAACCCGGTCGGTAGTGGCGCTGATCTGTTGGAAAAACTGCTCGATTGCCACGCATTGGTCGGTGGCATTTTCCAGTGTGTTAAACCCGCGCCGGAAGTCTTCCCCATCGGGCAGGTTCTGTGTGTACCAGCCCAAGTGCTTGCGTGCGATACGCACCCCCATGAACTCACCATAAAAATGATGCAGTTCGGACAGGTGCTGCTGCACACAATCATGGACTTCCGTTACTAACGGCGCTGCGGGCAGCGAGCCGTGCTCGAGGTAATACAGGGTGTCCCGGAAGATCCACGGGTTACCCTGAGCAGCGCGGCCGATCATGATACCACCGGCGCCAGTGGATTCCAGTACCCGTTTAGCTTTTTCCGGGCTATCCACGTCTCCGTTAGCCATTACCGGAATATTCACCGCGTCCACCACCTGCTTGATGGTGGTGTATTCGGCGTCTCCGTTGAACTTGTCGGCGCGGGTGCGCCCGTGAATGGCGAGGGCCTGGATACCGGCGGCTTCGGCGATGCGGGCAATGGCGAGGGCATTGCGCTGATCGCGGTCGGGGCCGGTGCGGATTTTCAGGGTGACGGGGACATCCACCGCATTAACCACCGCATCCAGGATGCGGGTGACCAGATCCGGATCGGCCAGCAGGGCGGACCCTGCGGCGCGCTTGCACACTTTTTTCGCCGGGCAGCCCATATTGATATCAATAATTTGGGCGCCGTGGTCCACGTTGGCGCGGGCCGCATCTGCCAGCATGGCCGGCTCGCCGCCGGCAATCTGGACAGAGATGGGGCCCGGTTCGCCGCTGTGATCCAGCCGTTGGCGAGACTTTCGAGAGTTCCACAGACGGGTGTCCGAGGTCACCATTTCCGACACAAGCAGGCCCGCTCCCAGATCCCTGCACAAACGCCGGAAAGGGCGGTCCGTGACGCCGGCCATGGGGGCCAGAATCAGGGAGTTGGGCAGGTTGTAGGGTCCGATCTGCATGGCGCCGGGCTTGGAGTGTCTAAAAGGGGAGACAATGATAGAGATCGATGGCCCGGGATGAAAGGGCAGCCTGTCATGAGCTGACGGGCTGCCGATCGATTTCTATTGTATGAGGCGAATGGGGTGTATGAGGCGTGCGAGGCGCGGTTAGCGCTGACTGACCTGGTCGCGGGGCTGTGGTGCCGGCAATAAGCGCAGGTTGTAGTTCACCGCCTTGTCGCCCGGGTCCACAATTTCCAGCGAGATATGGAGCGGGGTGCGTGTGGGCATGGTGTCCATGCCGAGCAGGTCCCCTTGCAGGTATTCCTGGGGGGTGAAGCGTCGACTGGCTACGGGGCCGCCATTGAGGGCACTGAAGCTCAGTTCCAGTTCCGGGAAGGGCTGGGGGTACTTGGCCTCATTGAACAGGATGGCGTCTACAATCAGGGCGTTGGCGTAATTCGGGTGGCTGCGTACCACCAGGTTGGCGCCGCGCAGCTGGGTGATGTCTGAGCGGCTGGGCAGGTGGCAGCCGAGTACATCGCAGGCTTGCTGATACAGGGGGCGCCATTGCGGGCTACGCGCCAGGTCATCGAAATTGAAGAAGGCGTATTGGCCGACCAGCACGACCAGGGCAATAACCGACAGAGAGGTCCACTTGAACATGCCGCCCCAGTCCCGGCGCGGGCGAAAATGGTTGTCACGTTCGCGCACTGGCTTGCCGATGGGGACGGGTTCTTCATAAAGGTCGTCGCCAAACAGATCTAGCCCGCCGAACAGGTTGTCATCGTCTTCGGTGTCTGTTGATTGGGGTTGTTTCTGCTGCTGGGTGTCCGCTGTTTTGCGTGCTCTCGGCTGTTCAGCTACAGGGTTGCTGGCAGGGGGCTGGGGGGGTGTTGTCGTTGCGCTCGGGTTGGAGGCGGCGGGTTCGTCGTCTTCCAGTTCCTGCAGCAAAGCTTCGGCCCAGGACTCGTCGGCATTTTCATGGTGGCTGGCCCGACCGGCGCCTTGCATGTCGGCGAAGTCTTCGCCCATCCCGCCGGCGGGGTCATCGGCATCCAGGTTCATGAAGGAGTCGCTCAGCTCCATGCCCTGAATGCTCAGGCCATCGGTGTCGGCGCCATCATCGTCGCCGAACTTCTGCTCGTCCCCGGAAGGCGCAGCGTCATTGTGGGCGCTGTCCAGTGCCCCGGCCCAACGATCTTGTGGAGCGATTTGCTGGGCTGCCGGGGGATCAACCAGATAATCATTGGCCTGGAAGATCTGCAGGCAGGAGCCACACCGCACCGCCCCGCGTGCCTGTTTCAGGTGTTCATCGGTAATCTTGAACTGGGCTGCACAGTGGGGGCAGCGGGTCTTGTATTGGGTGGCCATGGCTTTCGCCTGAATTGTTATTGGACGAGACGCAACATGCTGCACACAACAGGCTTTCACGGAACACTTTACGCAACCCTAGAATCCAGAAAACGCGCGCAGATGAATTAGTTATGTTTTACAGAAAAAGCAGGACAGGCCGCAAGGACCTGTCACTCAGTTTTCCCCGAATCTGTGGATTCAGGTGACGCGGCGCACCCCGTCAATGCGTACCCAGTCACCCTGTTGGGTGGTGGGGGTCAGATCAAACCAGGGGGCATAGGCGGCGCGAACGCTGTCGGCCTGCTCTGCCAGAATGCCGGACAGGGCCAGTGTGCCACCGGGGCGACAATAACCAGCCAGCAGCTCGGACAATTCCACCAGTGGGCCGGCCAGGATGTTGGCTACCAGTACGTCGCACTGGTAGCTCTCTGGCATTTGCTCCGGCAGGTGCAGGGTCAGTGAGTTGGCTACGCCGTTATTGCGGGCATTGTCTTCGCTGGCGATCAGCGCCTGGGGATCGATATCCGTGCCTGTGGTCTCACCGGCACCGAGCAGCAGTGCGGCGATGGCCAGCACCCCGGAGCCGCAGCCGAAATCGAGTACGGTTTTGTCGTGCAGGTCAGCTTGATCCAGCCATTGCAGACACAGGGCGGTGGTTTCGTGGGTGCCGGTGCCGAAAGCGAGGCCCGGGTCCAGTTTCAGGTTCACGGCTTGCGGGTCCGGTGCGTCGCTCCAGCTGGGGATGATCCATAGCCGTTCACCAAACTGCATGGGTGCGAAGTCGTCCATCCAGGCTCGCTCCCAGGTCTGGTCTTCCAGGGTTTCGTGGTGGCTGGCTTCTGCGCTCAGCCCCTGGGCTGTGAGAGCGGCAAGTATCAACTCGGGAGTCTGGTCCTGTTCAAACAGTGCGCTGACCACGGTGTTTTGCCACAACGGGCGGGTGCCCGGCGGTGGTTCGAACACGGGCTGGTCTGCTCCATCGGTGAGGGTCACGGCCACGGCGCCGAGGTTTTCCAGTGCGGACTGAAAGGCATCGGCATGTTGTTCAGTGGTGGCGAGGTGGAGCTGAAGCCAGGCCATGGACACTCCTGCAAGATATAGTGAATAGAAGGGCGGAAAACTGGCGGCAGTCTAGCCGATTCTGCTGCCCGGCGCTGCCTGCCCTGTTTGCGAGGGGCGAGGCGGGGTTAGCAGAAAGCCAAAGGCCGCGCCGGGTTGCCGGGCGCGGCCTTTGGTGTGTGCAGAGCAGAGGTCAAAGAGGGCGTTTACTGATCGCCCAGCTTTTTCTCCAGGTGATGGATATCCACTCCGCCTTCAATGAACGCCTTGTCCTTGAAGATTTTGTCGCGGTGCAGCGCGATATTGGTCTTGATGCCTTCCACCACGATTTCGTCCAGCGCGTTTTTCATCCGAGCAAAGGCGATGTCGCGGCTTTCGCCCCAGGTGATCAGTTTGCCGATCAGGGAGTCGTAGTACGGTGGGACGGTGTAGCCGCTGTAGATGTGTGAGTCGACCCGGACGCCGTTACCACCGGGTGCGTGGAAGTAAGTGATTTTCCCCGGGCAGGGGGTAAATCGCACCGGGTCTTCCGCGTTAATCCGCACTTCAATGGCATGGCCCTGGAACTGCACGTCGGACTGTTGCAGCGTGAGCCCTTCGCCACCGGCAATACGCAGCTGTTCCTTGACGATATCCACCCCGGTGACCATCTCGGTAACCGGATGCTCGACCTGAACCCGCGTGTTCATTTCGATAAAGTAGAACCCCTCATTTTCATAGAGGAATTCGAAGGTGCCCGCGCCCCGGTAGTTGATCTCCTTGCAGGCGTTAACGCAGCGCTCTGCCACTTCGTCTTTGAGATGCTGGGGAATCCCCGGTGCGGGGGCCTCTTCCACGACTTTCTGGTGGCGGCGCTGCAGGGAGCAGTCGCGGTCGCCCAGATGAACCGCGTGGCCGGCACCATCGGCCAGTACCTGCACTTCCACGTGACGTGGTTTCTGCAGGAATTTTTCCATGTATACGGTGGCATCGCCGAAGGCGTTTTTGGCTTCGGAGCGGGTCAGGGTGATGGCGTTGAGCAGTTGTTTTGCCTCTTCCACCACGCGCATGCCTCGCCCGCCGCCGCCCGCTGCGGCCTTGATAATTACCGGATAGCCGATCCTCTCGGCGGTGGCCAGTGAGGCGTCGTCATCATCGCCGATGGGGCCGTTGGAGCCGGGCACGGTGGGGACGCCGGCGTTTTTCATGGCCTCGATGGCCGCGACCTTGTTACCCATCAGGCGAATGGTGTCTGCCTTGGGGCCGATAAAGGTAAAGCCGGAGCGCTCTACGCTTTCGGCGAAGTCGGCGTTTTCTGCCAAAAAACCGTAGCCGGGGTGAATGGCGTCAGCATCGGTGACTTCCGCCGCGCTGATCAGCGCGGGGATATTGAGGTACGAATCCGTGGACGACGCGGGGCCGATGCACACGGCCTCGTCGGCCAGGCGTACATGCATCAGGTCGCGGTCGGGCTTGGAGTAAACAGCCACGGTGCGAATGCCCAGCTCCTTGCAGGCGCGAAGGATGCGCAGAGCAATCTCACCGCGGTTGGCAATGACTACCTTTTCCAGCATGGGGGCCTCCGTTAAACGATGGAGAACAGAGGCTGGTCGAATTCAACCGGCTCGCCGTCTTCTACCAGAATGGCATCCAGAGTGCCGGACTTGTCGGCTTCGATCTGGTTCATCATTTTCATGGCTTCCACGATGCACAGCACATCGCCGGCCTGAACTTTCTTGCCCACTTCAGCAAAGGAGGCTGCACCCGGTGACGGTGAGCGATAGAAAGTCCCGACCATGGGAGAGCGCACCAGATGGCCGCTGGGAGTGTTGTCTGCCGGGGCGGGGGCTTCGGCAGCAGCAGGCGCGGGGGCCGGTGCCGGGGCTGGTGCCTGCGGTGCGGCGTAATACTGAGCCGGGACCGCCGGCTGGCGTGAGCCACGGCTGATGCGTACGGATTCTTCCCCTTCACAGATCTCCAGCTCTTCAATGCCGGATTCTTCTAGCAGCTCAATCAGTTTCTTGATTTTGCGAATATCCATGTTCAGTCATCCAGTTGTTCGAGAGCAGCGGTGAGTGCCAGTGCATAGCCGGTGGCACCGAGTCCGCAGATAACGCCCTTGGCAATATCGGAAAAATAGGAGTGGTGGCGGAAGGCTTCCCGGGCGTGCACGTTGGACAGATGCACTTCGATAAAGGGAATGTTCACTGCCAGCAGGGCATCGCGCAGAGCCACGCTGGTGTGGGTGAACGCCGCCGGGTTGATGATGATGAAGTCGATGCCCTCGGTGCGGGCATCGTGAACGCGCTCGACCAGCTCGTACTCTGCGTTGCTCTGCAGATGTTGCAGGTGATGGCCGGCCGTGCTGGCCTGTTCCTGCAGTTGCTGGTCGATATCCGCCAGGGTGGTGTGGCCGTACTTGTCCGGCTCGCGGGTGCCGAGCAGATTCAGGTTTGGGCCATGTAAGACCAGAATGGAAGCCAAAACGGGTCCCCTTGCGAATTTGTCGTTATTTGCAGTGATCGTGCTGGAAAAATCCGGATTAGTCCGGGCTTTCTCGCACAAATGCAATATTAGGGGCAAACCATGACAGAAAAAAGGGCTTTACAACATTCGTTACAAGTTACCGGAAGATTGCGTGATATCGGTACCGTTTCATGGGGTTTGTATAGGGGCGCGGCCTTGGGCCGCAAACCTGCCGTGGAGGTGTCGCTTGCAGGTTTGCAGGGGGACGATGCAGGCGTGAAAAGCCGAGAGCGTTATAGCGCCGGCATCACCCGCTTGTTCAAGTGCTCAATAAAGCGTTCCGGGCCCATCTCGCCCAACACTCGGGAATCGGGAATTTCGGCGCTGGCGGGAGTGAAGAAGACCAGGGCTGGAAGGCCAAGAATGTTGTACTGCTCCATGATCGTCTGGCTGTCAGCGTTGATCTCGGTAATGTCCACCCGGTAAAGGTCGAAGCCGGTCATGGCGTTCAGCACATCCGGGTGGCTCAGGGTGGTTTCTTCTAGCACTTTGCAGGCCACACACCATTCAGCGAAGAAATCCACCAGCACCGGTTTGCCCGCCTGCCGAGAGGTGGACAGCGCTTGCGTCAGCGAAGCATTGCCCACGATGGTTTGCCAGGGGCCGTGGTCGTTCGCGGTTGCAGCCGCGGCAGTGGCGGTGTTGTCTGCTGCGGGGCTTGCTGGCTGGGTCATGTGTGCCAGTGGTTGCAGCGGGTCCTTGCCCCCGCTTAGCGCGCCGACAATCATTACTGCGCCATACAGGGCCAGCACTAGGGCTAGGCCGCGTTTGAGCCGGGCAATGCCTTCGCCGGCCGGTTCCAGCGCGCCGAGTTGTACGCCATAGACGGCCAGTAGCAGGCCGTACAATCCCAGGGTGATGGTGTCACTGATGATGCGGTCCAGTAGCCAGATGGCCACGCCTAGCATGACCACACCGAAGAAACGCTTTATCTCTTCCATCCACATGCCGGCGCGCGGGAGTAGGCTGCCGCCGCCGGTGCCGAAGATGATTAACGGCAGGCCCATGCCGATGGACAGGGCAAACAGGGAGGCGGCGCCGGTGGCGGCATCGCCGCTGGCGGCCACATAAATCAGGGCGCCTGCCAGAATCGGGGTGACGCAGGGGGAAACCACCAGGGCGGATATAGTCCCCATAATGGCGGCGCCGATCAGGTTGCCGCGGGCTTCCTGTCCTGGTTGATGAAGCTTGTTGCGCAGGGCGGCAGGCAGCTGGAGTTCATAAAGCCCGAACATGGACAGGGCCAGTACGATAAAGACCACCACTGAAGTGATGATGGCTGCGGGCTGCTGCAGCAAAAATTGCAGGTTCAAACCGGCGCCAAAAAGTGCCACCAGCAAGCCGGCCAAAGTGTATGGCACCGCCATGCCGAGAACATAGCTGACACTGAGGGTAAAGCCGCGAGCCGCGCTGGGCTCCTTTTCCCCGGCAATAATGCCGGAGAGGATCGGTACCATGGGGAAAACGCACGGGGTAAAGGCCAGTAGCAGGCCGCCTACAAAAAACAGGCCGATGATCAGTCCGAGGGGTTGGTCCTTCATCCACTGATTGAAGGCGTTGGCATCTTCGGATTGCAGCGTGTCGAGAAAGCCGGGGCCAGCGCTGGAGTTAGACGCCGCTGCTGGCGGAGCGGCCACCGGCTTTTTTGTCGGTTGAGGATTGGCCAACTCAATGATTTTTTTGGTTGGCGGGTAGCACAGGGTGTCTTCAATGCAGCCCTGGTAGCGCACTTCCAGTTCCGTATCCACCAGCGGTACGCTATTTAAGGGAAGTGCCAGATCCAGGCGGTCGAAGTACACCTGGACGTCGCCGAATATTTCGTCGGTTTTGGCTTTGCCGGCGGGTAGGGTCAGTTCGGCAAAATCGTTAATCACATTGCCGTTGGTGTCGCGCAGTGTGAATCCAAAACGGTGCTGGTAAAGGTACACCTCGTCGATCAGTTCGAAATTCAGCAGCAGTTGCTGGTTATCCCAGTCCGCATCGGCTACTAGCTGGATGGCTTCATCCACGGTGGGCAGGCGTTCTTCTTCACCGAACAGGTTGTTGGCGTTAGCCCAGGACAGTGGGGCCAATAGAACCATGGCGACCAGGAAACGTTGCCAGCACTGCTTCATTCGATACTCCTCTCCGGTGCCGTATGCGCCAGACTGCGTGACGCTTGGATGTAAAAACAGGCACTTAGTTTCATTCGGTTACTTTAAGGCTATGTTAACCGGCGCGGGTGCCATGCGTTTTCGCCCGTTACTTGGTTACCGGTTAATGGCAGAGCGGATCCGCTGGCGTACATGGGCGGCAGCTCCCGGCAATAGGACGCTCCAGCCCTGCTCGCTGGCGCAGTTTAACCAAAAAGCCCATGGCTGTAGACCAGCAGTGGCGTCACTGATGCGGATAGAGTTTGCGCGTTTGTCAGGCAGGGCCAAGGGGGCGAGGTATCAATGGCAGGATGGAGTGTGTGGATGGTGTAGAGGTTGTGGATTGTAGGTGGTGTTTTGTCTCTCTATGGTGGAACCTTGGAAATAAGAGGGAATGTCGCGAACCCGGCCGGGAGCTCAGGAACCTTTGAATAACTCCTTGCACGCTTCAGGTCACGCTGAGTATGTAAGGAGTTATTCAGAGGTTCCCTAATTGCCTGCAGCTTGTGTGGGTTGGTGAGCTATAGTGTTGGGCGCAGTAGTGGCTTGAAGGATCCTGGGAGTGGTCATGAGTAACGATAAATTCAGCGAAAAGATGGGGGATGCCATGCTGGACCCTCGCAATAATCGAATCTGGAAGGGTTTGTCCTGGTTGCTTGGTTTGCTGTTGTTGGTCGACGTGCTGCTGGGCTGGTACTGGAGTCAGGAGCCCGAGTTGCGTGAGGTGACGGCGAAAGCGGATGCCGTGCGGGGGGAGACTACCGCGCGGGAACTGATTTTTGTCGCAGATACCCTGCTGTCCAAGCCCGGTGGTTACCTCAGTAATGATGTGCTCCCGCACCGTCTGTGGCTGGATAACATGCCCGCTTGGGAATATGGCGTGTTGGTGCAGGTGCGCGATTTCAGCCGGGTGTTACGCCGGGACATGAGCCGTTCCCAGTCCCAGAGCCAGGAAGACAGGGACTTGGCTATTGCCGAGCCGCAGTTCAATTTCGATGCGCAAAGCTGGGCCATGCCAGCGACGGAAAGCGAGTATCGCCGGGGCATCAAGGCGTTGCAGCGTTATGTGGATCGACTGGCGGACGCCAATCAGAACGACGGCAAGTTCTACGCCCGAGCCGATAACCTGAACTATTGGTTGAACGAGGTGCAGAACCGGTTGGGGTCCTTGAGCCTGAAACTGAGCCAGAGTGTCGGGCGCAGCCAGCTGAACGTGGACAAGGATGGTAGCATCGTGGCAGCTAAGCCTGAGAGCGACGAAGACTTCGTAAAAACGCCGTGGCTCAAAATTGATGATGCGTTTTATGAAGCCCGTGGTGCGACTTGGGCACTCACTCAGTTAATGCGCGCGGCGGAAGTGGATTTTGCCGACGTGCTGCGCAAGAAGAACGCCACTATCAGTTTCCGTCAAATGGTCCGTGAACTGGAAGCGACCCAGGAAACGGTGTGGAGCCCATTGATCCTGAACGGGGATGGGTTTGGCATGCTGGCAAACCATTCTCTGGTTATGGCCAATTATGTCTCCCGTGCCAACGCCGCCCTGATTGATCTGCGCAAGCTGTTGGTGGAAGGGTAAAAGGTGGTTGATCGTTAACAGTGAGCACCTAATAAGCTTGGTTGCAGTTGAACCCAAAAAGGCCGCGCCCGGAATCCGGGCGCGGCCTTTTTTTACGCCTGCTTGTTAAAAGGCACTACTAGAGGCAGAGGTATGCAACGGGAACTTAGGCTACCCGGATATTTTTCTTCGGCTCGGGCAGGCTCGTTCGCCACTCTTCAATCAGCGCACTGTTATCGTCATCCCAAGGGTGGAAGCCGGGTTTCAAGTAGGTGAACCAGGCGGGGATGATACTGCTGATGACTCCTTTGTAGCCAAAACCTTTCCACAGCCCTTTGGCCAGGGTCAGGGGCTTTTTGTGGACATTATCCCGCTTGAGCATCTGCCAGGTGAAGTAGCTGGAAAAACCAATCAGGTAGGCTGTGCTGGAGAGGAACAGGCGCTGGCGTTCCAGGTAGTTACCATTCACGTCCGTGTACAGGTCGTAGGCCACTGCCTTGTGTTCGGTTTCCTCAATGGCATGCCATACCCACAGGTCGCGCACTGCCGGGTCCATCTTTTTCAGCAGTTCCGGGCGGCGCAGAATGGCGTCGGCGAGAATGGCGGTGAAGTGTTCCAGGCCGGCAGTGGCCGCCAGTTGCTGACGCTTTGACATGTATTTGCGGGCGCCGGCCAGCAGCTTGTTGGTGACGCCCAGGGCATGCGTGACGATATCGTCATATTTGCCATCGGCAATCAGATCATTAAAGGCCTGATGCTCTAGGGAGTGCATGGCTTCCTGACCGATGAAGCCGGAAATATCTTTCTGGCGATCCTTGTCCTCTACCTGATCGCGCAGGGCGCGAACAGAATCCACGAAGAAGCGCTCGCCGTCAGGGAAGGTCAGCGAAAGGATATTCAGCAGATGCGTCAGCACCGGGTCGTTATCGAACCAGTAGTCATCGTGCTTGACCCCTGCAAAGGAAAATCCCATACGGCGTGGGATAATAGGGACAGAAGGGTGCTTCTGCTTTTTCACCAGCTTCAGATTCATCAGTGTCTCCTGGTACAAATGCCATTGATGACATTGCTCAATGACAACTACTATGCTGACTCTTGCACTCGAGGTCTTGTCGTGGAGGGCCAACAAATGGTGAATTCGGGCCGCCGCTGGGGGCATGCTGGTATTCCCGGCATTTACGTGGTGTTGCTGTACGACGTGCTGGTGGCCATGAAGCTGGATGCCCCGAGTCTACTGGTTGGGCTGGGCGTTGAGCGGGATGAGCTGTTGGCCCCGGATCGGCGGGTTTCCATGTCGCTGGCCCAGACTGTGGCCGAACGTGGCGTGGCTATGGCGGAGGAGCAGGGGCTCGGTTTTCGCTACGCCCGGGCCATGAGTATCACCTTGCACGGCCCGGTGGGCCTGTTGGCGCTGTCCAGTGCCAGTGCCTATGATGCGCTGGATGCGGCCTGTCGGTTCTTGGGTCTGCGGGCGCCCTTTCTGAGTATCGATCAGGTGCATCAGGGTGGGATGGCGCATTTGAAATTGCGCAGCACGGTATCGTTGGGGGTGGCCAGTGATTTTGTCATTGAGGCTATGCTGGTGGGTTTGGTGTTCATGATTGAGCAGTTGCTGGATGCGCCGCCGGAAGGGTTGGAAATTCGTCGCCGAGGCCCCGCGCCGGCGTATTTGGCTGCCCTGAAAAAGGATGTGGGTGTCCCGGTTTTGTTTGATCAGGACGATGATGCCCTGGTGTTCCCGATATCGGCTTTGCAGGCCCGCCCGCGCCTGGCGGACCCGCAGGTGGCGGCGTTGGCCCGGGAGCAGTGCGAGATGGAGTTTCGCCAGTGGCGCACGGATGAGGAGGGCGTTATGGCTGAGCGCATTCGTAGTGCCCTGCAGGATCATATGGCGCCACTTCCTGCTCTGGAAAACATGGCCGATCGGCTGTCTGTTTCCCCGCGCACGTTAAAACGCCACCTGCAGCAGGCGGGGCTCAGTTATCGCCAGCTCCAGGATGAAGAGCGTTACCGGCAAGCGAAACGCTTATTGGCGAAGCCGGGAAACAGCATCAGTGAGGCTGCGTACGCGTTGGGTTACAACGATGTGGCAAATTTCTCCAAGGCGTTTAAGCGCTGGAGTGGGCTGACGCCCAAGGGCTACCGGGAACAACGCTAGAGGGGGTGAGAAGCGAGTTTCGGGTTGTGAAGATCAGAATCGTGAAAGGCCAGGCGCTCCGGTTTTTGCTTTTCGAAACTCGCTTGTCTTGCACCGCGGTTCCCACAACAAAAAGGCCGCGTCCAGATAACCGGGCGCGGCCTTTTTGTCGATGGCGCTGTTCTGCCAGTCTCGTGTCGGCTTACTTGGCGTTTTCGTAAGCTTCGACGGATTTGATGATCTCGGCTTTGGCAGCTTCAGCGCCATCCCAGCCATCAACTTTTACCCATTTGCCTGCTTCCAGCTCTTTATAGTGCTCGAAGAAGTGCTTGATCTGGGCCAGCAGCAGCTCAGGTAGATCGTTGACGTCTTTTACGTTGTCGTAAATCTTGGTCAGCTTGGTGTGCGGTACCGCAACCAGCTTGGCATCTTTACCGGCTTCGTCGGTCATATTCAGGATGCCGACCGGGCGACAGCGAATCACGGAGCCAGGCACCACCGGGTAGGGGGTGACAACCAGCACGTCCAGCGGGTCGCCGTCTTCAGACAAGGTGTTCGGAATGTAGCCGTAGTTGGCCGGATAGAACATGGGGGTTGCCATGAAGCGGTCTACGAATATGGCGTTGCTGTCTTTGTCGATCTCATACTTGATCGGGTCAGCATTGGCCGGAATCTCGATGGCCACGTAGATGTCTTCGGGAACGTCTTTCCCGACGGGAACCTTAGCAAAATCCATGGTCTGTCCTTCTCAACAGGGTGGGGGGTGGGCGCGGATTATAGCAATGGCGGCGGGCTGCGGCTAATCGCCGAAGGTCGAACGCGCCTATGGAATAAGAATATCCTTATTCCATAGGCGTTTAGGGGTGACTGGTGGCGCTTTAGCGGGCCAATTGATGCTTATTGTGCGGCTTTCCAGCCGGGATAATCCCCTTGCAGCAGTTTCACATGCTTGAAACCGGCGTTCTCCAGCACGGTGGCGGCTGCACTGGCACGGCGCCCGGACTCGCAATACAGGACGATCTGTTCCTTGCGGTATTGTTCCATCATGTCCAGATGGTGCTCCATCTGCTTGGCGGGCACCATGATGGCGCCAGGGATATGCCCGGCCAGATATTCGTCCTCTTCGCGCACATCAATGATGATGGGCCCTTTTCCGGCCTGCATATCCTGTTTCAGTTGCGCCACAGACATGCTGTCGGCAGCCCATAGCGGCGTAGATAGCAAGGCCAGTACGGCAAACAGTGGTGCGATCAAATAACGTTTCATGATGGTGACTCCTGTCGATTTTCCCATTCCTGCAGTTCCTCCCACAGCTTTTCGGCGTCGCGCACCATGCTGGCGATGGACGGCTTGGTCGTGGGGTTGGAAAAGCTGGCCGCTAGAGAGCGGCTGGCACATTCATAAACAAACCATAAACAAACGCTTTTCGGCTCATTTCGGCAAGGGCTCTGTTCACGATTTCTCCCTGTTTTTCTTTTGTTGACGTTAGCACTCGCTCTTCGCCGGCGATAGGTCCGGTGCGGGACAGCGTGTGCACCGGTGACATTTTCGCTGTAGCCGTCACAATATCGCCATTGCCGGAGTTATCCGTGCCCCGTTTCGCCTGTAGCAAGGAGTTAATGATCATGAGCGTCCACGAAATTCGTCATCCTCTGGTGCAACACAAACTGGGTCTGCTACGCCAGAACAGCCTGAGTACGCGCAGCTTTCGCCAGCTCACGGCAGAAGTGGGTAGCTTGCTGACCTACGAGGCGACCAGTGACCTGGAGCTGGAGGATTATCAGGTAGAGACCTGGATGGGCAAAGCGCCGGCCCAGCGCATCAAGGGCAAGAAAATCACCGTGGTGCCTATTCTGCGGGCTGGGCTGGGTATGTTGGATGGCGTGCTGGAGCTGATTCCCAGTGCCAAGGTGAGTGTGGTGGGCGTGTATCGTGATGAAGCTACCCTGGAGCCAGTGGCCTATTTCGAAAAGCTGGCCCACGATATCGGCGAGCGCATGGCGCTGGTGATTGACCCGATGCTGGCCACTGGCGGTTCCATGCTGGCTTGTATCGATATGCTGAAAAAAGCCGGCTGCACCCAGATTCGTGCCCTGGTGCTGGTGGCGGCGCCGGAAGGCATTCGCAAGGTTCAGGAGGCGCACCCGGATGTCTCACTGTATACGGCTTCGGTGGATCAGGGGCTGAATGAGGACGGTTATATCATGCCGGGGCTGGGAGATGCCGGCGACAAGATTTTCGGAACAAAGTAAGGGGCATTCCCCGATTATTGCCAACAGGAGCACTCCATGAGCCAGGCTGGCGGATTCTGGAACTGGAAGATCATTCTCATCGGCGCGCAGATGCTGTTTGTGGCTTTTGGGGCCATGGTGTTAATGCCGTTACTGACCGGGTTGGATCCCAGCGTGGCGCTGTTTACAGCGGGGCTGGGCACGTTGTTGTTCCAGTGGATTACTCGTCGCACGATTCCTGTTTTCCTGGCGTCCTCGTTTGTCTTTGTGGCACCGATTTCCCATGGGGTGCAGCAGTGGGGCGTGCCGGCCACCATGGGGGCGTTGTTCTGTACCGCCGTGGTCTATGTGATTCTGGGGGCATTGGTGAAGTGGCGCGGGCCGGGGTTTCTGCATCGCCTGATGCCGCCGGTGGTTACCGGCCCGATCATTATGGTGATTGGGCTGAGCCTGGCGCCCACGGCAGTGAACTTCGCCATGGGTATGTCCGGAAATGGCGAGATGCAGATGTTCCCTTACGGGGATGCCCTGCTGGTTTCCATGGTGTCGCTGCTGACCACCATGCTGGTGGCCACCCTGGGGCATGGTCTGTTTCGGTTGCTGCCGATCCTGTGTGGCGTGGTGGCGGGTTACCTCACCGCACTGAGCATGGGGATGGTGGATTTTTCCGGGGTTAATCAGGCGGGCTGGCTGTCGGTGCCGACGTTTATTGCGCCCACGTTTTACTGGCCTGCCATCCTGTTCATGGTGCCGGTAGCGCTGGCGCCGGCCATTGAGCATGTGGGCGATGTGCTGGCCATCAGTAACGTGACGGGGAAGGACTACATCCGCAAACCCGGCCTGCATCGCACGCTCACTGGCGATGGTGTGGCCAGCATGGTGGCCGCCCTGTTCGGCGGGCCTCCCAATACAACCTATTCGGAAGTCACCGGCGCGGTGATGTTAACCCGGGTGTTCAACCCCGTGGTCATGACCTGGACCGCCATCTTCGCCATCCTGTTGGCATTTATCGGCAAGTTTGGCCTGTTGCTGCAGAGCATTCCGACTCCTGTGATGGGCGGCATCCTGATTCTTATGTTTGGCTCTATCGCCAGTGTCGGAATGAATACTCTGATCAAGGCCCAGGTAGATCTGCACGCCCAGCGCAACCTGGTGATCGTTGCGGTTACCCTGATCTTTGGTATCGGTGGCATGGTCATGGGCAACGGCGACTTTACCTTGCAAGGGATTAGCCTGTGCGGGCTGGTGGCGGTGATTCTGAACCAGATCCTGCCTCACGCCCCGGTGCACGCGGATGATCTGCATGAAGAGCAGGAATATGTCGCGGATCTGCTTGAGCACGCCCGGGGAGGCAGCAAGCAAGACCGGGATTGAATGCGGGTTAAGGTCGTTTCAGGCAGAAAAAATCGATACTCTGCGAAAAGGCGTTTAATCCTGAGTGTGTAATGAGAGGGCAAGACATGGAAAGTTATCGCAAACTAACCGGTTTGAGCGTTCTGATGATCGGTGCGCTGTTATCGGGCTGTAATGATTCCCAGCCTGAAAACAAACAGCAGAACGAAACGATGAATACGCAGGAGGCGGCCAAGGAAGAAAAGCGAGAGGTCACTGCGGATAACTATATTCGCGCGGAAATGGATGGCCGCATGGAGGTTTTCCAAAAGCGGGCGGGCGACAAGGTCAACGCTTTCTATTTGATCCGCAAACCCACGCCCACCGATGAGCAGCCGGTGGTGCGGATGAACCGCGACACCCTTTACGGCGGGAGCGTCATCGACACGGAAGGCGGTGCCTGGGTCAACGTGCCGGAGATGCCCGATGACCGTTATTTCTCCCTGTTTATTATTGATAACGATCATTACGTGGTGGACGTGATTACCGAATCCGGGCGGCATAAAATTCCGGAAGGAACCACCAAATATGTGGTTGCGGTTCCCCGTGTTCAGCTTAACGATTACAGCAACGAGGAAATTAAGCGGGTCAATGGATTGCTCGATCAGTTCAAGATCGACGCCACCAGTGCCGATGCGTTCAAATCACCGAATTGGGATTGGGACAGCATGCTTGCGTTGCGCGCAAATTACGAAAAGGAATTCGTGGAATTCGAACAGTATCCGGCGGATTGGATGGATGTGAAGGGCAAGGCAAACGAGGCAACCCGCCACCTGGCAGCGGCAGGTGCTTGGGGGCTTTTTCCTGAAGAAGAATCCGTGTACATCAACTACCAAGGTCCTTCTGACCCGGATAAATGCTATGTGGGCACCTATGGCATTCCCGAGAACAAGGCGTTCTGGTCTATTACCGTGTATGGCGACGATGCTTTCATGAAATCCGACAATGCAACGATCAGTGATCGCACTGCTGAATTGAATGACGATGGCACCGTGACGGTTTACTACGGATCACAACAACACTGTGGAGAACAGGATAACCGGCTTGATATTACCAAAGGCTGGAATTTACTGATGCGCGTATACCGCCCGGGAGAATCCGTACTGAACCGGGAATATACTCTCCCTGACGTGGAAGTATTTACCCCGAAAGCCTGAAGGGTTGCTGTGTCGGGTGTGCAGGCTGGGATGGATCCACTTGCGCGCCCGAATTACGCCATAGATAGCTGCCAGGACACTCCAAAGCGGTCTTTCACCCAGCCGAACCAATGGCTGAAATCATAGCGATCCAGCGGCATGAGCACAGTGCCGCCATCTGCCAGTTTCTCAAAGGTTTCACTCACCACCTCTCGACTGTTCAGTGACAGGCACAAGGAGATGGATGGGGTGAAGTCAAAGTCGTGGGGAATCGGGCTGTCGAAACAGTGCACTTGCATGCCGCCAATACTGAAGCGTCCGTCCTTGATCTGTCCGTCGTCACCCATGTCGTTGGGACCATGGTGTGTTTTCTGTATTAGCTGGAACCCTGGGAGGGTTGTTTCGTACAGAGCCAGTGCGTCACTGGCCTGGCCCTGAAACATCAGTTGTATGGTTAGCGCGTCAGTCATGGCGAGCCTCATTTTTATGCATAAGTGCACTTATAGTGTGCTTCCTATTCTGTGTGCTTTGGTCAGAAGGGGAAACGTGTCTGGACGTTCAGGCCTGCGACCAGAATGCCTAGATGAGGACTCTTGTCGAAGGCAACACGGATGCGGGTGTTTTCGTTAGCGGGAAATAACGATTCCAAAGGAGCCAGCGCACCTGAGCACTCTTTTCCTCGGTCCCGGCAAAGGTGAGTTTTCTTTCATCATTCTCTCGTATGTGTCAGCCATGGGGTGATTCAAAGCGGTTAATAAGGTCGGTCTTCGTGCTTGAGCGGCTGTTGCAGCGCTGTATCGGGTGAATGAATGAAAATTGTGGGGCAGGCCTTTTTCTGTTTAATTACGTTACTAGCGCCGCGGCACTGAGGCTGCGTTAAAACCGTATATCAATGATTCCAGGAAAATGCCTTCTTAAAGGAGTAAGTCAGTGAATATTAAAAGAATCATATTGGCGGCGATGTTGAGCGGTAGTGCCCAGTGGGTAATGGCCGCACCTTCGTTGAATGAGATGCAGGGGTGTCAGGGCATTCTCGATTATGTAGACGTTAAGCTTGCCTCTGCGCCTGCCAATTACCCTGCTCAGGATGTAAAAAAAGTGCGTACAGGGCTTAAGGGGTATAACGAATACATTCAGCGAGAAATTATTACTCCTGGTTTGCTGTCTTTTAATGGTGGCGATAAAAGCAAAGCTGAGGGTATGCAAAAACAGGTTTCTGCATACAGGGCGTCGATTGTGAAGGGCTTACAGGCTCGCCATCCGCAAAATCGCCTGTTTATGGATCAGGCTGTAGCAGTGAATAACTGTGCGAAGAAAGCGGTTCCTTCCGGGCAAGAGCTGGAAGACTTGAAAGTGGCGGTCAACCTTATGGTGGAGCTGGCAAAAATGAATTAATGATCATGTGGTTGCTGTTGTCTGCCCAGCTGCCGTATTTGGAATGAACATTAAAAAGCCCCGTAATGCGGGGCTTTTTAATGTTGCAAAACGCGCGGCGTTTACACTTCAAACGCGTCGTTCAGCTTTTTGGCCACCGGGGCCAGTTTTAGCTTGGCGAACTGCGGCAGGCCGTTTTTGTAAGGCGGGTAGGATTCGCCACCAATCAGTGGTTCCAGGTAGGCGCGTCCGGCTGGGGTGATGCCGAAGCCATCCTTGCTGATGAATTTGCGCGGCATTTTCTTTTCTACATTGGCCACTTTCTTGAGCGGGGCTTCGCCAATGGTCCAGCTGTATTTCTTGGTATCTTTACGCACCACGGTGGGCATCACCGCGTTTTTGCCGGCTACGGCGAACTCCACGGCAGCGCGGCCCACGGCGTAGGCCTGCTCCACGTCGGTGGCAGAAGCAATGTGGCGCGCTGCCCGCTGCAGGTAGTCGCTCACTGCCCAGTGGTATTTGTGGCCCAGTTCGTCTTTCACCATTTGTGCGATGACCGGTGCCACGCCGCCCAGCTGCTTGTGGCCAAAGGCGTCGGTGTTGCCAGCGTCGGCGAGGAAAGTGCCATCTTCATAGCGGGCGCCTTCGGAAACCACGATGACGCAGTAGCCGGCTTTCTTGACGGTGGCATCCACCTTCTTCATGAACGCGGCCTTGTCGAAGGCGATCTCCGGGAACAGGATCAGGTGAGGAGCGTCGTCGGCGTCTTCCTTGGCCAGGCCAGCGGAGGCGGCAATCCAGCCCGCGTGACGGCCCATCACTTCCATTACGAATACCTTTGTGGAGGTGGCGCACATGCTGGCCACGTCCAGGGCGGCCTCGCGGCAGCTCACGGCGGTGTACTTGGCCACGGAACCGAAGCCCGGGCTCACGTCGGTGAACGGCAGGTCGTTGTCCACGGTCTTGGGGACGTGGATGGCCTGGATCGGGTAGCCCATTTTTTCGGACAGCTGAGATACTTTCAGGCAGGTGTCGGCGGAGTCGCCGCCGCCGTTGTAAAAGAAGTAGCCGATGTTGTGAGCCTTGAAGACTTCGATCAGGCGTTCGTACTCGCGCTGGGAGGTCTTCAGGTCTTTCAGCTTGTAGCGGCAGGAGCCGAAGGCGCCGCCAGGGGTGTGCTTGAGCGCTTCGATGGCGCTTTTGCTTTCTTTGCTGGTGTCGATCAGCTCTTCAGTGAGTGCACCGATGATGCCGTTCCGGCCGGCGTAGACCTTGCCGATCACATCTTTGTTTTCCCGGGCGGCTTCGATGACGCCGGCGGCGGAAGCATTGATGACGGCGGTGACGCCGCCGGACTGAGCGTAGAAAGCATTTTTACGCGCCATGTGAGACCCCTTGATTCAATTTGCGTGCATTCTAGCGAAGGAGGCCATGAAACACACCCGATGTTGTCGGACGAGGCCAAGACGAGCTGCTAGCCACTAGAGACGCGGGATGAATGAGCCATGATTCTTGTCTACTGTGCCCGCGAGAATGGCAAAGGGAGAGATCTTGCGTCTTGTGCCTTTTATGTTTTTCTCGTAGCTAGACGCTCGCAGCCGGTAGCTGTTTCCCCCCGGCTCTGAAAGAATAGCGGGCCGGAGGATCCATGACTGTATTGATAACCCTGTTTTGGCGGTTGGCCATATTCCGTGCCAGCCCGGAAAATGCCCCCCATTCCCCGTCCTTGCTTGCACTGGTGTTGGCGGGCTGGTTTATGTTGCAGCTGCTGGTGGGGAGCCTGCAGACGGCCTTGCCCATCGGCGTGCTGGTGAGCAGCCAGCTGTTGTCATTGTTGGTGGTGCTGGCGGGTACAAGCCTGTTGCTAGGCTTCAAGGGCTTGCAGGGGCGCTGGTTACAGACGGCCCTGTCGTTGGTGGGTGTTGATGTGGTGCTGACCCTGCTAAGCCTGCCGTTACTGGCCATTAATGCGAGTGTGAGCCAGTCTCTTAGCGGTATCGAGCTGTTGTACCTGGTGCTGGTGAGCTGGCAGCTGGCGGCGCAGAGTTTCATCTATCATCGCTCCCTCAATGTGGGCCCCTTCCTCGGCTTGGCGGTGGCCATGACGTTATTGGTCGCCAGTTATGCCGGGGTGGTGTTGTTGCTGCCCGAGGTGGTGACCGGTCAGAGTGGAGCCTGATTGCATCTGCCCTGACGGTTGGCATCCTGCGTTCTAACGATGGATCAGAGCAAAGGTTCACTCCGATAACCCCCCGATTAATTCATACGATCCAGGGCGGCTGCCCGCTGTTGCTCGCTGGCGCTGAATAGACGACTTCGCAGGGCGCTCAGCTGCCCCTGTTTGTCCTCGTCGTCGAGCGCAGCGTTCTCTATCCGATCTCGTTGCTGTGCGTACTCCTGGTAACGGTTTTGCCATGCCTGGCGTTGTTGATCCAGCTTTTGCAGACGCAGCGCGGCGGTGTCACCGAACTGTTGCTGGCGGAGCGCATACAGGTCGGCTGCATTGGCGCCTTGTTGCTTCATGGCCTGCTCCTGAGCAGGCAGTTGTTGCAGGTCATATTGTTGCTGGTATTGCGCCGCCAGTGGTTTCGGGAGGGTGGACCGCAGGGCCTGCAGGTCGTCGGCTTTTTCCTGCTCGGAACGGTTGGAGGTCATGATGTGGTGGCGTTCCAGGCTGAAACGGTCGTAACGGTTCTCTGCGGCGAACAGCGCGCTGGCGGTATCGGCGCCGAGAATGTCTGCGCGCAGTTGCTGGCGGAGCGTCAGCTTTTGGCGGATATCGTTATTGCCGTCACCGGAATACTGGGCGGCATAGTCGCCGCTGGCGAATTCGGTGCGGTAAAGCTGGTAGCGATCAAGCAGGGTCAGTAGCTCATCGGCGGCGATGGCTCCTGCGTTTTGTTGTGCCCATTGGGCGAGCAGCTTGCGAATGCCGTTGTCCGGCATTTCCCCGCTCAGTGAAAGAAAATAATCCATGATCGCTTTGGTGCTGCTGTCCGGGATCAGGTGCCCTTGGGCATCGGTGACCAGTGTGCCGGGAATCCGGGTGCCCGCCAGGGAGGTGCTGGCCAGTGTGTCCGACAGGGACCGGTCTGGCCTGATGCTGCTGAGCGGCGCCTTGTTGGTGGCCTGGTTGAGGTTTGTTATTGCATCGGATTGATGCTGTGCCGGGGCTGCGTGATGCGGGATAGGGATGCGTTTTAACCCCCAGAACACACTGGCTGCCAGCACAAAAACGGTGGCCAGAAGTGCAAGTGTTCGTGTCATGGTTTTGCCTCAATCGGGTTGCCCCGCAGGGCGATGAAGCCCTGCGGGGTGGGCGCATTACAGGCCAGCGTTTTTCAGGCGATTAGCCTGGTTGCGGTAGAGGGTTTTCGGGTCGGTTTCCCAGCCCATCAGGCCAAACAGCTGACGAATGGCATCCGCGTGGTTGTGGCGGTAGTTGTGGCGGATGGGCTTGCCCAGGTACATGCCGCACAGAGGCAGTACGCCGTCATGTTTGACCCCGGACGGGAAGGCAAACTGGGTAACGGTGACCAGCAGGCTGTCGAACGGGTCCAGCAGGTTGGTATGCACGCCGGTGCCACCCCAGGACCAGTAGCGCACCCCGTTGACGGCATGCTGGCCATTGGTGCCGCAGGCGGTAGTGGGCATGGCTTGTGGGTAGCGCTGGTTGAACGCGGCCATGCCCTCGGTGGTTGAATCGGCGAGGACCGCCGTGGCGGACTGGTTATTTGCATTGGGGCCGCCGGACGCCATTTCCCACAACGTGCCAAAACCGCCGGCGATCATGTCGGCTAAGCCTTCTGATACGCTGCCTTGTGGTAGTACTCCCTGAATGATGTCAGCGACCCGGGTGCCCCGGTTTTCACCGTGCACAGACGTGACTGACGCTACCAGATCCGGGCGAACCGCGGCCACGTAGCGAGACGTTGGCGCGCCCTGGGAGTGGGCGATCAGGTTCACTTTTTGCGCCCCGGTAACGGCCAGATAGTTTTCGATCTGGATAATCAGTTCTTCGCCTCGATACTCATTGCTTTGCAGGGCACTGACATTGCTTTCGTACACATTCGCACCGTAGTCGCGCATGTCATCGGCGATACCGTAGAAATAATCGATACCGGCAATGTCATCGAACGCAATGATGCCGCCCACCAGGACGATGGGGTAGCGGGTGTCGGCGTAGCGTGTGTCTTTTCCGAACCAGGACCAGGCGTATGCCTGGCTGGTGCTTAATACCAGAACGGTGGCCATGAGTAAGCCACGGGCTGTGATCGACATGATTTTCTCCTATTTATTAGATTGCAGCCGGCGCCATGGCTGCTGGTTTTGTTTGTCGACGACTGGACTATATGAAGGTTTGGTGATACTGACTTGTAAGAACGGGGCGTGATCGAAGGCGGGCTTTTACGCACTGTGACGGGATTCACAGGCGCTGTTGTTCCAGTGCAGCATCTCTAAAAAGGCTGTTTTTCAGTCGAGAATAAAAATATGAAAGACAAAAAAAATAATGCGCACACACAACCGGACATGCCGCCATCGACGCTGTACTTATGGCGTTTAAGGACTCTCTACGTGGGCTATTTGGGTAATAGGATTACCTTTTCCGCAGGCGCGCATGCGCTCTTGTTTGGCTTGGAAGACGACGTGTTGCTCGACGTGGGCGGTGAAAAATTTCGTGCTCGTACGTTCCTCATGCCCGCCGGTATATCGTTCACTGCTGATTCGCAGGAAAAGCAAATAGGCTGCTGCTTTCTGGACCCGCTGGGGCGAGATTACCTGTTCCATAAGCGTTTGATGCAAGGTTGCGAGCCCGGCTTTTATTGTGATTCTGTATTACAGGATCGGCAACTGGCGGTATTGAAATGCGCCTATCTTGATAGCCTGGATGCAGACGAGGTATATCGGCAGTTGGCCGATCTGCTTTTCCCTGCTGCCGGTACAGCGGTGGAGGGGTTCGTACCGGACGCGCG
The DNA here is from genome assembly GCF_040118815.1 of Alcanivorax sp. GTDB lineage: Bacteria > Pseudomonadota > Gammaproteobacteria > Pseudomonadales > Alcanivoracaceae > Alcanivorax. Next base: position 110,563 of record NZ_JBEDTC010000016.1, read on the forward strand.
TATTGCGTGCATTATTGAACTGATTCGTTCTGATCCGGCACAAAATTATTCCAACGATGATCTTGCCCGTCACGTAGGGTTATCCGGGGCGCGTTTGCAGCGTGTGTTCAAGGAAGCCACGGGCATTCCGATTCGTCGTTACCGGCTATGGCACCGTCTGTTCGTGACCTCAAGCATGATGTCCATGGGCAGCTCGCTCACCGATGCGGCGCTGACGGCCGGGTTTTCCGACTCGTCACACTTGTCCCATGTATTCCAGAACATGCTGGGTATGTCGCCGTCTTCTCTACTCAATAACTCGCTGCATAACCGGGTGCTGGTCGGTGCTGGAGACCCTCGGGAATAGTGATGGGGGGAATCAGGGAGACTAGACTCTTCACCTTGGTGGCCCTTGCCGTTATGGTGCAGGGAATCTTAATGTTGGCAGTTCCTTCCCATGCATATTCATATTCTCGGTATTTGCGGCACCTTTATGGGGTCGCTGGCGCAGTTGGCCAAGGCTCAGGGACACCAGGTCACCGGTAGTGACCAGAACGTCTATCCGCCCATGAGTGATCAGTTGGAAGCGGCAGGGATTACCCTGACCCAGGGTTACGATCCGGCCCAGCTGGAGCCAGCGCCGGACCTGGTGGTGGTCGGAAATGCCTTGAGCCGGGGGAACCCGGCGGTGGAGGCGGTACTGGACCGTGGCTTGCCCTATACCTCCGGAGCGCAGCTATTGGAGGAAGTGGTGCTTCCCGGTCGTTGGGTGCTGGCGGTCTCGGGTACCCACGGTAAGACCACCACCAGTTCTATGCTGGCCTGGATTTTGGAATACGCGGGCTTAAACCCCGGTTACCTGATCGGCGGTGTGCCCGGCAACTTCGGGGTGTCGGCTCGACTGGGAGAGACGCCTTTCTTTGTGGTGGAAGCGGACGAGTACGACACGGCGTTTTTCGATAAACGCAGCAAGTTTGTGCACTATCGGCCCCGTACCGTGATCCTCAATAATCTGGAATTCGATCACGCGGATATCTTTGCCGATCTGGCGGCAATCCAGACCCAGTTTCATCACCTGATTCGCACCGTGCCATCCACCGGGCGGTTGATTCTGCCCCATGGCGAGACCGCTCTGGAGGAGACGCTGGACAAGGGATGCTGGAGTGAAGTGGAGCGCTTTGGCGAAGATGAGGCGTTGGGGTATCGGCTGGATCAGGACGACGGCTCGGTCTTTTCGGTACTGGATAACGGCGAGCCAGTGGCTCAGGTCCGTTGGGATCAGACTGGGCGTCACAGCGTCAACAACGGCATGGCGGCGCTGTTGGCGGCCCGCCATGTGGGCGTGACTCTGGCTGACGGGGCCGCGGCCCTATCGGAATTTGTCGGTGTGAAGCGGCGCATGGAACTGCGTGGCGAGGTGGATGGTGTGCGGGTTTATGACGATTTTGCCCACCACCCCACGGCCATTGCGACGACCCTGGATGGGTTACGCCGCAAGGTGGGTGACGGCAAGATTCTCGCTATCATTGAACCGCGCTCCAATACCATGCGTTTGGGGAGTCACAAGGCGGCATTGGCTGGCAGCACGGGCTGTGCCGATGAGGTAATCTGGTACCAGCCGCCGGGCTTGGACTGGTCGCTGGATTCGGTACTGAGCGAGGCACCGGTGCCTTCATCGGTGAGTGAATCGCTGGAAGATATTATAGCCAAGGTCGTCTGCCACAAAGGCGAGCCGCTGAGTGTGGTGGTGATGAGCAACGGTGGTTTTGGCGGTATTCATCAGAAACTGCTGGATGCGTTGGCTGAATAAACGCTGCACGCCACGAGCGGCAATGCGGTGTAGCGTGTGGTGAGTTTCAAGGAGGCTTCATGTTCTGGTCGGTACTTTGGGCATCGGTGCATTACCTCAGTATTCTTATGCTATTTGCGTGCCTGTATGGTGAGCTGCTGCTGTGGCGGACGGGAATCAATGAGCGCAATATTCGTACGCTTCTGTGGTTGGATATTGGCTATGGTTTGTCGGCTCTGGTGGTGCTGATCAGTGGCCTCGCGCGGGCTGGCTGGACGGAAAAAGGCTGGGGCTTTTACCTAGCCAACCCTTGGTTCCACGGTAAGGTCACGCTGTTTGTGCTGATTGCCTTGCTGAGCCTGTACCCCACCAAGGTGCTGCTGGGCTGGCGCAAATCGGTGAAGGCAGGTCATGTGCCGGAAATTGATGACAAGCTGCAACGCAACCTGCGCGGCGTGCTGGTGGCGGAAATTCATTTGTTTATATTGATGCCGATTCTGGCCGCGATGATGGCCAGAGGCGTCGGGATGGGGTCATGACACAACGGGTTACGCTTGCCTTTACCGGTGCCTCCGGCGCGCCCTACGGTTTGCGCTTGCTGCAATGCCTGCTGGACGCGAACTGCGAGGTATTTGTGTTGCTGTCCAAAGCCGCGCGGGTTGTGATCGGGACGGAAACCGACCTGAAGCTCCCAGCGGGCACGGGGAAGGCAGAGCAGGCATTACGCGAATGGGTAAAGACCGACAAGGGGCGGCTGGTTGTGTGCGGGCTGGAACAGTGGACCGCCCCGGTGGCTTCAGGCAGTGGGGCGCCGGCTGCCATGGTGGTGTGCCCCTGTTCTACCGGTACCCTGTCGGCCATTGCCACAGGTGCCAGCGACAACCTGATTGAGCGGGCTGCCGATGTGGCCATCAAGGAAGGGCGCAAGCTGATTTTGGTGCCCCGTGAATCGCCGTTTTCTGCGATTCATCTGGAAAACATGCTCAAGCTTTCCCGCCTTGGGGTCACCATTATGCCGGCCGCACCGGGCTTCTATCACCAGCCACAAAGCGTGGAGGATCTGGTGGACTTTATGGTGGCACGGCTGCTGGATCATCTCGGGCTGGAACAGACCCTGGTGAAACGCTGGGGGGAGTAACCCCGGCCTGTCTACGACGCGACTGTAGGAGTACCTCTCGAGGTGCGAATCTTGCGAAGCAAGGAAATCGCCCGCAGGGCGATCGGGGAGGTCAGCGTTCGACAGCACAAGAAAGAAGAATCGATATCGTTTATTTCTCGCCTCGCGCCTCAAGCGGCGCTCCTACAATGGCTCCAACTCATTGCACCAAAAGATGCCCCACTAGCCCCAGTGCAAAGCCGGCTACGGCACCTTGAGCGGGCATCCAGTGTTTTTCCAATGGCACTTGCGGGGCAATGTCCTGGAAGGTGAGGTAAAGAATCCCGCCACTGGCAAACAGCATGATGCCACCGAGAATAAACGGTTGTTCAACCAACACTTCGAACCCTAACCAGGCGCTTAATGGCCCCAGCAGGGCCATGCCGGCAAAGGCCAGCACGATACGGCTTTTGGATAGGGTGTTGCCGTTACTGTTATAGATTTCCCGGTAAGCGTTGAACCCTTCGGGCATGTTCTGCATGCCGATCAGGAAGGCGAGCAGGTAGGCTTGGCTGCCGCCGCTGGCCAGTGCTGCGCCCAAGGCGATGGCTTCCGGAACAAAATCCAGCAGCATGGCCAACAGCTGCGACATGGCGCCGCCGCGCTTTGCCAATGCCCGGTCGACCAGCATGAAGACAACCCCGCCACTGACAAACAGCACGGTGGCCGATAATGGGCTGTGGTGTTTGACCGCTTCGGGGACCAGTACCAGTGCCACGGCGGCCAGCAAAGCGCCGCCGCCGAAGGCGATGACGCCGTGCCGGACTTCCTGCTCCAGCCAGCTTCTGGCGATATGCTGCTGCACGCCAACCAGGGCGCCAATCGCCATGCTGAGGCCAGCGGCCAGGCTGAGAAGTAATGCCAGTGTTAATGGGCTCAAAGATCTTCCTTGCTAGCGGGAAAAGACGGCCCTTGTGAAGGGCAGAGAAAGCTTGGGCGTCTCTGGGAACGTTTTTCCCACAAAGAATCAGGGTTATTGAGGGGGGGGCAGAGGTCCCAAGCCTGATGATTTACGTCGTAGTCTAAAGAGTAAAGGGCGGCCGAGTGGGGAGCAACTACCGGCAGTGAGAGGTCCCACTGCCGGGTGTAGCGGGCTAGCTGTTGCTCAGATCGTAGTCCACCGGTGCAATGACATGCACGGGCACACTGCTGCTATCCAGTTCTTTGGGCGGGGCATCAAAGCGCAGGCGAGACACCAGTTCCTTGGTGGCTCGGTCGAGGATGCGGCTGCCGGAACTTGCGGTGATTTCTACCTGCTCGGCGCGGCCTGAGGCATTGATCACGAAGGACACTTTCACGGTGCCTTGCTGGCGCCGCATCTTGGCCCGGTGCGGATACTGTTTGTTGTAATCAATGGTGTCGCGGACTTTGGCCAGGTATTTGTTTAGCGCATTTTCCGTGTCGCCGGATTGATGCACGCCTTCGCCTGGGTCGCCCGCCATGCCCTTGGCGCCCTGGGTCAGGGTCTGGGCAGAAGCCTCTTCGTTGACGCTTTCATCCGGGGTTTCCGTTGGTTTAGTTTCTGCTACCTGCGGCTCGGGAACCGGTTCTGGCTTGGGTTCCGGCTTCGGCTTGGCTACCGGTTTGGGTTTTGGCTTTGGGTTTGGTTTCGGTTTTGGCTTGGGTTTCGGCTGCGGCGCAGGCTGGGCCTTGGGTTTCGGTGCCGGTGCTGCCGCTTTCGGCGCCGGTGGCGCAGACAGGTTGATGGCAATTTCACTGACGCCGGGTTTGGCCGGCCGGCCACCGGCCAGGGTCATGGCACCGACGGTAACCAGCACGCTGACGTGAACTAAAATGGAAACGATCCAGGCGGTAAGGTTGCGGGGTTTCATGGCGACACCTCGCTCTTGCTGTCTGCGTCGGCATCGCTCTGGGTGACCAGACGAACCTGTTCAACGCCCATGCCTTGCAGGGTTTCCAGCCGGCCGCGCAGGGCCTGCATTGTCACACCGGCGTCGGCCAGCAGGCGAACTTCGGCTTCTTCGGGCTTGTCGCCGAGCAGCGCCAGTAATGCCTCTTCGCTCAGTGGCTCGGCGCTGTCTTCGGCAAACCATTGCCCATCGTTCTGCATCACAAGCAGTAGCTTGTCTCGCGCTTCTTCGCCGTTGGCGGTCTGGCTCATGGGGGCTTCTACCGCCACGGTGGGGCGCTTGGCCAGTTGCCCGGCCAGCATGAAGAAGATCAACAGCAGGAAGACCACATTGATCAGCGGCAGCACCGGTTCCAGTGGTGGTCTGCGTGATGAGGTTTCCATGATCATCATGGCAACAGCTCCAGTTGGACATCGCGAACGCCGGCTGCCTTCATGGCGTCCACGGCGGTCAGTGCTTGTTGCAGGGTGGCGTCCGGATTCACGGTGACCCACACCTTGGTCTTGCTGGTGTCCAGACGGTCTGCCACGGCCGCCGGGGTAAAGCTGACCCCATTGAGGGTCAGCATGCCGCTGGCCTGCACTTCAATCACCAACCAGTGTTCATCCGGCTGCTCGGTGCTGTCCGCCGGTTGCACGTTCACAGGCAGGTCATGGTACTGACCGAAACGGGTGGCAAGCATAAAGAACACCAGCAGGATGAACACCACATCAATCAGGGGTGTCAGGCTGATAAAGGGCGTGCGATGACGCTCCGGTTCAATATGCATGCGACACCGACGGGTCGCGATCCTCTTGCAGAGGTTCGGGAGCCGTGTGGTTGTTGCGCAGTACTTTTAGGCGGGACAAGCGGTCCTGCATCTTTTCGCGGCATTGCTCGATGCTGCGGTCGGCCCAGTGGAACGCTGCCAGAGTCGGGATAGCGACGGTGAGGCCGGCGGCGGTGGTCAGCAGGGCTTCCCAGATACCGCCGGACAGAATGGACGGATCCACCTGTGAGCCGGCGGTTTCCAATGCCTGGAAAGCGCCGATCATGCCGAATACGGTACCCAGCAGGCCCAGCAACGGGGCGATGGCGCTGATCACTTCCAGCACCCGCAGGCCCCCGCGCAGTTCATCCAGGCCGCTGCGCGCCAGACGCAGGCTTTCTTCCTGCCAAGCCGCTTCGTCCAGGTTGCGGTTCTGCCAGCATTGCCAAAGGACTCGGTCGATGGGGCTGTTCAGTTTGCCGGGTTCGCCGGGTTGCTTGCCCTGACGCAGCGCGTTGAGCAGCTGGTCCGCCTGGCGGCTGTTGCCGGGGCGGATACGGGCAAATTGCAGGATTTTGGAAATCAGCGTGGCCAGGGCAATCACGGACAACAGGGCGAGGACCCACATGGTGGCGCCGCCACTGACAAACCATTCCGGCAAGTGCAGGGAAATCGGGGGCATGGAAAACTCCAGCTATGGGCAAATGATCGAGTGCCCGGTCTTGGGTACACAAAGGCTTATGTAGTCTACCGCGTAATAATGGAAGCCTGATGACAGGGGGTCACAAGGTGGAGCGCGGCAATTACATTCGCGTTAAGGGTTGAATAGGGTTCGCAATAGTAAGAGTTTCACCCCCTTAATGCAAGTCATTCCTATTTGGGATGTGTTCACAGGTAGCGGCAAAATGCCGTAGGTAAAAGGGCTGATAAGGGAGTGGGTACGAAAAAAGGCGCCGAAGCGCCTTTTTGTTCCGTCAACCGTGATTATTTGCTGAGCAAACGGTAATTCAGGTTCGATTCTATCCGGTTACCAGACGGTGCCAGTTGCTCAATGGCATTGACCGCGTCCTTGAGATATTGCCGTTGGGCGTCGTCGGCATCGGGGTTAATGGTGTAGACGTCTTCCTGGGTGATGCCTTCCTGATATTTGTGCGATGCCCAATCACCCCGTTCCACGGCATTCAGTTTCACGGTGGAACCACTCATATACTCTTCACGCAGCTCGAAACGGGTGGGGCTGTCGTGCTGATCCCGGTATAGGGTCAGGGTGGTGCGAATGCCGGAGCAGTCTGCACAGGGAAGCATGCCGCTGTAGATCTCTTTCTGGGCGGTGGGGTTAATCGGCGCTTCTGGCTGACTCTGGCAGCCGGCAACCGCGACGGTGAGGCCGAGTATTGCGGCGGCGAAATAGGTCTTCATGGTTATCACTCCCTAGCAGGTTTCCCTTCTGTATTACTGCTTAGAATACGCTTTCCCCATTTGGTTCGCTGCTTTAACAGTTTTTGAATATTGGCGTTTAGTGCACAGTCAGTGTGCTAGCGCTGTTTAGCGGGTTGCCGTGAGGAGAACAGCGCCAGATTTAATGCGGGAAGCGTGTGGTCCGCGTCGCGAGGGATGCGATTGGCGGGCGGTGAAACGTTAATGACTGAAGGGGTATTTCTGGCTGGGGATGAGGTTCGCACGAGCCTGTTCAGGCCTTGCAGAAGTAGCAGGCCGAAAAGAAAACTGACGGCAAAATAGAGCAGTATCATGAGGCAGCCACACTGTGATTATTGTTGGAGTGCGAACGATTCTGTGGCAATCCTATAAAGCACGGGAAAGGTTAGCCATCGTGACTTTGTTATGGCTTGTGGGATTACTGTAGCCGGGGTGCGAAGCTTATGGCTTTTGAGCGTGGAAGATGACAGACAATGGCGTGTGCGTTTGTGGATCCAGGGGGGGGTCTTCTATATGAACGTGAAAACCTCTGTTGCTGCAGAAGTGCGAACCAATCCGGCAGAGTGCGGAAATACCAAGGTGGGGCGTTCTGCAATGTATCGCTGCATCTGGCCCAGCTACCCGTCCGCCAGCCCGAACGGTAATCGTCGTTGCAGACCATGAGCGGATGCAGGGTTTGTATCAGCAGGGTACCGTCAGCTCGGTAGTGTTAACAGGCCCTAGTGTTGCCAGTAATTGCGCATAGTCGCTGCACAGGTAGGTGCCGTCGGCATGCTGTGCTCGAGCGTTTTCCACCAGCGCGGGGCTGGCGTCCACGCCGATGAGCACGGTATTGGGCGTGCCTTTTGGGGCGGCTAGTGCTCGGCAGAGCCAGCCTTCGCCGCCCAGCTGGCCAGAATGGCGTCTTCCGGTGCCTGTGGCATGGGTGTCAGGTTAACGCATAGGCGTCAGTGGGCCAGCCCGTTCTACCGCTTTCTGGTAGGCCGGTCGTGCTTCCATCTGTGCGACAAAGCGCTGGATTGACGGCAATTGACTCAGGTCGGCACGGGCAGAGGCTGCTTGCAGGGGAAAGCTCATCAGGATGTCGGCGCCGGATGGTGTGTCGCCGGCAAACCAGGTCTGCGTTGCCAGGTGCTGTTCAATGACGGCCAGGTGATTTTTCAGTTGCGGGTCCAGCATGGTGCCGGTGACCTTGCCGCTGATTTTTTTGGCGATAGGTTTGGCAAAAAAGGGCATGGGGGCTTTGGCGATATGGCTGAAGATCAGCTTCATGACCAGCAAGGGCATCAATGAGCCTTCCGCGTAGTGCAGCCAGTAGCGGTAGTTCAGCCACTGGTCATCATCAGGGGCGGGTTGCCATTGGCCGTTGCCATAACGCTGCACCAGGTATTCGATAATGGTGCCGGATTCAGCAATGACGGTGTCGCCGTCGGTGATGACCGGGGACTTGCCCAAAGGATGAATCTTGCGCAGCTCGGCCGGGGCCAGCATGGTCTTCGGGTTGCGGGCGTAATGCTTGATCTCGTAGTCCAGTCCCAGTTCCTCCAGCAACCAGACGATACGCAGGGAACGGGAGTTTTCCAGGTGATGCACAGTAATCATAAAAAGCTCTCTGTCATGTCCCAACACACGTTGTCGATGTGAATTCGAGCTGCGTTGAGTGGTGCGCGGCAAGACGTATCAGTGTGTCGGGAGCATAGCAGAGAACCCCGTGACCATCATGGCAAGACGGGGCGGGGCCTTTATTGGCTGGCGGTACTGATGCTCGGTGGACGGGTCGACAGGTGCACCTGTTCAATGAAGGCGTCCAGTACCGGTTCGGTTTGCCACGCGCGGGGGTTGTTGACCATGGCGACCACCGCCCAGGTGGTGTTGTCCTCATCGCGGGTAAACCCGGCAATGGAACGGACATTACGCAGTGAGCCGGTCTTGATGTGTCCCATGCCGGCCATGTCGGCGTTACCCAGCCTGCGGCGCATGGTGCCATCCATGGCCACCAGCGGCAGGGAGGCGATCAGTTCTGCGGCAAAGCGGCTTTCCCAGGCGTGTTGCAGCAACAGGGCCATTTGCCGGGCGGTGATACGTTCGATGCGCGACAACCCCGCGCCGTTCTCAAACACCATGGTTCGGTTGTCGATGCCTTTGCTGGCCAGCCAGGAACGGATTTCCCGTTCCGCAGCGGCCAGATCATCCTTGTCGCCAGGCTGGCGACGTTTGGCGCCCAGGGTCAGGAACACCTGGCGCACCATTACGTTGTTACTCCACTTGTTGATATCGCGGACCATGGTGACCAGATCCCGGGAGGAGGTGGTGACCAGCAGTTCGCTGTTTTCACGGGGGCGCAGGCCTTCCCGGGTGGCGCCGGCCAGGGTGCCGCCAAGCTGTTGCCACAGGCTGGTCAGCAGGGCGCCGGTATAGTTCTGCTGGCTGAGCACGGACAAGTAGCTGCTGGTGCTGCAGCCTTTGGGCAACACGCCGGTGACGGTAATCGTGGTGCCGTTTTCAGTCACGTCGGGTTCATAGTCGAATTGATAACGCCGTGGGCAGCGGCCGTAGTCGCGGAACACCAGCTGATTGTCGATGGTGATGCCATTAAGCGCAGGTTCGGTCCAGGTGTGGATGCCCCGGTTGTCAGCACGGGCACGAATGCGCAGGACATTCAGGTTGGTGAGCAAGCCATTGGGTTCCACAAGAAAGGGCGCATTGGGGTTGTCGCCGTCATCGTTGAAGGCCGTGATGCCATTGGGCAGGTTGAAGACGCTGCCATCGAGAATTAGATCACCGGCGATATGTTTGACGCCCATGGCGCGTAACTCACGCAGTAACAACCACAGCCGTTCTTCGGTGAGTTTTGGGTCGCCGCTGCCGACAAAATACAGGTTGCCGTTCAGCGTCTCGCCTTCAATGATGCCGTCAGTGTAGAGGCGGGTGTGCCATTGAAACGTGGGGCCCAGCAGTTCCAGTGCCGCGTAGGTGGTGATGACCTTCATGATGGAGCCGGGGTTCAACGGCATGTCCGCGTTCATGAAGCGGGCCTGCCCGGGGCCATCCAGCGGGATCGAGGCCACGGCCAGATCCGTTTCGGGCAGCTGCAGCTCTTTTGCCACATCCAGCACGGGGGCCATCACTGGCGCAGGGACATCCGCATGCGTGGGGCTGGCCAAGGACAATGCGCCGGCGACGGCGACGGCGAGAAAGAAAAACGCGAGGGATTGTCTGCGGACTACACTTCTCGGCATGACACGGAAACCTTAAAAATCGTAACGGCAACAACCGCCGGGATAAAGGCGGTTTGGATAGAGCGTTAGCGTAATGCAAAGCGGGGGCCGGGTCAGTGGGCCGCAAGTGTGGGAAATGTAAATTTAAACGGCCACGCCCGGGGGCGTGGCCGCAGGCTCAGGGCTTGTGTAGCCCCACATCGATGCCTTTGTGTTGCAAATCAGCATGATAGGAACTGCGCACCATGGGGCCGGAGGCCACTGAGGTAAAGCCCAGCTCGTTGGCCACGCGGGCGTATTCGCGGAACTCGTCCGGGTGTACGAAGCGTTCCACCGGGGCGTGGTGCTTGCTCGGCTGCAGGTATTGGCCAATGGTGATCATGTTCACGTCGTGGGCTCGCAAATCCTTGATGGTGTTGATGACCTGTTCAAAGGTTTCGCCCAGCCCCACCATGATGCCGCTTTTGGTGCTTACATCCGGGCGCAGTGCCTTGTAGCGCTTGAGCAGATCCAGGGAATGCTGGTAGCGGGCGCCGGGGCGGATGTGCTTGTACAGCTCCGGGACGGTTTCAATGTTGTGGTTGAACACGTCCGGTGCCGTTTCGCTGAGAATCTCTACGGCAGTATCCAGGCAGGGGCGAAAGTCCGGGGTGAGAATTTCGATGCGGGTATCCGGAGTGCGGGCCCGCACCTGACGGATGCACTCGGCAAAGTGCTCAGCGCCGCCGTCGGCCAGATCATCCCGGTCCACGGAGGTGATAACCACATAGTTCAGGCCCAGGTTTTCCACTGACTCTGCCAGGTGCAGCGGCTCTTCCGCGTCCAGAGCATTGGGGCGGCCAAAGCCCACGTCGCAAAATGCGCAGCGGCGAGTGCAGATGTCGCCCATGATCATGAAGGTGGCGGTGCCGCCACCGAAGCATTCCGGCAGGTTGGGGCAGGCCGCTTCTTCGCAAACGGTGTGCAGTTTCTGCTTGCGCAGCAGTGACTTGATGCGCTGAATTTCCCCGTTGGCGGGTACTCGTACACGAATCCAGTCCGGCTTGCGCTGGCGGCCGCTTTCTTCGTTGACCATGGGGATGGTGCGGACCTTGTCGGCGCCGCGCAATTTGTCACCGATTTGCACTTTGCGTTTGGCTTGAACCTGTTCGCTCATGGGGTTTCCATTGCCGTCGGGTGCTGCCGAAAGGGTGGGGCAGGCATCGTGTGTCTGTGGGCTACAGTCTCTTGGACTGCGGTGTCAGGGCACTGTCAGGATCGCTGTCAGTGGTGACGTTCTCTTGAGGCGTATTGTACCAGCCCGGAGGGGGGGCTGTCCGTGGCGTCAGGCCCAGACGTTTGGCTAATAACGCTACCAGCTGTTGCTCCAGAGCATGGCGGTCCAGTTTGACTCCCTGCGCCTGCAGGGTGGTCATGGGCTGACCCACATGCCCGCAGGGGTTGATTCGCTGCCAGGGCGCCAGGTCCATGTCCCGGTTGATGGCTAGCCCGTGGTAGGTGGCGCCGCGGCGGATGCGTAGCCCCAGGGAGGCAATCTTGGCTCCGTTCACATAGACCCCAGGGGCGTCATCCCGATTCACGGCGTCAATACCCAGGCTAGCAAGAAAATCGATGATACCTTCTTCAATCGCGGTCACCAGGCCGCGGCTTCCCAGCCCCAGCCGTTTGATGTCCAGCATCAGGTAGATCACCGTCTGGCCGGGACCGTGGTAGGTCACCTGCCCGCCGCGATCACTGTTGACCACAGGAATGCCTCCGGCATTGAGCACATGTTCAGGCTTGCCGGCCTGGCCCAGAGTAAAGACCGGGGGGTGTTCCAGCACCCACAGCTCATCGTTCTGCTGGGTGTCGCGATGATCAGTGAGATCCCGCATGGCTTGCCAGCAGGGGGTGTAGTCAACCCGGGGGAAGTAGCGAATTAGTGCGTCCATGGGGGAAGTATAAAGCCTGCTACACGCTACACGCTACACGCTACACGCTACACGCTACACGCTACACGCTACACGCTACACGCTACACGCTACACGCTACACGCTACACGCTACACGCTACACGCTACACGCTACACGCTACACGCTACACG
>NZ_JBEDTC010000017.1:0-40323 GCF_040118815.1 Alcanivorax sp.
CTTGGATAGGGGTGCCGGAAAAGTTCCGCCGGTTTTCCTTTTCAACTTTTCACTTTGAACTTTCAACTCAATCTTCGCGGGCAGAGAGGCTATCGTGTGGCACCGCTCCCTGGCCGCGTTGCCGCTTGCTGCGTGAACCGTGTTGCGGCCGCAGAGCGGCATAAAAAAGCCCGGCAAAACGCCGGGCTGAAGGCAGACCCCTCACGGGGTAACAACAATCGAACCAGAAGTATCCTTACTTAAATGAGACGATTCCCTGTCCGCTGGTTAACAAGATGGAGGTTCAGTTCCTGGACGCTGATGCCGAATTCGATGCCGTCATCATCATTGAGATTGATGGTCTGGAAGGCATCGAAATGCACGGGGGCACCGTGAACGCTCTGCAAAATATCGGGGCTGCGTGGCATGGCAGGAATGATATTTTTCGAGGCAGGCATGGCGTTGGTTGCGGGAATGCGGGCGCTGACTTGATCCGGGGAGGTTGTCTGTACTTCAACAGCGGTGAGTACCAGCAGGCAGCTGCACAGACACAGCAGTGACAGTATTTTCATGGTGGTTATCCCCGTGTTGTTGTTATGCGGTCAACATTACGGGGGCGTTCGTTCCAAACCTATGGTGGCTTGGTGGAGCTTCGGTGTCGGGCTGTGACGGCGAGTAACGCTGTGTAAGGAAAATATGCGAACCAGTGCACAATAATTGTGTGCACTGGTGGCTTGCAGTTGTGGCGTTCGGCAAGGCTTCAGGCTAGAGGGTGATTTTCACATGGGGGGAGTCGTTGAGTGCCTTGTAGATGGCTTCTACCTGCTCCCGGTTGCGCATGGTGACCTGCGCGGTAAAGGAGATGAAGGTACCTTTACTGCTGGGTTTGCTGCTCAAGTGTTTGCCAGCGTCGAAATCATCCAGATGCGTGTTCAGGATCTCGATCAGGGCGTCTTCGAGCGGGGCGTCAATAGCGCCCATGACCTTCAGCTGCATGTCATGGGGAAATTCCCACAGGTGTTCCTGGATAGCCATGGGCTGCTCCTGTCAGTCTCGTGTTTCGGGGGTATCAAGCCCGCAAAGCCGGCGTTTGTGCTGGACGTAGTGCCGGGCCAGGCTCTTCCATTGGGGGCCTGGCTGGCCGTTACCTATTATAGCGTCGTTAAGGTGGGTCACGGGTACCACTTCCTTGGTGGAGCTGGTGATCCAGATTTCATCCGCCTGGCGTAGCTGCATCTCGGTGATCTCCCGTTCTTGCAGCGCAAGCCCGTGTTGATGGCATAGCTCTACCACCAGGTCCCGGGTGATGCCACCAAGAATGGCATGGCTTTTCGGCGGGGTAGCAATGGTGCCGCCTTTGACCACAAAGACATTGCTGGCCGAGCCTTCGGTGACAAAGCCGTCGCGTAACAGAATGGCTTCGGCCGCGCCGGCGGCCACGGCCTGCTGGCGGAGCAGGCTGTTGGGCAGCAGGGAAACGGATTTGATGTCGCACCGGGCCCAGCGAATATCGTCCAACGTGATGGCTTTGATACCGACGGCGGTATCCGGGCTGTCGACGGCAGGTACCGCGATCGGGCTGGTCATCATGAAGACGGTGGGCGTCACGGCGGGCGAGGGAAAGGCATGGTCGCGCTTTTGCGCGGCACCGCGGGTGATTTGCAGGTAGACCGAGAGGTTGCCGTCGCCATTGTGGTGCAGCAATTCGTCGCACAGTGCGAGCCATTGCGCGGGACTGTGGGGGTTGCGAATGTCCACTTCGGCCAGTGAGCGTTCCAGGCGAGCCAGGTGTTCTTCGAAACGAAACAGCACGCCGTTATAGGCAGGAATGACCTCGTAAATCCCGTCAGCAAACAGAAAGCCCCGGTCCATCGGAGAAATCTGTGCATCTTCAGGGGCCATAAAGCGGCCGTTGAGATAAACCTGGGGCATGGTATGCGGGCTCGACGTAAACGTGACGATACCAGTGTAGCGCACCTGCCAGGCCCCAAGGCAAAACCGATGCAGGGGCGGCTCGATGAACGAGACGGACTGCGCCGGCTTTTTTGCATCAGGCTCTTGGCGTCAAGCGTTCTGCGTTATCAGAACAGCCCTTTGAAGAATATCAGCAGGTGGTGCCAGAGCTTGGTGAAGATGCCGGCTTCATCTACCGGTTCAAGCGCGACCAGAGGTTTCTTGATTAGCACATCGTTGTTCAGGCTCACGGTCAGGGTGCCGTACTGCTGGCCTTCCAGAATGGGAGCTTCCAGTTGCGGGGTGACACTGATTTCCGCTTTCAGGTTTTCATGGCTTTCGCGGGGAATCGTCAGCACCAGGTCTTCAGCCAGGCCCAGGCGAAGCTGATCCTGTTTGCCCATCCACACATCCACGGTATCGAGCACGTCACCGGCGCTGTAGGCCTTGTAGGTTTCGAAGAAGCGGAAACCGTAGGTAAGCAGTTTTTGGGATTCGCGGGCGCGGGCGCCCTCAGACGTGGTGCCCATGACCACGGCGATGAGTCGCATGTCGCCTTTTTTGGCGGAAGACACCAGGCAGTAACCGGCTTCGTCGGTGTGGCCGGTTTTCAGGCCGTCTACGGTCGGGTCACGCCACAGCAGCAGGTTGCGGTTCTGCTGGGTGATGCCGTTGTAGGTGAATTCCTTTTTGGCGTAAAGGTCGTAGTGGTCGGGGAAATCGCGCACGATGGCCCGGGCCAGAATTGCCATGTCCTTGGCGGTGGTGAAATGGTTTTCCGCCGGCCAGCCGGTGGCATTCATAAAGTGGCTGCTATCCATGCCCAGGCGATTGGCGTGCTGATTCATCAGGTCGGCGAAGGCATCTTCGGAGCCGGCAATGTACTCAGCCATGGCCACGCTGGCATCGTTACCGGACTGGATGATGATGCCCCTGAGCAAGTCGCCCACCGGGACACGGGTGCCTTCACGGACAAACATGCGTGAACCACCCATTTGCCAGGCTTGAACACTGATCGGCGCCATATCCTTTTCAGAGATATTGCCTTTCTGCAGCTCTTCTTCGGCAATGTAGGCCGTCATCATTTTGGTCAGGCTGGCCGGGGGCAGGCGTTGCTCTGCATTATGTTCGACGATGATCTGGCCGCTGGCGGCATCCATCAGCAGGTAACCCTTGGCTTCGATCTGTGGCGCACGGGGGACCATTTGCGCCTGGGCCTGCAAGGAAAGAGCGGTGCCAAGCAAGGCACAGAAAGCAAAAACGGTGAAGCGGAAAAACTGGGGACGCATGGGTATCCTGCCTGTTTGGTTGTCCTTGGATGGTTCAGGGAATCAGTAATGCGCCGGTCGTGTCGTGGCGCCGCCCGGGAAAGAGCCCGAAGGGGGAGTTGGACACGGAAAAGGCAAAAAATTCCATAAAGGCCATCAAGTTGCGTTATGCCATCACTTGATGGCTGCATTCTAGAGGACTGGGGAGGACCTGTTAACCGGAGAAACGGCTGATATGGGCGTTTTCAGGGGCTAACGGGCATAGGGCGGTCAAAACCGGCACCGGCAACCGTCTCGCGCACTTGTTGGCGCTGTTGGTTACTTTCGTAGGGGCCGATCCAGACCCGGAACAAGTCACCGTTCGGGTTGAGGATCCGGGTTTCTACTCCCAGCTGATTGATCAGTTCCTGTTGCAGCCGCTTGGCGCTGGAGCGATCTTGAAAAGCCCCAGCCTGGAGAAACAGGCCGCCGCCGCTGTTGTTTGCGGCGGTGTCCGGTTTGCGGGCTGCCTGGTCATTGGCACTGCGGGTTTTGCTATCAGCTTGCGAGGGCGGTGGGCTCTCCAGTGCGGCGCGTACGGCGGTGGGGACGGTGCTACTGGGGCCGCTGGGTTGCTGCTGGCTGCTGATGGCTTCGACCCGAACCCGGCCGGTGCCAGACTGTTCGATGCCCAGGCGTACCGCGGCGGCCCAGGACAGATCGATGATGCGATCTTCGTGGAAGGGCCCCCGGTCGTTGACCCGTACCACCAGGCTTTTGCCATTATCCAGGTTGGTGACTCGGGCATAGGTCGGCAGAGGCAGGCTGCGATGGGCAGCAGTGAACTGGTACATGTCGAAAGATTCACCGCTGGAGGTGCGGTGGCCGTGGAATTTCTGGCCATACCAGGAGGCTTTGCCTTCTGCCACGTAGCCGTCGGCCTTGGGCAATACCTGATAGGTCTTGCCCCACACGCTGTAGGATTCCGGGTTGCCGTAGCGGCTTGGTGGCTCTTTTTTGGGTACAGGTTCCGGCAGCTGGGAGATATCCCGGCGCTCTTCTGGCGCGGTGTCCTGGTGGATACTGTAGCGATCCGACCCTGGTGCGCCATTATTGGCAGCAGGAGTGTCGCTGTCGCCAGCGGGCCCGGGTGCCGTGGCACAAGCGCCAAGGAAGGCTGAGGTAATCACGGCACAAGCCAGACGTTTCATTGATTATCCTCCAGTGCGGCTGCCAGTTGACGTGACAGTTGTAGCACGGCCATAGCGTACAGGCGACTGTGATTGTAGCGGGTAATCACATAAAAATTGTCAGTGGCCAGCCAGAATTCCGCACCGTCGGTGCCGGTCAGGTCGAGCAGGGCGACCCGGGTGCTGGCGGGCAAGTCAAAGCAGTATTCACTGACCAGTCGATCATCGTTGCAGCTGAGTGCGGAGACGCCGGCTTTTTTAGCCTGTGCCAGAGTAAAGGAGGGCTTGTAGCCTTTCTTGGCGAGCGGGACGTAATCGGAGCCATCCAGGTGTGCTCTGGCAGCTACGGGCAAGCCGGGTTTCCAGTTGTGCTCGCTAAAATAGTTGGCCACGGAACCGATGGCATCCACCGGGTTGTTGACCAGATCAGTTACACCGTCGTTGTCAAAATCCACCGCGTAAGCTTGGTAGCTGGTGGGGATGAACTGGCCAAAGCCCATGGCGCCGGCGTAGGAGCCTGTGATGGTTTTGGCATCGATGTGAGCGTTATGTTCCAGTTCAAACAAGGCTTTAAGTTGCTTGCGGAAGAAGCTGCCCCGGGGTGGGTAGTCGTAGCCCAGGGTCGTGAGGGCGTCGACCGCTCGATAGGTGCCCATGTAGTCACCGTAGCGGGTTTCCACGCCAATGATGGCGAGGATGATTTCCCGGGGGATGCCGTAGGTCTGCTCTGCACGGGTCAGGGTGTCGGCGTGGGTGTGAGCGAATTCCACGCCTTTTTGTACCCGGCTCTCCTGCAGGAAAATTTTCTGGTAGGACGCCCAGGTATGGGTGTGCTCCGCCGGTCGGGCAATAGATTCGAGAATCTTGGGCTGACATTCTGCGCTGCCTAGCACCTCACGCAGCCGCGTCTCGTCTTGCCCTTGTGCAACCAGTTCGCGAATCAGGGCCTGGGCCGGTTCACGCTGCAGGTAATCGTTGTTTTCCGGGCAGGCGTGTTCGGCCAGGGCTGACTGGGAGGTGAAAGCCAGTGCTGCGGCGACAATGCTGGAGTAGAAAATACGTGAGTAAAAAATGCCAGGATAAGAACGGCGCAAAGGGGAATCTCCTGTTTTCATTATGTCCATGGACTGCGTTGTCGAGGTGAGGGGCCCGACAAATCGGGCTTTACTCGCCATTGATTCAGTAACTCATCAGCCGCCGGTGGGTGTGAATCGACATCAGCATCCCGAAACTGGCCAGCAGTGTCACAACGGATGTGCCGCCGTAGCTGATCAGGGGCAAAGGAACACCTACGACAGGTAAGAGTCCTGAAACCATCCCAATGTTCACGAAAACATAAATAAAAAATGTCATCACCAGGCTGGCGGCAAGGAGCCGGGCGAAAGTGTCCTGGGCTTGCCAGCTGATAAAGAAACCGCGTCCGACAATCACCAGGTACATCATTAATAGAATGCTAACGCCAACCAAGCCGAATTCTTCGCTAAGGACCGCGAGGATGAAGTCAGTGGACGATTCCGGCAGGAAGTCCAGCCGCGATTGGGTACCGTCGAGCCACCCCTTGCCGTTGACGCCGCCGGAGCCGATGGCGGTTTTCGACTGGATGATGTTCCAGCCGGTCCCCCGAGGGTCGGCTTCCGGGTTGAGGAAGGTGTCGACCCGGTTGCGCTGGTAATCGTGCATTACGAAGAAATACATCAGCGGCGCGGCGGTGACCACGATGATGACCGCCACGGCGATCAGCCGCCAGGACAGCCCAGCCATGAACAGCACCACCAGCCCGCTGGCCGCGATGAGAATGGCGGTGCCCAGGTCCGGTTGCAGACCGATCAACATGGCCGGGATGCCGAGCAACAGCAGGGCGGCAATCACATCCGTGAGTTTGGGGGGTAAGGTGCGCTCACTGAAATACCACGCGACCATGGCGGGTACGGCCAGTTTCATCACTTCTGCCGGTTGAAAGCGGCCCGCCCCGGGGATTGAAAGCCAGCGCTGGGCCCCTTTGGCTTCTGTGCCAACGACCAACACCAGTACCAGCAGCACCAGACCGATGGAGTAAATCACCGGGGCCCAGAACCGGTAACTGCGGGGCGGAATTTGGGCCAACAGGAACAGCACGGTAAGGCCGGCACCAAAACGAATACATTGGCGTACCACCAGGTCCATGCTTTCGCCGCCGGCGCTGTAAAGAACGGTGAGTCCGCCGAACATAAGCAGCAGCAGGCCCACCAGCAACGGCGGATCCAGGTGCAGGCGGACCGCAAGCCCCGGAGACAGAGAGGCGCCGGTCTGGCCCGGCATCTGGCGGATAAATTCGCGCTGGCTCATGGGCTATCCTCGTTACCCGAATCATTGGCGGCGGCATTGGACGGCGGGCTGGCCGGGGTGTTGGCGAACACCGGTGGCACGTTCAGTTCACCCTGTTGATCAAGCAACCAGGCGTCCATGACCTGGCGCGCCACCGGCCCGGCGGTAGAGCCGCCGTGGCGGCCGTTTTCCACCAGCACGGCGACGGCAATGGCGGGGTTCTCGGCGGGCGCAAACGAGACCAGCAGTGCGTGGTCCAGCAGGCGCTCTGCCAGCTCGTCCTCGTTATAGGTTTCGTCCTGGCCCACGGAGAAAACCTGAGCAGTGCCGGATTTTGCCGCAATGTCGTACTTTGCCTCTGAGGCCATGGCCCGTGCGGTGCCGCCGAGCTGGGTGACACCGACCATCGCCTCGGTCATTTTTTCCCAGTTGTCCTGATCATTCAGAATGATGTCCGTTCGTTCCACCGGCTGGTGGTCTTTGGCGAGTGTGGGAACCACTTGCTTGCCGTGGCTGGCCATGATCGCCGTGGCATTGGCCAGCTGTAGCGGTGTGGCAAGCACGAAGCCCTGGCCGATACTGGCGTTGATGGTGTCGCCGTGAAACCAGGGCCGCCCGCGGGCGGCTTTTTTCCATTGCTTGGACGGCATGATGCCACTGGATTCGTTGTACAGGTCGATACCGGTGGGTTGCCCAAGGGAAAACTGGTTCATGTAACTGTTCATGCGGGCAATGCCCAGTTTAAAACCCATGTCGTAGAAATAGGTGTCGCAGGACTGCACCACCGCGTCGCGTAAATCGACACGACCATGGCCCCAGCGCTTCCAGTCCCGGTAGCGGTGAGGATCATTTTCCAGCTGATAGTAACCGGGATCGAAAATGGTGCGCTCCCAGTTGGTTACCCCGGCATCCAGCCCGGCCAGACCGTACATGGGCTTGATGGTGGAGCCCGGCGGGTAGCGACCCTGCAAGGCCCGGTTGAACAACGGGTTGTCGTGGTCGTTGCGATATGCCGAGTAGTCCTTGTAGGAAATACCGGTGACGAACAGGTTGGGGTTAAAGCCGGGGCGGCTGACGAACGCCAGCACGCTGCCATCACGGGGGTCAATGGCAACCACGGCGCCGCGGCGTTCACCCAGGGCATCGTAAGCGGCCTGTTGTACGCGCATGGAGAGTCGCAGGCGCAGGGGCTTGCCCGGCACCGGTGCCTGCTCTTCCAGCACTCGCAAAATCCGCCCGCGGGCGTTGGTTTCCACCTGCCGGTAGCCCACTTCGCCGTGCAGGGTGTCTTCATAGAAGCGCTCGATGCCACTGCGCCCGTAGAAATGCGTGCCGGCATAATCGCGCTGCTGATCCAGGGTCATGGCGTCCAGATCCTGGACGTTGATCCGATTGACGTAACCCAGTACGTGGGAAAAAAGAATCCCGTGGGGGTAGTGGCGTATCGGGTCAGCGGAAATGCGAATGCCGGCCAACCGGTGCTGGTTAACCACCAGGCGGGCGATTTCCTCTTCTGTGAGCCGGCCGCGCAGGGGGACTGGCTCCCAAGGGCGGCGGGCGGTGCGGCGGCGTTTTTCAAAGCGCTCCCGGTCGCCTTCGTCCAGCTCGATCAGTGTGCCCAGATCCACCAGTAACTGGTCCAGGTCGCCGGCCTGCTCAATGATCACTTCCAGGGAAAAGTCAGGGCGGTTATCGGCAAGGATTTCGCCGTGGCGGTCGGTAATCAGCCCACGGGGCGGAGCCACGGCCTGGGTTTGAACCCGGTTGTTGTCACTGAGGGTGGTGTAGCGGTTGTGTTCAATGACTTGTAGCCAGACCATGCGCCCGAGCAGTACACCGGTGAGCAGTAGCACCAGAATAACGCCCACGACAAGGCGCACGCTGAAAATGCGCTGCTCGTGGTGATGGTCTTTCAGCGTTAATGGT
Source organism: Alcanivorax sp. (assembly GCF_040118815.1). GTDB lineage: Bacteria > Pseudomonadota > Gammaproteobacteria > Pseudomonadales > Alcanivoracaceae > Alcanivorax. The sequence goes on from NZ_JBEDTC010000017.1 coordinate 8,600, forward strand.
CGGCGCATGTTGGCGTCTGTGTGAGGGGATAACGATCAGCGATGATAGGGGTGCCCGGTCAGTAGCGTCCAGCCCCGATAAAGCTGCTCGGCCAGCAATACCCGAACCAGTGGGTGTGGCAATGTCAGGTTCGAGAGGCTCCAGCGCTCTTGGGCGCTGGCAGATAATTGCGGGCACAGGCCGTCGGGCCCGCCTACCAGCAAGACCAGATCCTGCCCCACGTCTTTTAACTCGCCCAGTTTACGGCTGAGTGCGTGAGTGTCCAGCGCGCGGCCATTCACTTCCAACGCCACGGTTTTGGCGCCCGGGTATTTGTCCAGGCGTTTGCGCAGGGCGTCGGCTTCTGTGCGAATTTGGCTGGCACTGTCTCCCTTGCCGCGTTTGGGCATGGGGACTTCCTCCAGCAGCATGCGCATATCCGGGGGCATGCGCTTCTGGTATTCGTTGAAGCCCTCGGTCACCCAGGCTGGCATGCGGGTGCCGATGGCCAGAAGAACAATGCGCATGGATCAGTGATCTTGCTGTTGGTCGCGATCCGGGTGGTGCTGGGGGTTCTTCCACAGCCGTTCCAGGTCGTAGAACTCCCGGGTGGCGGGCAGCATCAGGTGAACAATGACATCGCCCAGATCCACCAGAATCCATTCGCCAGTGCTTTCCCCTTCTGTACCAATCGGTGGGTAGCCGGCTGTCTTGGCGGCATCGGCGACGCTGTCGGCCAACGCTTTCACATGACGGTTGGAGGTACCACTGGCGATAACCATGTTGTCCGCGACACTGGTAATTTCACGCACATCCAGCGGGGTGATGTTTTGGGCTTTGACTTCTTCCAGGGCGTCGATGACCAGTTGCAGTAGCGGGGTGTCAGCGCTCATGGGGCCTCATGATTCGTTAAAGGGAGTGAGTTTTGCCACATTATACAGGTCGTGGCGATGAATATGCGTAATCACGGCGTCATCCAGTGCCGGACAGTGTCCTTTTTCCGCCAGGGCCTGGCGAATGGCGGTGGCCGAGACGTCCAGAAAGGGACGCTTGAGCATCAGTCGCAAGCCGCCGGGTTGTTGCTTCAGGCCAGCGGCATCCGTTTCCGGGAACGCGCCAAGCACCGCATCATCCGCCAACGGGCTGTCCGGGCGAGGAACAATGGCCAGGTGGCATAGTGACACGTAGTCGCGCCACTGGTGCCACTGGTGCAGGCTGGCAAAGCTGTCGGCGCCAATCATGAAGACTAGTGGCCGCTCGGGGTGCTGTTGCCGAAAATGCTGCAGGGTGGCCAGGCTGTAGCTGGGGCCGGGCTGTGCCAGTTCCCAGCCGTCCGGATGCAGGTTGGGGTGGTCGGCACAGGCCAGTTCCAGCATACGCAGGCGCTGCTCACCGCTAGCCAGAGGTTGCGGGCGGTGTGGCGGCACCGCATTGGGGAGCAGGTGCACAGGGGCGCCATCAAGCACCCTGGATACGGCCCGGGCGGCACTGATATGCGCCCGGTGGACCGGATCAAAGGTGCCGCCGAAGAGAACTAAGGGAACGCTGGCACGCATCACGCTACACGCAACACGCTGGCCAGGGGCTCCGCGTGCCAGCGTGGTGCGTGGAGCGTGTCAGCGTTACTGGCGTATATGGCCATCACCCAGTACCACCCATTTCTGGCTGGTCAGCCCTTCCAAGCCTACCGGGCCGCGGGCATGGATCTTGTCGGTGGAAATACCGATTTCCGCGCCCAGCCCGTATTCGAAGCCGTCGGCAAAGCGGGTAGAGGCATTGACCATCACCGAGCTGGAGTCCACTTCGGTGAGGAAGCGGCGGGCCAGGGTGTAGTTTTCGGTGATGATGGCTTCGGTATGGCCTGAGCTGTAGCGATTGATGTGCTCAATGGCTTCATCAATATCCTTGACGATTTTCACCGCCAGTACCGGCGCCAGGTATTCCTCTTCCCAGTCGGCCTCAGTGGCTGCCTGAATGTCGGTTAAGCCCATCCCTTCCAGAAGGTGGCGGGCCTGCTCACAGACGCGAAGTTCTACGCCAGCTTGTTGATATTGCGTCGCTAGTTCGGGCAATACTTGCCCGGCGATGGCATTGGCGATCAGCAGGGTTTCGGTAGTGTTGCAGGTGCCGTAACGCTGGGTTTTGGCGTTAAAGGCCACGCTGATGGCTTTGGCGGTATCCGCCTGCTCATCAATGTAGGTGTGGCAGTTGCCATCCAGGTGCTTGATGACCGGCACACGGGCGTCGTTGCTGATGCGCTCGATCAGGCCCTTGCCGCCCCGTGGCACAATGACGTCCACGTATTCGGGGTGGGTGATCAGTTCGCCAACGGCGGCGCGATCGGTGGTTGCTACCACCTGAACCGCGGCTTCCGGCAGTCCGGCGGCGCGCAGGCCTTCGCAGATGCACTCAGCGATAGCCTGGTTGGCATTAATGGCCTCGGAGCCGCCACGCAGGATAGCTGCGTTGCCGGACTTCAGGCACAAGGCCGCGGCATCAATAGTCACGTTCGGGCGTGATTCATAAATGATGCCGATGACACCCAGCGGGACACGCATTTTGCCGACTTGAATGCCTGAGGGGCGGTAAGCCAAGTCGGTGATCACGCCGATCGGGTCAGCCAAGCCGATGATTTGCTCCAGGCCTTCCACCATGCCGTCGAACCGGTCCGGGGTCAGTGCCAGTCGGTCAAGCAGGGCGGCGTCCAGGCCGTTGCTGCGGCCAGCGTCCAGGTCTTTCTCGTTGGCGCGCAAAATGGTGTCGCGGTGGCTGCGCAGGGCGTTGGCAATGGCGGCTAGCGCCTGGTCTTTGTCGCCGGAGCTGGCGCGGGCCATGGCGCGAGAAGCCTGGCGGGCCTGCTCACCGAGGCGTTGCATGTATTGCTGGATATCCATAATTCTCTGCGGTCAGTTCTCTGCGTTAGATCTGTTGGTGTCCTGGCGGTGAAACGCTACCTGGCCATTGTGGGGCATAACCCTGCCCGGCCGGTAGGGGAAATCCGGTGATCAGGGGCCGGTAGCGACCATGGCCTGCATCAGCGGCCAGCCTGGACTGATTTTTCCGCCAGCGAAAGGCGGCATTATAGCGACAACTGGTGCTTTACGCTTGCTCACAAATGGTTAAGAATTGAAATCCTTTGCTACACAGATGCCGTTAAATGGCTGATTTTATTGGCACGATTGTGCCATTTTTGTGATGCAGTTAATGACACAGTTTTTAGTGTCATAAGAAAAAAGAAAGATCGGCGCCGGGCACAGGCGCTACATAAAACAAGAACAACGTGGGCCAAATGGAGCCAATCACTATGGGCTTTCAGTATCAGGAATACACCCGTTCAGCGATTAAGGCCGATGCGATCCAGCTGTGGGTCGGCAAGTGGCGCATCGATTACCTGGCATTTTCCAGCCCTGCTAACGCACATAAGCCGCCGTTATTGGTGGTAGGCGGGGCCTTTCAGAACTTCACCTCCTACAAATATTGCGTAGAGCGCATCTACGAAGACTTCCCTGTCATTCTGGTGGATTTGCCGTCGCTGGGTAACAACACCCAGATTGCCCCGGATTTGAGCATGGAAGATCTGGCCGATCTCCTCTATGAGTTCAGCCTGCAATCCGACCTGAAAAAAGTGCACTTGATGGGATTGTCGCTGGGTTCGGCCATTGCCAGCACCTTTGCCTATAAATACCCGCAAGCCACCGACAAGTTGATTGTGGCGGGAATCGTGACCCGTCCGCGTAAGAGTTGGCGAATGCTGGTGGAGGAATCCGTACGGGTGCTGGAACAGGGGCGCATGGATGAGTTCAGTCAAGCCGTGGTGTTGTATCTGGTCAACTATGATCGCATGGAAGATACAGGCATCAGCCCCACCGCTCGCAAGTTGTTCTACCGGCAAATGAAGCGCTTGTCGGATAACGAGTGTGAGCGTTACAAGATTAACGGCCGGCGCTTGCTGTCTGTGGAAGGGCTGCTTGGCTACCCGGAATGCGACACCCTGGTCACCACGGGTGAGTTCGACAGCTTTACGCTGCCGTGGGAGAACGCCTCTTTTGCGGAAAATTGTCCCAATGCCCAGTTCACGTTGATTAAGGGGGCAGACCATCTGCCGCAGCTGGAAAAACGTGAAGTTTCCCTGGATCTTTTCTCGACCTTTCTGCGCGGTGAATCATTGCAGACCGTTGGTGGCATCCGCCGTTTCAGCAAAGGGGAATACAATCTGATCGAGCGCCGCCGGGCGGAACGTCTGGTGCCGTGCAATAACCACGGGCATGTGACTAGCGAATCCCGTGTGGGTGACCGGTTCCGTTTCAACAAGCCTGTGGCTGTTGTGGATATCAATTTCTTTGGCTGTCTGTTGAAACTGGATGAGCCGGGTTTCTCCCTGGCCGATCACGCGCGGGACTGTACCTTGTACATGGAGAGCCCGGACCTGAAGCTGGAACTGCTGGTGTTTGATTATGATGGCGCGGGGTACCTGCGTTGTTTGTTCAAGCACGGCAACATCCAGGCGGCAGAGCGCTTTACCCAGCTACTGAAGCAGGGGGAATATTTTCTGTGTCGGGATCATGACGAAAAAGTGCGGCGTATTTACGGCTAGTGCCTCAATGCCTGTGACCCAGTATAAAAAAACCGGCCTTGTAGGCCGGTTTTTTTATCCGTCCATGCGTTTCAAAAGACCGTGCCTTCCAGAATGCGCACCATCGGATTACCCCGGGTTTGGGGAATGGGGAGCTGGCCGTAAAAATCAGCAGGGTTGTGTACGGTGAAGGCATCAAAGCCCAGTTGTTGGAAGTGGCCGATAGTCTGTTCGTCGGAATGAAAATGGAAACCCACCTGGCTGCGGGATATTGCGCCGAGCAGGCGCCCCAGGCCCTTGAGGGTATGGTAGAACGGCATGCCCTGGTAGAGCGGGTAATTGTCGGTCAGGTAGATGCCCCGGGCAAAGCGTTGCAGGGCGGTGGCCAGTTTGCGCCAGAACTCGGAAATAACGGCTAGAGGAAAATAATTCACCAGCCCTTCTGTGATCACTACGACCGGTTTGTTCGTGTCCAGTTGCCCCAGCACGTGGGCCAGGCTCAGGTCGCCGTCGTCTGCAAAAATATTGATCGGAATGACCTTGTGACGCTCGCTGAGGACATGGTGTTCGGTGAGCAGTTGTTGTTTGCGGCGAGCCATGTCTGGCAGGTCGGTTTCGATGTAGGTCAGCTGTGGGTATTGCTGGCAGAAACGGTGGCCACGAGGGGATAGTCCGCAGGCAATTTCCACGACCTGGGTGACGCCATCCTCAATAAGCTGATGCAGGCGATGGTCGATCAACAGATGGCGTTGCAGAAGAAAGGTGCGAATGTTGCCGCCTGCGATCTGCCTGCCCACATATTCAAACGGTGCCAGTGCGCCATACAGAAAGGCGCCACCGCGAGTTCGAAAAAAGGGCGCAGAGAGCCCGTCTTTGGCCCAGACGTGGCCAGTGTAGAGGGCGGTGAAGCTGATCGACGAAGTGTCCTGCGGTTCGCTCATTGTTGTTCTGGCTCGACAAAAAAACAAGAATGACAGGCTAGCAGAATGTTGCCATTGGTGGGTGGCAATTTGTGCCAATCGTGGATGCGAGCTACGAGCTACGAAAATGGATAGGGTAAGGCGGAAAAGTTCACGGGGTTTGCTCTTTTCAACTTTTCACTTTGAACTTTCAACTAAATTCCGCGGGCATGGCGGTTATCTCGTGCCAGCGTGCCCAGCCCGCAGGGCGGCTTGAAGCTAGTCGCTCGCCGCTGTTTTACCGCTCCATGCTGCGCGGTAGCGGGTGGCCGGCCAGGCGCAGGGCCAGAGAGGTGATGTGTTTCCAGGGGTCGCCTTTGGCCATGCCTTTGACGCACTGGTCGGCGCGAATGGCACAGGCCTGGGCAATGCGCAGTTGCTGGGGATTCAAGCGCTGGGCCTGGTTCTGCATGGCGCGCACCCGTTGTGGGGGCAGACGCGGTGGCGGCCCGCCGCCGAGCATGCCGTCGAGCAGACGGATGTCGCGGCTCAGGGCCCACAGCAGTACCGGTGGCTCTACGCCTTCGGCCCGCAGAGTCTGGATAATGTGCATGACGCGTTGGCTGTCGCCTTGCGCGGTGGCTTCGGTGAGGTCGAAGGGCGAGTAGCGACTGGAATCGCCCACCGCCTGCTGAACGTCTTCCGGACCGACCTGGCCGTCTTCTACTAGCAAAGCCAGCTTGTCCACTTCCTGGGCGGCGGCGAGCAGGTTGCCTTCGCTGCGTTCGATCAGTAGCGCGAGTGCGTCTTCACTGGCGCGCAAGCCACGGCTGGTGAGGCGTTCCTGTAGCCAGTTGCGTAGGCCGTTGCCTTCCACTGGCCAGACTTCGATCACTGCGCCCATTTCATCCACGGCTTTTACCCAGGCGCTGTTCCAGTCCTTGCGCCGGTCCAGCCGTGAGCAACGGATCAACAGCAGGGTATCGCTACTGCCGCCGGCTTTGAGGCCGGACAGCACGTCGCGCAGGATCTGGCTGCCGTTTTTGTCCGGGCGCTTGTCGTTAAGCACCAGTTCAAGAATACGGCGGCCGCCAAACAGGCTCATGCTTTGGGATTCGTTGAGCAGGGCATTCCAGTCAATGCCGGTGTCACTGGAAAAACGCTGGCGTTCGTCGAAGCCTTGATCGCGGGCGGCCCGCCGCAAATCGTCGAGCAGCTCACCCTGTTGCAGTGGCTCATCACCGGCAACCAGGTAAACGGGCAGCAGCGTCGCGGACAGGTGTTTGCCGAGCTGTTCGGGACGCAAGCGCATCAGTAGGTCTCCCACCCCTTGGAGGCCACGGCGATCTGGTTGATCAGCCGGAAAGTCATATCTTCATATAAATCGTCGCGTACCAACTGCTCTTCGTCGGAGGACGCGATAGCGTTTTCCGGGTACCAGGGCAGGCTGCGCAGCGCCATCATGCGTTTTGGGGTGGTCAGCAGCGCGCCGGTTTTTACATCGCGCAGATGCCAGTAGAGGGTGTAGCGCAATTCGATTTCCGCCTGACGGCCCTGATCGTCCACGGCGGAGGTGCGGCGCATCCACTCCTCGTCGTCGATAATCAGTTCGTAGGGGGATTCGTTGTGCACTAGCACGCCCTGGTTTTCCAGTTCATCTTCCAAGCTGTATTTCAGTTCTGTACTGGCGCCAATTAGGGTCAGGCTTTCCATGGTAGGAACGCCGGTGGTGCCACGCAGTTGCCAGCCGCAGGCTGAGATCAGCAGGCTCAGGAGCAGAATGGTAATGGCGTTAACGGTGACCCTCATGTGCGCGTGCTCTCTTTGTGTTGATAGGGGGCTGGGCGGCGGAGATGGCCGGTTGCCATGTCCGCCCTACGCTCAGTTGGCGACAATATTGACCAGTTTACCCGGCACCACGATCACTTTACGGACGGTGTTGCCCTCGATGAATTTCTGCACATTGGGCTCGTCCATGGCCAGGGCTTGCACTGATTCTTTGTCCGCGTTGGCGGGGACGGTCAGCTTGGCGCGGACTTTGCCGTTCACCTGGACCACCAGCTCGATGCTGTCTTTCACCAGGGCCGTTTCATCCACCGTTGGCCAGGCCGCGTCGATAACGGCACCGTCATGACCGAGCGCCTGCCACAGGCTGTGGGCAGCATGGGGAATGATGGGCGAGAGCAGCAACACTGCGGACTCAAGGGCTTCGTGTTTGACGGCGGCGGCACCTTCGCTCTCACTGGAAAATTTGCTGACCTCGTTTATCAGCTCCATAACAGCCGCAATGGCGGTGTTGAAGGTGCTACGGCGGCCATAGTCGTCGCTGACTTTCTGAATGGTTTCGTGGGTCTTGCGGCGCAGCGCTTTGCCGGCGTCATCCAGGCTGTCCACGCTCAGGAGGCCTGGCTTACCGGTTTCCACATGCTCGGCCACCAAACGCCACAGACGTTTGATAAAGCGGAATGCGCCTTCTACGCCAGCATCATTCCATTCCAGTGATTGTTCCGGTGGTGCGGCAAACATCATAAACAGGCGTACGGTGTCGGCGCCGTATTCCTGGATCATTTGCTGCGGGTCCACGGTGTTGCCCTTGGATTTGGACATCTTGGCGCCGTCTTTGAGCACCATGCCCTGACACAGCAGCTGTTTGAACGGCTCATCACAGTTCACCAGCCCGGTATCGCGGAGCAGCTTGTGGAAGAAGCGCGAGTAGAGCAGGTGGAGAATGGCGTGCTCGATGCCGCCAATGTATTGGTCCACGGGCAGCCAGTAGTTGGTGGCGGCCGGGTCGAGCATGGCGGTGTCGCTCTGCGGTGAGCAGTAGCGCGCGTAATACCAGCTGGACTCCATGAACGTATCAAAGGTGTCAGTTTCGCGCAGAGCGGGCTGGCCATTGAAGGTGGTTTTGGCCCACTCCGGGTCCGCCTTAATGGGGCTGTTGACGCCATCCATTTCCACATCGGTGGGCAGCACTACGGGGAGTTGGTCTTCCGGGGTGGGATGCAGGGTGCCGTCTTCGGTTTCCACCATGGGGATGGGGGAGCCCCAGTAGCGCTGACGGGAGACGCCCCAGTCGCGCAGGCGGTAGTTCACTTTCTTTTCGCCCAGCGAGCGTTGGCTTAGCCAATCGGCGATGGCGTTGAAGGCGTCGGAGGAGGACAGACCATCGAATTCACCGGAATGTACCAGGGTACCTTTTTCAGTGAAGGCTTCTTTTGCCAAGTCGATGGACTTGCCGTCCTCTCCGTTTGAAGAGACGGGCTCGATCACCTGGGTGATGGGCAGGCCGTATTTCTGTGCAAACTCAAAGTCACGCTGGTCGTGAGCGGGTACCGCCATCACCGCGCCGGTGCCGTAGCCCATCAGCACGAAATTGGCGACCCATACCGGCACCGCTTCACCGCTGATCGGGTGGGTGGCGTTCAGCCCGGTGTAAATGCCCTTCTTTTCCATGGTCGCCATGTCTGCTTCGGCGGTCTTGGTGTTCTGGCACTCTTTCACGAAATCTGCGACTTCGTGGTTGGCGGCCGCGGCTTTTTGCGCCAGCGGGTGGCCGGCGGCCACGGCCACATAGCTCACGCCCATGAGCGTGTCCGGGCGAGTGGTGTAAACGCGCAGGGAATCTTCACCTTCAATGGAGAAGTCTAATTCGACCCCTTCAGAGCGGCCGATCCAGTTGCGCTGCATGGTTTTGACCTGCTCCGGCCAGCCGTCCAGCTGGTCCAGATCGTTGAGCAGCTCGTCCGCGTAGTCGGTGATCTTGATAAACCACTGGGGGATCTCTTTCTGTTCCACCAGAGCGCCGGAGCGCCAGCCACGGCCATCAATGACCTGCTCGTTGGCTAGCACGGTCTGGTCTTCCGGGTCCCAGTTCACTGTGGACATTTTCCGGTACACCAGCCCTTTCTCATACAGCTTGGTGAAAAACCATTGTTCCCAGCGATAATATTCCGGCGTACAGGTGGCCAGTTCCCGGTCCCAGTCGTAGCCGAAGCCCAGACGCTGCAGTTGCCCGCGCATGTAGTCGATGTTTTCGAAGGTCCACTTGGCCGGGGCTACCTTATTCTTGATCGCCGCGTTTTCCGCTGGCAGGCCGAACGCATCCCAACCCATGGGCTGCAGGACGTTCTTGCCCAGCATGCGCTGGTAACGGCTGACCACATCGCCGATGCTGTAATTGCGCACGTGGCCCATGTGCAGGCGGCCAGAGGGGTAGGGGAACATGCTCAGGCAATAGAATTTTTCCTTGCCGGCATCCTCGGTGACCTTGAAGCTCTCATTGTCATCCCAGTATTGCTGGGCTTGGGCTTCGATCTGATCGGGGCGATACTGTGCGTCCATCGGCTCTCTTTTCTTGATCATAAAAACAAACGGGAACAGGGCGACCTTGGGGAACATCCCGGTCGTGAAGGGGACATAGGATACATGAGCTTAGCCCGGATTTCTCAATGCGCGGGTGTCCATATGCGCAATCTCAGCGATAAATTCCCTGGGCGGGGGCACCTGCCGGATGTGGATATGGTGGGGGTTCGCCCATGGTGCTGACGTATCTGATGCTGCTGGTACTGGTGGGTGCGAGCCTGCCGGCGGTGGTGCGTAGTTTCCTGCCGCCGTTGCCACGCCGTAATTCCGGCATCACTCCACAGGCAGTGGTGGTGCTGGGGGCTGGCCGGCGCCAGCGCAATGGCCGCTTTTCCCTGACCACGCGTGGGCTGCGGCGTTTGAAGCTGGCGGCAGAGCTGGCCAATGAGCACGGCTTGCCGTTGCTGGTCAGTGGCGGTATCAGCCAGACCCCCATGCATGGCAACGAGCCTACCGAGGCGGACCTGATGGCCGAGCAGGCCCTGCGGCGCTGGCCCGGGCTGAATGTAATCAAGGAATCCCGCAGCCGCACCACTTGGGAAAATGCCTGCTATAGCAGTGAATTGTTGGGCGAGCGCGGTATGGATGAGGTGATTCTGGTCAGTGATCGGTCGCATCTGCCGCGGGCGCTGCTGTGTTTTCAAAGTCAGGGTGTGCTGGCTCAGGCTGCCTGGAGCAAACGGTTGCCTGCACAGGCCTGGCTGCCATCGGCGGGGGCGTTGTCCATGGTGCCGGAGATTTGGTACGAGTGGTTGGCGTTGGTGTGGTATCACGTTCGGTATTTGTGAGGGGTAGATGCCTGACGCCTGACGTTCAAGACAGAACCGGAAATACTGGCAACTTTTGAACGCGCTCAACAATGTTGGTTTTTTTGTGGGAAGAGATGCTTGCATCGTGAATAACCGCCCGTTTGTGGCACTTTTGCGATGCAAACATCGCTGCCCACAGTAGAAAAGAGGTTTGCCGGAGGTGCTCTTGAACTTTGATTCCGGCGTCAGGCATCAAGCATCCGGCGTCGTGCGTACCCTCCCCAGTGCTTCCACCGCCTGATACTGGCTGAGAAAAACCTGACCGGTAAGTCCGTTCAGCAGGTCGGTTTTTTTCAGGCGGTCCATCACCGGGCCTTTCACTTCGGATAAATGCAGGCTCACCCCGGCATCCTTCAAGCGTTGATTCAGGCTTTCCAGGCTTTCTACGGCACTGGCGTCCAGGTGGTTGATGGCCGAGCACATTAGCACCACGTGTTCCACGCCCGGGCGGGCCATGGTGCGGTCGTAAAGCAGGTCTTCCAGGGGCCGGGCGTTGCCGAAGTACAGGGATTCATCCACCCGAATGGACAAGACCCGTTCACTGACAATGGCGTCGTGACGATCAATGTTGCGAAAATGCTGGGTGCCGGGTACCAGCCCCACCTCCGCCACATGGGGCTGGCTGGTGCGCCACAGGAAAAGGGCCACGGACAGGCCCACGCCGATCAACAGACCGCTTTGCACATTAATCAGCAGCACCCCAAGCAAGGTGGCGAGCATGGCGATGCTGTCCGGGCGACTGTATTGCCACAGGTGGCGAATTTCTCCCAGCTCGATCAACGGAATAATGCCGACCACGATGATCGCGGCCAGGGTAGCCAAGGGCAGCGCGTGAAATAGCCCGGTGAAAAACAGGGCGACCAAGGCAATGCCGATACCGGTCAGTAAGCTGGTCATCGGGGTGCGGGCTCCGGCGTCGAAGCTCACGGTGGTGCGGGAAAAACTGCCGGTGACCGCGAAGGAGCCGGACAGGCCACTGGCCAGGTTGGCCAGCCCCAGGCCCATCAGCTCCCGGTTGGGGGAAATGCGTTCACGACGGCGTGCAGCCAGTGCCTGGGCCAGGGAGATGGACTCCACAAAGCCGATCAACGCGAGCAACAGCGCAGGAGTGATGAGAGTTTTCCAGTGGGCCCAATCCATTTGCGGGGCGGCCAGGTGAGGCAGTCCGCTGGGGATGTCGCCGACAATGGCGAGCCCGCGTTGGTCCAGCTGGAAGAAGAACGCGAGCAGAGTGGTGACCAGTACGGCCACGATGGGACCGGACTTGCCCAGAAAGGCGCTAAGCCAGACGGGCAGGGGGCTGCGCTTAAGCGGGCCGGCCAGTTGTTTGGGTACCAGCAGGCAGACGATGGCGATGGCGCTGATGGCCACGGTGAGCCAGTGGCTGTGGCTGAGCTGGGGGAGCAGGCTGCGGCCTAGTTGCAGCACGTTTTCGCCGCCGGCCTCGATGGCCAGCAGATGTTTGAGCTGGCTGCCGGCGATCAAGATGGCGCAACCGCTGACAAAGCCGATGATGACCGGGTGGCTGAGCAGGTTGGTCAGCCAGCCGAGTCGCAGCACGGCCATAGCTACCAGGAAAACCCCGGAGAGCAGGCCCATGCCGATGGCGGCCTGGATGAACAATTGTGGGTCGCCCTGGGCCAGCGCGCCGGCGGCGGACGCAGTGATCAGTGAGGTCAGTGCGGCAGGCCCAACGGACAGGCTGCTGCTGGTGCCGAACAGGCCGTACAGGATCAGCGGCAGCATGCTGGCGTAAAGCCCGGTTTCCGGGGGCATGCCAGCGAGCAGGGCGTAGGCCAGCCCCTGGGGTACCAGCAAAATGGTGACGATGACAGCGGCCAGACCGTCTCCGGCCGCGTCGGCGCGGGTGTAGCGAGCCAGCCAGTCGCTGGCGGGCAGCCAGCGCAGCAGGCGAAAGGCTCGCGGCATACTACTGGCTCCGGCGCTGGTCGAGCCGATCCGCCAGGGCGCTCAGGTCGTACCCGGCCAGTTCGGCGGTGGCGATAATGCTGCCGTTGTCCTGCTCGGTGGCCTGGGTCAGCGCCCACAGGGTGGTGCTGCGCGTGCCGGTGCGACAGAAGGCCAGTACCGGGGTGTCGGCCAGGGAGACGATGGCGTCGAAGCCGTCGATATCAGTTTCGGCAATGTTGGTGCCCACGACCGGTTGGTGGGCGTAGGCGAGGCCGGCGGCTTCGGCGGCGACAGCCATTTCATTGCTGCTGGGCTGGTCGGCCGCTTCGCCGTCCGGGCGGTTGTTGAGCACCATCTTGAAGCCGGCGGCGGCAACGGCGGGCATGTCTTCCGGCAGCAGTTGCGCAGTCACGGACAGGTCGTCATTGAGTTTGTTGAAATCGGTCATGGTCAGCCTTTCCTGAGAAATGGTGGTCGATGACGCGCTAGCTTACGCATTTGTGGCTCCGTCCTCATCCGTTGTCTGTTCGGCGCCGAGCTGATTGAGCGGAATTTTCAGGTATTGGACGCCATTGTCTTCCGCCGCTGGCAGGTGGCCAGCGCGCATGTTGACCTGTACCGAGGGTAGAATCAGGCGGGGCATGTCCAGGGTAGCGTCGCGGCGTTCGCGCATGCTGACAAAGTCGTCCTCGTGGCTGCCCTCGTGGACATGGATATTGTGTTCGCGTTGTTCGCCGACGGTGGTTTCCCAGATGAATTCCTGACGCCCCTCTGGCAGGTAATCGTGGCAGAGAAACATGCGTGTCTGATCGGGAAGCGCTAACAATTTTTTAATTGAGCGATACAGGGTACGGGCATCGCCACCGGGAAAGTCGCAACGGGCGGTGCCATAGTCAGGCATGAACAGGGTGTCGCCGACGAAAACCGCATCACCAATCACGTGGCTCATGCAGGCCGGTGTGTGGCCGGGTGTGTGGATGGGGCGGGCGTCGATGCTGCCTACCTTGTAGTGCTCGCCGTCTTTAAACAGGTGGTCGAACTGGCGGCCATCACGGGCGAAATCTGTCCCGGCATTAAATACCTCGCCGAAGGTCTCCTGAACCGTGCAGATATGCTCGCCAATAGCCAATCGGCCACCCACCTGTTGCTGGATCCACGGTGCTGCAGAGAGGTGGTCCGCATGAACATGGGTTTCCAACAACCAGTCCACCGTCAGGTTGTTCTGCTGTATGTGGTTAACGATCCGTTGTGCGCTGGAATAGGCGGTGCGCCCGGCGTTGGGATTGTAATCCAGTACCGAGTCGATGATGGCGCAATGATGGGTCGCCGGGTCGGTGACCACATAACTGACCGTGTTGGTGTCCTGATCAAAAAAAGCGGTGACGACGGGACGTGGCATTGCGACCTCCTATAACGTGTTCTCAGGAACCCGTTATAGGAGGTGCAGCACCGAATGTCAAACTTGACATAAGCTTATATCAAAAAGAAATATAATGGTTTTTACTTGCTTCTCAACATGAAGCCCAAGCCGATGAGCAGCACTGACAGCAACAGCCAGGGCCACACGCCGGTGGTCATGAACGGAGTGATGCCAGTGCGTGGGCGGTATTCGCTGTAGAGCACGTCGCGGGTGAATTGAGGCAGGGCATCGATGACCTGGCCGTGGTGATCAATCACCGCGGTGACGCCGTTGTTGGTGCCGCGCAGCAGCCAGCGCCCGGTTTCGGCGGCGCGCATGCGGGCCATCTGGAAATGTTGCAGCGGTCCGGCGGAGGTGCCAAACCAGGCATCATTACTGATGGTCAGCAGCACATCGGCATCGTGACTGCGGGCGGCCACTTGTTCCGGGTAAAGAATTTCATAGCAGATGAAGGGGGCCACGGTGTGGCCCAGGGCGGTCAAGTTCGGTTGCGTGGGGCTGCCGGGGGTAAAGCCGGACATGGGCAAATCAAAGAAAGGAATCAACCCGCGGATCAGCGATTGCATGGGGACGTATTCGCCGAACGGCACCAGTTTCTGTTTGTGGTAGACGCGCGGGTTGCCGTCGCCGGCATCAAGCGGGATCGAGGCAATACTGTTGTGGTAGGTGACACCGCTATCGCTGACCGTGCGCCAAGGCACGCCGGTGATGAACCCGCCGTGCCGCTCCGCAAGCTGCTGCCCCTCCTGCTCAACGAACCCGGATACGTTTTGGTAGAAATCGGTGAGCGCGGATTCCGGCCAGATCACCAGAGTGTCGGCGGGAATGCCCTGAGTCAGTTTCTGGTAGATCTGCTGGGTCCGCTCGCGCATGGACAGCTGCCATTTGATGTCCTGGGGAATGTTGCCCTGCACCAGCGCGACTTTCTGGGCCGGGCCGCTGGGGGCGGTGAACGACAGAGTGTGAGACACGGCGGTGAGGATCAGCAGGGTGCAAGAAACCGCCAGGCTGGTGTACCAGCTCCGCCGGTGACCGGTTGCCGAGCGAATGACGCTGGCGCTGATTAGTACGGCGGTGAGTGTGAGCAGCCATACCCCGCCGATGGGGGCCAGCGGAGCAAAGGGCGTATCAATCAGGGCATAGCCTGCATACAGCCAGGGGAAGCCGGTGAGGAAAACGCCGCGCACCCAGTCCAGCAACAGCCAGCTACCGGCAAACGCTAGTGCCGAACGCCCCAGCCGCCAGCTGGCATAAAAAGTAAGCCCGTAAAACAGGGCCAGTAAGGCCGCGAAGATACCGGTGAACGGGATGGCCATCCACAGCGGCATGAAGCCGTAGTCGTGCATGGAAACATGCACCCAGGAAATGCCGAAAGCGAACATACCGAGTCCGTACAGCCAGCCGCGCAACAGGGCTTCGCGGGCAGAACCGGCTCGCTGCTGGCACCAGTAGCCGGCGCCGATGCTGACAAACAGCAGTGGCCAGAGATTATAGGGGGCAAAGGCAAGGGGAAAAAGCAGGCCGGCGATCAGGGCCAGCAGACGATCTCGCATGGATATCCTCGTTGAGCTTTTGTTTTGTGCTTTGCACTGGCGAGCAGACCGTCTGACGGTTTGGGCTAGAGTCGGTGCAATAATACGAATAAAGTATCAGGCTGAATGCTGTGACGGTTTCAGGTTGCGGGCCGGATACAGGATGAGTTGAAAGTTTAAAGTTGAAAGTTACAAAGCGCGAATGGAGTTGTAGCCATGCGAAAGCACCTTGCCCGCGTTTTTCAATTTTAAACTTTGAACCTTCAATTTTTCACTAAAATCTGGGGGCATCATAGTGAAACACCCATGCAAGTACCATCCGGGAACCCAGGCGCTGTGGTATTGCGCCCATGATGGTCTGCATTTGTGTCAGCAATGTGTGGATGGCGATGAGGCCCTCCGTATGGAGGCCCGTTGCTTGCTGTGCAATAACGATCTGGCGCCGGTGGGGCAGGATCAGGTCGGGCCATTGTGGCAACGGTTGGACAGTTATCTGCGCCTGCCTTTTGCGTTGTCGTTGCTACCGTTGCTGGCGATTTGGGCGGTGCTGGCGGCGCTGTTGCCGCCACTGTGGATGATGGCGCCGGTGGCGCTGATCGCCGGGTTGCCCACCTTTGCCTTTTGCGCCGCGCTAATGGCGCGGCGTGCCGGCCCCCGCAAAAGCCGTAAGGCTGCCTTGCCCGGCTGGGATTGCCTGGGCGAGAGCGCGGCCTGGCAAAGCGCGCTGTGGCAGGCGTTACCGGCAGTCCTCATCGTTGCTCTGGCTGGGTTCCTGATGGTGGCGATATCGGTGCCCGCCGGCTTGATGGTGTTGGTAGCCGGCATGCTGTTGGTACCGGCCCTGTGGTTAGCGGTGTTGGTACGAGGCGCAGCGCCGGGCGCCTATGTGGCGGCGGCAACGTATATTGTCTCCGCGCCCCGTGATTATGGCGTGGCGGCTGGGTTCGCGTCGCTGGGTGGTGTGCTGGTCGTGGCGTTGCTTGCCGTGGCCATGGATGTGTTGCCGTTGCCCCTGGTGCAGGGGCTGGCCGGGTTGCTGGCAGGCTGGTGGTGGCTGGTGCTGGCGGGCCTGTGTGGGGATGTCGCCGCCCGTCATGGTCGGTTGTGGGGCCTGAATCAGGGAGGTCGGCGTGTCACCCAGCCGTTGGCCGAGCGCCGCCAACGCACGCAGTTGTGTGCGGGCCGGTTCGACAAGGTGCTGCTGACCACTGCGAAAGTCATCAAGACCAAGAAGGCTACGGTGGGGGACTGGCATCATCACGATCGGTTGCTGGCGGTGCTGGTGAAGGACGAAGAGCGGGCTGCCCTGGTGGAGCCCTATCTGGACGTGCTGATCCGCGCAGACGCCTGGAGTGATTCGCTGGCGCTGGTTGCCCGGCAACGAAAACGTGACCCGCAATGGTTGCCCGGCGCCCCGGTGTTACGGCTGGCGTTGGCAGAAGGCATTTACGAACGCGAGCCCAAGCTGGCGGTGAGCTTGCTGAAGGATCTGCACGACAAACACCCGGATTTTGTGGATCTGGGTGAGGCTTACCTTTTGTTGGCGAAAGTGCTGGCCGAACAGTTTGGGTTGGCCGGCAAAGCCGAGCAATACCTGCGCTTTGTGGAAAGCCATTGCCGCGATGCCCGGTTGCGCCAGAAAGTGTCGGAGTGCCGGCTGGCTTGGGGGTAAGGGGTTAGCGTCGAGCGTCAGGCATGGGGCCGGGCGTTAATCACGCCAGCGCCTTTGCCCGGTGCGCCAGACCTTCCTGAATCAAGGTGTCACGCAGTTGAGCGATGGCGCCTGCCTTTAGCGCGTGATCATCAAGTCTTCGTGCCAGCTTTTCTGCCTGCTGTAACTGCCCCGCCCGCGTCAATGTGTGTAAGAGCGGCCAGCCGGTGGCGGCGGGCAGCGCAGTGCCGCCGCGTTGTTGGTACTGCTGCCAGCATTGCGCCACCTGGATGGCTTGGCCTTTGTCTGTTGCCGGGTGGGTGAACAGTTGCTGGGCGGTGGTGATCCAGGCGGCATGATCGTTCAGTAACTGTTGCGCGGTGAATTGGCCGGTGAGCGCGTCGAAGTGATCTGGCTCGCTGGCAAGGACTTGCCCGAAGGCGGCGCTGGCGGCGTCGCCGTTCAGTTGCCCCAGTGCGTCCCAGCCCCGGGTCAGCGAAGACAGTTGCTGTGGGTTCGGGGCGTGGCTGTTGTGCTGCTGTGTATCTGCGGGTTGCGGGCGCATGATCTGAACCAGCAGCAGCCCGCCGATAAAGGCGCAGAGGCCGGCGCTGAGGTTGGCGAGCAGCGGATCGCTGAACAGGGCAAGAGCAGCGAGGACCGCCACGGGCAGGGGCAGCAAGGTATAGGGTGACACCGGTAGGTGCCGCCAGTGTTTGTGTTTGGGGTGCCAGAAGGGCAGCGATAGTGTCTCGCGTTGCAAGCCAAAGAAAGCGCCGAACCAGACCAGCATTGGCGCCGTGGCGCCGTGGAACGGAATCTGTCCCGGGCTTGCCAAGAATAGATAGCCAAAGCCACTGAGCAGGCAGCCAAGTATCCACAGCGCCAATACGCGGCCATGGCCCAGGCGGCGTTCCAGAGTGGGGGCCAGCGGTAAGAGCACAAGCAAGGTCGCCAAGGTCAGCCAGAGCGAACCGCCGGTAAAGGGGGCGGTAAAGAAACGGGCCGGTCGCGGTGAGGCATCCGGTAGGCCCCAGCGATACAGGTTGCTGGTCGCTACCTGTGCGGGTATTTGCTCGCGCAGGCGGTTCCACTGTTCGATCTCGGCTGAGGACCAGAAATCATGGGCGCGGTGTTTGCTGTCTGCGACAAAATCCTCGGCGAACAGGGCCGCGCCGTAGACGTGAGGGTTCAAGTCAGCATGTTGTTCCAGGCGTTGTGACTGGGCGCTTTGATTGTTGAAGCGAAGCCAGGAGAGGTAGTTGTCCCACTCCAGGGTTTTCAGGCCGCTGCTTTGGTACCAGTTCAGCACCGGTTGGGAGGGCGTGGCGCTATTGAGTAACTGGCTGGCGAGCAGGGCAATGGCCAGGCAGGCCATTACCCAGGGCGCAGTGCGCCAAGCCGCCGGGGTGGGATCAGTCGTTCTCGGCTCCGTGATCGGTGTGGTCATTGTCGTTATCCCCCGGCGGTGTCACTCGTAACAGTCTTATGGTGCGGCCGTCGGCGCTGAGCACGGTAACGCGGAAGCCTTCCAAGGTGATGCTTTCATCACGGCCCGGCAGGCGCCCGAATTTCTGCATCACCAGCCCCCCGATGGTGTCGAACTCTTCATCACTGAGCTGGCAGTGGAAGTGTTCGTTGAAGTCGTCGATGGGCGTTAGCGCTTTGACGGTGTATTCGTTGTTATCCAGATCCTTGATCAGGTAGTCGTCTTCTTCGATGTCGTGTTCGTCTTCGATTTCGCCAACGATCTGCTCTAATACATCTTCAATGGTGACTAGCCCTGCCACGCCGCCGTATTCGTTGACCACGATGGCCATGTGGTTACGGCTGATACGAAATTCGCGCAGCAAGGAATCCAGACGTTTTGATTCCGGCACTACCATAGCGGAACGGATGTGATCTTTAATCGCAAAACGCTCCATACGGGCGGGATCAAGGATTAACGGTAGTAGATCCTTGGCGAGCAGGATGCCGATGACTTCGTCCGGGTCGTCGCCCAGTACCGGGAAGCGAGAGTGGGCGCACTCGATAATGGTGGGCAAAAAATCCCGAGGGTCCGAGCTGGCCTTGATGCTGACCATTTGCGAACGGGGAATCATGATTTCACGCACCTGCATGTCTGCTACGCAGATGGCGCCTTCGATGATGCCCAGGGTGTCGCCGTCGATGATGTGGGTGTCGCGCATGGAGCGCATCAGATCCAGTAGTTCGCTCCGGTCTCCCGGAGTGGGTGAGAAAAACTGGCCGACACGCTCCAACCAACTTCGGCTGGTACCGTTATCCGAAAAATCGTCCGACATCAGGGATTAAACTCCATGTTTTCAGCTGGCGCCTGGCCATCGTCGTGGCCAGCGCTGTAAGGATCAGGAAAACCCAGCTCGCCAAGGGCGCGGATCTCCAGGGTTTCCATGACGAGCGCATCGTCATCATCAATATGGTCATAGCCTAGCAGGTGCAGAACACCGTGGGTGACCATGTGTGCCCAGTGGGCATCGAGCGGTTTGTGTTGTTCATCGGCTTCGCGGTGGACTACTGCGTCGCAGATGACAATATCGCCCACCAGCGGTTCTACGGCGTCTTCCGGTAGCCCTTCAGGCATTTCAAACGGAAAGGACAGCACATTGGTGGGCGCGTCTTTGTCACGGTAGTCACGATTGAGCGTGCGGATTTCGTCCTCCGCTACGATGCGCAGGGTGATATCGCCTACCACGCCGCCGGCGGCGATGGCTGCATGGCGCACCCATTCGCACAGGCGGGCTTCGTCGGGGGCGTCCGGGGCATCGCTGGCCCACTGGATATCAACGGTTGGTGTCGGTATCCCGTTCATGACGGTCGTAGGCCTCTACAATGCGTTGAACCAGCGGGTGGCGAACCACATCGCGGCTATCGAACCGGGTCACCCCGATGCCGTTGACCCCATCCAGCACTTCCAGCGTGTTGACCAGGCCAGAGCGTTGATGGCGGGGCAAATCCACTTGGGTCACATCGCCGGTAATCACTGCGCGGGTGCCGAAGCCGATCCGGGTGAGGAACATCTTCATTTGTTCCGGGGTGGTGTTCTGGGCTTCATCCAGAATCACGAAACTGTTGTTCAGGGTGCGCCCGCGCATGTAGGCCAGTGGCGCCACCTCAATGACCATTCTGTCCATCAGCTTGGCCACTTTTTCAAAACCGATCATTTCATAGAGCGCATCGTAAAGCGGGCGCAAATAGGGATCGATTTTTTCCGCCAGATCACCGGGAAGAAAGCCCAGTTTTTCGCCGGCTTCCACTGCTGGGCGGACCAGCAAAATGCGCTGAATTTCGGCTTTTTCCAGTGCATCCACGGCGCAGGCTACGGCCAGCCAGGTTTTGCCGGTGCCCGCCGGCCCCACACCGAAATTGATGTCGTGTTTGCGAATCTGTTTAACGTACTCGCGCTGGTGCTCGCCACGGGGCTTGATCCGTACCCGTTTGGTTCGGATCAGCAGGTCGTCGCTGGGAAACGGTACGGTGTTGTCTGCGCTGGTGTTGCTGGCATGGTCCGCCACGTTGGATTGTTGCAGATGCAGGTGCACCATTTCCGGTGTCAGCTCGGTACCGTCGCGGGTCTGTTCATAGAGTTCGCTGAGAATCGCCCCGGCCGCATCCACTGCGTCGGCGTCCCCGGCCAGATGAAACTGGTTGCCGCGGTTCAGAATTTCCACGTGCAGGCGCTGCGCGATCTGCTTGACGTGTTCATCCAGGCGGCCACAGAGGTTGGCCAGTCGACGGGAATCGTTGGGTTCGAGGCTGATGTGCTGTGAAACGAGAGGTGTGTCCAAGATGGGAAAGGTGGCCCTTCGGGCTGTTTAGAGAATGTATTCAGAATACCCGGAAGCGTTGTTCCGGGAAAGCGAATTTGCAGGGGCAGCGTAGCCGCCGACACCCGCGGCTGCAAGGAGCAGAGAGCGAATGTCGGACAGTGTGTGGTTTGGTTGCTGAAAAAGCCCGCAGGACGCGCTGGTTACACTTTGTCACGTGATAATAGCGACTTGTTTGCATCCATCCTCCGCGGGCCTGCGTATTACTAGTAGGGCCGGCATCGTGCCCTCCGCTGACTGGTCAGTGGCTCAATTGGGTTGTTATCAATGGATGGTAAGGAGCAACAGGATGAATATTGGCGCACATCGCACGATGGGGTTCACTGCTCTGGCGGCGGCAATTAGCCTCGCCGGCTGTGGGGGTAACAACAGTAGTAACAATAGCGTAACGCCGCCGGAGGTTCGCACGGACTCGATTCTGGTGATGCTCAACGGCTCAACCAATAAGGGGTTAATCAACCGGCTTGATTCAGATCTGAACGTGGACGCGAGCTTTTCATCGGGTGGCAATGAAGGGATGGCGCAGGATCTGCTGGGTAACCTGTATGTGGCTGATGACACCAGTACCCCCAGCACCTTTCAGACCATTCATCGCGTGATTCAGCGGGACGATGGTGACCTGACCGATCCGGCCCTGGACCGGGATATCGATGCGCCGGGTTCTGCCACCTTGAAAGGGATTGCCGTGGCCCATCAGGCAGGCTTGCTGTTCGCCGCCAATGTGGGCGGCAACACCATTGAGGTGTACGGCACCGCAGCGGGTGATACAGCCGCGCCGCCGCTGGCCTCTACCGCGCTGCCGGACAATTGCTGGGATCTGGTCTATAACGAAACCCTGGATACGTTGTTCCTGGCCATGACCAACGGCACCGTTCTGGTGGTAGACGATTACGTGGCGGGCGGTTTCGATGCCACTGCAGCACGGACTATTACCCCTGGTGATGGCTCCAGCATTTCCAATATCCACGGTATTGCCTACCGCGCTGCCACCGACACCCTGGTGGTAACGGATGTGGGCGATGCGGCGGTGGCCGATGACGGCAAGATCTATGTGATCAGTAACGCCAGCTCGGC
This sequence comes from Alcanivorax sp., assembly GCF_040118815.1. Lineage (GTDB taxonomy): Bacteria > Pseudomonadota > Gammaproteobacteria > Pseudomonadales > Alcanivoracaceae > Alcanivorax. The sequence goes on from NZ_JBEDTC010000017.1 coordinate 30,658, forward strand.
TTCTGGCATGGTGACGCCGGATCGCACGATCGCTGGGCCTGCGACGATGCTAGGCAATCCGGTAGACCTGATCCTGGATGGCGACAAGGCGTATATTGCCGAGAAATCCAACGATGCGATTCTGGTCTACAACAACATCTTTTCCGGTGCGTCCGGTGATGTGGCGCCCAGCAAGACGGTAGCCGCAGTGAAACCGGAGTCGCTGGTGCAAATCAAGACGCCGTCACTGGGTGACGACGTCTCCGATATTGACGACAGTAGTGTCACGATCAACGGCGTACTGGTGTCCAGTAATGCGCCGCTGGCGGGCGACCCTGACGTGGTGATTCTGGATACTGATCTGACCACCGTGCAACGGGATTTCACTGTGGGTGAATCGCTGGAAAGTGTCAGCGTGAATCAACTGGGGGATGTCTATCTCACCGCTGACGATGGCGCGAATACGGATGGCCGCATTGTGGTGGTTAACCGGTTGGGGACCGAGCGTGATGGCGATATGTTTTCGCTGAGCCGCGATCGCATTGTGTCCGGTGCGGCGACGACGTTGGTCAGCCCGAAAGGCTTTGATGTGGCGGACGAGGCAGGCCTGTTGCTGGTGACGGATAACGCCGACCCGGCGGTGAAAGTCTTTGGTGCCCAGTCCGGTGGCAATGCCCCTCCGTTGTTTTCAACAACCCTGACCGTGGCGCCCTGGGATCTGGCTTACGACCCGGATCAGGATCGTCTCTATGTGGCGCTGACAGATGGCACGGTGGCGGTATTTGACGACTACGTAGCCAATGAAGGCGCGGACGATGCGGACCGTATTATCACCCCGGCTATCGGCGGTAGTGCCATTACGGCACCGACTAACCTGCACGGTATCGTCTATGTGGCCGACAGCAATGCGCTGATTGTCTCTGACGTGGGCAGTGGGGCGAACCCTACCGATGGCAAGTTATACGTGATCGAAAATGCCGATCGGGCAGAGGGCAACACAAACGTGTCGGTGAACATTGATAACGGCGACGGCACTACCGTTGGCAATACCCAGCTGGGTAACCCGGTGGATATCGCGTTCGATGGCAGCAGCCTGTACGTGGCGGAAAAATCCCAGGATCAGGTGTTGCGCTTCGATAACATCCTGTCCAGCCCGGGCGGGGATGTGACGCCGGATGCCAGCTATGCGCAGACCAAGCCGGAATCAGTGGTGTTGCTGCCGGATTATCTGGCGCCCAGTGAGGAGGATGGTCTTGTCACGGGCGGAACCGCGCCTTGAAGCAACGACCTGTTAGGTAATGGGGGTGCCGGGTCAGGCAGGTGTGACCCGGGGCCCCAGATTGCCGTCACAGGTGACGGTCTGTAGCTGGCGCGGATGCACAAACAGGGTATCTCCCGGCTGTGCATCCAGCGCTTGCCAGGCGTCCCGACTCAGCTCCACTTCCATCACCTCCGCTGGCCAGCCCAGCGCTTCCAGTTCCAGTGTTACCGTGCCGCCAAACACGCTTCGTGCGCCCAGTTTGACGGGCAGGTTGGCGCTGTCGCTGGGGGCTTTTTTCAGGTCGGCTTCGTGGGGACGCAGATACAGCGTTAGCTCCCCATCCGGGCAGGCGCCTTCGGTGGTCAGCCGCAGGTGCGCGTCACCGGCTTGCCAGCTTTGCCCGTCGTAATGCCCTTTCAATGCATTGATATGGCCCAGAAAGTCGAACACGAACCGGCTGGCTGGTTGCTCGTAGACGGTAAGGGGCGAGGCCACCTGTTCGATTTTTCCCTGGCTCATAACCACTACTTGGTCTGACACTTCCATGGCCTCTTCCTGATCGTGGGTCACGAACAGGCTGGTGACCGAAATCTGCTCATGCAGATGGCGCAGCCAGCGGCGCAGTTCCTTGCGCACTTTTGCATCCAGGGCACCAAAGGGCTCATCCAGCAGTAGCACATCCGGTTTCAGGGCCAGTGCCCGGGCCAGCGCCACGCGCTGCTTTTGCCCGCCGGACAGTTGCGCCGGGTAGCGGCCAGACAGGTGACCGAGCTGAACCAGATCCAATAGTTCGTTTACCCGTTGGCGAATGTCACCACGGGAGGGGCGTTGCTTGCGCGGCAGCATGCGCAGGCCAAAAGCCACGTTATCGGCGACGGTCAGGTGGCGGAACAGGGCGTACTGCTGGAATACAAACCCCACCTTACGTTTGCGCACGTCCAGGTTGGTGACATCTTGCCCATGGAACCACACCTTGCCGTGGTCCGCTTTTTCCAGCCCGGCGATGATGCGTAACAGCGTGGTCTTGCCGGAACCAGACGGGCCGAGAAGGCCCACCAGCTGGCCTTCCTGAACATCCAGATTGATGTCGTCCAGCGCGGTAAAGTCACCAAAACGCTTTTGAATCTGTTCGACACGAATGCTCATGGGGTGTCCTGTTCGGTTTTCTGTTCAGTGGCATTGTCCGGGTTGTGCTGTGTGGCCCATTCCAGCACGGTTTTCAGCAGCAGGGTAACCAGTGCCATGGCGGCCAGCAGACCGGCCGCCGTAAAGGCGCCCACGGTGTTGTAATCCTGATTCCACATCTGCACCAGCAAAGGCAGGGTCAGGGTCTGCCCGCGAATCAGGCCGGAGACCACGCTCACCGCACCGAATTCGCCCACGGCACGGGCGTTGGTGAGAACCACCCCATACAGCAGTGCCCAGCGAATTTTCGGCAGCGTCACATACCAGAAGGCCTGCCAGCCGGAGGCGCCAAGAATGATGGCGGCTTCTTCTTCGTGCTGGCCCTGGGATTCCATCAACGGAATCAGCACCCGCGCCACATAGGGGCAGGTAACAAAGACTGTGACCATGACCATGCCGGGCAGGGCGAACATGAGTTGTACGCCCATGCCGCTGAACCAGTTACCCACCACGCTCTGGGCCCCGTACACCACCAGATAACACAGCCCGGCCACCACCGGGCTCATGGCGAAGGGGATGTCGATCAGGGTGCTGAGCAGCTTTCGACCGCGGAATTCGTAGCGGGTGACGCACCAGGCCAGCAGAATGCCGAACAGCAGGTTCACCGGCACGGTAATCAGTGCCACGACCAGAGTCAGCTTGATAGCACCGAGCATGTCCGGGTTGGTCAGGTTCTGCTGCACCATGGCCCAGCCCTGGCTGAAGGCTTCGGTGAAAATCAGTACCAGTGGCATTACCAGCAAGATGGCCACAGCCGTAAAGGCGGTCAGAATCAGTAGCCATTGGTGCCAGTGGCGGGGACGTTCATGCATGGTCAGTGCCCCTTCCAGCGACGGGTCAAACGGGACTGCACCAGCTGGATGCCAAACAGCAGCACCAGTGAAGCGATCAGGATCACCGAGGCCAGCGCGCTGGCGGCGCCGTAGTCGAATTCATCCAGACGGATGTTGACCAGCAGCGACAGGATTTCGGTTTCGAAGGGCATGTTGCCGGCGATGAAAATCACCGCACCGTATTCCCCCAGGCTGCGCGTAAAGGCCAGGGCGGTACCGGTGAGTAGCGCCGGCATCAGCTGCGCCAGAATCACCCGGGTAAAGGTGGCCATGGGCGTGGCGCCCAGCGTGGCGGCGGCTTCTTCCACGTCGGGCGTCAGATCTTCCAGCACTGGCTGCACCGCCCGCACCACGAAGGGCAGGCTGGTGAAACTCATGGCGATCATGATGCCCAGCGGCGTGTAGGCCACGCTTATCCCCACGGCTTCAAACCATTGCCCCAACCAGCCGTTGGCGGCAAACAGGGCCGACAGCGTCAGCCCGGCCACGGCGGTGGGCAGGGCGAAGGGAAGGTCCACCAGTGCATCCATCAGCCGCCGGCCGGGGAAACGGTAGCGGGTGATTACCCAGGCCAGCAGCAAGCCGACCACGGCGTTGATAGCGCTGGCGCCGGCGGCGGCCAGCAGGGTCACGCGGAAGCTGGCCAGCGAGCGCGGGTCGGTAATCACCCCCCAGTACTGGCCCCAGCTCATCTGTGAAACATGGATGGCGAGCCCGGACAGGGGCACCAGAATCACCAGACAGATAAACAACACGCTCAGCGCGAAGCTGAGCGTGAAGCCGGGTAAAACGGAATGTTGGGTTCGCAGTAGCGGCACTGTCTATTGGCGCGGCTTAGCGCAGGCTCCGGGCCTTGGCTTGCAAGCGGTCCAGCTCGCCACCAGACGCAAAATGGGTCTTCTGGGCACCTGCCCAAGAGCCGAAGTAGTCGGCCACTTCCAGCAGTTTTACCGGCGGGAACTGGTCGCCGGTTTCTTCCACTACCGTCTCGTTGTGTACCCGGTAGTTGAAGCCGGCCAGCAGGCGCTGGATGTCTTCACTGTAGAGGAAGTTCAGGTATTCGGTGGCGACTTTGCGGGTGCCTTTCTGGTCCACCACCTTGTCCACCACGGTGACAGGGAACTCGGCCAGCACGGAAGTTTTCGGCACTACCACGTCGTAGTCGTCGTTGCCGTACTGTTTGCGGATGTTGTTCACTTCGGACTCGAAGCTGATCAGCACGTCGCCAATTTCGCGCTCGGCAAAGGTGACGGTGGCAGCGCGCCCACCGGAATCGAATACCGCCACGTTGGCGAGAAAGTGGGCCATGTAATCGCGCACCTTTTCTTTATCCCCGTCCAAGCGATCGCTGGTTGCCATCCAGGCGGCCAGGTAGGTGTAGCGGCCGTTGCCGGAGGTTTTCGGGTTGGGGAATACCACGCTGACATCTTTCTTTGCCAGGTCGGCCCAGCTCTGGATGTTTTTTGGGTTGCCCTTGCGCACCAGAAAAGCGGTGGTGGAATAGTAGGGGCTTGAGTTGTTGGGCAGGCGGGTGTTCCAGTCCGCCGGGATCAGGTTGCCCTTGTCGTGCAGCACATTTACGTCGGTAACCTGATTAAAGGTCACCACGTCGGCTTTCAGGCCCTGCAGGATGGCACGCGCTTGTTTGGAGGAGCCGGAGTGGGACTGCTGGATGGAGACTTCTTCGCCGCTCATTTCCTGCCAGTGGGCCTGGAATTTCGGATTCACGGCGGCAAACAGCTCACGGGCGATATCGTAGGAGCTGTTCAGCAGGGTTTGCTGGGCACTGGCGGTGCCGGCAATGGCCAGCAGCAGGGCGGAAATCCACACACGCATGGTTTGTCCTCACAAATGGATCGGCGTTGGTCAACACGAACGAGGTTCAAGTCTATATAACCAGACGCTAATTAAAAGCGGCTCACCTGGAACGAATTGCTATAACGATATGAGCCGGCAAGCCCAGGCGTTTAGCCCGGGTTGCGCGGATCGGTGCCCAGCAGGGAGTTGCTGTAAGCCTGTGCGATGGTCACATCCACGAATTGACCGATCAGGTCGGTGTCATCGCACTGGAAGTTCACCACCCGATTGTTCTCGGTGCGGCCTTTGAGCTGGCCCGGGTCTTTTTTGGAGAAGCCGTCCACCAGAATGCGCTGGGTGCTGCCCACCATTTTGCGGGAGATGTCCTGAGCATTTTGGCTGATGCGCTGCTGAAGAATCGCCAGCCGCTGTTTTTTCACGTCCATCTCCACGTCATCGGGCAGGTCCGCCGCCGGGGTGCCGGGGCGGGCGCTGTAGATAAAGCTGAAGGACATGTCGAAGCCGATGTCGTGGATCAGATTCATGGTGTCTTCGAAGTCCCGGTCGGTTTCGCCGGGGAAGCCAATGATGAAATCCGAGCTGAAGGAAATGTCCGGGCGGATGCGCTTGAGCTTGCGCAGCTTGCTCTTGTATTCGAGCACCATGTGGTTGCGCTTCATCATCGCCAGAATGCGGTCAGAACCGGATTGCACCGGCAGGTGCAGGTGGCTGACCAGCTCCGGTACGTCTTCGTAGACCTGGATCAGCGCGTCGGAGAACTCCACAGGGTGGCTGGTGGTGTAGCGAATGCGGTCGATACCGTCAATGTCACGGATCAGGCGGATCAGGTCGGCCAGATCCAGCGTGTCGCCATCGGCGCCCACGCCTTGATAGGCATTCACGTTCTGCCCCAGCAGGTTGACCTCGCGCACGCCCAGGTCAGCCAGGTGCTGGATTTCCTTGAGCACCGGCTGTACCGGGCGGCTCACTTCCTCACCGCGGGTGTAAGGCACGACGCAGAATGTGCAGTACTTGGAGCAGCCTTCCATGATGGATACAAAGGCGGAAGGGCCGTCCACGCTGGGTTCCGGAAGATTGTCGAACTTTTCGATTTCCGGGAAAGTCACATCAATGGCCAGCTCGCGGGTGCTGGCGGCCTGAGTGATCAGGCCCGGCAGGCGGTGCAGGGTCTGGGGGCCGAAGACCACATCCACGTAGGGCGCGCGGTCGCGGATGGCGTCGCCTTCCTGGCTGGCTACACAGCCGCCTACGCCGATGATCATATCGGGCTTGGCGTCTTTCAGCTTTTTCCAGCGGCCCAATTGATGGAAGACTTTTTCCTGGGCTTTTTCCCGGATAGAGCAGGTGTTGAGAAGCAGTACATCCGCTTCTTCCGGGTTGTCGGTGGTTTCCAAGCCGTGGCTGGATTCGAGCAGATCCACCATGCGGGTAGAATCGTACTCGTTCATCTGGCAGCCGTGGGTCTGGATAAACAGCTTACGTGACATGCTTGCCTAACCGTTGAATAGCGTCAAAATGGGCGCGGATTATACCGCTGACCGACGCAAACTGCGAACCGGAGAATTCATGCGAAAACTGCTGTATGTGCTGCCGTTACTGGCAGCGTTGGTGCTGGCCGGCTGTGGCAAGCAGGAAAGTGACTTGCCGGTGAACACCCGGCTGGGGGGCGATTTCACCCTGACCGATCAGAATGGCGCGCCTTTTCAGGCGGAAAAGCTGAAAGGAAAGGTGTCGATTCTGTTCTTCGGCTACACCCATTGCCCGGATATTTGCCCGGCGGTGTTGGCCCAGGTGGCGCAGGTTTACCGGCATCTGGACGAGGAAGGGGTAGCCGATCAGGTGCAACCGGTGTTCATTACCTTTGACCCTGAACGGGACACCGTCGCTCACCTGAAGGAATATCTGCCCTGGTTCAAGGCCGATATTATCGGCCTGACGGGCAGCCTTGAGCAGATTCGTGAAGTGGCCAAGCAGTACGGGGTGGTCTTTATCAAGGATGAGGACGCTGAGGAACAGGGCTACCTGTTTACCCATAGTGACTACATTTACCTGATGGATGATCAGGCACGGGTGCGCAAGCTGTACCCGGCGGATTTCAAGATTGAGGAGGTAGTAACGGATGTTGAATCGCTTTTGTAAGCTTGTTGGGCAGGGCGTGGTGCTGACCCTCGCCATGTCCGCGGGTGTCGCCAGCGCGGATGTGCGTATTAGTGATGGATGGCTGCGGGCCGTACCCCCGGTATCGCCCACCATGGCCGGGTACCTGACGGTGACCAATGAGGGTGACACCAGTGTCACAATTACCGGCGTCCGTAGTGAAATCGCCGGCAATGCTATGCTGCACAGCATGAAAACCTTGGAGGATGGCACACGCAAGATGGGGCATCTGCATCACATCATGCTGTCGCCGGGTGAGTCTTTTTCCCTGATGCCGGGGGGAAATCATCTGATGCTGATGAATCTGCAGCGGGTGCCGCAGCCCGGGGAATCGGTCACTGTCTGTTTGACGCAGGCTGAAGAGGCGGCGGTTTGTACCGACTTGCCCGTTTTGCGTGAAGCGCCCGCTGACGCTTGATTCCCAATCACAATTACGGATAATGCCACCCTTTCGTCTTAGTTTAATATTAATGAAAAAGACGAAGTTTATTTGGGGGGGGCTATGAGAAAGGCATTATCCGTCGTGCTTGGTGCGTCGCTGGGTATCAGCCCGTTGTGGGCGGGCGCTGCTGAGAGCGATGTGGAGCAGACGCTGCGTGATTATCAGCAGCGGCTCGAGGCACTGGAACAGCAGCAACTCGACAGTGAGCTGAAAGAGCCGGATAAACTGCGTATTAATGGTTTCCTGTCTGCCGGCATGAGCCGGGCGGAAGCCGATACCTCCCTTGGGGAAAACGGTACCTATATCGATGGCTCCGGTGATACTTGGAGCCATGATTCCCTCACCCGCGCCGGGGTGCAATTCAATGCTCGCCTGACCGATAAAGCGGAAGCGGTAGTGCAGCTTTTCGCTTCCGGTGCCGACGACTTCAATGCGGAAGTGCAGTGGGCCTACCTGGACTATGACGTGACTGACAGCGTCAGCGTCAAAGCGGGCCGGATTGTCGCGCCGTTCTACCTGCATTCCCAGTATGTGGATGTGGGCTATGCCTACCCCTGGGTGTCGCTGCCTTCCGAGGTATATCAGCTGGCGCCGATTAAAACCATGGAAGCGGTGGAAGCGAGCTGGGCGTTTAATACCGGCTCGGTGAGTCACCGTTTGGGTGGCTTCTGGGGCTCCAGCACCGTGGATGGCGGCTCGCGGGTTGGTAATGCCCAGTACCAGGCGGATGACCTGAGCGGCATTAATCTGACCAGCCGCTGGCGCGACTGGACGGTGCGGGGGGCGTATAGCGCGGCGGCAGTTTCCGTGGGCCAGGATGATTTGAGTGCGTTGGGACTTCCTGCCAGTTTGTCTTTCGACGAGGTGTACACCTACTTTGCGGGGCTGGGCCTGCAATATGATGATGGCAGCTGGTTCATGTCTGCGGAAGTGGCGCGCTTGGACTTCGGTAACTGGTATCCCAGCAGCCAGAGCGCCTATGTGAGTTTGGGCAAGTACATGGGCAAATGGATGCCGCTCCTGACTTGGGCGGAAGTGGATCCCCGTGATCTGGATTCCGGACCGATCAATGATAGCCTGGCCGAGCAGCAGAAAAGCTGGACGGCAGGGTTGCGTTACTCGCTCACCGATTCCATCGCCCTGAAAGGGGAGTTCAGCTACTACTACGACTTCTCCGATGATGAGGTCAGCACCACCGGGTTCTTTGTCACCGAGCCTGGTGCTGAGATAGAAAATGATCACGCTACCATTGTGCGTCTTAGCGCCGATCTGGTCTTTTAAAGGAGAATGAAGATGAAGAAATGGATATTTTCATTGCTCCTGACCCTGTCTGCCACATTGCACGCGGAGCCGGTTGTGGTGGTTTCAGCCAGCAGTGACGTGACGATGCTGACCCAAGACGAAGTGCGTCAGTTGTTTAATGGCTTGACTCGCCGTGCTTCCGGAGTTGCCTTGAAACCTTTGGACTTACCGACCAAAAGCTCAGAGCGCACGGGCTTCTATCAGCAGGTGATGGGGAAAAGCGCGGAGCAGATGAAAAGCTATTGGGCCAGAATGATTTTCACCGGCCGCGGCATGCCGCCCCGGGAAGTCTCCAGTGATCGGGAAATGGTCATGCTGGTCGGTAGTAACCGAAACTTTATCGGTTACGTGGATGAAACAAAGGTCACCCCACAATTAAAAGTGGTGTATCGCCCCTGAATGTGTTTTTTGACCCGCCTCTCCGGCGGGTTTTTTTGGCTTTGTTGCGGGCTGATGATATCGGCGAAGGCCGATTTCCGCCGTTACAGCAAAAGGAAAAAAGCAGCGGGGCGCGGATAAACGTCGCTTCCTACAGAAGAATGGTGTCGGATTACGGCTACGCCTAATCCGACCTTGTGTCTCTCCGGCGGAAGGATTTGCTACCCTTTCGCCACTGCTGGCGGGCAACCCGTATCCGACCTGAGGCCCTGAGCCTGTGACGTAGATAGGTCTCGCCAGTATTTCTCTTA
>NZ_JBEDTC010000020.1:0-27840 GCF_040118815.1 Alcanivorax sp.
CGTAGCTCGTAGCTCGTAGCTCGTAGCTCGTAGCTCGTAGCTCGTAGCTCGTAGCTCGTAGCTCGTAGCTCGTAGCTCGTAGCTCGTAGCTCGTAGCTCGTAGCTCGTAGCTCGTAGCTTATTCCGAACCCGCCAGAATCAGATGATTCAGGTGCGCCAAGTAGTCCACTTCCTGCCACAACCAGGGATAATCCGGGCTGGCCAAGGAGGTAGGCGTCAGGGCCTGTACGCCTTGGGTCACCGCATTGACCACCATCATTTCATGCAGGTCTGCCCAGCCAGTGGGCAACCGGCGCAAGTCCTGTGGCTGACGCACAAAGCCTTCGCTAATCACCGGTTGCAGGCGTCGCAGGCGGGTGAACGCCATACGCCGCTGCAATTGATCTTCCAGCCGCCGCTGCCAGTGCAGTCCACCCGCATCCAACAGCAACTGCTTCATGGGGTTCGCTAATTTGCCCAATAGCCCTTTTTCCAACAGACCGGAGGCCGGCATGGCCTCACCGCTCGCCAACCGGTAACGCGGGTCATCATCGAGCCACAGGCTGAAATCGAGGAAATCCAGCTCGCTGGTATCCAGCTGCCGCAGCTGCTCACTGAGCGCCACGGTGGTGCTCAGCCCCACGGGCACGGACGGAAACAAGGCGTGCAAGGCACGGGGGATATCACGCAGATAATCTTCCAGACGTTCACCGGCATCGGCGGACCAGTGTGACGGCAGCGCCCGTTCCGGGGAGCGCTTGAACACGCGCCGGGCCACGCCATGGGCATGGGGCAGGGACGGAAACTGGTAACAGAAGTCCAGGCCCGCCACGTCGCCCAGATACCCCCACTGCTCCACCAGTGACAGTGTTTCACTCCACACCGCAACAAAATCTTCCGGGCGACGCACGAAGGACCGGCGTGCGCGGCTGTCGTTGATAAAGCGACTGCTGAACCAGACTTTAAAGCCGCGTTCATGGGCCGATTGGAGCACCTGCTGGAGCTGATGGCGGATTTTCACTTCCACCGCGGGCAGGCCGTGCGGCATCAACTCACAGCGATCCATGTGGATGCCGTTTTCCGGGGTGGCAATCAGGTGGGGGCAGGGGTCCAGACGCAGCGCATTGAAGCCCCGCTGCTCTGTTTCATCCAACACGCGCTCCAACGAAGCAAAGGCGCCATCGCGAATATCGCGCTGCAGCAGCCAGGATATATCCCAGCAGGCCATCGCCAAAGGTTGTGCATCGTGTTGCGCCATGCAGGTCTTACCGCCTTTTCAGATCAAGCGCATCAGCATACCCGTTTCGGAGGTTGCCTCAATGGCTCTACACCTTGTCACCCGCGTATTGACCCGCCTTGACACTTAGCAGGCGCTTAAAAGTGCGAACCGTTTCCCCCTTTTCTCCGGGAACGCTATGATCAATGCCATGAAAACAATACTAACAACACTGATTCTGGTCCCGAGCCTGACCTGGGCGGGCGAGCAACTGCCGGACACCGCCCCACCGGACGATGCGGCCCCGCAAACCCGGGAAAAAGGCCCTGCCCACCCCATGGATGGCGAGGAGATGGACTCCCTGTACCTGCAATCACCGGTGGAACTGGATACCAGCGACGAAAACCAGGGGCTCAATGCCCTGAGTCCCGAAGCCCGTTACCTGGAAAACGAACAGCAGGAAATGCGCCAACGGCAGGCTGAAACCGTACGCCCGGCGACCGTGCCAGAAAATACCCCGCCTCCCGCTCCGCCGAACCTGATTCCCATACGCGACTTGTAGTGCACCGGGACACCCGCCGCTGCCGCTCAAAAAGCGGGCACTTAGCCCCGTTTCGCTGCCCGCAGGCACTGGCTAAACCCGGCACTGAGTTCCGACAACCAAGGCAGGTATTCCAGTTGCGCCGAATTGCGGCCTAACGGGTCCTGCGGCTGTACATAACAGTCCGGGCACAGTCGCTTGAGCAAGCCAATCCGGGCCTCCGGTTCCTGCATTGCGCAACGTACCTGTCGATCACGAACCTGACCGGCCAGAGTGACAAACCGCCGGCTACCCGGCCCTGCATCCAGTTGCTCAGACACTACCAACGGTTCCGCCAACGCCAAGCTCTCGCTCAGGTAGCCCCAAGGCTGGTGATAGCTCAGCCAGGGCACCTGGGCCAGCGGCGCCAACTTCTCGCGCTCGGCCTGCAACTGAGCCTTCGCGGCTTGCTGCCACTGCTGCGGCTGCCCCGGCTTCAAACCAGCGGGAAACCGCTGCCCCACCGCAGCCGCCAGCAGCACCATATTGTCCACGGACAACCACAGGTGCGGGTCAATGGTGGCATCGTGGCTGGCGTGCTCATCATGGTCATGGTCGTGCCCGCCATGACGCCGGCGCACACTCTCCAGCGCCAGCAACGCCACCGACGGCCCCTTGCGACGGGCCACCAATGGCGCCAACGGTGCTTCCACCCCGGCGCCCAGCCACACCATCAGATCCGCCTGCTGCACCGCCAGTGCCTGCCGGGGTGAAAGGGCCAACTGGTGCGGGTTCTGGTTGGCCTGCAACAAAGTGGTCACCGTCACACTGTCGCCATACAGGCTACGCAGCACCTTGGCCAACGGCTCCACGCTCACCACCACGGTCTGGCTCCAGGCCGGAGAGCAAAGTACGAGCAGGAGTGTTAACCAGAGACGACGCATGGGGTTCCTCATGTACGGCCAGACAGGAAGGAGCAAGTTGAAAGTTCAAAGTTTAAAAACGCGGGATGGCAGCGGTGCCAACCATCAAACCTTCGTGGTCGCGATTTCCTTCCCCCAAGAGCGGATCGTTAGGGCCGTGCGGCGCGGCTGAAGCGGCTGCCGTGTGGCACCGGGCATAACCCGCGCTTTTGAACTTTAAACCTTGAACTTTCAACTCGCTCTCCGCCTTCAGTGCAGGCGAAAGAGCGGCAGTATATCATTGCGCCTTTGTACTTCGGGCCCTTTCTTATGTCAGAACCTCTTGTCACGGTGCAGTCGGTGTCCGTCACCCTCGGCGGCAATGCCGTGCTGTCTGACGTCAGCCTGACTCTGGCACCCGGCCGCATCACTACCTTGATCGGCCCCAATGGAGCCGGCAAAAGCACCCTGGCGCGGCTGGTGCTGGGACTGGTACAGCCGGATAGCGGCAACGGCAGTAGCGGCACTGTCAGCCGCCGCAAGGGCCTGCGGGTGGGTTACATGCCCCAGCACATCAAGATTGACGATAGCCTGCCGCTCACCGTGGATCGCTTTTTGTGGCTAGCGGCGCCAGGGCCCACAACCTCTCGCCGGGCCGCGCTGGAACGGGCTGGCGTGGCCCACCTGCGCCGGCGCGGCGTACAGCAATTATCCGGCGGGGAAATGCAGCGGGTGCTGCTGGCCCGCGCCCTGCTGCGCAAGCCAGACCTTCTGGTGCTGGACGAACCTGCTCAGGGTGTGGACGTGGCGGGGCAGAATGCGCTCTATGGCCTGCTCAAGACCGTTCGAGACGAACTCGGCTGCGCCATTTTGCTGATATCCCACGACCTGCATCTGGTGATGGCCGCCACCGACGAGGTGATCTGCCTGCAACGCCACGTGTGCTGTTCCGGCAGCCCGGAATCTGTGAGACGGAACCCGGCCTACCACGAACTATTCGGCCCCGGTGCTGGCACCCCGAACCTGGCTCTGTATACCCACGATCATGATCACGACCATGATCTGCACGGCAACGCCACACATTCCCACGACCACGACGGACCCTGCAATCATGATTGAACTGTTACTGCCGCCGTTGCTGGCCGGGCTCGCCGTGGCGCTGGTTTCCGGGCCCATGGGGGCCTTTGTGGTGTGGCGGCGCATGGCCTTCTTCGGCGACACCCTGGCCCACGGCGCCCTGCTCGGCGCGGCCCTGGGGCTGGCCCTGGATATCAGCCTGTACGTGGCCGTGGTCGCGGTGTGCCTGGGCCTTGCCGCCGCTCTCAGCGCCTTGCAGCGCCAGCGCCAACTGGCCGGCGACACCCTGCTCGGCATTGTCGCTCATACCACTCTGGCCCTGGGCGTGATCGCCATCAGCCTGCAAACCGGCATCCAGGTCGATCTGTTCGCTTATTTGTTCGGGGATTTGTTGGCGGTGGGTTGGCAAGACGTGATCGGCCTGTGGATCGGCGCCGGGGTGATTCTGCTGCTGATGCTGTGGCAATGGCGGGCACTGCTCAGCATCACCGTCAGTGAAGAACTGGCTCAGGTAGAGGGCGTAGCGGTGCAGCGCACCCGGCTATTGCTGATGTTGCTGCTAGCACTGCTGATCGCCGGCGCCATCCGCACGGTGGGCGTGCTGTTGATTACCTCCCTGCTGGTAATCCCCGCCGCCAGTGCCCGACGTCTGACCCATACCCCGGCACAAATGGCCGCCGTGGCCAGCCTGATAGGCACCCTTTCGGTGCTCGCCGGGCTCGCCGTGAGCTGGTACGCCAACACCCCGGTGGGGCCCTCCATCGTAGTCGCCGCCAGCAGCTTGTTTATTCTGACGCTGCTACGCCGGAGTTCATGAGTACTCTGATGTAGGAGTACCTCTTGAGGCACTCCTACAGCGGCTCCGTAGACGGATTGTCGAAGTGACCCGAATGCATTTGTCCCTTAACCAACGTATCTGGATGCTGGCCTGGCCGTTGCTACTGTCGAATATGACGGCCCCGCTGCTGGGACTGGTGGATACGGCGGTGGTGGGGCACCTGGCCCACCCGCGCTACCTGGCGGCGGTGGCGCTGGGCAGCAATTTCTTCATGTTCCTGTATTTCTCCTTCAACTTCCTCCGCATGGGCACCACCGGGTTTGCCTCTCAGGCGCGGGGAGGGGAACGGGATACCCGGGTGGTGTTACTGCGTGGCTTGTTGCTGTCCACGTTGCTCGGGCTCGGACTGATTCTGCTGTCACCGCTGCTGCGTGATACCGGCCTGTGGTTACTGGGCGGCAGTGACGCCGTACAACACCTGGCACAGGATTACATCAACATCCGCATCCTCGGCGCCCCTGCCGCGCTGGCCAACTTTGCCCTGATTGGCTTTGCCATCGGCACCCACAATACCCGCGTGCCGCTAAAAATGACGGTGCTAATGCACAGCACCAATGCGCTGCTGGATGTACTGCTGGTGCAGGTCTGGCACTTGGATGTGCGCGGCGTGGCCATCGCCAGCGCCTGTGCGGAATACGTGGGGCTGGCCGGGGGGCTGTTCTGGCTGCGCACGGCGCTGCGCCCGCCGGCCAGCCGAGAGACTCTGTGGCAACCGTCCGCCATTCTCGCGTTAATGGCGGTGAACCGGGATATTTTTATTCGCAGCCTGGCGTTGCTTACCTGCTTCTTTTTCTTCACCGCCCAGGGCGCCCGACTTGGCGATGCCACGCTGGCCGCCAACGCCGTACTGATTACCTTCCTGCTGTTGCTGAGCAACCTGCTGGATGGCTTTGCCAATGCTGCCGAGGCGCTGGTTGGCGAGGCCCATGGCAAGCAGGACTACCAAGCTTTCCGCGCGGCCGTGCAGGCTACCGGCCGCTGGACCGTTGTTTGTTCCTTATTGGCACTGTTGGTTTTTGCCCTGGGTGGAGCACCACTGATTCACCTGCTAACCGACCTGCCAGCGATCCGCGAAACTGCGGTCATGTATCTGCCCTGGATGCTGTTACTGCCGCTCACTGCCAGTGCCGGATTTTGGCTGGATGGCATTTTCGTGGGGGCCACTTGGGGCAGCGCTATGCGCAACACCATGCTGGCGTCGGTGGTGATGTTTTTTCTGTTCTGGCTGTGTACCCGTAGCTGGGGAAACCATGGCTTATGGTTAACCATGAACGCTTTTATGGCGACCCGTGGCGCTTGCATGGGTTGGGTGTTGTGGCGCAGACGCCTGCATCACGCCTGATCATCAACGTCTAGCTCACACCGGCCCGGCTTGTTCAAATACATACGCCGGTCTGCGGAACACAGCAAAGCATCCACATCTTCAAAATGGTCTGGGCCTGTCTGTACCACCCCCATACTGATGCTGACCTGCCGCAATCGCTCCGCTAAAAGCCGTCTTATCCGTTGACAATAAGCAAGTTCGGCTTGCTCTTCGGTGCTATTGGCCAACACCACACAGAACTCATCGCCGCCATAACGTACACAGGTATCTTCCCCCCGGGCGGTTTCTTTTAGCACCGTGCCAAGCTCGGCAAGCACCCGATCACCATAAGCATGGCCGCGCTGATCATTAATCCCTTTGAAATCGTCTATATCAACAAAGATCACCGCCACCGGTTCACTGCGCCGTTGGGCCGCTTTCAGCGTACGCTGAAGTGCTTCCTTCAGGTAACGGCGGGTTGTCAGGCCGGTGAGCGCATCGGTGCGCAATTGGCCATTACGTAAGGCCACGGTTTCTTCCAGAGCTTTGGCGTACTCTTCGGTACGGTTTTTGACCGCTTCGATTTCAGAGACCAAGCTCAATATGTAGGTTTCGAACACCAAGGTGACATCGAAATACGTTAACTTATCCAGTGCAACCAAGGCGCGGTCGCGCTCTGTCCCGGCCTCCATGGCCTCAGTAATGTTCTTTACCAACAACCGGTGCAACAGATACACCGCGGAAAGGTAGAATTTCGGCTCAACACCGATGCGCTTGTGCACCAAACCAATTCGCAGGCGGTTATTGGTGTATTCCAGGTCATAAACACCGGAAAACAGATCCATGATGTAGCGACGCTGGGCGTTTTCCAGCCGCTCCAGGGTGTCTGCGTCGCCAATCAGCGAAGCAATATCCGGATTGTTGGTCTGGATAGCGTAGAAGGCTTCAACGATATCATCGAGACGGCTCTCCACATGAGCCCGGCATTGTAGTAATGCGCAAACATCATCGTCATCAAAATCGAGCAGGCGCTTACGCCCATCAATTTCCATCTCGGTGATTCGCATCTGTTCAAGCAGCGTTTTCATGGTTGAATGCATGCCTTCCCCTCTGGCCTCAACGGGCCCCAGGCCCATGCACACTCACTGTTATACTTAATATACCCCCGGGGATCGGGATCGCCATAGCCTCAGGCGAGGCAAAATCACTAATGGGGGGACCAACGGTCAGGACCAGGCCCCTGAACGGGGATCGGAAGTGGAGACAGGGAGGGGGGAGCAGCAGGAGGTAACAGTTAGGCCGGGCACCCGGTACCCGGCCTGGCAATATCAGCGCTTCAGGGCGCCATCACGGTCAAGCTTGCCGACTACGCTCTTGGCATAGCCTTGCGCACCGCTTTTCAGGTTATAGGGGTTCATGCTGCGGGACTGGGCCTGCCACACCGGTTTTTCCGTTTCGGCGTTATAAAGCTGGGTCTGCAGGTAGTAGTCAGTGGCATTCTGGTAGTAGCCGGGCTGATATACCGCGCTGTAGCTGTAACCCACATAAGGACCGTAACCCAGGTACATGGGCGCAGACGCCATGGGCAGGTAGTCCACCGTGGGCGGCATGTATTCGTCACGCTCTTGGCTCTTCAGCAGGGTGATCACCATAACGCCGTCGGAGCCGCTATCTTTCACCGCCTGCTCTACCTTGCTACGGAAATCCGCCGCTTGCTGATTCGCAGCAGGCAGAGTGGCGCTTGCCAGAGTGGCCTCCACATTACGCTTAGCCAGACTCTTCTTCACTTGCTGCTCCACCGCCGCAGACGCCACTGCATTTTCCGACAGCACCAGCACATACAGGTGGGCAAAGCTCGGCCGCGCCTCGCCCGTTTTGGTTTGCCAGGTGGAATTGGTCTCGGTGGTGGTGGCACAGGCCGCCAGCAACAGTACCGCACAGAAAACAAAGGCACGTTGAACCATCTGCATGGGAAATCCTTCGATATGCAAAGTAAAGTGCTGACAGAGTAAGGCGTTTTACGCACAGAGGCCACAGCGAAAAGCGTCCGCGCGAGGGAAATATCAGTGGCCGCGACAGAAACGCAGCCTGGTCGCTATTGCCAGGTGGAGGGGAGCGAGTAACGAGTTTCGAGTTGCGAAAACCTGCTGCAGGAACGGTTTTGCCTTTCGAAACTCGCTTCTCGTATCTCGAGACTGGTTATTTTTTGCCGCCGGGCATGATGAATTTCATCAGGGTCATGAACCACATCAGCTGGCCCGGGTCACCTTCGATCTTGATATCGCCGGCCTGCATGCCTTCCATGAAGGCCATCTGGTTCTTGCCGGCCTGTTGCAGGGTAGCAAAGGCGTAGCTTGCATCCTTGAAGTTCAGGGTCACAGTGGGCTCGCTATGAATCCCTCCTTTGGACACCACCTTGCCGGGCGTGAAATGAAAACTACGCGCCGGCTTGCCCGCAAAGGTGCGCCACTGCATCACCACATTGCGGTTCTCCAGTTGCTTTTGAAAACCGGCGTTACGCGACGCCAGCCAACGTAACCGCCAACCGAGAACCAGCAAAACCAGTGAAAACTTCATGGGCCATCCTTAATCAAATCAGCAACACGCCACATGCTACACGCACCACGCGGGTGATGCGTGCGGCCTATTGCGTCCCTACGGCATGACCGCCGGCAGTTCCTTGTTGAGCTTCATCTTCTCTTTTACCGCATCACCGGTGAGGGCGTAGCCCAGCAGGCTGCCGTCCTTGCCTCGGAACAGGGCTTGTACAGTATTGCCTTCGGCATTCACTTCCCAGTCACCTTCGCTGCCTTCCGCGGCAGGGCAGACCACCACCGGGCAGGCCGGGGTTTTGATGGTCACCGGCATGACGCCGTAGCTGACTTCGGTGGTATCGCCGGCCAGGGTTTTCGCCAGGGCGCGGGCGGAGGCCATCAGCGGCAGGACGTAGGGCAGCACATGGCCCTGCACTTCGGCGCAGTCACCCAGTGCATAAATGTCGTCCGCGCTGGTGCGCAGGGTCTTGTCGGTCAAGATGCCGCGGTTGGTGTCCAGGCCGGCTTCCTTGGCCATACTGATACGCGGGCGCAAGCCAATGGCAGACAGCACCACATCGGATTCCACTTTACTGCCGTCAGACAGTTCCGTGACCAGTTGACCGTTCTCGCCGTGATGCACCGCCTTGGCCAACGGACCAAAGTGGAATTGCACGCCCAGATCCGCCAACCCGCGACCCACGGCTTCGGAGGCCAACTCTGGCAGCAGTAACGGCAGGCAGCGCCCCATGGGTTCGACCAGGGACACCTGAAAACCGCCGTTGGACAAGTCGTTGGCGAACTCACAACCGATCAGACCGCCACCCAGGATGGTCACGGTTTTCTTGCCGTCCACCGCCGCGCGGAATTTGCCGTAGTCCATCAGATCATTGACGGAGAACACCTCGCCCACCGCGTCGCCTTCCAGCGGCGGCGTCCAGGTGTCCGCACCCAGCGCTAACACCAGTTTGCTGTAATCCAGGTGATCGTCGGGCAGCAACACGCGCTTGTTGGCGGCATCGATGCCGGCCACATGCACGCCGGTGCGCACGTCTACGTTAAATTGCTCGGCCACCTTTTCCGGGGTGGCCATGCACAGGTCATCGGCGGTTTTTTCCTTGGTGAAACCCGCTGACAGCATGGGCTTGGAGTAGTTGCGGCCGTCGTCAGCGGTGAGCATGACGATGGGCGTTTCCTTGTCCAGCTTGCGGAATTCCTTGACGGTGTTAAAGCCGGCCAAGCCGGTACCGATGATGACAATAGGGTGCATGAGCAATCCTTAACGATTAATGAACGGGCGATGTGACTGACGCAGTGGCCTAGATTTCAACCATCTCGAAGTCTTCCTTGCCCACACCGCAATCGGGGCAAACCCAATCTTCCGGCACGTCGTCCCAGGCGGTACCCGGTTCGATACCCTCATCGGGCAGACCTTCGGCTTCGTCATAGATGAAACCGCACACTACACATTCCCACTTCTTCATCGTGAACCTCATCGAGTAAAAGTAAGCACTCGCTCACTTTGCTGTATATAGGGTATATCTTGGGGGGCGTTAACCTATCGGCGTGCGCCGCAAAAATCAATGACAGCGGGCGCTGTCATATTAGGACGCCACCGCCGCATTAGCCGGGAATAGTGCTGTTTCCCGGCCCCATTGGCCTGTGGCTTGCTCTGCTGCAGGACATGGGCCATAGTCCTGCCGCCCGCGCTCGTACGCGCCATCCCGAGAGAGCCATGCTGCCTGCCGCCCTGCATCCTGACAGCCTTTGGCGCCCGCTGGAACAGCTGGTGCTGCCGCCGATTATACGCGACTGGATGGCCGACCCGGACTCTCTCACCCGGCGCCTGAAACGCCACGGCCACTTCAGCGTGGCCCCAGGCTTGCACACCATTGCCTTCCCGCGAGCCGACGAACGGCAGCTGCTGGCGCTGCCCATGCGCCGCGCCGCACTAATCCGCGAAGTCACCCTGCACCTGGATGGCACCCCGGTGGTCGCCGCCCGCAGCGTACTGCCCCTGACCAGCCTGGCCGGCGCCAACCGTTCCCTCGGCCACATGGGCAGCCGCTCCCTGGGCCTGGAGCTATACAACCGCCCGGTCTGCCAGCGGGACCAAGTGTGGGCACGACTGGCCTCACCCGGAGGCAACCACCCGGTGTGCTGGGGCCGCCAGTCCCGCTTTATCAAGCGCGGCTCGCCGTTGCTGGTGGCGGAGTATTTTCTACCAGCGTTGTGGGAGAAGATGGAAAAGCCGTTGAAAGTTCAACATTGAAAAGCGCTGGCTAGCGTGTTGCCAGATGGTCAGGCCGTAGCCGCGTTTCAACTTTAAACTTTCAACTTGCAACTCAACCCCACCCATTCGGACAATACACCCACTACCGACAACCGGATGTCCCATGTTTGCCTTCGTTGAACAGCGTTACCCCGCCTTCTGGCCCTATATTCAGCTGATGCGGCTGGACCGGCCTATCGGCACTCTGTTGCTGCTGTGGCCAACCCTGTGGGCAGTGTGGATTGCCGGTGCGGGCACCCCGAGCCTGACCGTCATTGTAGTGTTCTTTCTGGGCGTGGTGATCATGCGCGCCGCTGGCTGTGTGATTAACGACTTTGCCGACCGGGATTTCGACGGCGATGTGGAACGCACCAAAGGGCGCCCCCTGGCGACTGGCGCAATCAGCGCCAAGAAAGCCCTGGCCCTGTTCTGCGGTTTGGGGCTGTTGGCCTTTGGGCTGGTGCTGTTTCTCAACGAATTGACGTTCTGGTTATCCTTCGGCGGGCTGGGGCTCGCCGTGCTGTACCCCTTTACCAAACGCTTCACCTTTATGCCCCAGTTATTCCTGGGCGCCGCCTTCAGCTGGGCCATCCCCATGGCGTTTGCCGCCGAAACCGGCGAGGTGCCGGAAATCGCCTGGCTGCTGTACGTAGCCAACCTGCTCTGGACCGTGGCCTACGACACCGAATACGCCATGTGCGACCGTGAAGACGACCTGAAGCTGGGTATCAAAAGCACTGCCATTCTGTTCGGCGATGCGGACCGCCTGATGATTGGCCTGCTCCAGGCCCTGACTCTGCTGGCGTTGATCATGGTCGGCCATCGACTGGCCTTCAGCTGGCCTTGGTACGCCGGGCTGGTCGGTATGACCCTCAGCTTTGCCTACCAGCACAGCCTGATCCGCTACCGCGAACGCTGGCCCAGCTTCCATGCGTTCCTGAATAATCACTGGGCCGGGGCCTGCGTGTTTATCGGGCTGTATTTTCAGTATTTTTAAGAGTCGCAACACGCTGTACGCACCACGCAACAACACGAATTAACCCTGCAGGAACCGGGGAACGGCACCACTTCGCGCCGAAGCGTTTCATACCGCGGCCTTCGGCCTCCCAGCCGAGCACCGTCAAAACCGCCTTCCATGGCTCGCGGCCCTCCACATTTCTGCCCTTTCGTACAAGCCCAGATCCGCGTTGTCGCATGTTGCTTGTTGCATGCTGCGTCTCTATCTGTCATACGGGTGTCATAAAAAGGCAATCTAATAGGGCAACATCCAGAGCAGCCTACGCTGCTACAAGACAGGCAAGGAAGGAAGCCATGTCCCGAAACCGTATTTTGATTGTTGATGATGAGCCGGCCATCCGCGAGATGGTTGCCGTCGCCCTTGAGCTGGCTGATTTCGATGTGCTGGAGGCCGAGAACGCCCAGCGCGGTCACGAAATCATCGTGGACGAACGCCCGGATCTGGTGCTGCTGGACTGGATGCTGCCGTCCGTCACTGGCATCGAGCTGGCCCGCCGCCTAAAGCGTGATGAGACCACCAACGAGGTGCCAATCATCATGCTGACAGCGAAAAGCGAGGAAGATAACAAGATTCAGGGGCTGGACGTGGGGGCCGATGATTACATCACCAAACCCTTCTCCACCCGCGAGCTGATCTCCCGCATAAAGGCGGTGTTGCGCCGTGCCTCCAGCGTGGCGGCAGAAAAAGCCATTGAAGTGGAAGGACTGTGCCTGGACCCGGTCAGCCACCGCATCAGCGCCGACGACCAGCCCGTGGATATGGGCCCCACCGAATACCGGTTGCTGGAGTTCTTCATGAGCCACCAGGAACGTGCCTATTCCCGCACCCAGCTGCTGGACCAGGTGTGGGGCGCCAACGTGTACGTGGAAGACCGTACCATCGATGTGCATATCCGCCGCCTGCGTAAAGCCCTGGCACCGTTCGACTACGATCGCTTTATCCAGACGGTACGCGGCACCGGCTACCGCTTTTCCATAAAATCCGCAAAAGCGGGCTGAGACAGCGGCCACACAGCTGCCTATACTGGGGGGCCATTGTCGGGCCCTCGCCCGCAAACCTGCGCACACGGTAACGAATCGCGGTGACTGACGCATGAAAGCCAGCCTGGCCAAGGAAGTAAATCGCATAGCCGGCCTGATTTTTCTGGCCGCCCTTGCTGCCCTGGCAGTGGGACACATCTGGCCCCTGCTAGTAGGGCTGGTGGGGTATATTTTCTGGAGCACCCGCCAACTCTTCGCCCTGTACAGCTGGCTGGTCCGCGATGATCATACCGAACCACCGGATAGCATCGGCCTGTGGGGCGAGTTTTATACCCGCCTCGAACATTTATTCCAGAAAGAACGCCGCGCCCAGGAAAACCTGCAGGGCATTATTCACCGCGCCCAACAATCGGTGAACGCCCTGGACGATGTGGTCATCCTGATCGATCAGCATGGCTACCTGGAATACTGGAACCATGCCGCAGAACACGCCATGGGCTTCAATGCCAACCAGGATCTGGGCCAGCCGCTTACCAACCTGATTCGCCATCCACGCTTCACCGAGTACCTGAACAAAAGCGACTTTGACGAAGCGCTGGAAATTCCATCCCCGGTGAACGACAACCGTATCCTCCAGTTCCATGTCACCGAGTTTGGTGTCGGTGAGCAATTGCTCATGGCCCGGGATGTGACTCGCCTGCACCACCTGGAACAGATGCGCAAAGACTTCGTCGCCAACGTCAGCCACGAACTGAAAACACCGCTCACCGTACTCAAGGGCTACCTGGAAACCCTGCTGGATACCATCCCCGACGAACAGGCACGCTTGCGCCGGGCGCTGGTACAGATGGACAACCAGTCCAACCGCATGGAAGCACTGGTGGCCGACCTGTTACTGCTGGCCCGACTGGAAGGCACCGAAGCCGACAGTGTCCGCCAGGCGGTGCCGGTGCACGGCATGCTCAACCGCATGAAGGACAATGCACTGGCCATCAGCAGCGACAAGCACCATCACATCGAACTGGATGTGCCCATTGATGCCCGGCTAATCGCCAATCCCGCCGAACTGGAAAGCGCCTTCGGCAACCTGATTACCAACGCGGTGAAATACACTCCGGCCGAAGGCACCATCCACATCCGCTGGTGGCAAGATGCCCACGGCGCGCACCTGTCTGTCACCGACGATGGCATCGGTATCGACCCGGCCCATATTCCCCGCCTGACCGAACGTTTTTATCGACCGGACAACAGCCGCGTCACCCAAACCGGCGGCACTGGCCTGGGGCTGGCCATCGTTAAACACGTAATGATCCGCCATAACGGTCGCCTGGAAATCACCAGTGAGCTAAGCAAGGGCAGCACCTTTACCTGCCATTTTCCGGCGGAGCGATTGGTGAGCAAACCCACCGCAGTGGCGGGGTAAAAACCAAGCGATTAGCCACGAGTTGCGAGTTGCGAGTTGCGAAAAATTTAAACAAGCTTTCCCGGCTTTGCTTTTCGTCACTCAATTCTCGCAACTCGATACTGAATGGTTTGCGTCTATTGTGGCGCCCCCTGCAACCGCCACAAGTGACAACAAAAAAAGGCGATACCCATGAAAAGAATTTGCGTCTATTGCGGTTCCAGCCCCGGCAACAACCCGGTCTACATTCAAGCCGCCGAAGCGCTGGCCGATGAACTCGTGCGCCGCAATATCGGGCTGGTTTACGGCGGCGCCAGCGTTGGCGTGATGGGCGCCATTGCCAATGCGGTTATGCGCCAGGGCGGCGAAGTCATCGGCATTATTCCGCAGGCCTTGATGCGCCGGGAAATCGGCAATGATCACCTGACCGAGCTCCAGGTGGTCGATTCCATGCACGAGCGTAAAGCCGCCATGGCAGATCAGTCCGATGGTTTTATTGCCCTGCCCGGGGGAATGGGTACCCTTGAAGAGATTTTTGAAATTCTTACCTGGGCACAACTGGGGTTTCATCAAAAACCCTGCGCCCTGCTAAACGTGAACCACTATTACGATTTCCTGAACAATTTTCTGCAACACAGTGTGGAAGAAGGCTTTCTCAAGACAGAACATCACGAGCTTCTTCAAGTGGATACAGATCCGGCCACGCTGCTGGATCATTTCCGGAATTTTTCGCCGCCACCCGTGGATAAATGGCTGGATCGGCAATCCCAGCTGTAACAAATAAAATGTCAAAAAGGGTCAAATAGTCGAATCGTTCCGGGCCAACACCAATATGAAAACGTTACGGTGTAGTGGATAGTGCAATCCACACCAACCATGGATGAGGTAACGATTATGCTTGGATGGGCTCTGACATTTCTTATCGTGGCAATTATTGCCGGCGTACTTGGCTTTGGCGGCATCGCCTCCGGTGCGGCCTCTATTGCCAAAATCATTTTCTTTATTTTCCTGATACTGCTGGTCGTCAGCTTGGTCGTCAATGCAGTGAAAGGTCGCGGACCGAAGATTTGACGGCGATAGAGAGATAAACGTAATGATATTGGCTGGGCCATGCCTCGCGTGGCCCACACCTTTACCTTTATCTTCTAAAGCCAACGCATTGCATAGAAAGAGGGAGCAGCATATGGATCTACTTCGCATTCTCATCGCCATTCTTTTGCCTCCGCTGGGCGTATTCTTGCAGGAAGGCATTGGCAAACATTTCTGGATCAATATTGTGCTGACCCTGCTTGGCTATATTCCCGGTATTGTCCATGCAGTCTGGGTGATCGCTTCGCGCTAGAAAAAATGCGAGAAGCGAGTTGCGATTCGCGAAAACCTTAACCCCAAAGAGGTGTTGCCTTTCGAAACTCGTTACTCGCCTCTCGCTTCCAGGCCATCGTTATAGCAATGACGGCTCGGCGGTCAGCGCTCCGTCGCGATAATCGCGCAAGGCCTGATTAATTTCCTCTTGGGTATTCATCACAAAAGGGCCGTACTGGGCGATGGGTTCACCAATCGGCTTACCCGCCAGCAATAGCAAGCGCGCGCCTTTTTTCCCAGCCACCAGTGTGACACTGTCGCCATCGGTGAACGTGGCCAGGTGGTCGGTTTCCAGTGCCTCGCCTGCCACACTAACTCGGCCTTCGAACAGGTATATAAAGGCGTTGTAGCCCGACTGGATTGGCACTGTCAGGGTTTCATTCGGGCGCAGGACAACGTCCAGATACAAGGGGTCGGTCTTACCGCCTTTCACCGGTGCACTCAGCGCCTGTTCGGCAATCGTCACTTCACCGGCAATGGCTTTGACTTGCCCGCCACTAGCCAGGTCCAATCGCGGCATCTCGATATCGGTAATATCCCGATACCCGGCAGGCTGCATTTTTTCCGCCGCCGGCAAGTTAATCCACAACTGAAACCCCCGCAGCATTCCATCTTTCTGTTGCGGCATTTCTTCATGAATAATGCCACGCCCGGCGGTCATCCATTGCACTCCACCCTGCTTGAGGTCGCCCTCATTGCCCAAGTGGTCCCGGTGACGCATATGGCCTTCCACCAGGTAAGTAACCGTTTCAAACCCCCGATGCGGATGCGGCGGGAAACCGGCGATGTAGTCCTCTGGCTTGTCAGAACAAAAGGCATCCAACATCAGAAACGGATCCAGGCGCACCGCAGGATTACTGCCCAGTGCCCGCTTCAATCGAACACCGGCACCATCGGATGTATCCATCGCGCGAAGCGTGTTGAGCATTGTGCGTTCCATGGGAACCTCCTGTGATAAACAGCGACGAGCGACTAGCCTCTAGCTGCCAGTTAAAGAAAAACCCGGTTTGGTTTTTCTCGCCGTTATCAGCTCATAGCTAGCCACTGATTTTTCTTTCTCCCAGGCGTTCGCGGCCGTGGGGCGAGGACCAGTCCAGCTGTGGGCCGATAGAGATAATTCCGTGGGGATTCACCGTCGGGTGGCTACAGAAATAGTGATGACGGATATGCGCCATATTCACGGTGTCTGCCACACCGGGCAGCTGATAAATATCTTTCAAAAAACTTTGCAGATTCGGGTAGTCACTGATGCGCTTTCGGTCACACTTGAAATGCGTGACGTAGACCGAATCAAAACGAACCAGCGTGGTCCATAAGCGTATGTCCGCTTCGGTCAGTGTATTACCGACCAGATAGCGGCTTTTCGCCAAGCGCTCTTCCAACTCATCAAGACGTTCAAACAGAGTCACAACTGCTTCGTCGTAGGCCTCCTGGCTGGTGGCAAAACCGCTCTTGTACACGCCGTTATTCACGTCGTGATACACCCGCTCATTGATGGCATCGATGTCCGCCCTGAGCGCTTGCGGATAGTAATTCCCCGGCGTGGCGCCCAGATCATCGAAGCTGGTGTTAAGCATGCGAATAATCTCTGCGGATTCATTGCTGACAACGGTTTCGCGCTGCGTGTCCCAAAGCACCGGAACGGTCACGCGGCCGGTGTAGTGGTTATCCGCTTTCAGGTACAGCTCATACAGTTTGCTGAAACCGTACAGGGCATCCCCCGTGGCACCGTCAAACCCGTCATCCAATTCCCAACCGCTCTCCAGCATATGCGGATGCACCACGGAGACGCCGATGTGATCCTGCAAGCCTTTCAAGGCACGCACGACCAGAGCGCGATGGGCCCAGGGGCACGCATAGGACACATACAGATGATAACGCCCACTTTCTGCCGCAAAACCGCCATCGCCCGATGGACCGGCGCTACCGTCAGCCGTTACCCAGTTGCGAAACTGGCTTTCTGAGCGTTTGAAACGCCCACCGGTGCTTTTGGTGTCGTACCACTTATCCTGCCATTTTCCGTCGACTAACAGTCCCATGATGTCTCCTGATCTTTGTACCGGGCTTCAGCATGCTTGAGTTGAAAATTCAAAGTTTAAAGTTGAAACGCGGACGAGGTTATCGTATCTGGAAGGTGCTACCCGCGATTATCGATAACGGCGCGGGCACAAACGTTCAAAACCCTTGCGCGCCTGCCCGCGCTTTTCAACTTTCAACTTTCAACTAACTGCGGCCTTCGCTTCTTCCAGAGCCTTCTTTTTGACATCGTCGCCCATGTTGAGCCCTTCCGCGTAAACGAAGTTCACGTCAGTCATGCCAATAAAGCCAAAGAACAATTTGATATACGGGGTAACCGTATCGTTGTCGGTGCCGGCATAAATACCACCACGGGCCGCCAGCACCGTCACCGGCTTGCTGTCCAGCAAACCCTGCGGGCCACTTTCGGTGTAGCGGAAAGTAACCCCCGCCCGTGCCACATGATCAATCCAGCTCTTCAGCTGGCTGGGAATACCGAAGTTGTACATGGGCAGGCCAAGCACGATGTGATCCGCCGCTTTCAGTTCGTCAATCAGTACCATGGAAAACGCGTCCACCGCCTGTTGATCATCGCTACGCTGATCCGCCGGGGTAAAGAAGGCCCCGACGCGCTCGCCGTCCAGGTGCGGAATCGGGTCTGTGGAGAGATCACGGACCACCACCGTGGCATCAGAATGTTGCGCTTTCAGCGCCTCCACCTGGGTGTTGACCAGCGCGGACGAATTACCGTTATCGCCGAAAACACTGCTTTTAATGACCAGAATATTCATGACATCAACTCCTTTACCTGTCTTATGGTGCAGTCGGCGCCAACGCACCGAGTCGATTGTTTCGATAGACCTATTGTGGTTTCAGTAAATACGATATAAAACGGGATAAATCTGCACATTTAGCTCAGGAATTTCGATATGTCAGCCAGGATCACGCTAGACCAGTGGCACGCGCTGCTCGCCGTGGTGGATGAAGGCGGCTACGCCAGCGCCGCCGAGGCGCTGGACAAGAGCCAGTCGGCGATCAGTTACGCGGTGCAGAAAATCGAAACCGAGCTGGGGGTTCGCGCCTTCACGCTGGAAGGGCGCCGCGCCAAACTCACCGAAACCGGGCAAATGCTGTACCGCCAGGCCAAGGTCCTGGTGGAGGAAGCCAGCCGCATCGAAGGCGCCGCCATCCAGCTTAGTCAGGGCTGGGAACCCCTGGTCCGGGTAGCCGCCGACGGCCTGTTTCCCCAGCATTGCATGCTTTCCGCCCTGGATGCCTTCGCCCAGCACAGCCCGCTGACCCGGGTGGAATACAGCGAAACCATTCTGTCCGGCTCCGATGAAGCCCTGCTGCGCAAAGAAGCGGATGTGGTGGTTGGCGGGCGCGTTCCGCCAGGTTTTTTTGGCGACCCGCTAATGCGCGTGCGCTTCCTCGCCGTCGCCGCCGCCGACCACCCGCTGGCCCAGGCAGAACAACTGACCCACGAAGATCTCCGCCAGCACCGCCAGATCGTCATCCGCGATTCCGGCAGCCGCCGCATTGATTCCGGCTGGCTGGGCGCTGAACAGCGCTGGACTGTCACCCATGCCTCCACCCGCATTGCCGCTATCCGCCGCGGACTTGGCTTTGCCTGGGTGCCGGAAGCGGAAATTGGGGATGGCCTGGATACCGGAGCGCTCAAGGTGCTGGCGTTGGATGAAGGCGTTGAGCGCATGGTGGATCTGTACCTGATCTACGCCGATGGACAGTACGCCGGACAGGCCGCGCGCTATCTCGGGGAACGGATTCGCGATGCTGCTGCCTTACCTTGTCCAGGGGTGACAGTGTGAACGCCTCGTCAGCCAGCCGCCGATTATCCACCGGTGACGATCCTCACCCGGAAATGACGCGTAAAGCGTAGAATAAGAGCATCAGCTCAACGTCAGGAGATTGCCATGCAACGCTTACCGATCCAGGCACTACTGGTGCTCGCCACTGCACTGCTGCTCAGCGCCTGCGTCAGCCCGGTGGTGATCGACAGCCAATCCGGTACCGATCTTCAGCAATACCGCACCTACGCCTTCGTCCCCCAAGACGAAGACAAGCCCCGCGAGCTGGATGACCAACGCGCCCAGGCTGCCCTGAAACAGGCGCTGGCCGCCAAGGGCCTGACGGCCACCGCCGCGGGCCAGGCCGATGTGCAAGTGAAGCATTTCTTCAAGCGGGAGCAACGCTACGATGGCTCCACCTTTCAGTTTGGCTTCGGCCTTACCCGCAACAACATTGGCCTGGGCGCCAGCACCCCCACCGAGGGTGAAATCACCGAGGAATACAAACTGGTGGTGCAACTGATCGACCAGCAGAGCAAGGATGTGGTCTGGCAGGCAACCAGCCGCGACGAACTGCACGACGACATGAGCAGCGAGCGCCGCAGCGCGCACATCGAAAAAGCCGTCGAGGACATGTTCAAGCGCTACCCGTAAGCGGCCAGCTCAAGGTTGCGCGGAGCCCGGCGCCGGCACGGTTTTCCAGCGCCAGTTGACCGCCACTGCGGGCCATCACCGAGGCAACAATAGCCAGCCCCAGTCCGGTTTGCCCCCGATCCCCCCGGTGCCCACGCGTGCACAAGGCCTCCGCATTGGCCGTTATCCCCGGCCCCTGATCTTCCACATGGATGTGCAGGCCAGACGCATCTGCCACCACCCGAATCCACACCGGCTCACCCGGCGGCGTATAGCGCAACGCGTTCTCCAGCAGGTTGCGTAATGCCAGGCTGGCCAGGGAAGGGGACGCCAACTCCATTCCCGCACACGTCACGTCATCCCGCTGCACTGCCGCACGCTGCGGATGCCCGGCGAGCTGGGCCAGACTGTCATCGATAACTTCCTGCACCGGGCGCGGACAACTCTGCGGCACCCCATCCAGGCGGGCCAGCGCCAACAGCTGCTGCAGGTTATCTGCCATTCGCGAGCTGGCGTTTTCCGCCGCCGCCAGTGCCGCCATAGCCGGTGCATCCGGGGGCAACTTCAAGCGGGCCACCTGCAACTGGGTTTTCAGGGCAGCCAGTGGCGTACGCAGTTCGTGGGCCAGATCGTCGGTCAGGCGCCGCTCGCGCAACAACGCTTGCCGTGCCTGATCAGCCCAGCGGTCCAGCGCCGCCACCAGGGGCACCAACTCCGTGATCCCGGCCGCGCTGGGTGTCGCTGACGCCGCCTGCACCGGGCGCGACTCAAACTCCTTACGCACCGTGTCCAGCGGCGCCAGGCCGCGGCTCACGGCCCAGCGCACCGCCAACCACGCCCCCAGCAGGGCCAGCAACAATCCCACCAGCAATGCCCAGGCCAGAGTCGCCAGCAACGATTCACGCACCGCCATGGGTTCGGCGGTGGCAACCCGTACCTGCCCCTGGCTGACGGTATAAACGCGCCAGCGCTCACCCGCCAGGGAGCGCTCTGTAAAGCCGTCCTGGCTGCTGGCAAGGTGGGCGGACGGCGCGCCGCCGGAGCGCGCCAGAATCTCGCCACGCAAGTTCATCACCTGGCAAAACAGCCCGCTATTTACCACCGCCTGCAGCTCCGGCTTGGCAGATAACGCCGGTGCACTGGCATTGGCCATGGAGGCCACCATCCGTGCAGACGCCGCCAGACGCTGGTCCAGCGCCGTGCCCAGATGCTGCTTGACGGTATTGTGTAACCACAGTGCCAGCAGCAGCCAGACGCTCAGCAAACTGAACGCCACCAGCCACAACACCCGGGAGCGCAGCGAGCGCGCCATCACGACGGCGCCCCCAGGCGATACCCGCCACCGCGCACGGTTTCCACAATGCCGCTGCCCAGCTTGCGGCGCAGGTTATGGATATGCACCGCCAGCGCATTGCTCTCCACGCCATCCACCCAGCCATAGACACGGTCGGCCAGCTGGTCCGCCGTGAGTAGCCGACCCCGGCTTTGCAACAAGGCAAGCAACAACGCCATCTCCCGCCGTTGCAATTCCACCTCCTGATCCGCCAGCCAGACCTGCTGGCGAAACGGGTCCACCCGTACCCGGCCATGTTCAATCAACGGACTCGCCTGGCCGCGACTACGGCGCAGCAGTGCCTGCAAACGCGCCGCCAGTTCGCCCAGATCAAACGGCTTGACCAGGTAATCATCGGCACCACGCTGCAAGCCATCAATGCGGTCCTGCACCGCGTCCCGGGCAGTGAGGATCAATACCGGCGCAGTGAGCCCGGCGTCGCGCCACTGGCAAAGGGCCTGGCCCCCATCCTGGTCAGGCAGCCCCAGATCCAGCACCAGCGCATCGAACTCCACGCTTTTCCAGGCAGCCAGCCCTTCCCGCGCACGCGTCACCCAGGCCACGGTAAACCCCATGGCCTGCAGCCCGGCCTGAATACCATCACCCAGCAAGGCGTCATCTTCGATCAATAAAATATGCATGTGGCTCTGA
Source organism: Alcanivorax sp. (assembly GCF_040118815.1). Classification (GTDB taxonomy): domain Bacteria; phylum Pseudomonadota; class Gammaproteobacteria; order Pseudomonadales; family Alcanivoracaceae; genus Alcanivorax. Next base: position 21,845 of record NZ_JBEDTC010000020.1, read on the forward strand.
CCCGGTTAGGCTGCGCAAGTTGCAGCCCAGTGTCGGTGCCACCGGTTAACCCACGGTTAATGCGGCCGGGGCACACTGGCGCTTCCCTGACTGGAGATACCGTGGACGCTGTCATTATTGGCCCCCTCGCGCTGCCGGCAGGCACCTTCGTGGTCCTGATCGGGTTTCTCGCCGCCACCCTGACCAGCCTGTGGTGGCAACGGCGTGGGCAACACATCGAAGCAACGCTCTGGCGGATTGCCATCACTGCCGTGCTCGGCGCCCGCCTGGCGTTCTTATTGCGCTATAACAGCCAATATGAATCCTGGCTGGCCATGCTGGATATCCGTGACGGGGGCTGGTGGTGGCCCGGAGCATTACTGGCGCTGCCGGTGCTGGCCGTCAGCCTTTACCGGCAGCGCCATGTTCGCGCCGCGCTGGTGTCCGCCAGTGCCGCAGCGCTGCTCAGCATGACGTTGGCATTTGCCGCACTGGAAGCCTTGTCGCCAACGCCCAGCACACTACCGGAGGTCACCCTGTATAACCTGCAAGGAGAGGCCACCACACTGGACGTCGCATCCAGCGGGGTAACGCTGGTGAACCTGTGGGCCTCCTGGTGCCCGCCGTGCCGGCGGGAAATGCCCGTGCTTGAGGCCGGGCAACAGCGCTATCCCGGCGTTCGCTTTATTCTTGCCAATCAGGGAGAAAACCCCAATCAGGTCCGCCAGTACCTCACCGAAGGGCAGCTGCACTTTGAGCACCTGTTACTGGACCCACATACGGACCTGGGCCGCTATGCGGGCAATCGTGGCCTGCCGCTAACCCTTTTATTCGATCAGCAGGGCCGGGAAGTAGGGCGCCATTTTGGCCCCCTGTCCGACGCCAGCCTGCATCACTTCCTCAGCCAACACCTTACGGGAGACACTCCATGATCAAACCTGCTGCCTTGCTGCTCACCCTGCTGATGCCACTGATCGGTCAGGCCAACGACGAACCCTCCATGGACAGCCTGCTGGCCAAGCTGGAAGCCAGCACCTGGGTAGCTGAAGGTGCACAGCAGCCGCAACGGGTGGCTTATGTGTTCACGGATATGGCCTGCCCCTACTGCGCCAGATTGTGGGAAAACATGCAGCCGATGATCGAAGACGAGGACAACGTGTTGCAGGTACGCCACATTATCGTCGGGCTGATCAATCCCAAACGCAGCTTTACTCAAGGCGGTGCCGTGCTGGCCGCCCCGGACCCGACCGCCGCCCTGGCTGAGCACGAGGCGCACTACGATGACGGCGGTATCCGCCCACTGGAGCGGGTCCCCGCTGCCATCCGCAGCCAGATCCAGAACAACACCGCACTGATGATCGGGCTGGGCCTGCAGGGCACGCCGGCCCTGATTTTTCAAGACAGGGAAGGGCGCTGGCGCGTGGCACCGGGGGTGATCGGGGAAGCCGATCTGAGGGGGGAAGTGTTTCAGCTGAACAAGGGGTAAGCCGCACTTTGTAGGCGTTCTCTTCCAGGGAACGCCTACAGCGGCTTCGTAGCTGGCCGCTGACTCAATCCGACAGCCAGCTCACCTTGCCCTGACACACCGTCAGTTTCACGCTGCCCTTGAGCTGGGCATTGCGCCAGGGGGAGTTGTTGCCTGCGGACAGCCAGTCTTCGCAGAGGTCCTTGACGCCCGCCGGGTCCAGCACACAGAGGCTGGCGGGGCGACCGGTTTCCAGCTGGCCAGCCTGGATTCCCAGGCAACGGGCCGGGGCCGCGGTGACCGCATCCAGGGCACGTAACAGGTCCAGCTTGCCCTCGTCCACCAACTGCAACACCAACGACAGCAGCACATCCAGCCCGGCCATACCCGGCTTGGTGGCCGGGAACGGTGCCGCCTTGCTAGAGGAGCCAATGGGCGTGTGCTGAGAACAGATAGCGTCGATGGTGCCATCGGCCACGGCCTCCAGCAGGGCCTCCCGGTCCGCGGCGCTGCGCAGGGGCGGAATCACATGGCAGTGGCTGTTGAAACCTTCCAGCGCCGACTCATCCAGCAGCAGGTGCTGGATGCTCACATCCGCTGTCACCGGCAGGCCCCGCCGTTTGGCGGCGCGCAGTAAGCGCAGGGAATCACGGCTGGAGATCTGCTGGAAGTGCGCCCGCACCCCGGTAGCTTCAACCAACAGCAGGTCGCGGGACAGGTCCACACTTTCTGCCACGGCGGGGATACCGGGCAAACCGAGACGGGTCGCCACCGGCCCCTCGTGGGCACAGCCCCCGGCGCTAAGCGCCGAATCCTGCGGACGGAACATCACCGGCAGATCAAAGGTGGCGGCGTATTCCAGGCTCCGCTTGAGCACCAGCGCATTAGCCACCTTGCCGCCGGCATTGCCTACGGCTATACACCCCGCGCGGGCCAGGGTCGACATCTCTGCCAGCTGTTCGCCCAGCAAACCTTGAGTCATGGCCGCAATCGGCATGATCCGGGCAAACCCGGCCTGGCCGGCCTGCTCACGGATCAACCGCACCACCGCGGTGGAATCCACCGGGCCACAGTCGGGCTGGGCGGCAAGATGGGTAATCCCCCCGGCAGCGGCCGCACGAGTTTCGCTGGCGATATCGCCAGTGCGACCGCTTCCCGGCAACGACAGGTGCACACAGGCATCCACCAGACCGGGCAACACCCAGAGGCCATCGGCCTCGACAATATCGGCCCCCGGCGCATCCAGGCTGGCGCCGATACGGGTCAGACGGCCATTCTCGATTAGCAGGTCCGCCACATCATCCCGGCCACTGGCCGGATCAATCACCCGCCCTTTACGGATCAGGATATGGGCGCGGTTACGGTTAGCGCTGGCCACGGGCACCTCCTGTTCCTTCTACCGGGGCGACCAAAGCACTGTTGTCACTGTCCTGGCCACTGATCGCCATGGACATGACGGCCATGCGCACGGCGATACCAAAGGTCACCTGGTTAAGGATTACCGAACGGGGGCCGTCTGCCACTTCCGAGGCGATCTCCACGCCGCGGTTGATCGGGCCGGGGTGCATAACAATGGCGTCATCCTTGGCGAACTGGAGTTTGTCGTTGTTCAATCCGTAGAGCCGGAAGAACTCGCCTTCACTGGGCAGCAGCGCAGAGTCCATGCGCTCTTTCTGCAGGCGCAGCATGATCACCACATCCACGTCTTTCAGGCCCTGGGCCATGTCCGTGAACACGGTGGCGCCTAGCGCTTCGGCATCCACCGGCAACAATGTCTTGGGGCCAATCAGGCGCACTTCCTCGGCACCGAGGATGTTCAGCGCATGCACCTGGGAGCGAGCTACCCGGGAATGCAGGATGTCGCCGACAATGGCCACTTTCAGCCCGGCAAAACCGCCTTTGTAGTGGCGGATGGTATACATGTCGAGCATGGCCTGAGTGGGGTGGGCATGACGCCCGTCGCCAGCGTTGATCACCGCCACACTGGGGGTGACTTCGTTGGCAATGAAGAACGGCGCCCCGGAATCCTGATGGCGCACCACGAACATGTCCGCCGCCATGGCTTCCAGGTTGCGCAGGGTATCGAGTAGCGTTTCGCCCTTGCTGGTGGCCGATTTGGCAATATCCAGGTTGAGCACGTCCGCGCTCAGTCGCTGGGCGGCCAGTTCAAAGGTGCTGCGGGTACGGGTGCTGGATTCAAAGAACAGGTTCACCACGGTCTTGCCGCGCAGCAGCGGGACTTTCTTGATGGCCCGGCCACCCACATCCACAAAGCTGGCAGCGGTATCGAGAATGTCTTCCAGCAGGGAACGGGGGAGATGCTCAGTGGTGAGAAAATGGCGAAGCTTACCGTCGTCGGTAAGTTGTACGCGGGAGGATGGCGCAAGCGTCGACGTCATTCTTATGACCTTGTCTCTGTATCGTCCTCAACCACCAGATTGCGAATCTCGGCAATCAACGGAGAGGGCCCGCGTAATTCTACCCGTTGATGGGGTGGCAATGCCAAAGTTTCCCCACAAATATCGGCACGAATTGGCAATTGCCGGTGGCCGATGTCGAACAGCACCACCAGGGAGATAGACGCCGGGCGACCGAAATCGAACAGCTCGTTCATGGCCGCGCGAATGGTGCGCCCGGTCATCAGCACATCATCCACCAGCAAAATATGCTGGCCATCCACATCAAACGGCAGCTTGGAGGGTGTCACTTTCGGCTTGAGGCCTCGGGTATCAAAGTCATCCCGGTAAAAAGCCGGGTTCAGCGAGCCCAACGGCAGCGCCTCAGGCAAGCGCGCATTTAGCGCCTGCGCCACCCACGCACCCCCGGATTCGATTCCCACCAGCAGCGGCGCCTTGTCGCCAAAGCGGTCATTGATGGCCGCCGCCATGGCATCCAAGTGTGTCTGCAGTTGTTGCTCATCCCAGCTCAAGGCCGCTCTCCCTCATTCCATAAACCATAAGAGTAGCAGAAGGCCGGGCCGCTGAGGCAATTGAGGAGCCCCTGAAAAGCGGCAATCAACAGGACAGTCGATCAAACCGTTCAGTTTTTTGCGCTGTGTCCCGACTCGCAATGCCGACAAGCTAGTCCCAGCGGCATAACGCCTGTAAGTTTTGTATACGCCGGAACCTGACGCGCCGCGTGCACTCTGAACAACAAGGGATCGCCCAACAACACGGGCAGCAACACCGGAAGGGAACCACCATGAAACTGCGTAACGACCCGCAACGCTTTGGCGCTATTGCCTTGCTATTCCACTGGCTAGTGGCACTGGCGGTGATCGGCCTGTTCGCGCTGGGCTTTTATATGGTGGACCTGGGCTATTACGATCCCTGGTATCGCAAGGGCCCGGACCTGCACCGCAGCATTGGCATTCTCTTGTTTATCACCATGGTTCTGCGCTTGGGCTGGCGCTTTATTTCACCGCCGCCAGCACCACTGCCAACTCACAAGCCCTGGGAAAAAATCAGCGCCCATCTCACTCACTGGGCCTTGTATCTGTTGTTATTCGTGGCCATGGTCAGCGGCTATCTAATCAGCAGCGCCGATGGCTCTTCTGTGGCTGTGTTCAACTGGTTTTCCGTTCCTTCCGTGAGCGGCCATCAGACCGGCCTGGAGGACACCGCCGGGATGATCCACTATTGGGTTACCTGGGCGGTAATCGGACTCGCTGGCGTCCACGCACTGGCCGCCGTCAAACATCACCTTTTCGATCGCGACGATACCCTGCGGCGCATTCTCGGCCTGTCGCCGCGCGAGCCTTCACGCATCTCAACCAACACCCATCATCCTTCTTAATTATCACAACCGGAGCTTCAGCTTATGTTGACGTTATTGAAAAAAATTACCGTCCCCGCCCTGGCGCTACTGCTCAGCAGCATGGCGCTTGCCGACCAGCCCGGCGGTACCTACCAGTTCGACAAAAAAGGCGCCCACCAGTTTGTCACCTTTAAAATTTCCCACCTGGGCTACAGCTGGCTGTATGGCCGCTTCAATGATTTCAACGGCACCTTCACCGTGGACGCTGAAAACCCGGAGAACAGCCAGGTAACCGCCACCATCCAGACTGCCAGCGTGGACAGCAACCACGCCGAGCGTGACAAGCACCTGCGCGGCGATGATTTCCTGGATGTGAACGAGTACCCCACCGCCACCTTCAAGAGCACAAAAATTGAAAAAACCGGCGAGAAAACCGCAAAAATCATCGGCGACTTCACCCTGCATGGCGTGACCAAACCGGTAACACTGGATGCCAAAATGATCGGTTACGGCGATGATCCCTGGGGCGGCTACCGCATGGGCCTGGAAGCATCCACGACACTGACGCTATCCGACTTCGGCATCACCAAGAACTTGGGTCCGGCTTCAGAAACCGTGGAGATTATTATTTCTGTGGAAGGGATCAAGCAGTAAGTTCTGCTGGTTTCCGTAGATACCGTCTCTCCTAATGAACTACAACCCTCTCACATGGGTTGTGGTTCATATTCTTTCTGGTGCGCCAGTACGCCGTAAGCGATGTGCACCAGCTTTCTCATGGCGGCTCCAAGCGCCGACA
>NZ_JBEDTC010000019.1:0-287327 GCF_040118815.1 Alcanivorax sp.
CTTAATACATGCTCAGTTCGTTCTCTGAATTAACAAAACTTCTATCAACCAGTTCAGAACTGAAAATCTATTAAAGATTCCGTTCCGAACAGGTCTCACACGTTTGCTTGCCTGATTGTTAAAGAGCGTCTCGTCCGTGGCGCTTCGCTTTGCTGCGTTGCGTTGTTGCCCCGTCGAGGAGTGCGCATTCTAGAGAGTTCGCTCTGGGAGTCAAACCCTTTTTCGCACTTTTTTAAAAAAACCTGCTGAGCGCTTAAATTCCACCCAGATTGCCCATAAAACAAGCGCCAGCGCCTGTTATTTAACCGTTATCCGGGCAATCTTCTTTTTCCCAGCCTGAATCACGTGGCTGTCACCACGGGAGAAGGTGCGCTCCTCGCGTAGCTGCACTCCATCCAGGTACACCGCACCCCGCCCAAACACATCCTTGGCTGCCTTGCCGTTCTGCACAAGACCCGCCTCACGAAGCAACGGCAGGATATGAATGCTGTCCTGATCCCCCAAATCCACCTCGACTTCCGGCACATTGTCCGGAATATCGCCTAGCGCAATCTGGTTGCCTGCAGATTTAGGTGCCGACTGCGCCGCCTCCAGCCCATGGAACCGCTCTACCATCTCCAACGCAAAGGCCTTTTTGGCCTCCTGGGGCGACCCCAGAGTATCCGCCTGTGACCTCAACTGCGCAATACGCTCATTGGAACAGGCACTCAGCAATTCATAATAGCGCCAAGTGAGACTGTCAGGAAGCGAGAGCAGCTTTCGGTACATTTCACCCGGCGCATCGCTGACCCCTACATAGTTTCCTAGCGACTTGGACATCTTCTGCACCCCGTCCAGCCCTTCCAGGATAGGCATGGTTAGGCAGATCTGTGGCGCTTGGCCATAGGACTTTTGCAGCGTACGCCCCATCAACAGGTTAAACTTCTGATCAGTCCCGCCCAGCTCCACATCCGCCTCCAGGGCGACGGAGTCGTAACCCTGGACCAGCGGATAGAGGAATTCATGGATGGCAATGGGTTGATTACCCTTATAGCGCTTGTCGAAATCATCACGCTCCAGCATCCGTGCCACCGTGTACTGGCCCGCCAGCTTGATCATGCCGGCCGCGCCCACCTCGTTCATCCAGCTGGAATTGAATGCAACCCGGGTCTTGCTCTCGTCGAGAATCTTGAAGACCTGCTCTTTATAGGTCTCCGCATTGCGCAGCACATCCTCGCGACTCAATGGCGGGCGAGTCGCGCTCTTGCCCGTGGGGTCACCGATCATCCCGGTAAAATCGCCAATCAGGAAGATCACTTCATGCCCCAGCTCCTGAAACTGGCGCAATTTGTTGATCAATACCGTATGCCCCAGGTGCAGATCCGGGGCAGTGGGATCAAAGCCCGCCTTCACCCGTAACGGCCGGCCCGATGCCAGTTTTTCCCGCAGCTCCTCTTCCTGGATGATCTCATCCGCTCCGCGGGTAATAAGTGCCAGTTGCTGATCCACCGTGGCCATGCCTACCTCTATTTCCAGACCCATTAATGAAAGCGCGCCATTGTAGCACTTGAACGCGGCCAGAGAAGGCGGGTATCTTTGCAGGTCAGTTTTTCGCTGTGCCCCGCGGGCGCGCCAGTCTCTATTTACCCAACCAGGCCCTCACAGACTCTTCATGAAACAACTTATCTCTGCTGCCGGCAGGCTGGTGCGCCAGTTCCCACGCACCCATTTACTGCTGAGCATGGTATTGCTGGGCGGCGTTATCCTGATCGCCTTTCGCCCAGACAGCACCGAAACGACCCCGGAACGCGTCCAGCCCATTAGCCTGCCGGAACGAACAGCACCCGCACCAAAGCCGCAAACCACCAGCAAGCCAGCACTAGTCACTCCGCAGTGGCAAACGCTCACCGTGGAATCCGGGGACAGCCTGTCTTCGTTACTGCACCCCCTGGGCATTGGCGCCGGACAGATCGATGCCCTGCTCAAAGGTGACGACAAGCTGAAGCGGCTCACCCGCCTGCGTCCCGGCGAAGCGCTGGAAGTCATCGTTAGCGACAGCGGCTCCCTCACCAACGTGCGATACCACCCCTCGAAAGTTGAAACCCTCACCGCAAGACTGACAGGCGGCGGCTGGAATGTGCGCCTGAGCCAACGGGAATACCAGAAACAGACCCGCTTCGCCCAAGCCGATATTACTGGCTCCCTGTTCTTGGCCGGGGCTGCAGCAGGCGTCACCGACCGGCTCACCATGCAGCTGGCCAATCTGTTTGCCTGGGATGTGGATTTTGCCCTCGATATTCGCAAAGGAGACCGCTTTCGCATTCTCTATGAAGAGCTCTATCTGGACGGGGAAAAAGTCGGCGAAGGCGATATCTTGATGGCAGAATTCTGGAACCAAGGCCGCCACCTCACCGCTTTCCGCTACGAAACCCTGTCTGGCGACGTGGAGTACCTGAACATCAAGGGCGACTCCATGCGTAAGGAATTTATCCGTACCCCCGTGGCCTTTTCGCGGGTCAGCTCCCGCTTTAATCCTGGCCGCAAACACCCGGTACTCAACCGTATTCGCGCCCACAAGGGCACTGACTATGCGGCACCTTCCGGCACCCCCATCAAGGCTGCGGGCGATGGCAAGGTCATATTCGCCGGCGTGAAAGGGGGCTACGGCAACGTCATCATTCTTAAGCATGGCCAGATCTACACCACCCTGTATGCCCATATGCGCAGCTTTGCCAAAGGCATCCGCGTGGGCAAACGGGTCACCCAGGGGCAAACCATCGGCTATGTGGGTTCGTCCGGGCTGGCCACCGGCCCGCATCTACATTACGAATTCCGTATTAACGGCGTACACCGCAACCCGCAGACCGTGCCGCTACCCAAAGCGCGCGGCATCAACGACAACGAGCGAGCGGAATTCCTGATCGCCGCTAATCGGCTGAAAGCACAGATGACCCTGTTCTCTGAAGCGTCAACACTGGCCAGCAGCGATGTCTTCTAAGACCGATCCATCTCTGTTTATCGGCCTGATGACCGGCACCAGCGTGGACGGCATTGATGCCGTCCTCGCCCGCATTGGTGACGACCATTTCACCCTGCTCAGCACCTTGAGCCAGCCGATCCCGACCCCGCTTCGCGATGATATTCTGGCCCTGTGCCAGCCCGGCAGTAATGAAATCGACCGGGCCGGAAGTGTCAGCCAGCAACTGGCCGTTGAGTACGCCATTACCTGTGAGGCCCTGCTGGCACAGGCCGGCCTGACACCGGCCCAGGTCCGCGCCATTGGCTGCCACGGCCAGACCGTTCGCCACCGCCCTCAAGCACCCGGCTTTAGCGTTCAACTGGGCTGCCCGGACACCCTGGCGGTGCAGAGTAAGATTCCCGTGGTCAGTAATTTCCGCAACAAGGACATGGCACTGGGCGGGCAAGGCGCCCCGCTGGTGCCACCCTTTCACCGGCAGCTTTTCGCCCGGGTAGATCAGCGCATTGCCGTCGTGAACATCGGCGGCATGGCCAATGTGACCCTGCTGGATAACGGCCTGCTCACCGGCGGCTTTGATACCGGCCCAGGCAACGTGTTGATGGACAGTTGGATCCAACAGCACCGCCAGAAAGCCTACGACCGCAATGGTGACTGGGCCGCCAGCGCCCGTCCCGACAGCGTCCTGCTGGCCACCCTGCTGGATGACCCGTATTTCCATCAACCGCCCCCGAAAAGCACCGGGCGGGAACGTTTCAGCCATGACTGGCTCAACGCACAACTGGCGAACCACTCACTCCCCGAAGACGTCGTCCAGGCAACGCTGGCAGAGCTCACCGCCCACTCAATCAGCGATGCACTTAACAACTTCCAGCCCGATCACGTGCTAATTTGCGGCGGAGGCGCCCATAACCAACACCTGCTGGAACGCCTTCAGGCATTACTCGGCGCCTCGGTCTCCAGCACCGCTGAGCACGGGCTGGACCCGGACTGGGTGGAAGCTGCCGCGTTTGCCTGGCTGGCTTGGGCACGCATGGAAGAAAAAACGGGCAATGCGCCGGTGGTCACCGGGGCATCCAGGGAGGCGGTATTGGGGCAGATCACCCTACCGTAAGAGCAGCCACGGGCTACAAGCTGCAAGCCGCCAACCAAGGTTCGCGCCAACCAACAAACTCTTGAGCCGCGCCTCGCAGCTTACAGCTAGTCGCTAGCCTCTCAAACCAGCCACAGACCAATCATCGCGCAACTGAAACCCAGAGTGGCGCCAGCCAGAATATCGGACGGGTAATGAACCCCCAACAGCACCCGGGACAAACCCACCATCACCGCCAACCCCAGTGCCAACGCCATCACCGGCGGATAGAACACGCACAACAACGAGGCCATCACAAAGGCCGCAGCGGTATGTCCTGACGGAAAGCTGAATCGGTCCGCCGGCTGGATAAACGCCGACAGACTTTCCAACGCATCCGCCGGCCGGGGGCGCTTGATCAGATGCTTGAGCAGCACAAACAAGGGCACTTCCAGAGCGTAGGCAGCCATGGCGGTCAGGGCAAATTCACTGCCGCCCTGCCGGTCCATCCACCAGATACATAGCGTCAGAGCCACGTAGAAAGGGCCATCACCGAGGCGGGAGATCATCCGCGCCATACGGGCACGGCGAGCTGCTTGCGGCTGCTGCAGCAACCAGCACATGGCCCGGGTATCCGCGGCGGTCATTCGTTGAAATGTCGGTTTTGTCGTCATCATGGGTTCAGTGTCTACCCGAAAAGCGACGAAATGTTGATCAAATGGTGAAGGTTTTGTGACAACTAAGAGCGCTGCACGCAGCACGCCTCAGGCTACACGCAAAACCCCGTGGGAGCGGCCATTAGGCCGTGAAAGAGGCTGACAAGCCGGCAATCTTAAAAAACCAAGAGAATCGCGATGGAACCACCGCTCCCACAAGAGGGAATAGGGAAGGTCTAAACGGAAAAAGAAGAGCCGCAGCCGCAGGTAGTAGCCGCATTGGGGTTGCTGACCACGAAGCGCGAGCCCATCAGGCCCTTTTCGTAATCCACCTGGGAGCCATCCAGGTACTGAATACTCATGGCGTCCACCAGCAAGGTGACACCCTCTTTCTCCACCGAGGTATCGTCTTCATTCACCGCTTCATCGAACGTGAAGCCATAGGAAAACCCCGCACACCCGCCGCCAGTGATATACACACGCAGTTTCAGGTTCGGGTTTCCTTCGTCGTCACGCAGCTCTTTGACTTTGGTGGCGGCGGCATCGGTGAATGAAATAGGTGCTGACTCGGTCATACTCTCGCTATTGGCTAACATCTGGGCAGTAGAAAACCCGCCCCGGCGACAAACGCCCAAGCGGGTTGATCATGTTCCAGTACCCGACTAAAACAGTCAAGAATTATCCGCAGCCGCCTTACCAGCCACACCTTTGCCTGCTGCGTCTTTGCCCGCAGGTTCCGGCTTGGCCGTTTTGCTGGCATCCGGCGCCGGCAGATTGCGGCGTTCATCATCCAGGCGGACCAACTTGCCATTCACCCGTGCGCCCATGACCATTTCGATCATCCGGTAATACACGTTACCTTCCACCGATGCCTTTTCCGCCAGCTCCAGGTTCTCGGTGGCGTGCACATCCCCTTCCACGCGGCCATTGATCACCACCTGGGCGACCTGAATTTCCCCTTTCACCACACCGCTTTCGCCAATCACCAGGCGACCGCCATCCTTGCCCACGCTGACATTGCCTTCCACCGTGCCCTGAATATGCAGGCCACCGGAAAACTCGATATCACCACGAACGGTTGCGCTAGGCGCGATCAAAGTATGGTTACGATAATCCTGGGACGATGCCCCTGAAGTCACTGCGGTTTTTTTATCTCGGCCTAGCACACGTCTCTCCTACTGCCATTTTATGGTTTTCTGTGTCTGGTAACGGTTTCTGCCGCCGCTCTCAGCATCCACATCTACCGCTTGTATCACCACCCCTTCGGGCACCTTAAAGCGGCCATTCAGCTCCTGAAAGTAGCGAAACCGGAAGCGTGTCTCACTCCCGTCTTCAAGCCAGCTACTGCCATTGAGCTCGAACGCTTCCCCGTCTTTCTCGCCATGCAGGTGCAAGCTGATATCGCCGGACAGGTAACCGCGGTTGTCACCGGACTGCACCAGCACCACCCGGTAACGGTATTCGTCAGTTTCGTTGTCCTGCTGCACCGTCATTTTTTCGATCTGCAGACCGCCCTCGGTGCCTGCCGGCGCCATCACATTCTTGTAGAACAGTACCGCTTCTTCCAGCTCGGCCACCTGGTCCTGCAACGCCTTAATCTCCTGGCGCACTTCTTCACGTGCCTCCAGGGTCAGTTCGGAATCCGCTCTGAACACCGCCAGTTCATTACGCGCAGTCTCCAGCTCTACATCCAGGGTCTTGACCTCCCCGCGCAGTCGGCGATTGGATTCCGAGGCATCCAGAGCACCACCGGCACCCAGCCAGCCACCCAGCAAAAACAGCAACACCGCGACGACAAGCGCACCCGACACCCACAGCCGCCGCTGCTTCTTCTGCTGAGACGGGCTTACCGGCATCAACATGACATCGCCGATACCGGCCCGACTTTTCGGCTTCTTGGCCATCGTTACGGCGCCAGCGGAACCACTGACAGCCCCGCCCCCTCATCCAGACCAAACATGATATTCATGGCCTGCACGGCTTGGCCGGACGCCCCTTTTACCAGATTATCAATCACCGACAGCACCACGATGACGTTCTCGCCACGGGGCTGATGCAAGGCCAACCGGCACATGTTGGCGCCCTTCACAAACCGGGTTTCCGGGTGGCTGCCCAGCGGCATCACATCCACAAAGGGCTCATCGGCATAGCGGGCCTCGAACGCCGCCTGAATGTCTTCCAGTGGCGGCGCCGATTCGGTGAGCTGACCGTAGAGAGTGGCATGAATACCACGGATCATCGGGATAAGATGTGGAACAAATGTAGCGCTTACCGGGCCACCAGCGATATCCCCCAGTCCCTGCTCGATCTCCGGCAAATGCCGGTGACCACTGGCGCCATAGGCCTTGTAGCTCTCTCCTGCCTCCGCCAGCAACATGGGTACTTTGGCGCCTTTGCCGCCACCGCTGGCGCCACTGGCCGCGTTGGCGATCAGCTGATCGGGCTTGATCCAGCCCTTTTCCAGCAACGGCAAGTAGCCCAGCTGGATCGAGGTGGGATAACAACCGGCGCACGCCACCAGCCGAGCGTCACGAATCGCCGCCCGATTCACTTCCGGCAGGCCATATACCGCATCCGCCAGCAACTCCGGGCAGGCATGGGGCTCGCCATACCATTCGCTCCAGAGTTCATGGTCACGCAGCCGGAAATCCGCTGACAAGTCCACCACACGCACGCCGGCGTCCATCAGCTCAGGCATCATCCGCATGGCCACGTTATGGGGCGTCGCAAAGAACACCACGTCACAGGCCGCCAGCCGCTTCACGTCCGGCTCGCTGAACACCAGATCGGTGCGACCACGCAGGGACGGAAACAAATCCGCCACCGCCACACCCGCTTCGCCACGGGAGGTAATCACATCCAGTTCGGCATGGGGATGATTCACCAGCAGGCGCAATAATTCGACCCCGGTATACCCGGTACCGCCGACCACACCTACTTTCAGCGGTGCACTGGCTTGTGCTGGCTGAGAAGACATATCCCACTCCTGAACTGCATTAATAAAAGGAAGCTCTGCATGATAGGGTCGCCGCCCACCAGCGGCAAGAACGCGCCCGCATCGGCGGAGCAAAACCAGCGCTTTTTACCGGCTTTGTGATCAGCCGGGCAATTGCCGCTCCGGCTCTTTCGCCGCCTCCGCCGAATCGCCTTTGTCGTCACTGCGTTCCGTCGGCTTGTCCTGGGGCTTTTCCAGGGCCATGCCCTCCCCATCAGAGAGCCGATCCGCCAAGGAGTCGTACAAGGGGCGAGCCCAAACAAGTTTAGCCACCGCCGCCGACAGGAAGGCGCCGGACATGAGCGGCAGCAGGATATCGTGACGGTTACCGGTCAGCTCCATGACAATCACAAAGGAGGTAATCGGGCGCTGGATCACCCCGGCCAGAAAAGCCGCCATGGCCACCAACGTCAGCCCCACCAGCGACGACCCGGGGAAAAAGCCGCCCACCACATTACCGATCCCCGCGCCCGCCGCCAGGCTGGGCGAGAACAGACCACCGGGAATCCCGGTGAAATACGACACTAACGTGGCTGACATCTTGGCCAGCGCGAAGGTCCAATTCCCCGGCTGCTCACCATCTAGCAGGGTCGAGGCTTGCTCATAGCCACTACCATAGGTCGCCCCCCCGGTGATCAACCCCAGAAACACCAACACCAGCGCGCACATCACCACCACGCGATAAGGGTGCTCCTTGGCATACGGGGAAAGAAACTGGCTACCCTTGATCAGCAAGCGGCTAAATAATCCACCCAACAGACCACACACCAAGGCCGTGACGCCAATAGCGGCCCAGTCCTGGGTGATATCCAGCGTCCCATCCGGGTGACCAAAAAAACTGTAGTGGCCCATGATCATCAGCACCACCACACCTGAGAGAATGATCGCCAGAATCAGGGTACCGCTGGTGCGCTGCTCGAAAGAGCCGGACAGCTCTTCGATGGCAAACACGATCCCCGCCAGTGGCGCATTGAACGCCGCCGACACACCGGCGGCGCCACCTGCCACAATCAAGGCGTTATCCACATATTTTTGGTGTAGACGCCCCACTTGGCCCACGGAATACATCATCGCCGCCCCCATATGCACACTGGGGCCCTCGCGGCCGATACTGGCCCCGCACAGCAAGCCCATACAAGTAAGCACAAACTTGCTGAGAATAACGCGCAAGGAAAGAAAGGTGGGCCGCAGCCAGTGGTAACGCTGTTTCAGCACCACCAGCACCTGAGGGATACCACTGCCCTGGGACTCGGTGCCCAGCTGGCGCATCAGCCAGACAATAATCACCATACCCAATGGAGTAATCAGTACCGGCAGGTACGGTGAACGGGCATGAATAACGGTAAAGGTATGGGATGCCAGCTCTGCCACCCAGGCAAATGCCACCACCAGCAGCCCCACCATCACTGCGCCGATCCAGAACACCGCACGCAGCTTCCAGTCCTGCCAGGAGCCCAGCTGGCGACGACTCAAACGCCGGGTGCGAAACAGGTAGTAACGCAACAGACGACGATGGCGTGGCCGCTTATTCACAGCGCTCCTTTCTTAAGGCTGTAGCAAGTGAACCGGAAAGAGTACGGGCAAGTCTGTATAGTGTACGCCCACTGGAAACATCTCTCCAATGTCGCCACCAATAAGGGTAGCCCCATGCAGTTTGCGCTCGATTATTTTCTCTGGATCAAGGCATTCCACTTGATTGCTGTGATTTGCTGGTTTGCCGCCATGTTCTACCTGCCACGCCTGTTCGTGTATCACGCCATGGCAGAGGATCAACCCAGTCGCGAACGCTTCAAGATCATGGAACGCAAACTCTACCGGGGCATCATGAACCCCAGCATGATTGTTACCCTAGTCCTTGGAATGTGGATGTTCATGGCAAACATGCAAGCCTACAAAGGCAACGGCTGGATGCACGCCAAGCTGGCGCTGGTATTCCTGCTGATTGGCTACCACCACGTCTGCCTGTCCTACATGAAGAAGTTCGCCGCCGACGCCAACACCAAAAGCGACAAGTTCTACCGCATCTTTAACGAGATTCCGGTTTTTCTACTGATCGCCATTGTGATATTGGTTGTGGTGAAACCTTTCTGAGACACGCCATAAGCTGGGCGTCACACAGCAAGCGACGTCCAGCACCAGGCATTTAGCATCAGGCTCTCCAATGAAACCCAATATTCTCGTTATTGCCGGCCACGACCCCTCCGGCGGAGCCGGCATTCACGCCGACATTGAAGCCATTCAGGCCCAGGGCGGCTTCGCCTCCACCCTGATCACCGGGCTCACCGTACAGAACAGCCAGAACGTGCGCGGTTTCCGGCTCACCGACATCGATCTATTACAACAGCAGGCCGACGCCCTGCTGGACGACATGGATTACCAGGCCGTCAAAATCGGCATGACCGGCTCCGTCGCCGTCATCGATTTCATTGCCCGCCTGCTCGAACGCCTGCCCGGGGTACCCGTGATTCTGGACCCGGTGCTGGCCGCCGAAGCTGGCGGCAGCCTGGCACAAGAATCCCTCGCCGAAGCCATGCTCGAAAAACTGGCGCCGCTGTGCGACGTGATGACCCCCAACCTGCCAGAAGCCCAAGCCCTGAGCGGGCAAACAGACGTCAGCGACTGCGGCCGAACCCTGGTCCAGCGCAGCGGCTGCGCCACCCTGGTCACCGGCACCCACGACGATACCGATCAGGTCATCAACCACCTGTTCACCGCCGTTGGCGAAGAACAATGGCGCTGGAACCGGTTACCACACAGCTATCATGGCTCCGGCTGCACGCTAGCCTCGTCCATTGCCTGCTTGCGCGGCCGCGGCCAGTCGCTGGACAGTGCCGTGGCCAATGGCCAGGCCCATGTGGACCGCTTTCTGCGCGATGCCTTCCAGCCCGGCAAAGGGCAATATGTGCCCAGTCGTCAGCCCTGAGCCGGCCATGTCCGTCCACCGTCCCCACAGCCACAATATCCACGGCCTCTACGCCATCACCGATCCCGCATTGACCCCGGACGAACGTCTGCTGCCCGCCGCCGAGGCAGCCCTGCGCGGCGGCGCCCGGCTACTGCAATACCGGGATAAAACCGCCCGCCCGGCCCAACGCGAATACCGAGCCGCCCAACTACGCGCCCTGTGCCACCGGTACGGCGCCCTGTTTATCGTCAATGATGACCCGGCCCTCGCTGCCCGCGTGGACGCCGATGGCGTGCACATCGGCCAGAGCGATGGCGCCATCAGCGCCGCTCGCGACCAGCTTGGCGACACGCGCATTATCGGCGTCACCTGCCACGGCGATCTGGCACTGGCCGCCCGCGCCGCCGAGGCCGGAGCCGA
The DNA here is from genome assembly GCF_040118815.1 of Alcanivorax sp. Lineage (GTDB taxonomy): Bacteria > Pseudomonadota > Gammaproteobacteria > Pseudomonadales > Alcanivoracaceae > Alcanivorax. The sequence continues at coordinate 11,005 of NZ_JBEDTC010000019.1, forward strand.
CTATCTGGCCATGGGCCGTTTCTTCACCTCGCAGACCAAGCCCCAGGCGCCGCCGGCCTCACTGGCGGTGCTACGCCAGGCCTGCCAGCAGTTTCAGCAACCCGTGGTAGCCATCGGCGGAGTGAATCCGGATAATGCGCCGCAACTGATCGACGCCGGCGCCGTGTCTGTGGCGGTCATTCATGCCCTGTTCGGGCACACCGACACGGCCTCCATCGAAGCCGCCGCACGCCGCTTCAGCGCCTGTTTCCCGGCCTCCGTCGGCCAGGCCATCTCAGAATAGATTCAACAGCACCACAACAGAGGACACACCATGAGTCGCAAGCACTCTGAACAGCTTTTCCGTCAGGCCCAGAAACATATTCCCGGCGGCGTGAACTCCCCGGTGCGGGCGTTCAAAAGCGTCGGCGGCACACCGGTGTTCTTCCATTCCGCCCGTGGCGCGTACCTGTTCGACGAAGACGATAATCAGTACATCGATTACGTGGGCTCCTGGGGCCCCATGATCCTGGGCCACAACCACCCCCACGTGGTCGCCGCTGTACAAGCCGCCGTGCAGGAAGGCCTAAGCTTCGGCGCGCCCACCGCCACGGAAGTCGCCATGGCCGACAAGGTCTGCGAACTGGTGCCGTCCATGGATATGGTACGCATGGTCAACTCTGGCACCGAAGCCACCATGAGCGCCATCCGCCTGGCTCGTGGCTACACCGGCCGCAACAAAATCATCAAGTTCGAGGGCTGCTACCACGGCCACGTGGACAGCCTGCTGGTGAAAGCCGGCTCCGGCGCCATGGGCATTCCCGGCTCACCGGGCGTACCGGAAGCCGTGACCGCCGACACCTTGGTGCTGAACTACAACGATGCCGCCAGCGTCACCCAAGCGTTCGAGGAACACGGCGACGACATTGCCGCGGTGATCGTGGAACCGGTCGCCGGCAACATGAATTGTGTCCCCGCCACCGAGAATTTCCTGCAGACCCTGCGCCAGCAATGTGACAACAACGGCACGGTACTGATTTTCGATGAAGTCATGAGCGGTTTCCGGGTAGCACTGGGCGGCGCCCAGGGCCATTACTGCATCACTCCGGACATGACTACCCTGGGCAAGATTGTCGGCGGCGGTATGCCGGTGGGTGCGTTTGGCGGCAAGCAAGCCATCATGGAACATCTGGCGCCGCTCGGGCCTGTGTATCAGGCCGGCACCCTGTCCGGTAATCCGGTGGCCATGGCTGCCGGCCTGGCGACGCTGAACCTGATCAGCGAACCCGGTTTCCACGCCGCGCTGGCTGAAAAAACCACCCGCCTGCTGGAAGGCCTGACGGCCGCCGCCCATGCGCAAGGGGTGTCATTCACCACCGCGCAAGCAGGCGCCATGTTCGGGCTGTTCTTCACCGATCAAAATCGTATCAGTAGCTTTGCGGAAGTGATGGCCTGCGACAGCGAACGTTTCAATCGCTTCTTCCACGCCATGCTGGACCAGGGCATCTACCTAGCCCCCAGCGCATTCGAAGCGGGCTTTGTGTCAGCAGCGCACAGCAATGACGATATCGACGCGACCATTGAAGCCGCACGAAAGGCCTTCGGGAAGCTCTAAGCCCCTACCGTAGGAGCGGCGCTTGAGCCGCGAATCCGAGCCTTGGCGAGGAAAACAAACACCGTGCCGACGCACGGTTCGCGGCTCAAGCGCCGCTCCTACGGCAGCATCAACGTGAAGATCAGTCGCGCACCAGCGCGGCCAGTCTGCCGCCGGTGAGTGTGAGCAAATCCCCTGGCGCCATGGCGATTTCCAGCCCGCGCCGGCCGGCACTCATGTAGATAATTTCGTGGGTTTGCGCGCTGCCATCCAGATATAACGGCAACCGTTTCTTCTGCCCTAGCGGGCTAATGCCGCCCAGCACATAACCGGTTAATCGTTGCGCCTTGTCCGCCGGGCACATCTGCGCCTTCTTGCCACCGTGGGCACGGGCCAGGCACTTCAGGTCCAGCTGATGGGCCACCGGCACCATGGCCACCACCGGCACCTCATCCACCAGCGCCATCAGCGTCTTGAACACCTTCTCCACTGGCAGGCCCAAGGCCTCCGCCGCTTCCAACCCGTAGCTTTGCGCTTTCGGGTCGTGTTCGTAGCTATGCAGCGTAAACGCTACCTTGCCGCGCTTGGCCGCCTGCACCGCCGGCGTCATGCCTTACGCGACTCCGGGTCACGCAGTGTCGCCGCCCGCTCGCGAGCCGTCTTCGCCCCAGCAGCGTCGCCTTGCCGCTCGCGGGCCGTCGCCACCAGCTCCCATAAACCGGCCTGATACGCGGGGTGATCTGGCGCCAGCCGCAACGCTTTCAGGGCAAAGCCTTCCGCACCACGAGCGTCACCCTCGGTGAGGCGCAGGTCCGCCAGCTCCTTATAGAGCCAAGACGAGTCCGGGGCGATATTCAATGCCCGTTCCAGATAACGCTCCGCCCGAGAACTGTCACCCTGCTGCCGCGCCTGCTCGGCACTGGCCAGCAAGCTCAATGCGGGGGAGCCGCCCAGCTCCTGGCTGGCCGTCATCGGTTGCTGCGGTTCGTCCATTACCGGCTTCACCGCACACCCGGCCATAACGGCACAGACAAGAATTAATCGAACAAGCCTTTGCAAAAACACCATCCTGAATCCTATTCCCTTGAACGCCGGTTGTGTTGTGAGAGGCTGCGAGAGACCGTATTTGGCGCGTACTCTACGCACGACCGTTAACGCGGGAGCTTGCCTGCAAGCGATTTACTCCACGCCGCAGGCAAATACCCCCACAAAAAACGGGAACCCTTACGATTAATCAAACAGTCCCTTGAACCACCCCTTAATGCCTTTCCCGGTTTGTTTCACGGTGCCACAGCCATCGCTATCTTCCGGAATCGACGCTATCAGCATGGGGTAGCGCCGGGCATTGCCGCAACCTTCTGCACTGACACGGCGGCCATCTTCATTCATCCAGACCCATTCCACGCTGGGCGGCGGGTTTTGTGACAGGCTGCGCTGGGGCAGTTTGCCCATCAAATTTGCCCACACCGGCAAGGCACCACTGGAGCCAGTAATCCCTGCGTTTTTGTTGTCGTCACGGCCCACCCAGACTACCGCCAGATGATTGGCGGAGAAGCCGGCGAACCAGGCATCACGGAAATCGTCACTGGTACCGGTCTTGCCAGCGACTTTCAGATCCGCCGGCAACGAGGCGCGAGCGGCGCGGGCGGTTCCCTCTTCCACCACCTGCTGCATGGCCCACTGGGTCAAGAAGGCCGGGCCTGCCTCGACCACTTCATCAGTGCTCACCGGGTAGCGCGCCAATGGCTGGCCGTCCTTGTCGAGTACATCGGTAATGGAACGCAGCCGGGTACTGAACCCGCCAGTGGAAAGCGGCTGATACATCATCGCCACTTCAAACGGCGTCAGCTCCAGGCTGCCCAGCAGGATACTCGGGTACAGCGGAATATTGCGGGTGACGCCCAGGGTCTTCATGGTGTCGGCCACTGTATCCAGTCCCACATCCAGCCCCAGCCGGGCAGTGGCCTGGTTACGGGACAGGGCCAGCACATCCACCATGGGCATCGCACCCTTGGCGGTCTTGTCGAAGTTCTGCGGCGCCCACACACTGCCATTAGGCAGCTTCACCTGAATCGGACCGTCTTCCACTAACGAGGCCAACGAGTAGGTTTTCGGCTGCTGAACCGCCGACAAGATCACCGCCGGCTTAGCCAGGGAGCCCATGGGTCGCTGGGCATCCAGCGCCCGATTAAAACCTGCTTGGCGCGAGTCCCGGTTACTCACCAGCGCCAATACATCGCCCTGGGCCGGCGCCACGACCACCACGGCACCATTGAGTTTTTTCGCCTGTTTCGGATCGCGATGATCCAGATGCTCTTTCAGCGCCCCTTCCGAGGCCAGTTGCGCCAGCACATCCAGCGTTGAATGAATGTGCAGCCCTTCGTCGCTGAGCACTTCTGGCGGGTAATCCCGTGCCAACTGACGCCGCACCAGATCAATGAAAGCCGGGAACGCGTACAGCGCAGAGGCTCCCCGCGGCACGACTTCCAGCGGCCGGGCACTGAATTTGTCATAGTCCGCATTGGACAGCGCGCCTTCGTCCCGCGCGACTTTCAATACGGTATTGCGACGTTCCATGGCCCGCTCCGGGCGACGGCGCGGGTCGTACCAGCTAGGCCCTTTCAGCAACGCCACCAAGGTCGCCAACTGATGGGGCTCCAACTCTTCCAGCGGCCGGCCAAACAGGAACTGGGCTCCCAGGCCCATACCATGAATGGCACGCGCGCCGTCCTGGCCGAGATAGACCTCATTCAGGTAGGCCTCGAGAATCTGCTCCTTGCTGTAATGCAGCTCCAGCAGCAAGGCCATGGGCATTTCCATGAGCTTGCGCGACAGGGTCCGGTCGGAGCTGAGCCAGAAGTTTTTCACCAGCTGCTGGGTCAGGGTGCTGCCGCCCTGCACTAGGCCACCGGCCTTGATATTGGCCAGCATGGCGCGGCTCAGGCCGCGCAGGGAAATGCCGTGATGGTCATAGAAGCTGCGGTCTTCGGTGGCAATCAGCATATCCACCAGCAACGGAGGGACTTTATCCAGCGGCACCAGCACCCTGTCCTCGGCATGCTGGGGGTGGATACTGCCGATCTGCAATGGCTCCAGGCGAGCCAGGCGATCGCCGCCGGCTTCCAAGTTGCGAATCTGACCACCGGACAGGGACAGCCGGATACGCTCGGACTGCTCGCCACCATCACTGTCGTTGAACCCGCGGGTATGAATCAGCAAGGAATTACCCTGCACCGCAAAGCTGCCCGGGGTACTGGCACGGGCATCGCGCCGGTAACGCATCAGGTCCAGCAGCTTGAGCATGTCATCCCGGGACAGCACCCGGCCCTCATACAGCTCCACCGGGCGCGCATAGACCCGCGCCGGCAGCTGCCAGGCATGGGAATCAAACCGCTCACGCACCAGCGCATCCAGGTACGCCATGCCGGCGGCCCCGAGCACCAGGCACACCAGCCCAACCTTGGCAATGAATGACCAACTGAACCAGCGCCGGCGCTGGGCGGAGGGCTTCTTTTTTCTACTGGGTTGCCGCCGCGACTTTGCGGGGGACTTTTTCGCTTTTTTCGCCATGGGCCGGAGTATAGAGAAAAGTGTGGGTACTTTATGAGTGTAGGGGGAGAAATATGTTCCCTTCGGCGAAATAGCCTGCACGAGACGAATCTTCCGGCCCATCCGGCGTACAAATTTTGCATGCAGCGCCGGGCAGCCCATAATAGCCGCCCCTGCAATCCGGTTCGGAGCTTCCATGACAAAGCAATACGACGTTTACGCCCTCGGTAATGCCCTGGTAGACACGGAAATCGAGGTCAGCGACGCCTTTTTACAGCGCATGGAAGTGGGCAAGGGCCTGATGACACTGGTGGACGAAACGCGCCAGGCCGAATTGATCGAAGCGCTGGCCAACGAAGCCGAGCCCCGCAAGCAGACCAGCGGCGGCTCCGCCTGCAACACGGTAGTCGCCACCCGCTATTTTGGCGGCAGCAGCTACTACGCCTGCAAAGTGGCCGACGACGCCACCGGCAACATCTTCGTCGACGACCTGACCGCCGCCGGCGTGGACACCAACATGAACGGCCCCCGGGATTCCGGTGTTTCCGGCAAATGCCTGGTGATGTTGACCCCGGATGCCGAACGCACCATGAACACCTATCTGGGCATCTCCAGCCAGGTCTCTGATGCCGAACTGGACGAGGCCGCCATCGCCGCCAGCCAGTACGTGTACCTGGAAGGCTACTTGGTCAGCGGCGACAGCTCCCGCGCCGCCGCCGTCAAACTCCGCCAGCTGGCCGAAAAGCACGGCGTAAAAACCTCACTGACGTTCTCTGACCCGGCCATGGTGCAGTTTTTCAAAGACGGCCTGAATGAAATGCTCGGCGAGCGCGTGGATCTACTGTTCTGCAACGAAGCAGAAGCCACCAGCTTCACCGATACCGATACCGTGGACGCCGCCCTGGACGCCCTCAAGCCCCGTTGCGGTTCCGCCGTCATCACCCTGGGCGCGGACGGCGCGCTAGTCTGGGATGGCGAGCAGACTCACCGGATTGATCCGGTACCGGTAAAAGCCATCGACAGCAACGGCGCCGGCGACATGTTTGCCGGTGCCTTCCTGTATGCCATTACTCACGGCCATGACTTTGCCGCCGCCGGCAAACTGGCGTCCGCCGCCGCCGCCCGCCTGGTCAGCGAATTTGGCCCGCGCCTACCGGCAGAGGTCCACCAAACGCTTCGCAACGCCACTCTGGGCGAATAGCCGTAGGGCGGACATGGGCTCCAGCCAACCTCCGCCGGTTTCTCCTGCGGTGGAGATGTCCTGCCGGCATTTCCACCTGACGACACAACATCACGGAAAGACAATGGAACACATCTGCAACATCAACGACATCGAACACGAAAGCGCTCGGGAATTTCAGAAAGACGGCCAGCCGATTGTCGTCGCCAAATTCGATGGCCAGATTCACGCCTACATTAACTGGTGCCCGCATCTGGGCATTGAGCTGAATTTTATGCCGGACGAGTTCATGGACAGCGACAAGCAGTTCATCACCTGCGCCAACCACGGCGCCTTGTTCGAAGTGGACACCGGCAACTGCCTCTCCGGCCCCTGCAGCGGCGACAAACTGATCCCCGTGCCACTGGAAGTACGCGGCGAAGAAATCTGGCTCGGCGAGGTTCCAGAAACCGCGTGATAAGATCAGACGCTACGCAGTGTTTGCGTTTCTTTTTTAACATCAGGCGTCCTGCGTCTGGCGTCCGGCCGAGTTAATTCCATGTCTCATCCCTTCGACAACCTGACCCCGGACTACATGCTGGATGCCGTCGATGCCGCCGGCTTTCTCAGCGATGGCCGACTGCTGCAACTGAACAGTTTTGAAAACCGGGTGTATCAGGTGGGCCAGGAAGACGGCCCGCCGGTGATTGTGAAGTTCTACCGCCCGCACCGCTGGAGCGATGAACAAATCCTCGAAGAGCATGCTTTCAGTCTATTTCTGGCAGAGCGGGATCTGCCCGTGGTTGCGCCCATCGAACAGAACGGCACCAGCCTGTTTCATTGCGACGATTTTGCTTTCGCCGTGTTTCGGCGCGCCGGCGGCCACGCCCCGGAGCTGGCCAACGACGATCACCTGGAACAGCTGGGACGCACCCTGGCTCGCTGGCACACCTGCGGCAGCGACCGCCCCTATCAAACCCGACCCACGCTACAGATCGTCGAGGACATTCGCGCCGCCAGCACCTTTCTCTGCAACGATGTGGTGGACCTGAACTTTCGAGGCCAATACCGGGATGTGACCGGCCAGATACTGGAAAAAGTAGAGCAGCAACTGGGCGAGCACAGCTTCCCCTTATTGAACGTGCACGGCGACTGCCATACCGGCAACATCCTGTGGCGCGACGAACGCCCCCACTTCGTGGACCTGGATGACAGCCTGCGCGCGCCCGCCATGCAGGACATCTGGATGCTGCTCTCCGGTGAACACGACGAACAGCAACACCAGCTACGGGTTCTCGCCCGTGGCTACGACACCTTCCTGCCGTTCCCCTGGAACCAGACCAGCCTGATCGAACCGCTACGCCTGCGGCGTATCATCAATTACGACGCCTGGCTGGCCAAACGCTGGGATGACCCGGCTTTCCCCCCGGCCTTTCCGTGGTTTGAATCCATGCATTACTGGGGAAATCAGGTGACGCTGCTGCAACAGCAATTGCGCAATCTGAACGACTAGAAAAGCCAGTACAGTGCCTCTTCAAAGCCGCTGTAGGCGCTCCTCTTGAGGGACGCCTACAGCCGTATCGGCAAGGGGTGTTCCAACTGAAAGCCATGGGCGGATAACCCCACCTTCCAGGCCAGCACCTCCACGCCCTTCTCAATCGCCTCGCGCAGCAACTGCCCATAGCGCACATCGATTTCGTCTGCGGGGCGCGCGGCAGTGGCGCCGCTGTGTTGCACACAAAAAACCAGCACCGCGCGTTTTCCTGAGGCGACCACCTCCATCAGCGTCTGCAAATGCTTTTGCCCCCGCTCAGTCACCGAATCAGGAAAAGCGATGATGCCGTCGTCCGCATCCTCTGGCCCCGGGCCCAGGGTGACGTTTTTCACTTCAATAAAGGTATGCGGGTCAGCCCGCTCGCCCAGCGCCAGGTCAAAGCGGCTATCGCCGTACTTCACTTCCCGTTCCACACCACTGCCCGGATCCAGCGCGGGAATCTGTCCGGCCCGCACCGCCTCTTCTACCAACGCATTGGGGCGGGCAGTATTGACCCCGGCCCAGTGGCCGTGAGTCACCTGTAGGGCTTCCAGGGTATGGCGGTACTTACGTTTGGGGTTGCCGCTGTCAGAGATCAGCGCCTGCTGCGGTTCGCCCAGCACGCAATTTTTCATGGAGCCAGTGTTAGGGCAATGCACGGTAATCTCGCTGCCATCGGCGCGGACCACGTCCGCCATGAACCGCTTGTAGCGCCGCAATAGCGTCACCGCTTCCAGTGGAGGATCAAACTTCACAGTGACTCCAAATACTGTTCCAGGCGATGCAGAGCATCGGTCAGTCGCGCTTCGCTGCAGGTATAGGCTATGCGCACAAAACGGCGGTGATCATGCCCTTCCCCGAAATCCAGCCCCGGGGTCATGGCCACCTTGGCTTTTTCCAGCAGATCGGCACAAAAGGCAAAACTGTCGTCGGTGTAATCACTCACATCCGCGTAGACATAAAAGGCACCATCCGCCCGAGACACCACTGGCAGCTTCAGGTGCGCCAAACCATTGAGCAGACATTGGCGCCGCCGCGCCAACAACTGATGGCGCTGCTCAAGAATCGTCAGGGTCGGCTCCTGTAACGCCGCCAACGCGCCATATTGAGCAGGCGTGGACGGTGCCAGAAACAGGTTCTGGGCCAGCCGCTCAATGGCGGGCACCAGCGGCTCTGGCGCCACCAGCCAGCCCAGGCGCCAACCGGTCATGCAGAAATACTTGCTGAAGCTGTTGATCACCAATGCCGGGGCCGGGCCCGCCAACACCGATGATGCTGGTTGGGTGTAGCACAGCCCTTGATAGATTTCGTCCACCAGCAGAATGCCACCCTTGTCCTGCGCACCCCGGGCCAGTTGCTGCAAAGTCTCTGCCGGCAGCATATTGCCGGTGGGGTTATCCGGGCTGGCCACCATGGCCACCCGAGTATTGGCTTGCCAGGCATCCAGAAACGCCGCTGGATCCACGTTGAAATGGGTATCCGCCTGAAGCACCACCGGCTGCGGCTCGCCACCAACCAAACGGACAAACTGGCGATTACAGGGGTAACCGGGGTCGGTCAGCAGCACGCCGTCGCCCGGATTGAGCAGCGCCGCCAGCGCCAACTGCAAGGCTCCGGAAGCCCCCGGCGTCACCACCACCTGAGCAGGACTGACCTGAGCACCGAAACGCTCCCGGTAATCATCGGCAATGGCCTCGCGCAGAGCCGGCAATCCCGCCGCTGGGGTATAGCCGGTATGGCCGTGGGTCACGGCGTCCTGAATGGCCGAGAGCACCGGCTCGGGAGTGTCGAAATCCGGCTCGCCCACCTCCAGGTGAATCACATCGTGACCCTGGGCAGACAATGCCTGTGCACGCTCCAGTAGCGCCATCACATGAAACGGCGGAATGCGTCGGGCGAAATCGGACAGAGTGGGTGTCATGATCATGCTCCCTCGAAAATGCGTCACTAACGGTACAACAACCGGCCGGTGAACGGGCAGGCCCACGCCACCCAGCTACCCCGCACGCAGCCCGTACAACAGGGCAAAAACACAAGAAAAGGCGATCAGTGACAAGATTCCGCTTTTCTGTTGCGCCCGCATGGCTATAATCGGCCAGATTTTCACCAGCAGTGGCCAGAAAATGTTCAGCGGCCCGCTGATTGGTGACAACCCTTGCCCAGACGGGGTAAGGTCGAAGATTACATTATGCCCGGGCCTGACGATATCAGGCCGGCACCCAAGGATTGCGGGTTACCGATAGAGAGTCGCGAAGATGCTAAGGGAGTTAATCAACATGGCCACCGGCAAGAAAAAAGCCCCCAAGAAGGCGGCTAAAAAACAAACCTCCGGTTCTGCTTCCAGCAGCAAGAAAAGCTCAGCATCCGTAAAGGCTGCGCCCAAAAAAGCACCGGCCAAAAAAGCTGCCGCTAAAAAGGCCGCCCCGACAGCCAAGAAAGCCGTAGCGAAGAAGCCCGCTGCCAAGAAAACCCCGGCCAAACCGGCGGCGAAAGCCGCCACCCCAAAGGCCCCGGCGAAAAAGGCGGTAGCCAAGAAAGCCGCAATCAAGAAGGCGCCGGCAAAGAAAGCGGCTGCCACCAAGCCCACCGCGAAAAAAGCGCCAGTCAAAAAGGCCGCTGCCAAAGCTGCGACGAAAGTCGCGCCTAAAAAAGCAGCGGCTAAAAAGGCCGTAGCGAAGAAGCCCGCAGCCAGCAAAACGGCCAGCAAGGCAACCGCTACGCCCAAAGCAACAACACCAAAGAAAGCGACCGCCAAGAAAGCCGCTGCGCCAAAGGCGCCAGCAAAAGCCGCGGCAAACAAGCCCCAGGCCAAGCCAGCGCCCAAGACTGCTGCGAAAAAAGCCTCCACCAGAAAGGCCGCCCCCGCAGCACCAAGAACCAAATTACCGACATCAGGCAAGGCCACCGCGGCGGCCCGCGCGGCCGCAGCAAAAGCAACCGCACACGCAGGTTCTGCAAGGACTGCAACTGCCGGCAAAAGGACTTCGCCGAGCCGTTCCCCCTCTTCTGCTCAGGTAAATCCGAAAGTGAAAAAGAAAAGCACCAGTTCCTCCGCATCACAGGCCCAGGTTCACGGCTTTAAGCCTTACCAGCCCGGCCCTGACGAGGAATACATGAACGAAACGCAACGCGACCACTTCCGCAATATCCTGCTGGCCTGGCGCCAGGAACTGATGGAAGAAGCGGACCGCACCATGCACCACCTGCAGGACGAGCAAGCCAATCTGCCCGATCCGGCCGACCGCGCCACCCAGGAAGAAGAGTTCGCGCTGGAACTGCGCACCCGCGATCGTGAGCGCAAGCTGCTCAAGAAAATCGAGAAGACCCTCGACCTGGTAGGCAAGGACGACTATGGCTTCTGCGAAGCCTGCGGCGTAGAAATCGGCATCCGCCGCCTGGAAGCCCGCCCTACTGCGGAAATGTGCATCGACTGCAAAGAGCTGGCTGAAATCAAGGAAAAGCAGCTGGCCGGATAGAGCAGTTCAAAGTGAAAAGTTGAAAGTTGCAACGCGGACTAGCGCGCTGCAGCTTTCAGCCGAAGAGGCCGCGCCCAAACCGGGAGAGCGGCCTTTTTGCTTTTATCTCCAGGAGCTAGAGCGCGGCGGGCACGGCATAGCAAACCAACACGGCTTTGGCCGCGCCTTTTCACTTTCAACTTGAAACTTTCAACTATGGTTTATCGAGGACGTTTCGCTCCAACTCCCTCCGGGCCGTTGCACTTCGGCTCGCTGGTGGCGGCCCTGGCCAGCTGGCTGGACGCCCGCTCGCGGGGCGGAGTCTGGCTGGTTCGCATTGATGATCTGGATCCGCCCCGGGAAGCACCCGGTGCCGCCGATTGCATCCTCGCGCAATTGGATGCGTTCGGGCTGCACTGGGACGAAACCGTGCGCTACCAGAGCCAGCGCAGCGAGGCCTACCAGACAGCGGTGACACAGTTACTCGATACTGGTCACGCCTTCCACTGCCGCATGACCCGCAAGGAACTGGCCACCCTGGATCACTGCCATCCAGGCATCACCGCCGCCGTGGCCGCCAGCACCGACACCGCCATTCGCCTCCATGTACCTGATCGTCAGCTTTGTTACCCGGACGGCATTCAAGGGAAAATCTGCAATAACCTCCACCGTGACGTGGGCGCCTTCGTGATCCGCCGCCGCGACGGCTTGTTTGGTTACCAGCTGGCCTGTGCGCTGGACGATGCCGATGACAACATCACCCATGTGTTGCGTGGTGCCGACCTACTCGATTCCACCCTGCGTCAGCGCTGGCTATTGGAATGCCTGACACGCCCAGCGCCCCACTATGCTCACCTTCCGGTCATCATGGATGGTCGAGCCACCAAACTATCGAAATCCACAGGTAGCGATGCGCTCGACCCCAATCGGGCAAGCCACCTTCTTGTTGCCGCGTTCACCGGCATGGGACTAACCGTGCCTGACACCCTGTCAGGCGCCCCAGTTGAAGAGCTGCTGAGATGGGGCGTCGCTCATTACAGCGAACACCGCTGGCCATCCGGTCGGACCCAATCGCTACCGGCAGTCCTTGTGTAGAACCGAGAGGGTGTTTACACCCTGCGGACACGTTTATGACCGAAGCGCCAGGCTCCCATTCCAGCCCGAGCTTTTACAGTGAATCGGGGCTGACGTATGCTCTTCGACCAGAGGGCCTTAACCACCTATGTATACCGACCGCCTGCTTATTATTTTTATTCTCGGCACCTACTTGCTGTCCCCGGCCATTATTGACTGGTGGAGCGAAGGTGGCCGCGCCTGGTATCGCCCCTACCTGATCTGGTTGGGCCTGATCGCGCTGAGCTACTGGATTGCCAAGAGCAAGGATGTCGATGGTTTATAGTGTCAGCGACCTCATCCTGATTGCCTGTGGCTACCTGTTTTTTCTTTTCATGGTGGCCTGGATCACTGAGCGCGGATGGTTACCGGCGAGACTGGTGCGACACCCGGCAGTATATGTGTTCTCACTCGGGGTCTATGCCAGTGCCTGGGCGGTATACGGCTCGGTCGGGTATGCCTACCAGTACGGCTATAACTTCCTGTCCTATTTTCTCGGCATCTCCGGCGTGTTCCTGCTGGCGCCGATTCTGCTTGCCCCGATACTGCGACTCACTACCACCTACCAGCTAAGTTCCTTGGCCGATCTGTTTGCGTTTCGTTATCGCAGCCGTCTGGCCGGAGCCATGACCACCATCATCATGCTCATCGGGGTGCTACCGCTGCTGGCACTGCAATTGAAAGCGGTGGCGGAATCCATCCAGATTCTCAGCGGCACCTCCGACCCCCGCGACCTGGCCGCTGGCTTCTGCCTGATGATGGTGATCTTCGCCATCCTGTTCGGCGCCCGCCACGCCACCGCCCGGGAAAAACACGAAGGGCTGGTGGTGGCCATCGCCATGGAGTCACTGATCAAGCTGGTGGCCTTCGGCGCTGTGGCCCTGCTGGGCCTGTACGGCGTATTCGACGGCCCGGAAAGCCTGGGAAATTGGCTGGACGAGCACCCCGAAATGCTCTCGCGGCTCTACTATCCGCTGCAGGATGGCACCTGGCATTCCATGATCATGGCGTTCTTCGTGTCCGCCGTGGTACTGCCACACATGTTCTACATGGCATTCACCGAAAATCTGAACCCCCGCGCCTTGATCACCGCCAGCTGGGCACTGCCCCTGATGTTCCTGGTCATGGCGCTTTGCGTGCCGGTGATTCTGTGGGCCGCCGCCGCCAGCAATGCCCCCACCTCCCCGGATTACTATGCCCTGGGCATTGGCATGGTCACCGGTGGGCACGGCGCCATTCTCGGCTATATCGCTGGCCTGGCCGGCGCCAGCGGCATGCTGATTGTGGCCACCCTGGCCCTGTCCGGCATGTGCCTGAATCACCTGGTGCTACCCGCCAGCCCACTGCATCAAGGCCGGAACCTGTACCGCAATCTGCTCTGGACCCGGCGCATTCTGATCGCCGCGATCCTCGCGCTGGCCTACCTGTTCTACCGCTTCACTGGCACCGAACACACCTTGGTCGAGCTGGGCGTGCTTTCATTCGTGGCCACCCTGCAATTTGTGCCCGGGTTGATCGGCGCCCTGTTCTGGCCCTCCGGCAACCGCAACGGCCTGTTCGCCGGTCTCGTCGTGGGTTTCCTGTTGTGGCTACTATTGCTGCTACTGCCCATCACCTACCCACAATGGCAATTCCAAAGTTTGATGGAACTGCTGGGCATGCGTTTCCAGACCGGCGCCAGCCAATGGCACCACGTGGCCATCGCCTCAGTCACGGCCAACACCTTGATCTACGCCATCGTCTCCATCGTCACGCCCATGTCCCGGGCCGAGCAGAACGCGGCGGAGGCCTGCGCGGTGGACAGCTTGCGCCGCCCTTACCGCTGGGAACTGGAAGCCAAAAGCGTCGACGATTTCATTGATGCACTGACCCAGCCGCTGGGGCCCATCACCGCCACCCGGGAAGTGGAAATGGCGCTGCGTGATTTACGCTTGCCGCGCACCGAAACCCGGCCTTACGCCCTGCGACGGCTGCGCGACCAACTGGAAACCAACCTGTCCGGCCTGCTCGGGCCGTCGGTCTCTCACCAGTTAATGGACGATCACCTGCCTTACCTGCCGGAGGAAGAACAAACCTCCAGCGAAGATATCCAGTTCATCGAGTCACGGCTGGAGCAATACCGTGACCGACTCTCCGGGCTGGCCGCCGAACTGGATGGCCTGCGACGCTTCCACCGCCAAACCCTGCTGGAACTGCCCATGGGCGTGATTTCCCTGGGGGCTGACAGGGAGATCATTGGCTGGAATCGGGCCATGGAAAAGCTCACTGGCATCAGCGCCGCCGACACCATCGGTTCCCGGCTGGCAGATCTGGATCCCCCCTGGGGGGAGTTCCTGACCCAGTTCAGTCACGACGACAACCCGCATCAGCCGCAACAGTCGCTGGAAGTGGAGCGGCAGACCCGCTGGCTGAGCCTGCATAAATCCGAAGTGCTGGGCACCGGCACATCGGAACAGGCTGGCGGCCAGGTAGTAGTCATCGAAGACATTACCGAGCTGCGTCACATGGAAGCTCACTTGGCGCACAATGAGCGCCTTGCCTCCATCGGCCGGCTGGCCGCCGGGGTGGCCCACGAAATTGGCAACCCGGTGACCGCCATCGCCTGCCTGGCGCAAAATCTGGACAGCGAAACCGATGCCGAGGAGCAACTGGAATCCAGCCAGCAAATCCTCGAACAAACTCGCCGCATCACCCGTATCGTGGAATCACTGGTCACCTTCAGCCATTCCGGCGGCATCAAGCATAGCCAGCATGTACCAGTGAATATTCGCGACACCGTAGACGAGGCCATTTCCCTGCTGTTGCTCGACCCGGACCACCGCCAGCAACCTTTCACCAACCAGTGCGAACCCGAACACTGGGTGCAAGGCGACCCCCAGCGCCTGCTGCAGGTCTTCATCAACCTGTTGGGCAATGCCGCCGACGCCAGTACCGATAAACAGCCGGTCACGGTTCGCTGCGAATCCGCCGACGAGGTGCTGAATGTGATTGTTGAGGATCAGGGCCACGGCATTCCGGATGAACTGCGTGACGCCCTGTTCGAACCCTTTGTCACCAGTAAACCGCCGGGACGAGGAACAGGCCTTGGGTTAGCGCTGGTTTACAGTATTATCGAAGAACACTTGGGCGCGATTCGGGCAGAAAGCCCGATCACCGACCAGGGCGGCACCCGGTTTATTATTCGGCTTCCCATGCACGCCCCCACCTCCGGTGTGTAAGGCGCCACTGAAAGACAGGACAGGATCAAGTCATTCATGAGTCACATTCTGATTGTTGAAGATGAGCCGGTTATTCGCGGCGCCCTGCGCAAGTTGCTGGTGCGCCACGAGCACTCGGTTGAAGAAGCGGAGTCCGTAGAACAGGCCCGCGAGTACAGCCTCAATCAGTTCGACCTGATCATCAGCGACCTGCGCCTGCCCGGCGACCCCGGCACCAGCCTCATCGCAACCGCCGGCAATACGCCGGTGCTGATCATGACCAGCTATGCCAGCCTGCGCTCCGCGGTGGACGCCATGCGCCTGGGCGCCGTGGACTATATCCCCAAACCCTTCGACCACGACGAAATGTTGCTCGCCGTGGATCGGGTATTAAAAGAAGGCCGCCTGAATCGGGGCAACCGGGCCCTGCGCCGAGACCTTGAACGCAGCTTCCCGGTTCGCAACATGATCGGTAACAGCGAGGCCATGGAAGATCTGAAACACCGTATCAGCCGGGTGGGGCCGACCAACACCCCGGTGCTGATCATGGGCGAAGCCGGCACCGGCAAGGAACTCACCGCCCGTGCCTTGCATGAGCACAGCGAGCGTACTCACGGCCCGCTGGTCTCAGTGCAATGCGCAGCGCTACCCAAAGCCTTGCAGCTCACCGAACTGTTTGGCGATGAAGACCAGCCCGGCCGCATTGAAGAAGCCGATGGTGGCACCCTGTTTCTGGATGAAGTCGGTGAGTTGGCCAGCGAAGTACAAAGCCGCTTGCTGACCCTGCTTACCCATCACGAAATCCACCGCCAGGGCTCCCTCTCCCCGCGCCGGGTGGACGTGCGCATTCTCGCCAGCAGCCAGCTGGACTTACCCGGCCGGGTCGCCGACGGCAGTTTCCGCCAGGACCTCTATTATCGGCTAAACGTCATGGAGCTGACCCTGCCGCCACTCAACGACCGGCAGGCAGACCTGGAGCCGCTGGCTAATGCCCTGCTGGCCCGGGGCTGCGAAAAACTCAACCGGCCAGACCTGCACTTCACACCGGAAGCCCTGCAGGCCATGCACAGCTATAGCTGGCCCGGCAACGTGCGCGAGCTGGATAACGTGATTGAACGGGCGATTATTCTCACCGAAGAAGACGGCATCGGCCCCGCCCAGCTGGGCCTGAACCCCAACCGCACGCCCCAGCGCGTCAGCCGGGCAAGCCTGGACCCCAGCGAAGATCTATCACTGGAAGATTATTTCACCCGCTTCGTGATGGAAAACCAGGACAGCATGACCGAGACCGAGCTGGCCCAGAAACTGGGAATCAGCCGCAAAAGCCTGTGGGAGCGGCGCCAGCGGCTGGGCATCCCCCGTAAAAAGGCCAGTGCACGCCGTTGAATAAGTACGACACTCCGTTTGCCATTGACCCGGAAATCCAATCCGCGCGTCATTAGGGCCAAACGGAAAAACGTTAATTCGGGACACCAGAATCAGGAACAGGACCCGAAATAACCCAAAAGGGAGCCAAGTGTTACCGCTCTACACAGGAAAGTAACACAAGCGTTACCCGGATCAGGCCAATTCTAAGGGTATTTTTGCAAATCCATCGCAACATGCTGATTTAATAGGAAATTCAGGCATGTTGCATTGGCAGGGGTGGACGGGCACTATGAATCCCACGCCAGCAAACAACAAAAACAGCGGCGTTAAAGGCTCAAACAATAACAACAAGAAAGAAGAACAATAATTTCACGAGCCAATGCAGTGCTGCTGCAACTGATGATTGCAGCGACAAGGCAGAAAACAACACAAACAATAATAACAACAGAATCAGCGCAAAATGTGGGAGTCACAACTTCGGTTGTGGCTCCTTTTTGCTTTAAGGGATGCAACACGCTTTACGCTTCACGCGACATCCCAAAAAAACACACCAGTGAACCTCTGTATATTCCACGCTCCGGTAAAGTGCTACCATCGCCGCTTTATCGTTCAAAGGCTCCCTATTGCGCATGCCCTTCAAGTTTCTGGAACACATTGTCCACTGGTTGCGATCCTTCTGCCAAGATCTGACCGGCTGGATCTCCAAGAGTTCCCCGAAAGAAGAGGAACCGCCCGAACCGCGCATCATTCCCCGCGACCAGCATCCCATTTCCCGCAAACAGATGTCCCGCGCCGCGCTGGATGTCCTGTATGGCCTGCATAAAGGCGGATTCGAGGCCTATCTGGTGGGCGGCTGCCTGCGCGACATCCTCTGCGGCCGGGAGCCCAAGGATTTTGACGTTAGCACCAACGCGACGCCGGAACAGGTCAACCGCCTGTTCAAGCGCAGCCGCATTATTGGCCGCCGCTTCCAGATCGTGCACGTGCGCTTTGGCCGCGAAGTCATCGAAGTCTCTACTTTCCGGGCCAAGGCCAGCGACGACAACCAGGACCAGAATAAACATCACGCCCACGAAGAAACCGGGCTGGTACTACGCGACAACACCTGGGGCAGCATCGAAGAAGATGCCCTGCGCCGGGACTTCACCATTAATGCGCTGTACTACAATATCGCCGACTTCTCCGTGCACGACTTTGCCGGCAGCATGGACGACATCGACGACGAAGTAATCCGCCTGATTGGCAAGCCAGAAAAGCGCTTCCGCGAAGACCCTGTCCGCATGCTGCGTGCGGCCCGCTTTGCCGCCAAGCTGGGCTTTCACATTGAAGAAAGCACCGCCCATCGCATTCCGGACATGGCTGAACTGCTTCTGCAAGTTCCCGCCGCCCGGCTGTTTGATGAAGTGCTTAAGCTGTTCCTGAGCGGCCACGCCCGCGCCTCCTATGAACAGTTGCAGGAACTGGGGCTGTTCCGCTTTTTGTTCCCGGAAACGCAGCAGGCACTGGAAGGCGATCAGGGCGAAACCTGGGAAGCCATGCTGCTTGCCGCCATGGACAACACCGATCGCCGCTTGTTAATGGACAAGCCCGTCACGCCGGCCTTTATCTATGCGGTCCTGCTGTGGCCGGTGATCCAACAACGCTTCGCTGGCTACCTGTCCAGCGGCCTACCGCCGGCCCAGGCACTGCACAAGTCCGCCACCCGGGCCCTCAATCAGCAAATCAAACACACCGCCATTCCCCGCCGTTTCTCTACCGTGATGCGCGAGATGTGGGAATTGCAGTTGCGCCTGGACAAACGGGCCGGGCGCCGCGCCGACGCCATGATGGAACACCCCCGCTTCCGTGCTGCCTACGACTTCCTGCTGCTGCGTGAGCAGTGTGGAGAAATTAAAGCCGGGCTGGGTGACTGGTGGACACGCTATCAGGAAGAAGAGGAAAGCGGTCGCCGGGACATGATTAGCGACCTGGGCAACCAGGGCGGTGGCGGCAACAAACGCCGCCGCCGTCGGCGCCGCCCAAAGCCATCCGCTGACAGTTAATGCAGGCGTTTATTGGCCTGGGCAGCAATCTGGATCAGCCGGCACAACGGCTGACCAGTGCATTGCTGGCCATGGCCCGGCTACCGGGCCTAACCCTGGTTCACCATTCCCGCCTTTACACCAGCGCGCCCATCGGCCCCCAGGACCAGCCCGATTACGTCAACGCTGTCGCCGAGCTGCACGGCACACTGACACCCCACGCCCTGCTACACACACTGCAAGCACTGGAACTGGCCGCCGGCCGGCAACGGCTGCGCCACTGGGGTGAACGCACCCTGGACCTGGATATACTGCTGATCGACAATCAACACATCGACACCTCCGATCTCCAGGTACCCCACCCCCAGATGCGCTGCCGCGCCTTTGTTCTGCACCCGCTGCTGGAAATCGCGCCGCACAGCCACTTGCCCGACGGCACCGCACTGGGTAGTTTTCTCAGTCAGGTAGCCGAACAAACGCTTTCACCGCTGGCAGAACTGGATCGCGATGCACTCATTGAACGAAAAGACCCTCACTGAACGGATTGAACAGCGCCGTACCGCCGGCACCCTGCCCCGTTTCATCGCCGTGGAAGGCCCGATCGGCGCCGGCAAAACCAGCCTTGCCAAGCGCCTGGCCATGACCTTTGGGTATGACCTGCTGCTGGAACAGGCCGACGACAACCCGTTCCTGACCCGTTTCTATCAGGACCCAGCGCGCTACGCCCTGCAAACCGAGCTGTTCTTCCTGTTTCAGCGCGCCGATCAGCTGCGTCAAGTTCAGCAACAGGACCTGTTTGCCGGCCCACGAATCGCGGACTTCCTGATCGACAAGAACCGGCTGTTTGCCCAGGTCACCCTGGACGAAGACGAATTCGAGCTGTACCGCAACGTGGACGACCACCTGACCGTGGACGCTCCCCGACCGGATCTGGTGATTTACCTGCAAGCACCGCCGCAGGTACTGCGCCAGCGTATCGGCCACCGTGGCAACGATTTCGAACAAGGCATCGCCAGCGATTATCTGGATAAACTCAGCAACGCTTACACCGAATTCTTCCATTTCTACGACCGCGCCCCGCTACTCATCGTCAACGCAGCGGAAATTGACCTGGTCAACCACGACCGCGACTACCAGCAACTGATCAGCGAGTTGCTGGACATCCGCTCCGGGCGCCACTATTTTAACCCCCGGCCACTAGTGCGCTGAGTTAAAAGTTTAAAGTTGAAAGTTCAAGAGCGCGGACAAACGCATCGCCACACGAGTGACGCGCTGCCCGCGAAACTGTTGGCATGACCGCGGGCACAGCCTGTCCGCAGAGACAGACTGGACCGCGTTTCAACTTTACACTTTCAACTTTCAACTGAATTTCCCCGGGAGGTTTCCCATGTCCGTAACCATTCGCACCCTGCAAAAACGCAAACAGGACGGTGGCAAGTTTTCTGTGCTCACCGCCTACGACGCCTGTTTTTCGCGCCTCATTTCCGAGGCCGGCGTGGAAGCCATTCTGGTCGGCGACTCCCTGGGCAATGTTATTCAGGGCCAGACCAGCACCGTCCCGGTAACCCTGCAACAGATGGTTTACCACACCGAATGCGTGGCCCGAGGCAATCAGGGCAGCCTGATCATTGCCGATGTCCCCTTCATGGGCGCCGCCACCCTGGAGCGCACCTTGGAAGCGGCCACCGCGCTGATGCAGGCCGGCGCCAACATGGTCAAACTGGAAGGGAGCGCCTGGCTGGCCGACGCCATCGAGATCCTTAACCGTAATGGCATCCCAGTTTGCGCCCACTTGGGCCTGACCCCCCAGGCGGTGAACTCACTGGGAGGCTACCGGGTGCAAGGCAAGGACGATGACGGCGCCGCCGAACTGCTCGACGCCGCCAAAATACTGGATCAGGCCGGCGCTGCCCTGTTTGTACTGGAGTGTGTGCCGCGTGCGCTCAGCGCGCAGATCACCCGGGACATCGCCGCCCCCGTGATCGGCATCGGCGCCGCCCCGGAATGTGACGGCCAAGTGCTGGTGATGCACGACATGCTCGGCATCAGCCCCGGCAAGCCGGCCCGTTTCGTCCGCGACTTCATGGCCGACACTGGTGATATGCGCGCCGCCTTCAAGGCCTATGACGCCGCCGTCAAAGACGGCAGCTTCCCGGCCGACGAACACTGTTTTTAAAGACCGCAGCACGCGACACGCTTCACGCCCCAACACGGCGTAGCGGACTTTTAGTTCTGCAAGGTCGAGGCCGCGCCCATAGCTCAACGCGGCCCCGGCACTTTATAACGCAACAAGCCAAGCGACGCGCTGCAAGCCTGTTGCGTGTGGCGTGTGGCGTCTCTTGCGAGGATTTCCGATGCAAACCGTTCATTCCGTCGCCCAGGTGCGTGAATATGTCCGCGGCTGGCACAACAAAGGCCAGACCGTGGGCTTTGTCCCCACCATGGGCAATCTGCACGACGGCCATATCAGCCTGATTCGTGAGGCGCGCGCGCGCTGCGACGTGGTGGTGGTTTCCATTTTTGTGAACCCCACCCAATTCGGCCCCAACGAAGATTTCGATCGTTACCCGCGTACTCTGGACGCGGATGCCGCCGCCCTGGTGGAGGCAGACACCGACCTGTTGTTTGCGCCCTCCGTCGAAGAAATGTACCCGCTGGGTCAGAACCAAACCTGGGTCGACGTGGACCTGCTGGGCGACCACCTGTGCGGCGCCAGCCGAGAAGGGCACTTTCGCGGCGTCACCACGGTGGTTTCCAAGCTGCTGAATATCGTGCAGCCGGACGTGGCCGTGTTCGGCGAGAAGGACTACCAGCAACTGGCGATTCTACGGCGCATGTGTGAAGAATTGCTGTTCCCGGTAAAAATTGTCGGCGCCGCCACCAACCGCGAAACGGATGGCCTGGCTCGCAGCTCACGTAACGGCTTTCTGAGCGACAGTGAGCGCACACTTGCCCCCACGCTCTATGCTCACCTGCAACAACTGAAAGCGGATATCGACGCCGGCGAACACGACTACCGGGCGCTGGAAACCCGCATCAGCCAATCGCTCAATGCCGCCGGGTTTAACGTGGACTATTTGACCATCGTCAACGCCAAAACCCTTGCCCCTGCCGGCCCGCAAGACACTGACCTGGTTGCCGCCGTGGCCGCGAAATTAGGGTCAACCCGATTGATCGACAATATATCTCTGGCCGTTGTGCGTGACCGGTGATTCATGCATACTTCCGGCCCCTTGAAGTGCCTGCATGCCCACCATACGGCGTTTACAGCAGGTTTCGGGTCGCTTGAGAGGTAACCAACATGCAGTGCACCATGCTGAAAGCAAAACTCCATCAGGCTCGTGTCACCCACGCGGAGCTCGAGTACGAAGGCTCCTGCGCCATTGATGGCGATTTGATGGACATGGCGGGTATCCTGGAATACGAACAGATCCAGATCTATAACATCGATAACGGTGAGCGTTTCGAAACCTACGCAATCCGTGGCGAAGCGGGCTCCAAGATCATCTCTGTCAACGGTGCGGCTGCTCACAAAGCCCAGCCCGGTGACCGCGTGATCATTTGTGCCTACGCTAGCTACTCCAGCGCGGAGCTGATCAACTTCAAGCCCAGCCTGATTTACATGGCCGAAGGCAATGAAGTAAAAGGCACCAGCGATGCGATTCCGGTTCAGGTCGCCTGACCCCGAATTTGCTCTGAATTGTTTGATAAAACGCCGGCCCTGCCGGCGTTTTTTTTGCCTGCCGCTTTTACCGCTCTCCCTATACTCTCCCTTTATACGTCACCTCTTTTGTCCGCTTGGGCATTGGTCATCAAGCAACGCTTTGTTTACTCTTGGAACACAACGTTTACACCCGCTCGCGCCCCTATAAGACCATGGTGGAATACCCCCCGGCAGGCGCAGCCATAATAATGATGGAAACTGGCAGGCAGTATCCCAAGGAGGCCCAAATGTCCCAAGTACACATTCATCCTGTTCCCGCCGAGTATAAAAAACAGACCCTGATGGACCGCGACACCTACGACCGTTGGTACGCCCAGTCCATCAATGACCCAGACACCTTTTGGGCCGAGCGTGCGGAACAGTTTCTTGACTGGAAGACCCCCTGGGACACCGTCAGCGAATGGGACTTTAGTGAAGGCCGGGCAGCCTGGTTCAAGGGTGCCACCCTGAACGCCTGCTATAACTGCGTCGACCGCCACCTGCCCGAGCGAGCCAATCAAACCGCGATTATCTGGGAAGGCGACGAGCCCGATCAGGACAAGCACATCAGCTACCAACAGCTGTTCGAGGAAGTGAGTAAATTCGGTAACGTGCTCAAGGACCGGGGCGTGAAAAAAGGCGACCGCGTCGTCATCTACATGCCCATGATTCCCGAAGCGGCCTACGCCATGCTGGCCTGCGCCCGTATCGGCGCCATTCATTCCGTGGTGTTTGGCGGCTTCTCACCGGAAGCTCTAAAAGATCGCATTCTCAATGCCGAGGCCTGCGCAGTCATCACCGCCGACGAAGGGGTGCGTGGCGGCAAGGCAATTCCGCTGAAAGAGAATGCAGACAAGGCGCTGGACGGGGTCGACTGCGTCCACACCTGCCTAACGGTGAAGCGCACCGGCGGTAACGTCGACTGGCAGCCCCCCCGTGATGTCTGGTACCACGAAGCCATGGCTGATGCCTCCAGCGATTGCGAACCGGAATGGGTTGAAGCCGAGGACCCGCTGTTCACCCTGTACACCTCCGGCTCCACCGGTAAACCCAAAGGTGTCGTCCATACCACCGCCGGCTATCTGCTTAACAGCGCCCTGACCCACAAATACGTGTTCGATTATCAGGATGGCGACATCTATTGGTGCACCGCCGATGTGGGCTGGATCACCGGGCATAGCTACATCGTCTACGGCCCTCTGGCCAACGGCGCCACCACCCTGATGTTTGAAGGCGTACCCACCTACCCGGATGCCTCACGCTGCTGGCAGGTAGTGGACAAGCACAAGGTCAACATCTTCTATACCGCCCCCACCGCCATTCGCGCCCTGATGGGCCTGGGCGATGCACCCGTGGAACAGACCTCTCGCGCCAGCCTGAAACTGCTGGGCACGGTGGGCGAACCGATTAACCCGGAAGCCTGGGAGTGGTACTACAAAGTGGTAGGCGATTCCCGCTGCCCGATTGTGGACACCTGGTGGCAAACGGAAACCGGCGCCATCATGATTGCGCCCCTGCCCGGCGCCGTGGACCTGAAAGCCGGTTCCGCGACTTTGCCCATGTTCGGCGTGCAGCCGGGGCTGATGGATCCCGACGGCAAGGAACTCGACGGCGCCGCCTCGGGCAACCTGGTCATCAAGGCCAGCTGGCCCAGCCAGATCCGCACGGTGTATGGCGATCACCAGCGACTGATCGACACCTACTTCAGTGCCTACAAGGACTGCTATTTCACCGGTGACGGCGCCCGCCGTGATGAAGACGGCTACTACTGGATTACCGGCCGGGTGGACGACGTGCTCAACGTGTCCGGGCATCGCCTGGGCACCGCCGAAATCGAATCGGCCCTGGTGCTTCACCCCAGCATCTCTGAAGCCGCTGTGGTCGGTTACCAGCATGACGTCAAAGGCCAAGGCATCTACGCCTATGTCTCGCTGATGGCCGGCAAGGAAGGCAGCGAGGAACTGGTCAAAGCCCTGCGGGATCTGGTCACTCAGGAGATCGGCCCCATTGCCAAGCCCGACCTGATTCACTTTGCTCCGGGCCTGCCGAAAACCCGCTCTGGCAAAATCATGCGCCGCATTTTACGCAAGATCGCCGCCGACGAACTGGATAGCCTGGGTGATACCTCCACCTTGGCCGACCCCGGCGTGGTGGATCAGCTTATTGAGACCCGCCAGAACAAATAAGCCAACAACAGCAACAAAAACGGCGCAGCGGGCTAATCGCCCCCTGAACCGTTTTCCCCTTAACTGCACATAAAAAAAGGGCCGGCAAATGCCGGCCCTTTTTTTAGAAGCATAACGGAAGAGATTAATCTTCCTTGGCTTCCTTCATGGACAGCTTGATACGACCGCGCTGATCCACATCGAGGACTTTCACCTTGATGATTTCGCCTTCGTTCACGTAATCAGTTACTTTCTCTACGCGCTCTTCAGCGATTTGGGAGATGTGCAGCAGGCCTTCGGTCCCGGGCATGATCGCCACGAACGCACCGAAATCAACGACACGAGTCACCTTGCCTTCGTAGATCACACCCACTTCAGCTTCAGCGGTGATCTCTTCCACACGACGTACAGCTTCATCCGCTTTCTCACGGGTTTCGCCGTAGATCTTCACGCTGCCATCGTCTTCGATATCGATAGTACAGCCGGTTTCGTCGGTGAGTGCACGGATCGTTGCGCCACCTTTACCGATCACATCACGGATCTTGTCCGGGTTGATCTTCAGGGTCAGCAGAGTCGGTGCATTGTCGGATACCTCAGAGCGAGACTCGGAGATCGCCTTGTTCATTTCACCCAGGATATGCAAACGACCTGCATTCGCCTGGTTCAGCGCCTTCTCCATGATCTCTTCGGTGATACCCTCAATCTTGATGTCCATCTGCAGAGCAGTCACACCACGAGCGGTACCAGCTACTTTGAAGTCCATGTCGCCGAGGTGATCTTCATCGCCGAGGATATCGGACAATACCGCGAAGCGGCCGTCTTCTTCCTTCACCAGGCCCATGGCAATACCTGCCACTGGCGCGGTCAGCGGTACACCCGCATCCATCAGCGCCATGGAGGTGCCACACACGGACGCCATAGAAGACGAACCGTTGGACTCAGTGATCTCGGATACCACACGTACCGTGTACGGGAAGTCCTGCACGCTCGGCACAACCGCTTCCACACCACGGCGAGCCAAACGGCCGTGGCCGATTTCACGACGTTTCGGAGAGCCGATAAAGCCGGTCTCGCCCACACAGTACGGAGGGAAGTTGTACTGCAGCATGAAGTGATCCTGACGGGACCCTTCCAGTGCGTCGATGAACTGAGCATCGCGCATGCCGCCCAGAGTAGCCGTCACGATGGCCTGGGTTTCACCACGGGTGAACAGGGCGGAACCGTGGGTCTTGGACAGCGTGCCAACCTGACACTCAATCGCACGAACCGCATCCAGGGCGCGACCATCGATACGCGGCTTGCCGGATACGACAGCTTCACGCACCACGTTCTTCTCGATCTTGCCGAACAGGTCTTTTACTTCACCGGCTTCCGGAGCGCCTTCTTCACCGGTGGCAAACTCAGCCACACAAGCATCACGCAGCTCGCCAACTTTGGCGTAACGGGCCATTTTCTCGGTGATGGTGTAAGCCTCACCCAGTGCCGCAGCAAACTTGTCTTTGATGGCGGCCTTCAGGGTTTCGTTCTGCTCAGCCGGTTTCCAGTCCCAGGTCTCGGTGCCCACTTCGGCAGCGAATTCCTTGATGCCCTGGATCAGCGGCTGCATTTCCATGTGACCAAACAATACCGCACCCAGCATCTGGTCTTCAGACAGCTCCTGCGCTTCGGATTCCACCATCAGTACGGCAGGCTCGGTACCGGCAACAACCAGATCCAGCGCGGATTCGGCCAGCTCGGAGTAGCTCGGGTTAAGAATGTACATGCCATCCTTGTAACCCACCCGGGCAGCACCAATAGGACCACTGAACGGGATACCGGAAATGGACAGCGCCGCAGAGGTACCGATCAGAGCGGCGATATCCGGGTCACGGTTCTTGTCGGAAGACATCACCGTGGCCACAACCTGCACTTCGTTCATGAAGCCCTTGGGGAACAGCGGACGAATCGGGCGATCGATTAAACGACAGGTCAGCGTTTCTTTTTCGCTGGGGCGGCCTTCGCGCTTCAGAAAACCACCGGGGATACGGCCGGTTGCGTAAGTCTTTTCCTGATAGTTAACGGTCAGGGGAAAGAAATTCTTGCTGGGATCAGCTTCTTTTCTGCCCACCACGGTGACCAACACTTCGGTGTCACCGATACGGACCATGACAGCAGCGGTTGCCTGGCGAGCAATCTGCCCGGTTTCCAGGGTTACCGTGTCACGGCCAAACTGAATTTGCTTGGTAATTTTATTGAACATATCTCGTCTCTTCTCTCTTCTTCACGACAATCTTCGAGGCCCATGCCTCTGACATACAATCTTCTTTCGCTCACGCATGATAACGAGAAACGCACCATGCATCACCCAGTATCACGCCCAGGGCACCGGCCCTTTCCCGTGCCCTAAAACAACAAAAGCCCGGCTATGCCGAGCTTCTGTTGCTGTACCTTTAATCCATGTCTTAGCGACGCAGACCCAGCTTTTCGATCAGCTGCAGGTAACGGGTGCGGTCTTTCTTGGCCAGGTAGTCCAGCAGCTTACGACGCTGGTTTACCATGCGGATCAGGCCACGACGGCTGTGGTGATCCTTCTTGTGGCCCTTGAAGTGATCCTGCAAGCCATTGATGTTGGCACTCAACAGAGCCACTTGAACTTCCGGTGAACCGGTATCGTTCTCTTTGCGGCCATGCTCTTTCAGGATCTCAGCTTTCTGTTCTACAGTTAACGCCATGGTGCTTCTCCAATATGCTCAGTTAGGGTCACGGCCAGCCATGCATATTTATAGCTGCCGTCATTGTTAACCGCGTCGCCTTAAGAGGCTGCGCCGGCAATCAGACGACGAGGGGCAATCCGCCCGTCTTCCAATACTTCACCGACACCCAGAAATTCACCGCTGGATGCCTGATATACGCTAACCCAGCCATCCAATGGACGGTCTGATGCCATCACTGGTTGGCCCTGCTGCAAGTAATAAGCCGCATTGTCACCCAGTTCAACGCGCGGCCAGTCTGCCACGCTGGTGGATAAAGGCAATAGCAGCTCGTCGATTGCCTCAAATCCACCGGTTTCCTTGATCTTGCCCAGCTGCTCCAGGGTCAACATGCGCTCCGCCGGATAAGGCCCGGCAGACAGACGATGCAGAGCCGTCACATGGCCACCGCAACCCAGTATCGCGCCGGTATCTTCCACCAGAGAACGGACATAAGTGCCCTTGGAACAATCCACCTCAAATTCCACTTCATCGCCATCAATGCGCAGAACCCGCAGGTCGTAAATGGTCACCGGGCGCGGCTTTCGCTCCACGGTGATGCCCTCACGGGCCAGCTTGTACAGCGGTACACCTTCGTGCTTGATGGCCGAGTACATGCTCGGAATTTGCTCGATATCACCCTTGAACGACAGCAATGCAGTTTCAATCTGAGCGGGTGAGGCGTTTACCACGGTGGTTTCCACCACATTACCGTCTGCGTCGCCGGTTTCCGTAGTCACACCCAACTTGGCGGTGACCCGGTAACTCTTGTCCGATTCCAGCAGAAACTGACTGAACTTGGTGGCTTCACCGAAACAGATCGGCAACATGCCGGTTGCCAGAGGGTCCAGGCTACCGGTATGGCCCGCTTTAGCAGCGGCAAACATTTTTTTGGCCATCTGCAGCGCGCCATTACTGCTCACGCCGGAGGATTTATCCAATAACAGGATGCCGTTGAGATCACGGCCTCTGGGACGACGCTTTGCCACCTGACAGCTCCGAGTTACTCGTTGTTTCCGGTTTCGTCATCTTCCGGACGCAACTCCCGGTCTTCGGCGCGGGCATCATCAATCAACTGCGACAGATGCGCGGCCCGCTCCGGGGTCATGTCGTAATGGAAACGCAATTTGGGGGTGGTGCGGGTATTGAGACTTTTGGCCAGACTGCTGCGCAGGAAGCCGCTGGCCTTGACCAGCACTTCTTCGGCTTCTGCGCCGGCTTCCTCGCCCTGCCCCAGCAAGGTGAAATACACCTCGGCATAGGACAGATCGCGGGAAACCGTGACATCCTGAATCGTCGCCAGATTGACCCGAGGGTCTTTCATTTCAAACTGCAGCAACCGGGACAATTCACGCTGAATCTGGTCAGCAATACGGTCTGTGCGGTTAAAGCCCTGAGGGCGGCGATGACGACTCATAACAGGATTCAGG
Organism: Alcanivorax sp.; assembly: GCF_040118815.1. Lineage (GTDB taxonomy): Bacteria > Pseudomonadota > Gammaproteobacteria > Pseudomonadales > Alcanivoracaceae > Alcanivorax. The sequence continues at coordinate 40,001 of NZ_JBEDTC010000019.1, forward strand.
CACACTCCTTTACAGGAAGCGTGCCACCTCCTTCACTTCGAAGACTTCAATCTTGTCGCCTTCTTTCACGTCATTGTAGCTCTTCACCGCGATGCCACACTCCATGCCGTTACGCACTTCCGGCACATCGTCCTTGAAGCGACGCAGGGATTCCAGCTCGCCTTCGAAGACCACCACATCGTCGCGCAGAACGCGGATCGGACGGTTCCGGTACAGCGTACCTTCCACCACCATACAACCGGCAACAGCACCGAACTTGGAAGAACGGAACACGTCGCGCACCTGAGCCACGCCAAGAATTTCTTCGCGTTTTTCCGGTGCCAGCAAACCACTCATGGCCTGCTTCACGTCGTCGATCAGTTCGTAGATCACGCTGTAGTAGCGCAGATCAATGCCTTCCTGCTCGCACATTTTCTTGGCTTTGGAATCGGCACGAACGTTAAAGCCCAGCAATACACCTTCACTGGTCATCGCCAGGTTAACGTCGGATTCGTTGATCGCGCCGACGCCGCTGGATACCAGATTCACTTTCACTTCATCAGTACCCAGATCATTCAGGGCACTGGTCAACGCTTCCAGTGAACCGCGCACATCAGTCTTCAATACGATGTTAACGGTCTTAACTTCTGCGCTGCCCATGTTCTCAAACAGGTTTTCCAGCTTGGACGCCTGTTGACGCTTAAGCTTGAGGTCACGGTCTCGTTCTTGACGGAACTCGGCGACTTCCCGCGCCTTACGCTCGTCTGTCACAACCTGAACCTGTTCACCGGCTTCCGGCGCGCCATTGAGACCCAGCACTTCCAACGGAATAGACGGGCCGGCTTTTTTGATCGGCTGGCCATTCTCATCAATCATCGCCCGCACACGGCCGAAGTGAGCACCGGCCAGCAGCATGTCACCGATCTGTAGCTCACCACCCTGAACCAGAATGGAGGCAACAGTCCCGCGACCTTTCTCAATGCGAGATTCAATGACGACACCGGTAGCCGAGCCTGACGCCTGAGCCTGCAGCTCGAGCAATTCAGATTGCAGCAAGATAGCGTCCAGCAGGTCATCAACACCTTGACCGGAATGGGCCGACACATTGATGAACTGGTATTCGCCGCCCCATTCTTCCGGGATCACGTCCTTGGTAGCCATCTCGTTACGCACACGATCCGGATCCGCCTGCTCTTTATCGATCTTGTTGACCGCAATAATGATCGGCGCACCGGAGGCCTTGGCATGGTTGATCGCTTCTTCGGTCTGCGGCATCAAGCCGTCATCGGCGGCCACCACAATCACCACGATATCCGTAGCCTTGGCACCACGCGCACGCATGGCAGTAAAGGCAGCGTGACCGGGAGTGTCGAGGAAGGTGATCATGCCTTTCTCGTGCTCGACGTGGTACGCACCAATATGCTGAGTAATACCACCGGCTTCACCGCTGGCCACCTTGGCCTTACGGATGTAATCAAGCAGAGACGTTTTACCATGGTCGACGTGACCCATAATGGTCACGACTGGCGCACGGTGCTCAGAATCCACGCTATCACGGGTAACCAGGTCAGCCGCCAGGTGATCTTCAAGCAACTCTTCCTGACCTTTGCTGGCAATAGGAGTGTGCCCCATTTCTTCTACCAGCAAGAAAGCGGTTTCCTGATCGACAGGCTGATTGACCGTGACCATTTCGCCCATTTTCATCAGGGACTTAATCAACGATTTGGCCTTAACGTTCATGCGCTGGGCCAGATCTGTCACGGTAATAGTTTCTGGAACTTCGACTTCGTAGATTTTCTTCTCCGTCGGCGTTTTAAAGCCATGCTGCTTGTTCATGGAGCTTTTCATCTTGCCGTGTACAACGCCCGCAACCTTGGGCTTGCGACGACGACGGCGAGACTGACGCTCTTCACGCTGATAGCTGGCTTCCTGGGCGGCATTAACAATGGACGAGCCTTTGTCCTTGTCGTCTTCCGCTGCAGGCTTCTTCTCTTCCTGCTCGCCACGCTGTTCCAGTTCAGCCGCAATACGAGCTGCTTCTTCAGCCGTGCGACGGGCAGCTTCTTCTTCCGCTTTCTTGCGAGTTTCCGCTTCCTGCTTGCGCTTGGCATCATCGGCTTCACGCTGCTTGCGTTCCGCCTCTTCGCGCTTGGCTTTTTCCGCTGGCGTCTCTTCTTTAGCCGGCTTCTTCGCTGCACTCGTTTTAGGCACGGAAACACGCTTGCTCTTTTCTTCCGCCGCTTTCTCGCCAGCCGCTTTGCGTTCCTTCTCAGCCTTGGCGCGGGCTTCGTCTTCCTTCAACCGTGCAGCTTCATCGTCCGCAGCACGTTTGGCGGCATCTTCTGCCGCTTGTTTCTCTTCTTCCGCGATGCGCGCTGCTTCTTCCGCCGCCAGGCGTTCTGCATCTTCGCGCTCTTCCGCTTCCAGCACGTCACGCTTCATGTAGGTGCGTTTCTTGCGCACCTCCACGTTCACGGTCTTGGACTTACCGGCAGCGCCGGTGGTCTTGATGGTGCTGGTGGATTTACGCTTCAGCGTAATTTTCTTTCCACTGCTTTCGTCTTGGGCACCATGAGACTTGCGCAGATGCGCCAGTAGCTGCTGCTTCTGTTCATCGGAGACCACTTCGCTGGCATCGCCATGGGGCAACCCTGCGTCTTTCATCTGCGTAAGCAGCTTTTCGACGGGCGTCCCTACGATGTCGGCCAGTTTCTTTACGGTCGTTTCTGCCATGTCAGCAACACTCTCCTGTCCGTCTCTGATGGTGCCTGCTTGATCAGCCTGAAAAGGGGCAGTTATGCCCCGGCTTCGTCTTCGCCTTCAAACCAGGGCGCACGCGCAGTCATGATCAACTCAGCTGCACGCTCTTCGCTCAGGCCTTCAATTTCCAGCAGGTCATCCACCGCCTGTTCGGCGAGGTCTTCCATCGTGACAATGCCACGGGAAGCCAATTCAACAGCCAGCTCACGGTCCATACCTTCCATGTTCAGAAGGTCTTCCGCAGGCTCGGCCTGGTCAAACTTCTCTTCAGACACCAGGGCCTTGGTCAACAGCGCGTCTTTAGCCCGCTGGCGCAACAGCTCCACGATATCTTCATCAAATCCGTCGATGGCCAGCATCTCTTCCTCAGGCACATAGGCCACTTCTTCGAGGGTAGAGAAACCTTCATCCACCAGCACGCCGGCCACATCTTCGTCCACGTCCAGCTCATTCATGAACGTCTGCAGGGCCTGCTCTGCTTCTTCTTCCTGTTTGGTCTCAGCGTCATCAATGGTCATGACGTTGAGTTCCCAGCCGGTCAGCTCGGACGCCAGACGAATGTTCTGCCCACTGCGGCCAATAGCCTGAGCCAGTGCAGATTCGTCTTCCACGGCGATATCCATGGAATGGCTTTCTTCATCCATCACGATGGAAGCCACTTCTGCCGGCTGCATGGCATTAATCACCAACTGCGCCGGGTTGTCGTCCCACAGGACGATATCAATACGCTCGCCGGCCAACTCATTGGACACCGCTTGAACACGCGCGCCGCGCATACCCACACAAGCACCCACCGGGTCGATACGCTGATCATTGCTCTTCACGGCGATCTTGGCGCGCGACCCAGGATCACGGGCAGCACCCTTGATCTCGATCAGCTCTTCACCGATCTCCGGCACTTCAATCTTGAACAACTCGATCAGCATGTCCGGGCAGGCACGACTGGCGAACAGCTGCGGACCGCGATTTTCTTCATTCACACCCAGCAAATAGGCACGGATGCGGTCGTTCTGGCGAACGGCTTCACGCGGAATCATGTGCTCGCGGGTAATCAGCGCCTCGGCGTTGCCACCGAGATCCAGAATAATGGAATCCCGGCTGGCTTTTTTCACCGTACCGCTAACCAGATCGCCGATACGATCGCGGTATTCTTCAACAATCTGACGGCGCTCGGCTTCACGTACTTTCTGTACGATGACCTGCTTGGCAGTCTGTGCAGCGATGCGACCAAAGGCTTCGGATTCGACTTCCTCTTCCCAGGTATCACCGATCTGCAGCGACGTATCCTGCTCGTGCGCTTCATCCAGTGTCAGCTGTTTGCCAAACTCGTAAAGCTCCTCGTCAGGCACCACGTGCCAAACACGAAAGCTCTTGGCATTGCCGGACACCCGGTCAATATCCACACGAATTTCTACGTCTTCTTGCTTAAAACGTTTCTTGGTGGCCGCCGCGAGCGCCAGTTCAATGGCCTCGAAAATTACGTCTCGGCTTACACCTTTCTCGTTTGAAACTGTTTCCGCTACCAGCAGGATCTCTTTGTTCATGGCCAGGCCTTTACAAAGACTAAAGTTCTTCAGGGCGTGCTCAGTCGAAGCGGGGCTGCAACCGGGCACGATCTACCTGACTGTAAGGAACACGCAAGGTTTCGCCATCCAGCTCCACCACCAGCGTATCGCCGTCCACGGCCACAATGGCCGCCGTCATTTTACGCTTGCCGCTTACCGGTGCCAGCAGCTTGAGCTGCACATCTTCACCGATGTAATCGACATACTGCGCAATTTCGAACATGGGCCGATCCATGCCCGGCGAGGACACCTCAAGATTGAACTCACCGGAAATCGGATCTTCCACATCCAGCACGCCGCTGACTTCGTGACTCACGGCCGCGCAATTATCTACCGAGATACCGTCTGCATGGTCAATAAACACACGCAAAACGGCCCCGCGCCCCTGGATGTATTCAACACCCCAAAGCACAAAGCCCAGATCTTCCACTACCGGAGCCAGCAGCTCCGTTAACTGTTCCGTGCGTTTCGACATAAAACTTTCCGACGGTACAAACAAAAAATGGGCCCGAGGATGTCACAGCACTTGCAGCATTCCCCGCAAAGACCGCGTATCCACCGCCCACTTCCACTAACCGGGTCGGTTTACGGATAACAAAAAGCCCCTGCTAGAGGGGCTTTTTGTTCGCTTCGAACCGAAGGTGTTTTTCCGGTTCTGCTAATTGGTAGCGGGGGCAGGATTTGAACCTACGACCTTCGGGTTATGAGCCCGACGAGCTACCAGACTGCTCCACCCCGCATCAAAATCGAGCGCAAATAGTACTCAGAGGCGCTTACTCTGTCAAGGCATTATCGAAAAAAGTATTTATTTTTCGAAGCCTTAGCATCAGGAAAAGCCACAGAACCTGATGCTAACCAGCGCAAAGGCTGGCCTTGGAAAACATCGATCAATATACACCGATCTTTTTCCTACGCCTCACTGACAACAATGGTCAGCAAAACGTTCCCTAATTGGTGCCGAAGGCCGGACTTGAACCGGCACGAGCGAAGCTCACTACCCCCTCAAGATAGCGTGTCTACCAATTCCACCACTTCGGCAAAGAACGCTTAACTTACTGCTCCGACTGAGGCACCTCAGCCGGGGCCGGGGATTCTACCTCAGCTTGAGGCACATCCGAAACTTCTTTTTGCCCTTCATTGGCTTCTGGCGCCACAGGCACTTCCGTCATGCCAGCCGGCACGTCGGACTGAGACTCATCGACAACAGGCACATCCTGATGCTCAACGGTTTCCAGCTCCGGCAGGAAGCTACGGGTGCTGTCCGCTTCTTGACGCGCCATCCAGGCCAACACCAAGCTGGTCACAAAGAAAACCGCCGCCAGTACAGCCGTGGCACGGGTCAGGAAGTTTGCCGAACCGGCACTCCCGAAAACCGTCTGCGAGCCACCGCCACCAAAGGAGGCACCGGCATCCGCGCCTTTGCCGTGCTGAATCAACACCAGACCAACCAGCCCGAGGGCCGCCAGCACGTGCACTACATGAACAACAATATCCATAACGTCTCTAATTATTCCGCCGCCTGACAGATCGCAATAAAGCTGTCGGCTGTTAACGATGCCCCACCGATCAGACCCCCATCGATGTCTGACTGGGCAAATAGAAGGGCGGCATTATCCGCCTTTACACTGCCGCCGTAAAGCAACCGCAACGATTGAGCGATATCCGGGTCGTTTTCTGCCAAGGAGTGGCGCAAACAGGCATGCACCGCCTGGGCCTGTTCCGGGCTTGCCGTCTTACCTGTACCAATGGCCCAGACCGGCTCATAAGCGACCACCGCCCGAGCAAACGCTGCAATACCCACCGCATCGACCACCGCCTGCAATTGCCCGCAGACCACCGCATCCGTGTTGCCCGCCTCGCGCTCTGCCAGGGTTTCCCCCACGCACAGTACCGGCACCAGGTCCGCGGCCTGCACCTGAGCGAACTTATCGGCAATTTGCGCATCGCTTTCCGCGTACAGCGCCCGGCGCTCAGAGTGGCCAATAATCACATAGCCACACCCGGCTTCCGCCAGCATGGAAGCTGACACCTCCCCGGTGAAGGCGCCATCCGCCTGGTCGCTGACATTCTGCGCACCCAGCCCAATAGCCTCGGGTAACTGCTCCCGGGCAGAGGCCAGATAGGGAAACGGCGGGCAAACGACCACGTCTGCCACACCCTGATAATCCGCCAGGGCTGCCGCCATGGACGCCACCAGAGATTGCCCGCCATGCATTTTCCAGTTACCGGCAACCAGAGGGGTTCTTTTCATTGTTGGATTCCTTGGAGTCTTTTCTTGCGCCAATCATCGCAACCGCGTTGCGGTCAGCTAATGGCTTTTTCAACCACATCGGCCAGCTCGCGACAGAGCGCCGCCACCTGATCGCCATCTTTACCTTCAATCATTACCCGCACCAACGGCTCGGTGCCAGAAGGACGTAAAAGCACGCGGCCATTACCAGCCAACCGCTCCTCGACACTGGCCATCGCCGCCTGCACCTCCGCCTTTTCCATAAATCCATTACGATTAGGGCCACGCACATTGATCATTTGTTGGGGCAGCATGGCCACATCGGCCACCGCCTCAGCCAGGCCCTGCTTGCGACGGGACAATGCCGCCAACACCTGCAGGGCGGACACGGTGCCATCGCCAGTTGAAGTGCAATCCAGGCACACCAGATGGCCGGAGGACTCACCGCCAATGCTCCAGCCACGCTTGTCCAGCTGCTCCATCACGTAGCGGTCGCCTACGTTGGCGCGCACAAACTCGATACCTTCAGCTTCCAGCGCCAACTCAAGACCAAAATTGGACATGAGCGTGCCGACCACACCGGCCATTTCCGCACCATTGTCCTTGCGGTCACGAGCAACCACAAACAGCAACTGATCACCGTCGACCAGTTTGCCGGTGTGATCCACCATCAGCAGCCGATCTGCGTCACCGTCCAACGCCACACCCAGATCAGCCTTCTCTTCCAGCACCTTGCGCTGCAAGGTTTCAGGGTGGGTAGAACCGCAATCACGGTTAATATTGAAACCGTCAGGCTGGTTGGCCAGGGGCACGACGGTAGCGCCCAACTCTTCAAACACGTCCGGGGCAATGTGATAAGCCGCACCGTTAGCCGTATCCACCACAATTTTCATGCCACTGAGGTCCAGCCCCGGCGCCGTGCTTTTGCAAAATTCGATGTAGCGACCACGCGCGTCATCAATACGGCGCACCTTGCCGATTTGGTCCGTGGACACCACTGAAATTTCCTCATCGAGCAAGCGTTCAATTTCCAGCTCGATCTCGTCGTTGAGCTTGCGCCCATCCGCACCAAAGAATTTGATGCCGTTATCCGTGTAGGGATTGTGGGACGCAGAAATCACGATGCCGGCTTGCGCCGACAAGGTGCGGGTCAAATAGGCAATCCCCGGGGTGGGCAACGGACCCAACAGGCGCACATCTACCCCGGCTGCGGAAATACCGGCCTCCAGGGCTGACTCGAACATATAGCCGGAAATGCGGGTGTCCTTGCCGATCAATATCTTGCTGCCGCCTCGCGCGGCCAGCACCTTACCTGCCGCCCAGCCCAGTTTGAGCACGAAATCTGGTGTAATGGGAAACTCACCTACCGTACCCCGCACCCCATCGGTGCCGAAATATTTGCGCGTCATGACAACTCCTTCTGCGATTCTCTCTGAGATTCCCTGACCGCATGGGCAAAACGCACCACATCCACGGTTTCTTTGACGTCGTGGGCACGCACGATCATCGCGCCGCGCTCCACACACATAACGGCGGCCGCCAGGCTGCCGGGCAATCGTTCACTGACATCACGATTCAATACTTTACCGAACAGGGACTTGCGCGACACACCGATTAAAATCGGCAGCGCCAGGGACTGCAAATCAGCCATTTCCTGCATAAGCAGCAAATTATGCTGCACGTTTTTCGCGAAACCAAACCCCGGATCCACCAGCAAACGCTCCCGGGCAATACCCGCCCGCTCGCAGGCAGCAATCTGCTCACGTAGAAACGCCACCACTTCGGCGGTCACATCATCGTAATGGGGGTTATCCTGCATACTGCCGGGCTCTCCCTGCATATGCATCAAACAGACCGGAAGCTGACTTGCCGCGGCTGCCTGCATGGCACCGGGGCGACGCAAGGAGCGCACGTCATTGATGATACCGGCGCCGGCAGCGGCGCTATCACGAATCACCGCCGCCGTACTGGTATCCACGGACACCAGCGCATCCAACTCGCGACCCAACGCCTCGACGATGGGTATAACCCGATCCAGCTCTTCCTGTTCGCACACAGGCGCTGCCCCCGGGCGCGTGGACTCACCGCCCACATCCAGGATCGCGGCACCGTCACGCAGCATTTGCTCCGCCTGACGCAGCGCCGCGTCACGCTCGGTGTAACGGCCACCGTCAGAAAAGGAATCGGGGGTCACATTCAGGACCCCCATAACGACAGGCGCGGACAGGTCTAGTGTCCGCGCCCCACAGCTAAGCGTTATTGGATGCATCATGAATCAGTGCGTGTTGGCAGGTCCACCAATGGCATCGTCACCCGACTCTGAATCACCGGAGGCAGCAGCGCCATTGCCCGGCCCTTGGTCTCGCCAGTCTTTCGGCGGCCGCGGCTTGTGGCCACCCATGATGTCTTCGATCTGCGCCGCATCGATGGTTTCGTACTGCATCAACGCATCCGCCATCAGGTTCAGCTTGTCGCGATTGTCTTCCAAAATCTGCTTGGCGCGCCCGTAGCAGCTATCGATGATGGCCCGCACTTCGCGGTCGATTTCTTCCGCCGTTTGCTCAGACATATGCTTACGTTGACCCATCTGCTTACCGAGGAACACTTCGCCTTCTTCTTCCTCGTAAGCCAGCGGGCCCATTTTTTCACTCAGGCCCCACTTGGTCACCATGGAACGGGCCAACTTGGTGGCTCGCTCAATATCGTTGGAGGCACCCGTGGTGACACCATCAAAGCCCAGCGTCATTTCTTCGGCAATACGACCGCCGAAGAGGGAGCAGATTGACGACTCCAGGCCGCGCTTGGACAGGGAGTACTTATCTTCTTCCGGCAGGTACATGGTCACGCCCAGCGCACGACCTCGCGGAATAATGCTCACCTTGTAGACCGGGTCATGCTCCGGCACCAAACGCCCCACAATGGCGTGGCCCGACTCATGGAAGGCCGTGTTCAGCTTTTCTTTCTCATTCATCACCATGGAGCGGCGTTCGGCGCCCATCAGGATCTTGTCCTTGGCTTTCTCGAACTCTTCCATGGAAACCATGCGCTTGTTGGCACGGGCAGCAAACAGGGCCGCTTCGTTAACCAGGTTGGCCAAGTCCGCACCGGAGAACCCAGGCGTACCACGGGCAATCAATGCCGGCTCCACATCATCAGAAATCGGCACCTGACGCATGTGCACTTTCAGTACATGTTCGCGGCCACGAATATCCGGCAACGGCACGGTCACCTGACGGTCGAAACGACCCGGGCGCAGCAAAGCTGGATCCAGCACGTCTGGGCGGTTAGTGGCGGCAATCACGATGATGCCTTCGTTGCCATCAAAACCGTCCATTTCCACCAGCAACTGGTTGAGTGTCTGCTCACGCTCATCGTGACCGCCGCCAACACCGGCCCCCCGGGAGCGGCCCACCGCATCAATTTCATCAATAAAGATGATGCACGGAGAATGCTTCTTAGCCTGCTCGAACATGTCGCGGACCCGGCTGGCGCCAACACCCACAAACATTTCCACAAAGTCCGAACCGGAAATACTGAAGAATGGCACCTTGGCCTCACCCGCAATGGCCTTGGCCAACAGGGTTTTACCGGTACCGGGAGAACCGACCATCAGCACGCCGCGGGGAATCTTGCCACCCAGACGCTGAAACTTGGCCGGGTCACGCAGAAATTCAACCAACTCCTGCACTTCTTCCTTGGCTTCTTCCACGCCCGCCACATCGGCAAAGGTGGTTTTAATCTGATCCTCACCCAGCAGCTTGGCCTTGGACTTACCGAATGTCATCGGCCCGCCGCCGCCTTTACCGCCGCCCTGCATCTGGCGCATAAAGAAGATAAAGATGGCCAAAATCAGCAAAATCGGCAGCACCGACAAGAACAGCTGGGTCAGGAAGCCCTGACGCTGAGGCTCCAAGCCCACCACATTGACACCATTCTGGATCAACGTGGGCATCAGATTGGTGTCCAGCGTCGGCGGTTTCACCGTGCGGAACTCGCCGCCATCCGAATAGGTCCCGGTAATCGTGCTTTCGCCGATCTTCGCTTCCTGCACCTTGCCGTCCTCTACCCGCGAAATAAAGGTGGAGTAAGGCACATCGGTGGTTGCAGGCTGGGTACTGAGACTGGATGCCACCACGTACAGAACGCCGGCAATCACCAGCCACAGCACAATATTCTTGGTCATGTCGTTCAAGGGAGACCTCGATTAATCCGGGCGCTCGCGCGCACACTAACGTCGTTACACCTTACACCATTTGCCAGAAGCAACGTAATGCCGGTTCGGACAGGAATATAGCCATTTTACGGCTTTTTCACGGCCTATTTCAGGCCAAAGCCCAACTGGTAGACCTCGGTGGAGCGAGCCCGGCTGGCTGCCGGCTTGCGACTGACCACGCGCTTGAAACGACTTTGCAACGCTTTGCGGTAGTCTTCAAACCCCTCCCCCTGGAATACCTTGACCAGAAACAGGCCATCGGGTTCCAACACTCGCTCAGCCATATCCAGCGCCAACTCCGCCAGATACATGGCTCGCGGCTGATCCACCGCGCTGTTACCACTCATATTGGGGGCCATGTCAGACATTACAAGGTCTGCCCGCTGATCCCCCAGCGCCGCAAGAATTTGCTCATAGACCGCCTCTTCACGAAAATCGCCTTCGATAAAGGTCACATCCGGCAGCGCATCCATGGCAAGAATATCACTGGCAATGACCGTGCCCTTGCCGCCGATTAGCTGCCCTGCCACCTGGCTCCAGCCCCCCGGCGCGGCACCAAGATCCAACACCTTCATGCCCGGCCGGAACAAACGGTCCTTTTCGTGCATTTCCAACAGTTTGAAGCTGGCCCGGGAGCGGTAACCCTGCTCCTGGGCCTTGGCCACCCACGGATCATTGAAGTGCTCTTTCAACCAGGCCTTACTGGTCTTGGAACGACTGGACTTCGCCATGAGCCACTTTCTCCTGAATTCTCTGTATTCTCTCGCAATAACACACGCACACGATGGCTGCTTTTCCGCCGGCTAATCCGTAGAATACGCGCACAGCAACCCTTTCTGGAGCTACACCGTGCCGCTATCTACCCAGGACATCAAACGGTTACGCCGTATTGGTCACCACCTGAAACCCGTTCTGATCTTTGGCGACAAGGGACTCAGCGACAACTTCGTGGAAGAACTCAACCTGCGCCTGGAAGATCACGAGCTGATCAAGGTGAAGGTTAACGCAGAAACCCGCGAGGACCGCGCCGCCATTGTGCAAGCGCTCACTGAGAAAGGCAGCGCCGAGCTAATCCAGCGCATCGGCAACATCGCCCTGCTCTACCGCCCGGCCCAGAAACCCAGCGCAAAACTGTCCAATGTCCTGCGGTATCAGAACGCTTAAGAGCCGCTCTCACGCTGGCAGGCTACACGCAACACGCGACAGACATGAAAAAGGCGACGTTTAACGTCGCCTTTTTTGCGTGCTGCGTGCAAGCGTGACGCATGCAAGCGGCTAGATATGCTCTACCTTGTCGACTTCATATTCGCGGGTGCCGCCCGGGGTGTCGATCTGCACCACATCCCCTTCCTCACGGCCGATCAGGCCGCGGGCAATCGGTGAGTTCACACTCAGCTTGCCCTGCTTGATGTTCGCTTCGTCGTCGCCAACAATCTGATAGACCTTGGTTTCGTCCGTATCCACATCGATGATGGTAACGGTCACACCGAAAATCACCTTGCCGATGTTTTCAATATCCTGAATATCGATAATCTGCGCATTGGAGAGCTTACCCTCAATGTCGCCAATACGGCCTTCACAAAAACCCTGTTGCTCACGGGCAGCGTGATATTCAGCATTTTCCTTCAGGTCGCCGTGTTCACGGGCTTCTGCAATCGCAGCAGAAATACGCGGGCGATCTTCTTTTTTCAGTTTTTCCAGTTCCTCGCGCAGGGCTTTCGCACCCTTGGCGGTCATCGGTACACGTTGCATAGTTATCCTCGCATCTTTTAACAGGCGGAAAATACCCTGTTAACGGAACCGCCCGGAGCACTCTGCTCCGAGCGCTCCCGACGACGATTTATTTCATTTCGGCATGCAGATCCTGCAAGCGACGAACAGTGGGCTCACCACTGATACCCAGTGCCTGGCACACCGCGTGGGCGGCGGCGATAGTGGTGGTATAGAACACCTTGTGCTGCAGCGCCGAACGACGAATCGCAAAGGAATCGCGGGTCGCTTGCTTGCCCTCAGTGGTGTTCACGATCAGGGCGATCTGGTCGTTCTTGATCATGTCCACAATATGCGGACGCCCCTCCAGCACCTTGTTCACCACCTTCACCTCAAGGCCCGCCGCTTCCAGTACCTTGGCAGTACCTTTGGTGGCAACCAGACTAAAGCCGCGCTCGTTCAACATACGCGCCACTTCCACGGACGCAGGCTTGTCGACTTCGCGCACGGAGATAAACGCTGTACCCGTTTCCGGCAGCATTTCACCCGCGCCCAAAGACGCCTTGCCAAAGGCTTCCGCAAAGGTCGCACCGACACCCATGACTTCCCCGGTGGACTTCATTTCCGGGCCCAGGATCGGATCGACTTTCGGGAACTTGGCAAACGGGAACACCGCTTCTTTCACAAAGTAGTGCTGCGGTTTGACCTCTTCGGTGAAACCTTGTTCCTTGAGACTCGTACCCGCCATGCAGCGAGCCGCCACTTTGGCCAAGGAGACCCCGATGCACTTGGACACATAGGGCACAGTCCGGGCAGCACGCGGATTCACTTCCAGCACATACACCTCACCACTCTTCACGGCGAACTGCACATTCATCAAGCCAATCACGCCCAGCTCCAGCGCCATGTCGGCCGCTTGCTGGCGCATCACATCCTGCACCTCATCATCCAACGAGTACGGCGGCAAGGAACAGGCGGAATCACCGGAGTGCACGCCGGCCTGTTCGATATGCTGCATGATGCCGCCGATGACCACATCGGTGCCGTCACAGACCGCATCCACGTCCACTTCGATGGCATCGTCCAGGAAACGATCCAGCAATACTGGAGAATCGTTGGACACGGAGACCGCGTTCATCATGTAGTTGCGCAGTTCCGCTTCGCTGTAAACAATCTCCATGGCACGGCCGCCCAACACATAGGAAGGACGCACCACCAGCGGGTAACCAATTTCTTCCGCCAGACGCACACCGTCTTCCATGGAGCGAGCAGTACGGTTAGGCGGCTGCTTCAGGCCAAGCTTGTTAACCATCTGCTGAAAACGCTCACGGTCTTCCGCTTCATCGATGGCATCCGGCGGCGTGCCGATAATCGGCACGCCAGCGGCTTGCAGGGCACGGGCCAGCTTCAGCGGGGTCTGCCCGCCATACTGAACGATCACACCCTTGGGCTTTTCTTTCGCCACGATGGCCAGCACGTCTTCCAGCGTAACCGGCTCGAAGTACAAGCGATCGGAGGTATCGTAATCGGTGGACACGGTCTCCGGGTTACAGTTGACCATGATGGCTTCGTAACCGTCTTCCTTCATGGCAAAGGCCGCGTGCACACAGCAGTAATCGAACTCGATGCCCTGACCGATCCGGTTGGGGCCACCGCCGATGACCATGATCTTGTCACGGTCTGTCGGGTTGGATTCGCACTCTTCGTCGTAGCTGGAGTACATGTAGGCCGTGTCGGTAGCGAATTCCGCCGCACAGGTATCTACCCGCTTGTAGATCGGCAGCACACCCAGCTCTTCACGCTTGCCGCGCACGTCGGCTTCCTTCACGCCCAGCAGTTGCGCCAGGCGAGCATCGGAAAAACCTTTGCGCTTGAGCGCATAGAGGCTGTCGCGGGTCAGGCTGCTGAAGGTGCTATCAGCCAGTTGCTGCTCGGCACGGATCAGATCTTCGATCTGCACCAGGTACCAGCGATCAATCTTGGTGATGCCAAACACATCGTCCACGGTCATGCCGACACGGAACGCATCGCCAACGATCCAGATACGCTCCGGGCCCGGCGTGGACAGCAACTGCGCTACCTGCTCGCGGGCGTCCGGTGCCGCCGGATCAACATGGGGATCGAAACCAATAGACTCGGTTTCCAGGCCACGCAGCGCTTTCTGTACCGATTCCTGGAAGTTGCGGCCAATGGCCATCACTTCGCCCACGGACTTCATCTGGGTGGTCAGCACCGCATCCGCTTCGGCGAACTTCTCGAAGTTGAAGCGCGGGATTTTGGTGACCACGTAATCAATGGACGGCTCGAACGACGCCGGGGTCTTACCGCCGGTAATTTCGTTCTGCAGTTCGTCCAGGGTGTAGCCCACGGCCAGCTTGGCCGCCACCTTGGCGATCGGAAAGCCGGTGGCCTTGGACGCCAACGCGGAAGAACGGCTCACCCGCGGGTTCATCTCGATCACCACCATGCGCCCGTCGTCCGGGTTGATGCCGAACTGCACGTTGGAACCACCGGTTTCAACGCCGATTTCACGCAGCACCGCCAGTGAGGCGTCGCGCATGATCTGCAGCTCTTTATCGGTGAGCGTCTGGGCCGGCGCCACAGTGATGGAATCCCCGGTGTGCACACCCATGGGATCAAAGTTTTCAATGGTACAGACGATAATGCAGTTGTCCTTTTTGTCGCGGACCACTTCCATTTCGTACTCTTTCCAACCCAGTAAGGACTCATCAATCAACAGTTCATTGGTTGGCGACAAGTCCAGACCACGCTGGCAAATCTCTTCAAATTCTTCGCGGTTATACGCCACACCGCCGCCGGAGCCACCCATGGTAAAGCTGGGACGAATGATGCAAGGGAAACCTAGATCATCCAGGGCCGCACTGGCCTCTTCCATGTTGTGGGCAATGGCAGAGCGCGGACACTCCAGGCCAATCGCTTTCATCGCCTTGTCAAAGCGGGAGCGATCTTCCGCCTTGTCGATGGCATCTTCGGTGGCGCCGATCATCTCCACGCCGAACTCTTTCAGCACGCCATTGTGGTCTAGATCCAGCGCACAGTTCAGTGCGGTCTGGCCACCCATAGTGGGCAGCAGCGCGTCAGGGCGCTCCTTTTCGATGATCTTGGCCACGGTCTGCCAGGTGATCGGCTCGATATAGGTGGCGTCCGCCATGGCCGGGTCGGTCATGATGGTGGCCGGGTTGGAGTTCACCAGGATGACCCGGTAACCCTCTTCGCGCAGCGCCTTACATGCCTGGGCACCGGAGTAATCAAACTCACAGGCCTGGCCGATCACAATCGGGCCAGCGCCAATAATGAGGATGCTTTTTAAATCACTTCTTTTCGGCATAGTCACTAACCGTCAGACGTTAATTTCAATTGCCAGCGCGTCAGACGTCGAACGTCGGACGTCAGACGCTTATTTTGCTTGCATGAGCTCGATAAAATGATCGAACAGCGGCGCGCAATCGCGCGGCCCCGGGCTCGCTTCCGGGTGACCCTGAAAGCTGAAGGCCGGCACGTCAGTGCGCTCGATGCCCTGCAAGGTGCCATCAAACAGCGACACATGAGTCACTTTCAGGTTATCCGGCAAGGTATCGATATCCACCGCAAAACCATGGTTCTGGCTGGTGATCATCACCGTGTCATCCGCCAGGGTTTTCACCGGGTGGTTAGCACCATGATGGCCGGTCGCCATCTTCATGGACTTGGCACCACTGGCCAGGGCCAGCAACTGGTGCCCCAGGCAGATACCGAACACCGGCAACCCGGTGGCAACAATTTCCTGAATCGCGGCAATGGCATAGTCGCAAGGCTCCGGGTCACCCGGGCCGTTGGACAAAAATACACCATCCGGATTCATGGCCAGCACCTCGGATGCGGGCGTTTGCGCCGGCACCACGGTGAGCTTGCAGCCACGCTCGGCCAGCATGCGCAGAATGTTGCGCTTCACGCCGTAGTCGTAGGCCACCACATGGAAACGGGTATCGGTCTGCTCGGTGTGCCCCTTCACCAGATCCCAGGTGGACTCCGTCCAGCTGTAGCTCTCGGCAACGGTGACTTCCTTGGCCAGGTCCATGCCTTTCAGGCCGGGAAAGCCTTTGGCTGCCGCCAGCGCTTGCGCTTCATCAATGTTCTCGCCGGCCAGAATGCAGCCATTCTGGGCGCCCTTGTCACGAAGAATACGCGTCAGGCGACGGGTATCAATGTCGGCAATGGCGACAATATTGTTTTCACGCAGATAATCCGGAAGAGACTGCTCACTACGCCAGTTGCTCACTGTCATGGCCAGATCGCGAATCACCAGGCCTGCGGCCCAGATTCGGGAGGACTCTTCGTCCTCGGCAGTGACGCCAGTGTTACCGATATGCGGATAGGTAAGGGTTACAATCTGCTGGGCATAGGAAGGATCCGTCAGGATCTCCTGATAGCCAGTCATGGCGGTGTTAAACACCACCTCACCCACGGTTTCACCCGTGGCACCGATTGCAACACCCCGAAAGATGCTTCCGTCTTCAAGAGCGAGAATGGCGGGAACCGTCAACGCAACCTCCAGGCTGATAGGGAATAGGGAGATCTGCGGCGGGTGCGCTCGCAAAAAAGCGAGATGGATTCCTCCACCTCGCTTTTTCTAAATTCTTCATTCGGCGCCCCGCACGCCCATCACGGGCTGCGCGCTATTTTAGGGCTTTGTGGCCCCGCTGTCACGCAGCAATCCCGTTGATAGACCAGTGGCAGGCTCAGGCCTTGCCCCAACCGGCACTTTCACCGGCCAGACCCAACACATCCTGCATGTCGAACAGGCCTTTGTCATGCCCAGCCAGCCACGCAGAAGCCCGCACGGCGCCGCGCCCGAAGGACATGCGACTGGACGCCTTGTGGGTAATCTCCACCCGCTCACCTTCAGCGGCGAACATCACCGTATGATCACCGACAATGTCACCGGCGCGAATGGTCTCGAAGCCAATGGTGTGGCGCTCACGCTCCCCGGTGCGGCCTTCACGGCCATACACGGCGCATTCATTCAGGTCGCGCCCCAGAGTCTGGGCCACCACTTCACCCATGCGCAGCGCGGTGCCAGACGGCGCATCGATCTTGTGGCGGTGATGCGCCTCGATGACTTCAATATCCACCTCATCACCCATGATCTGGGCGGCAGTCTCCAGCAGTTTGAAGCACAGGTTCACACCAATGGAATAATTCGGCGCGAAACAGATGGCAATATCTTCGCTGGCGGCGCGCAGGGCCGCTTTCTGGCTGTCATCCAAGCCGGTGGTGCCGATCACCAACTTGGTGCCCGCCGCCCGGCAAACCTCAAGATTTTTTACCGTGGCTTCCGGCACAGTGAAGTCGATGAACACATCCGCATCGTTCACCACCTTGGCCAGGTCATCCGCCAGCAACACACCACTGCTGCCCTGCCCCACCAGCTCACCGGCATCCGCACCGATCAAACTGGAACCGGGCACATCCACCGCCGCCGCCAAGGTGGTGTCCGGGTTGGCCAGGGTCGCCTCGATCAGAATTCGCCCCATGCGACCGGCAGCGCCGATAATACCTACTTTCATGGTGTCTCCTTGATTAAACGCCGGACGCCAGACACCGGACGCCGGACGCCCCACCCAGCACCCCATGGGGAAAGGTTAAGCGTCCGGCATCCGACGTCCGGCATCAAGCGGGCTATTCTACCAGAAAGGGCGACAGGGTCACCGCGCGCAAATGCGCTCTTTGTGACAGCCCCCAAACAGGCTCCTCGCGAAATTGAGGAACGTCCGAGCGTATAATTTCCGGCTTCCGGGTTTCACGCAACGGCAACCGAATGCCTGACGCAAGCAAGCAGTACGAACCGAAAGACGCCATACCCACAATCAATACACAAAAAAGCCCGGAGCGGAAACCGCGCCGGGCTTTTTTCCATCACGGCAAAGCTTACTTGGTATCGAAGAACCGTTTCACGCCTTCGAACCAGTTGCTCTTGCGCGGGTTGTGGCGGTTGCCGCCGCTTTCCAGGGATTCCTGGAATTTGCGCAACAAGTCTTTCTGCTCGCCAGACAGCTTGACCGGGGTTTCGATCACCACCTTGCAGAGCAGGTCACCCGGTGCGCCGCCGCGGACTGGTGCCACGCCTTTGCCGCGCAGGCGGAACAGTTTTCCGCTTTGGGTTTCCGCCGGCACTTTCAGTTTGACCTTGCCATTCAGGGTCGGCACATCCAGCTCTCCGCCCAGCGAAGCATCGACAAAACTGATCGGCACTTCGCAGTACAGATTGTCGCCGTCACGCTGGAAGATGTCGTGCTCACGCACCGCCACCTGTACGTACAGATCGCCGGATGGCGCGCCATGCATACCCGCCTCACCTTCACCGGCAAGGCGAATGCGATCACCGGTATCCACACCCGCAGGAATCTTCACCGACAGGGTTTTGGTATTCTGCACCCGGCCCTGGCCGCCACAGTTACCACAGGGATCCTTGATGATCTTGCCTTCACCCTTACAGGTGGGGCACGCCTGCTGCACGGTAAAGAAACCCTGCTGCATGCGAACCTGACCAACACCACCACAGGTAGAGCACGTTACCGGCTGGCTGCCCTCTTTCGCGCCAGTGCCATGGCAGACCTCACAGCCATCCCAGGTAGGGATGCGGATCTTTTCATCGCAACCGCGCACCGCCTGCTCCAGGCTCAGCTCCAGCGTATAACGCAGGTCTGCACCGCGAGCAGGGCCGCGACGCCCACCACCGGCGCCACCAAAGATGTCGCCAAAAATATCGCCGAAGATGTCACCAAAGCCACCACCGCCGAAGCCGCCGCCAGCACCGGCGCCACCACCCTGACCATTCACGCCGGCATGGCCGAACTGATCATAGGCCGCACGCTTCTGCTCATCGGCCAGCACTTCGTAGGCTTCTTTCGCTTCCTTGAATTTAGCCAAGGCGCCTTCGTCATCCGGATTACGGTCCGGATGATATTTCATCGCCAGGCGACGATAGGCTTTTTTCAGATCCTGGGCGCTGGCGTCTTTTGCCGCACCCAAGACTTCGTAATAATCACGCTTAGACATAGATAAGCCTTTGGCTTAGCCAGACGCCGAACGCCGGAGGCCAAACGCTCAACCTCGAAAGGTATCTGCGTTCAGCATCCGGCGTCGGGCGTCAGGCGTTACTTACTTCTTCTTGTCGTCGTCGACTTCTTCGAACTCGGCATCGACCACGTCATCACCCGCTTGCTGCTCGCCGCCTTCGGCGCCGGCGGCACCTTCAGCCTGCTGGGCCTGCTCGGCGTACATCTTCTCAGCCAGCGGCGCGGACACTTCAGACAGCGCCTTGATCTTGGCTTCGATGTCGTCCTTGTCGCTGCTCTTGGCGGCTTCTTCCAGCTCGTCCACGGCCTTGGTGATCGCTTCCTTCTCTTCGTCGGTCGCCTTATCGCCGGCTTCCTCAAGAGTCTTGCGAGTCGCGTGTACCAAGTGGTCCGCCTGGTTGCGGGTCTGCACCAGCTCTTCGAACTTCTTGTCTTCGTCCGCGTGGGCTTCGGCGTCCTGCACCATTTGTTCCACTTCCTCGTCGGACAAGCCGGAGGAGGCTTTAATCTGAATGGTCTGCTCTTTGCCGGTGGCCTTGTCTTTCGCGCCCACGTGCAAGATGCCGTTGGCGTCGATATCGAAGGTCACTTCGATCTGCGGCATGCCGCGCGGTGCCGGCGGAATATCTTCCAGGTTGAACTGGCCCAGCGACTTGTTCTGGGTCGCTTGCTTACGCTCACCCTGCAGCACATGCACGGTCACAGCTGTCTGGTTGTCATCGGCCGTGGAGAACACCTGCGACGCGTTGGTCGGGATAGTGGTGTTCTTCTCGATCAACGGCG
Organism: Alcanivorax sp.; assembly: GCF_040118815.1. Lineage (GTDB taxonomy): Bacteria > Pseudomonadota > Gammaproteobacteria > Pseudomonadales > Alcanivoracaceae > Alcanivorax. Next base: position 60,320 of record NZ_JBEDTC010000019.1, read on the forward strand.
TCATCACGCCACCCATGGTTTCAATACCCAGGGTCAGCGGCGTCACGTCCAGCAGCAGCACGTCGGTCACATCACCGCTCAGTACCGCACCTTGAATGGCAGCGCCCATGGCAACCGCTTCATCCGGGTTCACGTCCTTGCGCGGCTCTTTGCCGAAGAACTCAGTCACTTTCTGCTGAACCAGCGGCATACGGATCTGGCCACCGACCATAATCACGTCGGTAATGTCGGCCGCTTTTACGCCGGCGTCAGCCATTGCGGTTTTGCACGGCTCCAGGGAACGCGCCACCAGATCACCGACCAGCGCTTCCAATTTGGCGCGAGTCACTTTCACCACCAGGTGCTTGGGCCCGGTGCTGTCTGCAGTGATGTACGGCAGATTCACTTCAGTCTGCTCAGCGGAGGACAGCTCAATCTTGGCTTTCTCGGCCGCTTCTTTCAGACGCTGCATGGCCAGCGGGTCACCGCCCAGGTCAATGCCGGAGTCGGCTTTAAACTGGTCGGCCAGGAAGTTGATCAACGCCAGGTCGAAATCTTCACCTCCCAGGAAGGTGTCACCGTTGGTCGCCAGCACCTCAAACTGATGCTCGCCATCCACTTCGGCAATTTCGATGATGGAGATGTCGAAGGTACCGCCGCCCAGGTCATAAACCGCGATGGTACGGTCGCCGCCTTTCTTGTCCAGGCCATAGGCCAGGGCAGCAGCCGTCGGCTCGTTGATAATACGCTTCACGTCCAGACCCGCGATGCGGCCGGCATCCTTGGTGGCCTGGCGCTGGGAATCGTTGAAGTAAGCCGGCACGGTGATAACAGCCTCGGTGACCGTTTCACCCAGGTAATCTTCCGCGGTCTTCTTCATTTTCTTCAGCACTTGCGCAGAGATCTGCGGCGGCGCCATTTTCTCGCCTTTCACTTCTACCCAGGCATCGCCGTTGTCAGCCTTGGTGATCTTGTAGGGCACCATCTTGATGTCCTTCTGAACCACCTTGTCGTCAAAACGACGGCCGATCAGACGCTTCACCGCATACAGGGTGTTTTCCGGGTTGGTCACCGCCTGGCGCTTGGCCGACTGACCGACCAGGGTTTCCTTGTCGTCGGTGTAGGCGATGATGGACGGCGTAGTGCGCGCACCTTCTGCGTTTTCAATAACCTTGGTCTTGTCACCTTCCAGCACGGCCACACAGCTGTTGGTCGTACCCAGGTCGATACCGATAATCTTACCCATAGTCGTTCTATCTCCTTCACACCAGCCGGGACCCTATCGGCGCCCCAGGCAGTTGAATTGTTAACTCGTCTGGCTCCTATATGGCGGTCGCTACCGCCATTTCAAGGGAGCCTGTTGATTTTGATCCAGCCTCAAGCATCAGCCATCGAGCCCGGGATCAGGGCGCTTTACTGACCACCACCCGTGCCGGGCGAATCAGGCGCCCATTGAGCTGATAGCCCTTTTCCAGCACCTCAATCACGGTGTTGGGGTCCACATCCGGGACCGGCACCATGGTCATGGCTTCGTGCAATTCCGGGTTGAACGGCTCATCCGCCGGGCTGATTTGCTCCAGGTTGTACCGGGCAAATGCATCCAGCAGGGATTTCAGCGTCAGCTCGATGCCTTCACGAGCCCCCTTCAGGGCCTCATCGTCCGCATCCAGCGCCGCCAAGCCACGCTCCAGGTTGTCCGCCACGCTCAGCAGGTCGCCGGCAAACTTCTCCAGGGCAAATTTGCGAGCATGCTGCACATCCCGCTCGGCACGCTTGCGCACGTTCTGGACTTCCGCCTGGGCACGGACATCCGCCTCGGCCAGGGCCTTCTTGACCTTGGCCAGCTCGGCATCCGCCTCAGCCAGCTTCTCGTCAGCAGTGGGTTCAGCCTGTTCAGCCTCTGCCTCTGCCTCTGCGGCCGCCGCAGCCTGCTGCTCTTCCACAGTCTCTACCTGCGGCTCGGCGCCTTTCTGTTCTTTTTCCTGCTCACTCATTACTCACTCCACATCCCCGACCGGGGCCTTATCTCAGGAAAGCCGGCGAATATATGGGAGCTATCGGGTGGGATTCAAGGGGGGAGGCAGGCAAGCTTCAAGCTTCAAGCGACAACGCGGGGCAGAAGGGGGCCATTCGTCCCACATTACCGCCCGCGATTCGCCCAGAAGAACCACCCTGACCCCGAATCGCGGCACTTACGTGTCGCAGAGCAAAACACCCTGAACCGCATTGCCGCTTGTAGCTTGTAGCTTGTAGCTTGTAGCTGATCTTAAAGCTGAGTGAGGGCCGCCGAGAGGATTTTGGCGGTGATATCCACGGTGGGAATGACTTTTTCGTAATCCATGCGGGTAGGCCCAACCACGGCCAGCACACCCGCCGGGCCGTTGTCCGCCTTGTAGGACGCGGAAATCAGCGAATAATCCTCAAACGGCTGGAAGCCGGATTCTCGGCCGATGAAAATCTGCACCCCATCCGCCTTGATGGAGCGCTCCAGCAAATGAAGGATGTCGCGCTTATGGTTAAAGGCATCGAAAAGGTTTCGCAGCTGCCCCAGATTTTCCGCCTCGGCAGTCTGAATCAGGTTGGATTCCCCGGACACCACATAATCGGAATCGGGCCGCTCGGTGCGCAGGGCCTTATCCGCCACTGCCACCGCCGTCTGCATCAGGGCATCCATCTGCTGGCGATCCGCATTCATGGTATTCAGCAAGCCATCGCAGATGCTATTTAAATCGCAGCCCGCATAGGTGTGGTTGATGTAATTGGCCGCCTGGCGCAACTCCACATCCCCGTAATCCCGATCGGTATGGATAATGCGGTTTTGCACTTCAGAACGGTTTACCACCAGCACCACCAGCACACGCTTGCCCGACAACGGCAGAAATTCCACCTGCCGCAGGGTCGACACCTCGCGGCGTGGCACCGCCACCAAGCCCGCCATCCGCGTCAGCTCTGCCAACGTCTTCGAGGCCTGGGCGATCAACTCCTGGGAGGACTGCTCCGGGGCCAGCAGCTGGCGCAGCTCTTTTTTCAGGTACCGGTGATCCGGGCGCTCCATGACACTGGTCGCCAACAGCGAATCCACGTACAGGCGATAGCCCAGCTCCGTGGGAATGCGCCCCGCCGAGGTATGTGGGCTACTCAGCACACCCAGCTCTTCCAGCTCCGACATGATGTTACGCACCGTAGCCGGGCTTACCGTCAGGCCGCTGCCACTGGCCAGCGTCTTCGAGCCCACCGGTTGGCCATCACGGATATGCCGCTCCACCAGCGTCATTAGCAGGCGTTGTTTTCGTTCGTTGAGATCCAGCTTTGCCATGGGGGTATATGTACCAGAAAATCGCCCCTCTATTATATAGAGAACTGCGACAGGGTTTCATTGAGCAAAGGGCTTACACTCTCCGCGCGAATCCCCTACCATTACCAATACTGACCATAAGAACAGTCGTTGCGGCAAGGGACCATCATGACCAACCAAAACCCGAACCTCCCCGACACAGCGCCAGGCGGCACCGCCCAGCGCCCGGCCAGGCCTGATCAGACCCAGAGCCCGACTGCTTAACATCGATTCGCCTGTTGCGGAGGAACACCATGCTGACACACTTGAGCGTTCGTCATTTTGCCACCGTTGACCAGCTGGAGCTGGAGCCAGAAAACGGGCTCACTGTCATCAGCGGCGAAACCGGGGCAGGCAAATCCGTGATCATCGACGCCCTTGGGCTCACCCTCGGGGATCGCGCCGATTCATCCATCGTTCGCCACGGCCACGACCGCGCCGAGGTGCTGGCCACTTTCGATGTCAGCCACAACCTGGCCGCGCGCCAATGGCTGGCCGAACGGGAACTGGACGATGAAGAACAGTGCTTGCTGCGCCGCACCGTGCGCGCAGACGGCCGCTCCCGGGCCTACGTCAACGGCACCCCCACCCCGCTAGCCGAAGTGCGCGAGCTGGGCGAGCGCCTGATCAGCATCCACAGCCAACACGAACATCAGGCACTGCTGAAAAAAGACGCCCACCGGCAGCTACTGGACAACTTTGCCGATGCACGGGATCTGGCCAACAACGTGCGCGAACACTGGCGCCACTGGCAAAAAGCCCGCCGCGCCCACGACGAGGCCCTCAACCAGGCCCGCGAGCAGAACGAAAAGGAAGAGCTGCTGCGCTTCCAGCTGGAAGAGCTGGACGCCCTCGCCCTGCAAGATGGCGAACTGGAGCAACTGGAACAGGAGCAACAACGGCTGGGCAACGCAGAAAGCCTGATCCGAACCTGTCAGCAGTCACTCAACGCCTTATACGAAGGCGAGGACGGCACCTGCAATGACCATCTTAGCCAGGTCAGCCACTGGCTGGATGATGCCCGCAACAACGACGACGGCCTGGGCAGCATTGCCGACACAGTAGAATCGGCCCGCCTGCAAGTAGAAGCCGCCGCCGATGATTTGCGCCATTATCTGGAAAAACTGGACCTGGACCCGGCACGCCTAAGCCAGCTGGAAGAGCGTCTGAGCCAGTGCTATACCTTGGCCCGCAAACACCGCATTCGCCCGGAAGAGCTGGTGGAACATCACAGCAACCTGCTGGCCGAGTCCGACGCGCTGGGCAACGTGGACGCCCATCTACACGCCTTGGCCGAACAGGAAAGCGCCGCCCAGCAACACTACATGGACAGCGCCCGCAAGCTCAGCAAGGCTCGCCGCAGTGCCGCCAAGACACTGAGCCAGCAGGTACAGAAACAACTGATCGCCCTGGGCATGAAAGCCGCCCAGCTGGATGCCCGCCTCAGCGAATGCAGCCCCACACTCGACGGCCTGGAAGACGTGGAATTCCTGTTTTCCGCCAACCCGGGCCAACCGCTCAAACCGCTGGGCAAAGTGGCGTCCGGTGGCGAGCTGTCACGGGTCAGCCTGGCTATTCAGGTTATCTGCGCGCGCAACCTGACCGTCCCCAGTCTGGTGTTCGACGAAGTGGATGTGGGCGTTGGCGGCGGTGTAGCCGAAATCGTTGGCCGGCTACTGCGTGAGCTAGGACAGCACGCCCAAGTGCTGTGCATTACCCACCAGCCACAGGTGGCCAGCCAAGGGCATCAGCACTGGCAAGTACACAAAATTCAGGGGGACGACACCACCCACACCCGCATTCAGGGCCTGGACGAAACCGCCCGGGTGGAGGAGCTGGCGCGCATGCTGGGCGGCGTGGAAATCACCGAATCCACCCGCAATCACGCCAAAGAGATGCTGAGCAAAGCCCAGGCAGCATAAAAAGAGACGCAACAGGCTTCACGGCGGCACCAAACCCTACACAGCCTTTGCGGGAGTGGTCGTTCGACCACGAAACCCAGCTCGCTGTTCGCCGGCTTTCGCGGTAGAACCATCGCTCCCACTGAACCGCCAGCACACGCAGATACGCCCCGCGCGTCGCGTGAAGCGTGCTGCGTGAGGAGTTACTATTTCTTCTTAGGCTTAACGTACAGCACCAGCGAGTGATCCACGATTTCGTAACCGTGCTCCTCGGCAATGGCGTGCTGGCGTTTTTCGATCACGTCATCCATAAACTCGATCACGTCACCGGTTTCCATGCACACCATATGGTCGTGATGGTCCTCATCGGCCAATTCGAACACGGCGGAGCCGCCTTCAAAGTTGTGGCGCAACACCATGCCGGCCTGCTCGAACTGAGTCAGCACGCGGTATACCGTGGCCAGCCCTACGTCTTCGCCGGAATCCATCAGTGACTTGTAGATGTCTTCCGCGCTCAGGTGGCGTTCTTCGGACTTTTCCAGCTGCTGCAGGATTTTCACCCGCGGCAGAGTCACTTTAAGGCCCGCTTTTCTGAGATCCTGATTATCCAATGCGTATGCTCCATCTGCCAATCAATGGCGGTTTTGAAAAAGGCGGGAAATCTGCACAACCGAGGCACCAGGGCGAACTCATCGCCCCGCTGGCTGTCCATGGAACAGGTCCAGACAGCCAGACCGGAGTTTGTCATAGGTTCCCAAGTCTGTATTATCGCCCGAACACTTAGCGAAGTCGAAAATCATGCCCCGCATTCTTGTTTCACTGACATTGATATCCCTTCTGGCCACCGCTGGCTGCAGCTCACTGCGCTTCCCCGGCGTTTATCGAATTGATATCCCGCAAGGCAACTTCGTCACCGAAGACATGCTCAGCGAACTGCAGCCTGGCATGTCGCCGGAGCAAGTGCGCTATGTTCTCGGGGCGCCCACCCTGGTGGACCCCTTCACCCCGGACCTGTGGCTCTATCCGATGACCTACCGACCCGGCAAGGGCGACAAGGTCAGCCAGACCATTTCCGTTTACTTCGAAAACGGCACTTACAGCCGCTACGAAGGCGAGGTGATCGACGATTTCAAGGCCAAGACCTCCGGCCGTAACGATCTGGAATTGCAACGCAAAGCCGCCGACCGCAAGGATGACGCCGAGTAAACGTCACTCTTTATCGCGCACCTTGCTGCCTCACCGCTACAGAGCTTCTCAGCCTTTGCCTGCAGAGGCTTTTTCTTTCGCCCGCTTCTTGCGGTTGAGCTTCGGGTCCGCCGTTAACGGGCGATAGATCTCTACCCGCTCTCCGGCTTTCAGCACATGCCCGGCGGGGTTGGCCACCACCTTGCCGAATACTCCCATCGGCGCCTTACCCAGTTCGAGATCGACAAACTGTTCATCGATTCCCGACAACCGGGCGGCCTCCAGCATGGTGGTGCCTTCAGGCACATCCAGGCCGATCAAACGCTGTTTTTCCGGCAATGCATAGGTCACTTCCACGTGAATCATCGCGTCACTCACTGGGTGGGCTCCACCGGCGCCGACGGCACCTCAGCGGTTTCAGCATCGTCGGCAGGCTCTGCCACCGGCGCGGGCACCTCGGTTTCGCCGCCAACGCCCGGCGCTTCAGACACCGCCGGCGCAACCGGCTCCGCCGCCTCCACCGCTGCGGCCTCATCGGCCGGGGCCAGCGCAGTCCAGATCGAGTACACAAACAGCGCCACCACCGCCGCCGGGGAGAAAATTCGCACCAGCGCGCGCCACACCAGATACAGTTTGAAGTTCTTGATGCCCAGCTCCTTGCGCGCCTGAGTCTCTTTCATCACCCAGCCAGCAAAGATGGCGATCAACAGGCCGCCCAAGGGCAACATCACGGTGGTAGACAGGAACTCCATATTGTCGAAGAAGGTGCCTGCCAGGAACGTATTATCCTTCCAAACATTGAACGACAACACCGAGCCCACGCCCAGCAACCAGGCCCCCAGCCCGACCACAATAGCGGCCTTGGCGCGGGTCAGCCCCTTTTCCACCAACCAGGCCACCACCGGCTCGCCCAGGCTAATGGACGAACTCCAGGCCGCACACACCACCAGCAGGAAGAACAGGGAACCGAACAACACACCGCCGGGGATATTGCCGAACGCCAGCGGCAAGGTCACAAACATCATGCCCGGTCCCTGACCTACTTCCAGGCCACCGGAGAACAGCAGCGGGAACATGGCCATGCCGGCACCCAGCGCCACCAGCGTATCGAGCACCGCAATAATCGCCACGGTAGAGAGAATCGATACCGGTTTCTTTTTCCCGGTTTTCGCGTCAGTCACCTCGCGGGGCATATAGGCCCCATAAGCCATAATCGCCCCCATCCCCAGGCTCAGCGTAAAGAACGCCTGCCCCACGGCCACCAACACGGCCTTGCCAGTGAGCTTGGAGAAATCAAATGCAAACAGGAAATGCATACCTTCACTAAAGCCGGGCGTGGTGGCCGCGTAGCCCACCAGCACCAGCAGCAGCACAAACAGCAGCGGCATCAGCACCTGCACGGCTTTTTCCAGCCCGCCTTTCACCCCGCGAGCCACCACCACCATAGTGAGCAACATGAATAGCGAGTGGTAACTCAACATTAACCAGGGGTTGGCCAGCATATTGTCAAAGTGCGCCTCGGACTGCGTCGCCGTAATCCCCTCAAAGGCACCCCGTGCCGCTTCCCAGGTGTAATACAACGCCCAGCTGGCCACCGCAGAATAAAACGACAGAATCAGAAACGCGGACAAGGCGCCCATAATCCCGATACCCGCCCAGCGCTGGGTGACTTTGCTCTCACCGGCAAGCTTGCGCATGGTGTTGATCGGGCTCAGCCCCCCCTTGCGGCCCAGCATCACCTCGGCGGCCATAATGGGGATCCCCACCACCGCAATACAAAGCAGGTACAGCAGCACAAAAGCACCGCCACCGTTTTCCCCGGTGATATACGGAAAGCGCCAGATGTTACCCAGCCCCACTGCCGACCCGGTCGCCGCCAAAATAAACACCCAGCGGCTGCCCCACATTCCATGGACCGACTTGTTTTCTTGCTTCATAACACCATTACTCTTGTTCGCGTGGCGGTATTGTCTTTTTTTTGGCAGGGCGGCTCAAGTGACAGCCGGTAACCCCGTAAACACGGGTAAGCCATCACCCACTCCGCAACGGCCATACAAGACAAACCGCTATCAGCCACTCACCCCTTGCTCTATAATCGCCGCCCTATGGGAAAAGCCAACAAAAAAGCCAAAGCACCGTCGGCCACCATTGCGCAAAACCGCAAGGCACGCCACGAATATCACCTGGAAGAGCACTTCGAAGCCGGCCTGGTATTGGAAGGTTGGGAAGTGAAATCCCTGCGTGCCGGCAAAGGCAACCTGACAGAAGCCTATGTCTTGCTGAAAAACGGCGAGGCCTTCCTGTTCGGTGCCCGTTTCGAGCCGCTCAACACCGCCAGCACCCACGTTAACCCTGACCCGACACGCACGCGCAAACTGCTGCTGCACCGTCGAGAGCTGGGGCGGGTATTTGGTGGCGTACAGAAAGACGGCTTCACCTGTGTGCCGGTGAGCCTGTACTGGAAGAAAGGGTTCGCCAAGTGCGACATCGCACTGGCCAAAGGCAAGCAGAAATTCGACAAGCGCGCCACAGAGAAAGAGCGCGACTGGAATCGCCAGAAGCAGCGCGTACTACGGCAGAGGTAACACCGTAAGGCGTCACCCACTGCCGCTGGGCACTGTCTCAGGCTATCGTGATTACGCCGCGTGGCGGGTATTCACATCCTGTGCACGGCTATCGCCACGCAGCTGCCAGTAAAGTTGCAACCAGGCGCGAAGCACCGCAGGCAGGAAGTAAACGGCGAACAGAATAACCGGAATGCGTGCTTCCGGCGTCGCCATATCCACCAGGTAGATACCTGCTGCGTACGCAGCCAGCGCAAACACCAACTGCAACGCTCTATAAAGCAGCGGCTGAGCCTTCAAAGGCGACAGTGCCTTCTCGGAAACTTGCCCTGCTGACCGAAAGATCGTGTTCATCATCCTTCTCCTTCAATGAACGACAATGCTTTGATCAGCGGCCTTCTTGATACGTCAATCTCAAGGCTCGCTGTAAAGCCATTGTGTGGTACACAATATTTGAGCCAGATGTTCTTGGGTCGCTTATGGCTGCCAGACCATCTCTTGCTCAACCTCACCACTGGCCGATGTAACTTTACCGTGATGACACCGCTATAGTGCGCCCGAAAGATGACAGCACAAGGTTATTAGGTTGGATTGTCAGACAATAAATGGGTATTCAGGTAACACTTTTCACGTTCCGATTACAAAACGAACAATATTCATGCCGCCAGCCACCAATACATGGTCAGTTCCGCCGTCACCCAATAACTCGCACGAGCACACATTGAAATCGACTTCCCCACCCCCATCCCTTAGAATGAACCCATCACAGGGGCCGACCTGGATTCGACGCCGGTACTGAATTCTGTGGTGCATGCCGAGAAGGTCACGAGTCTCGTAAATCATTTGTGGCACATTAAAGCAATCGCTAACGACGATTCTTACGCACTAGCAGCTTAAACCCTGCTTATCGCCAATCGACCCTGCCTATGGGGAAGAGCGGCGAGCATCGCAACATAGGCTCGCAGCAAAGTCCGCCCCGGATGGCGCTGTTAAAACTCTTAGGGGCCCGGCCTTCACGTCCTGCCAATTGGGCTGTGAAGGCTTAAATTAATAAATTTGGCTAAGCATGTAGATCTGCAGATGGATTGCTGACGGACGCGGGTTCGATTCCCGCCGGCTCCACCAAACAGCAAAAAAAAGGGCTGCCCCGATGGGGTGGCCCTTTTTTTGTCGCGTTGCGGCTGCCTGATGCCTGATGCCTGATGCCAATATGATACTTCCTAAAAAACTGGTAGCGAGTCACCAGCTTCCGCGTAACAGCACTCAACTACTTCTTTCAACTGGCTATAGTCCAATGCATCCAGAAGGATCACAGTCCCCTTCGCCCTCAAGCGCTTGATGGCTCGACGGTTAATAGATTCCATTTGACCCTTTCCCACTGAGGCAGCCGTTTTCAGCCAAGAGGCACCAATTACTCGACAGATATCCGAACTACCAGCAAGGCTTGGCCTCTCCATAATCGATACAAAAGAATCCTCAGTCAGGTTGCTGAGTAACACCCAACGATTATTACTTTCCGGCCCCAGATCAAACGCCTTCGCTCTTAGCCATAACCGATGAAAGCAGTCTCTCCTTCCTCCCGTACAGCGAGAAATACTAAACTTTGGGAAACGCCATTTCACGACATCAGGCAGAAGCACTAATGAAATAAATGCCCAGCTTTGAGGCCGCAAGGCCTCTCCCTCTAGCATGTCCAAGCTCTCACCAAAGAAGATACATAACTCTGTATCGAATTTAGACAGAGCCGTTCGCTGAGCTTTGGCGGGATACCCACAAGATTCCGCAAGTCCACGTATTCGACTAGCCATCTCCTCAAGCTCGCGGGGCTGAATACGCCTTCCACCCACAGCTGCAAAAGTCTGTTTCTGGCAGGACGTATCGCTTCGGCCACGAAGTTCTTCTACGCTCATGTCAGAAAATGACTCCCACAGTGAAGCAGCATCAGCGGGAGAAAGCCTAGGATAAAGAACCGTCATCTCATACTCCCGCGGTCAAACCACGAAGTGCAGTATGCACTTCTGCCGGGGATTGCTCATATAGTGCCTTGATATCGGACAGGCTCTTGCCCGGCAAAGCGCCCAGAAGCCAACTTCTGGCGACCGCCCCCAAAGACCCCTCGGGGTGCTCGCCAGCATCAGATATAAACTCATCTGAGCACAACACGCTGGCGCAAATTTCTCCGGTTATCGCTGACATGACCTGCTCCACAAGAATGCCATCTCCAGCCTGGACCTTATCGAGAAACTCCTTGCGCTCTGAGTTCAACAGAAGTGTCACCGCACTATTGAATGAATAATGTAACAGCGCTGGCCGCCATTCCAGGTGCCAGGCGGCCCCGTTTGGAAGCTGGTAATGCTCAGAAAAGGCGCAATCGCGCATCGGAAAGCGACTACCCTCCCCCTCTAGGTCAAGAATCGTGTCATCCTGCCAACAAACAGCGCCCTTGACCGAAGGCGCCCAACGCGGACCGAAATCCAGATCTTCCTTCAATACCAAGCTACAGGTCAGCTTGATCTGCTCACACAGAAGGTTGCTATTAAGGGTTTTTAGGAACTCGCTACGATGATCGCCAATTAAGTCCAGCGCCTCCCGATGAATCACCTTTCTCTGCCTTAAATTACTGACATGCAGGGTATAAATCAGCTCAAATGACGCGCCAGTATCCGTGAGCTCCAGCTCATCAAGCAATCTTGGTCCGTCGATATGTATCTCTCGGCCCAAAGTCAGGGGGGTATCATAGCTCCAGTCTGGGACCGCACCACCATCCTCAAGCCAGAGGATTCGATCGTCATCTTTCTTTTGATACCAGCTGCCTGCATCCAATGCGACAGAGTTCGACCGGAGCACGGTATACGGCAGAACAACATTCTTCCTCATGACTCGACAATCTCTGGCGTAAAGCTCACAGCACAATCAGCGGGAATCGTGATACCCACCCAGACCGTGCTTGCAAGATTAGAGTCAACAATGAGCCTCTCACTCGTGCCAAGAAGCTCCTCATCTTTATTGAGCCAGGCCCGGATTTCTGGACGCGTCCCATCTGGGGCATCGTCGCTGTTCTCGCCATCTATAAATACTTTTGGATGCCCTGAAATGGTGATCTCCCGCGATTCAGGGCTCTCAACCTCAAAAGAAAACCAAGCTAGCACCTCCCCTTCACTCCACTCTGCGGGACCATAGCCCTCAAGATTTGTAATTCGCAGAGACTTAGGCTTTCTCGGAGAATTTCCTCGCCTACCCGCTCGTCTTGAAGGACTCAGCCCGTCACCAATGGCGCCAGCAAGCAAGGCCCCCATCCTGCCAGACACTCTAGCCAGTTCAGCACCCTGTCCGGCCGTGTCTATCTGGGCTGTGCCCGCAACCTGCTCCATATTTTCCTTGATTCGCCGAAGCGCCACTCGCACAAAAGTTTTGGCATTGCCCTTCGGCATTGATTTCGGGCACCAATCATCATGGGCAGGAGGCTCCGACATCGCAAAGGCATGCTCAACGTCATGTTCATCAGTGCAAACAAATACACCTCCCCACTCCGCTACAGGCGGCAGGAGGTTGCCATCCAAATACTTCACCACCAGTTCGGCTGGCCGCATCAGGGCAACATGGCAGGCAGCCTCTGGAAACATGTCATCATCCTGGGGACCAAATCCCGGAAGACGCAGCCCCCTTGGCTCCTTTTCGATACGCAAGAGACCGAGGTGCTTCTGCGGCCGCAGGCAATCAATGTTAATACCCTCCCCCCCCTTCAAATTTCTCAAAGCAGTGGCAAAGATATCGAGTGGCGGGCAATCGTCAATATCGGGGAGAACCATCTCCTCACCGTTAAGCATAGTGCGAAAGGCCATGGAGGCCCCTTTGCCCGGATAAGTAACCATTTTAGGCCAGAAGTTCCACAGTAATGCCCGCTGGATCGCATTCATCACCTTCTCCGGCTCATCATCCATTACCGGATCCAGAATCATGATACTCGTGCCGTAATCCTTTTCTTCTCGCTCCAATGCTCCAACCTTTCGAGCGACGGACTTGGCCGTATTTCCGGTGGCAGGATCAAGCCCTTCTCCCGACAGGTCATATTTACCCCACCAGTGGCGGCCTGTGTACTTCCCTCTGTTCGCCCCTCCTTCAACAATAAAGCTGGAGGCCACTCGACAGGCAATCAGCCGGCGCTCATTCCCACCCTTGAATCGGGTCTGACTGTCGATAATGATCGTGCCCAAACGACTCAGGCTGTAAAGAGAAGATTTTCCATAGCCATAGGTGCCTCCACCATGAACGGTGTCTCGCGGGGTCCCCACATTACGCACAAAATCCACGAAATCACTGTCTTCATCTTCACGGGTAATAACTGAAGCATCAGTAGGCCCTCCCAAACCGCTGGTCCCTATATCTGATAGTTCAAGAACCCAAGGCCTCTCCTGTGCAAGGAACCCGGCAAGACAGTCAGAGGTCTCTTCTGGCACGTAATCTGCGAATATCACTTCACGTACCGTCTGCATCTCTCCATCATTCAACTGGCGGAGATGCACAATAAACTGAGGCTTATTCCGCCCGACAGTTGCATCCCATGAGTTCTGCACTGCCTCACGAATAACGGTCTGAAGCTGATCAATTGTTGGAGTACCCAACAAACGCTTGATACCTTGGGCAGACATATTTCCGAACCGGGAATACTTTTCGGACTGACGCTCAAACGCCTTCATGATGACAACCTTTCAGAAAGACTCCCTGTAGATACCCTGTATTCTTTTGCTTGATCCAAATCAAGCTGATAGTTGACCTGTGACACACCTAGGGGCAGGCCATCAGGGAATGAGGTTACTATAACGCGAGGAAAGCCATCACAAACTTGGTAGGATTGCGCCTCTAGTAGCGTCCACCTAAATGCATCCCATGCATCTGCACAAGCTGCACTGTATCCTATTAACTCCAGCTTCTCTTCGAAGTCATCAACGGAATCAAGCCTTAACTTTATGGCCTGCACCAGCTCGCTGACGCTTGTTCCTTTTCCCGGATCCTCTTCCAGCCGATAAAACATAACAAAAAGACTTTCTGCATCGTCTGTAGCCAACTGCGCCAAGGAATGAATGGTTACATTTCGTCCCATTGATTGCTGAGTAGTCTTAATTTCAACGGCTGCTTGAGGAAACAGAAAATCTCTCCGCGCACCCGTTGGCCCCGTCCAAAAATCGACTGACTCAGAATTGCAGTCAAGAGCCTTACTCAGGAAAATGAGCTCCCCCATCAACCCCAAAATACGGCTTTTTTCTACCGCATGGCGAGAGCGGGTTAGAAGGTTACGAAATTCATCAATCGCTTCAGCCAAAGCAGAATGACCGCCCTCACCATTTCGGATACGGCCACATATATTTTCTACCAGATCGAGAAAAACGCTTTCTAGTTGCTTATCCCTGCTGGATACCTGGAGGAAAAAACCTGTTGCCGAGCTGGTACCTTTGTACTGGGCATACTCCATAACAAGCCCTTCAGCCTCTGGCAATTTTTTTCTTAGCTCTTCAGATGACACAGGCAAAAGCAGCATTGGCCGATCATGCCCCCCAAGCGCAACCCTCACCTCCGTTCCATGAACGAATGTTGAGCCTACAGGACTGGACGGGACTCTCAGCTCAGAGGAGTATCCAGCCCTGTCCTCCCTCAAAGACCTAATGCTGCTCTCAAGACTCATGACGCACTCACCTCATCCAGTTCTTCCTCGTCAGAAAGATCAGCCTCCTCAGGCTCTGGAAGCACTACCTCTACGTAATGAGACGCCTCATCATCCCCCTCCTCCACTTTAGGAAAAAGGATTCCCATGCCCATGACATGAGCCGATGCCCCCAAAGGATGTCGTTTTGATTCAATAACCTTGCCAGAGCCTTTCACTGTTCGCTCCGCAGGCGCAGAATCCTTATCGATGGGATACAACAGCAATAGCGGTACATTCATGCCACTACGCACCCTCTCAGCTTTGATTGCAGCCCAGCTCTCTGTACCAGGAACATAGTCATCCATATCGATGGCTATATCACCACGAGACATGAGGGCCTTGATATCTGCATCGCCATTCACTAACTCTTGAAACATTGAGCGGTTAATGAGCGAAAGACCTGACAACCCCCTTATCTCCGTTTCTGCCAAAAGTCTATTTCCCCTAGGCTGAACAATTCCGATGTTCCAGTACTTTAGGTTATCACTCGACTGTTGCTTTCTCCTGCTGATATATCTGAGCAGGTGGTTTGCATTACACCCGTAATCAACGAGATCAGCATGCTTGCCATGGATAACATAAGAGTTCAGGAATGTTTCCACCAGCTCCCTGTCCACGCCACGCAGAATGACACCACGGTCTACATGTTCAAGGGAAGATGCTTGAGCTGCCTGATTAACCAGCAGCTCAGCAGCGCTCCAGTTGCTATTAAGGACTCTCGTATTCTTATGCTGGAAACAGGTGGTCTGCCGATGTTCACCTGCAAAACTAAATCTGCAGCGTCTTGCTGCGCGCATCTTGTTCCTTGCTGTTATTGCCAACCCTGGAATCTGTCGAATCTTTACTGCTACATCCAATGGAGTTATATCAGGCTCTTCCTGTTCATAAACCCGAATTTTTTCCCGGATATCCGCTTCCACTGTAGCCAGTCGATAAAAATTTTCTTGCATCTGCGCAGTCATCCAGACCCTCGGCAGATCCTCATATCCCTTTCTGTATCCAAACCACCTACCCATCTGCATAAGGGTGTCGTACTGCTTGGAGGTGCGCATGAAAAAGGAACTGACCAAACCTTCCAGGGTCAGACCGCGAGAAATAACATTCCCTCCAACTGCTATATAACGTTTCCCGCTTTCCCCCTCTGCATTTCCATAGTCAAGATCATCATCGGATTCCGAATTGACAACCACAACCTCAGCAGCCCGGACAGCAGTATGTAAATGTGGCACAAGATCCGTTATATCTGGCTCTTCATAACCATAGAGCGAGGGAGGAACCTTTGCCATTTCTCGATCCAGAAGATCCTCAATAGTCTTCAGATAGGATGATGACCTCTTTTCTATCATATCGCGACGATGCTGAAGAAGCCTCGTTACTTCACGAGCAATTTGGCCATGGACCTGACGAAGGTGAGAAGTGTGATATAGCATGGTTGAGTGCTCATCACACTGCCCACGGAGCTCCCGGATCGCTGTCGCCAGAAGGAAATAATCAAGGGCCTCAGCTGCAGATTCCGTTAGCTCAAAATCGGGATCGTCTTTGGACACGGAAAGAGAGGGAATCTCCTCTTCCGGTATAAGCCTTATGACGTCTAACTCCTCATCCTCTCCAAGTGGCTCCTCTGCATCAATTAGGTCGCGGCCAAACAAACGCTCCGCACCAAAGTATTCTTTTGGTTTGGGAAGTGTATAGATGAAGTCCTTGGGATACAGATCCAATGGCTCGTCAGGCTTTACCGATGGGTCGATGAGGACATTGGCAAATGGCGTAGCTGTGTAACCTACATAGCTATGCCTGGGCAGGTGATTCATTATTTCCCGTATCAGGCGATTAAGCGTGGTGATCTCATTATCGCGACCTGCAGCATTGATTGAGGCCTGATCACACTCATCATCGATGATAAGAACAGGAGTATCATTTTTTGTATTAGCGGAAGTGTTGCTCAGCTTTTCAACTATGCGCTGAAGAACATCTTTCTGCTTCTTGACAACCAGAATATTCCGTTCAGAAGGATTGAACTGAAACCCCGGATTTGTAGGCTGCAGCGTGAAGTCAGCATCTTCCGTCGTCCAGCGATGCCACTTTTGCGCTCCCGGCCGGAGTATCAAATCTGACTCGATTCTTCTCTGGGTCTGCTTTCTGAGCTTCTCGACCATACCTGTTAGAATAATCACCAACTTGTAGCCCGCATCAGCAGCCTTCGCGATTACAGCCGTCATATTGGCAGTCTTTCCGCTCTGAACATAACCGAGAACCAGACCTCGGGACTCATACCTTGGTGTACCAGGGTTGTACAGAGAAGCAACTACGCCACTAGAGCTCTCGTCAATGCTGGGGATCGTATTCTCCCAGCCCTTCTCCATCAGAAACGATCTGTAGGCATCCCAGTTTGACGATTGGGCGCTGGGACCACTGTACCAAGGCATCCTTCTGGTTCGAACAGCATTTACCCTAGTCAGATGGTCAATACTCTGAAGGCTGGCTGCGACATTCTTTCTGGCCTGGTCGAGGTCTTCAAACGCCTCAGTCGCGGCAAAATACCCCTCAAGCTGATCGCGAACAGAGTCAAAAGCCTGTTCCAGCGTCAACCCCCTGTGCTGGATCTCCATATTCAGGTTGTCTTCCAGCTTTTTTATTCTTTTATTGGCGCCCATACCCTCTCCTTCATAAACTAAATTATTCGCCCTCCTTTATCACTACTCGAACCAGAAATCCATGATCCCAGCACGAATGCACCTAGTCCAAGTCTTTAGCAAACCAGGAGAGACAGCCCCCAATCTTTCCGCCCAAATTATTAGACCCAAACGCAACTGACCAGTCTAATAGTCAGCGAATCAGATCAAATACCACTCCAGCAAGCTGTTTAGCAAGGAACGGGGGCACTGCATTTCCCACCTGCACATATTGCTGTGTCCGGTTACCCTCAAAAAGATAATTATCAGGAAATGTTTGCACCCTAGCAGCCTCCCTTACTGTCAGCGCCCTACACTGCGTCGGATCGTAGTGAATAAAGTAATGCCCATCCTTCGAAATGTGGCTGGTCACCGTTGTGGCTGGCCGCCCCTTTCTTTGCACTCTGAATCGATCAGCAAAGTGCCCAGACTTCCAGTTTGCGTGGGCTGGCGCAAGACAATCTGGGAAGTCTGCCGCTTTCGGGATTGGATTTTCCGCTACTGAATACGCCTCCGCCCAGCAGGCACTGAAAAAATAGCGCCCCAAGTCGGATTCCATGTGGCCACGAGACTCGTGATTCCTAAACACCTCTTGCGGGTCATCACTAAGCCAAGCCTTAAGGCCCATGGGTATATCTGTTGAAAAGGGTGTCTTTTTCCGTTTCTTGCTAAGAGTCGGATTCCGGGATTGTAGCTTCTCTACATTTCTCTCAATGCATGCCACCAGATCCGCATTGCACCCTTGCCGGCCCAGCTCTCTAATCATAGAGCGAGCCTGATCCTTAATAACCTCTTCCCAAGCTTCAGGACTGTCAGCCATCTTCGACAACTTGCTCCTCAGCGGGGGCATCCCAGCGAGAACACTCTCGATTTGGACAGGCTCCTGCGTTGCTATCAGGCTTGGGGTTCGATCAATATCTGTGCACACCCCTAGCAAAATCACTCGATGACGAGCCTGCGGCACACCAAAATTTTCAGCTTTGATAATGTAATCAGAATCATTGGCATACCCATTGCCGGATTCATCCCATTCATCAGGCTCAGCCACAAAAGAATAGATTTTATATTCCTTACCGCCGACCCGAGCGTCCCTCACTGCCTTAGAAGGGTTCTTCAAGTCTTTTTTGATAGAAGGAAAAATACGCTCACCTCCAACCTGCGAGGTTAAAATTCCCTTCACGTTCTCCATGACGAATACTTCAGGCTGAATTATAGACAGCACCTGCAGATATTCCTGATACAGGAAATGCCGATTATCCGCTTCGGGCTTATAGCCTTTAATCCCTTTATTCCGTGAGCGCCCGGCGAGCGAGTACGCTTGACATGGCGGGCCACCTATAACCACCCATGGCTCTCCTGCTTTCTCTTTCACTAATTCTCTTAGACGCTTGTGAATAACTTCATTGTCTTCACCTAGCGCTTTGGGGCCGCCCAAAGACTCGATATTTGCTTCCTGCCATGCGTCTGGCACCTTTGCTAGGAACTCAGATCGATCGGTATGTCCTGCGAAATATTGATGGTAGTGTCTGGCGTCTCCAGAGCCCTTCAATAGTCGGTACAGAGCCCTTAGAGAGAGCGTCTTGTGAGCGCTACCCTCTTTCTCGACAGACATACGAATCCGGAAGCCACCTTTGGATTTTCCCTTTGGCTCGAAGGCACTAAAGCCTTCACCTAGACCTCCCGGGCCCGCAAAAAGGTCTATCACATTGATATTCTTTGACATTTTTTAAGCCAGATTCTATTAGTTGGGCTAGCATACCAGGAAAGCAGGTGTATGCCAGGAGGCATTAATTGTGACTGATGTCGTTGATCGGAAAACCCGATCAAGAATGATGTCCAACATCAAGGGGCAGAACACAAAGCCAGAGCTCATCATACGATCCGAGCTTCACAGGCGTGGCTTCCGCTACCGACTTCATGAGAAACGCCTGCCCGGCAAACCAGACCTGGTTTTCCCCAAATACAAGGCAATAATCCAGATCAATGGCTGCTTTTGGCATGGCCATGATTGCCATCTATTTAAATGGCCCAGTACCAGACAAGCGTTTTGGCAACAGAAGATTGAACAAACTCGCATGAGAGATGCGGCCAACCTTGTCGAATACCGAAAACTCGGATGGAAGACGCTCACCATCTGGGAATGCGCCCTTAAGGGCAAAAACATGCTGGGTATCAAGGAAACAATCGAAACCGCTGTGCGCTGGCTGCAGTTTGATGAAAATGACGCCGAAATTAGACAGAGACCCGCGGGTCGGCCAAATTGATGGTTCTGCAGCCGCACCCGATCACCCTTGATTAACTTGTAGCCAAGCATTCCCACACCGCCTGAAAACCGGCATCGTAAATGCTGTTCCCGTGTTGGTGCTCCATCCGGACAAAGATATTTTCGAGCTTGCGACAGGCTCCAGCAGTAAACATCGGCTCTCCGCTCTCGATGAATACAATGGTTGATGGGGCATCATCCGGGTGAAAGGCCATCCCTCCATTCGCCATTACATATCACCACTCGAAGAGCCCTGCTTTACTTTCATCGCCCCAGTCAGGAATATCCTTTTCACTAAACATGGCAACCTCCTTTGCTGCGATACTGCACATAAAGACAGCAGTAGTAAAACCCTGATCCGCGCCTTCAATCCTTTCTGCCAAGTGCCTGTCAACTTCTTTTGACCCGTCTTCGCCTGCCCCCTAAGCTAAAACCCAAGCCTCCAACGCACGGATAACAATAATGAAGCTCACCACCCTCACCCCTCCCCTGGAATCCCTGCACACCTCCTCCGACGAGATTCTTCTGGTCTCCCTGATCAGCAGCGACGGGATGCCGGTCGTGCACTTTGGTGAAGGGCTGGATTTTGATGATCAGAGTGCGCTGTTCTTTGAGATGAAGAAAGCCTGTGACCGGGTACTGGAGGGGCTGAAACTGGGTGATAGCGAGGAGGTGTTTATCCGTTGCCGGGAGGGCTGCATCAGTATTTGGCCGGTGAAGGATATGGTGTTTGCCTGCCTGGCGAAGCCAACGATCAATTCCCAGCGCATGCAGATGCTGGTGTGGAAAACCGTTTCCCAGTTGAGCGGGTTAATCTGAATATCGCTTACCGCCCTTCACGACCAGTTCTCATTTTTTCTGCAGCCCAATAAAAGCGGGGCTTACAGGCCCCTGAATCATTTTCATAGCAACAAAAATCCTACATCCCGCCCATGGAGAGATACACGGCGTTTCCTTAGCGTTCTGAAACTAACGTACTGGAGGGAACACAATGGCGCGATCGACATTCAAGGCCGCGATACTGGCCGCTATTATTGGGGGTAGTGTCATATCGCCTGCCTGGGCCGATGACAACACCACCGAAAGCCCCGCTGCCGGGGACATTATCCAAAACCAGTATATTGTCACTCTGGTACCGAATATTACCGAACAGCTGGGCCTTAACAGCCTGACCACGGCCATTCAGACGCTGCTGGCAGGCATTGGTGGCGGCGAGGTGCTTTACACCTATGACAACGCCTTATTGGGCATGACCGTAAGGCTGACGAACCTACAGGCTAGCCTGCTCGGCATCCTGCCCGGTGTTATTTCTGTTGAGCCTGACCGCGTAGTGACCACGGTGGCGGTGCAGAATAACGCCACCTGGGGGCTGGACCGTGTGGACCAGCCAGCCCTGCCGCTGGATAGCAGCTTCCAATACCCGGATAGCGGTGGTCGGGATGTGAATATCTACGTAGTGGATACCGGGGTGCGCACCAGCCACCAAGAGTTTACCGGCCGCGTAGTGCCCGGACGTAACTTTGTCAGCGACAACCCTCTGAGCTTCCTGTTTGGCGGCAGCGTTGATCCTGAAAACTACGAAGACTGTAACGGCCATGGCACCCATGTGGCCGGCACCGCTGCCGGCAGCACCTATGGTGTTGCGAAACAGGCTAACGTGGTGCCAGTAAGAGTCCTTAGCTGCTCTGGCAGCGGCAGCACCTCTGCTGTTATTGCCGGCATCGACTGGGTTGCCGGCAATCACCAAAAACCTGCCGTTGCTAACCTGTCGCTCGGGGGCTTCACCTCTACCGCACTGGATACTGCCGTCGCCAACGCCGTCGATGCTGGCGTGACCATGGTGGTTGCTGCAGGTAATGACAACACCGATGCCTGTAACGGCTCCCCTAATCGGGTGCCTGAAGCGCTGACTGTCGGCTCCACGACGCGTGACGACGCACGCTCTTCCTTCTCCAACTATGGCGCCTGTGTGGATCTATTTGCACCAGGCAGCGACATCACCTCGGCTTGGTATCAGTCGGACACCCAGACCAACAGTATTGATGGCACCTCCATGGCAGCCCCGCATGCAGCCGGCGCCGCCGCCCTGTATTTGGCCGCCAACCCCAGCGCCACGCCTGATGCGGTAAACCTGGCTCTGGTAAACGACACCGCAACAGGGGCCATCAGCAACGCGGGCAATCAATCGCCTAACCGTTTGCTGCAGATCACTCAGCAAGATGGCTCCGGGGTTGACCGCCTGCCGACCGCAGCCTTTACCGCTGATTGCCAAGGCACGGTTTGTCAGCTGGATGCCAGCGGCTCCAGTGATGATGTGGCCGTAGCAGCCTGGGACTGGACTCTGGGTGACGGCAATGTGGCCAGCGGCGAGCAAATTAGCCATGACTACGGCGTGAATGGCGAGTTCACTGTCACGTTGACGGTTACCGATACGGCCAACCAAACCGGCAGTACCGATGAAACACTGAGCGTTGGCACAGAAACCTCTCCCTGCCCGGACTGCACAAGCTATGAAGGCCAGCTGAATAACGGCGGCTCCGTGATCCTGCCGTCCAACGGGTTCAACTTCTCCGGTGGGCAAATTGACGCCTGGTTGTATAGCCCCGCAGGGGCCAGCTTCACAGTCACCCTGCAACGTCAGAGCTGCTTCCTGTTCTTCTGCGGCTGGAACAATGTAACGTCCGCCAGCCCGCAAGGCGGAGTAGCAGAGATCCACTCCAGCGCGAACAGCGGCTACTACCGCTGGCAGGTACAGGCCCAGAGCGGCTCCGGTGCCTATACGTTGCTCACCAACCCATAAAGTTTACTGTTCAATATTTGCCGGCGTCTCCCTCCTGGGGCGTCGGTTTTTTTGTGCCTTAAAGAAAGAGACGCTGCATGTATCACGCTTCACGTAACACCGTGACAACACCTCTCGCCTCTACCCTGGAGAGGGTGGAACCGGCCGTTTTTGTAGGAGCGGTGGTTCCACCGCGATAGTCTCCGGACCTTTCGCTAGCAGGCAAGCTCCCACAACATCGTGTTGCGTCTCTTAAACCCAAAAGCCACCGCGAACGGTGGCTTTTGGGTTTTACTGGTGAGCGCCAGCGGGGTCAGGCGACGGCAGACTCCTTCTGCTCGTCATTGCCATTCTCATAGAGGTCGTCAAGACGATCACTCTGTGTCATCAAATATTCAAAGGCTGCCAATGATGCCTTGGCCCCTTCACCCATGCTGATCACAATCTGTTTGTACGGCACGGTGGTTACGTCACCGCAGGCATAGATGCCGTCTGCCGAAGTCTGGCATTTTTCGTTAATCTCGATTTCGCCCATGGGGCTGCGATTTACCACACCATCGAGAAAACCACTGTTGGGCACCAGGCCGATCTGTACGAACACGCCGTGCAGCGGCAAGGTGTGCACTTGTTCAGTTTCACGATCCACGTACTCGATCGCATCCACCTTGCCATTGCTGGCGGTGATCTGTTTGGTGGCCACGTTCTTGTGGATGGTGATATTGGCTTTGCTTTCTGCCTTGTCCACCAGCACCTTGTCGGCTTTCAATTCCGGCATGAACTCGAACACATTCACGGATTTGACCAAACCGGCCAAGTCCAGCGCCGCTTCGATACCAGAGTTACCGCCACCGATCACCGCCACATCCTTACCCTTGAAGAAAGGACCATCGCAGTGCGGGCAATAGGCCACACCATTACCGATGTTTTCTTTCTCACCGGGGACACCCAGTTCGCGCCATTTAGCACCGGTGGCCACAATCACGGTTTTGGTATCAATTTCTTCACCGGAGGAAAGCACTACGGTTTTGATTTCACCGTTGTCCACCCGGCTGACCTTCAGGTGTTCTTTCACCGTCACGTCGTACTCGTTCATGTGTGCCTGCAAGGCACCGGACAATTCCGGGCCGGTGGTTTTCTTCACGGAAATCAGGTTCTCGATATCCATGGTGTCTTTCACCTGGCCACCAATACGATCGGCAATCAGGGTGACTTTCAGGCCCTTGCGGGCACTGTAGATAGCGGACGCCACCCCGGCAGGACCACCACCAATCACGGTCACGTCCTGTAATGGCATTTTTTCGCCAGCGCCCGCCTGGGCAATGCTCGGATCATGTTCGAGAAGCTTGTCGATAAGCTCCGCCGCGGTCACCTTGCCGTTAGCAAACAGTTCGCCATTCAGGTAGACGCTGGGCACACCCTGAATATCGCGCTCGTTGACCACATCCTGGAACAGCCCGCCATCGATCATTTCGGCACTGATATTTGGGCTCAACAAGGCAAACTGGTTAAGGGCCTGCACCACGTCCGGGCAATTGTGGCAGCTAAGGCTGATAAACACTTCAAAATGCATGTCGCCCTTGGCATTGGCGACCATGCGCTGGAGGCTGTCATCCAGCTTAATGTCTGTCCCGGATGCATGCAGAAACGCCAGCACCAGGGAATTGAATTCGTGGCCTGCAGGAATACCGGAGAAACGGATACCCGTGTCTTCTCCATCGGCTTCCAACAGAAAACTGATCGGGCTGCGCAATACGCCACCCAAGTCGCGTTCTTCGAACGCCAGGTTGTCACTGACGCCAGCGATGCCAGACAGGAACGAAGCCAGTTCATCGCGCTTTTCATGGGAGCCTTCCTGCAGCACGAAAGTAACTTTCTTCTGCATGTTGGCGGCGTAGCCCTTAAGAGCCTGCAAAATTTCATTCGTGAGCATGGGTATTCCCTTAAATTGAAAGAGTATTCAGTGACGTAAAAATTCGGGGGAGAACAACCCCGGCGACCCCGCCGGAGTTGTTGCAACCTGAAGCAATATTAGATCTTGCCAACCAGGTCCAGAGACGGTGCCAAAGTGGCTTCGCCTTCTTTCCATTTCGCCGGGCACACTTCGCCTGGGTTGTTGCGGACGTACTGGGCCGCTTTCACTTTGCGCAGCAGGTCGTCTGCATCACGGCCAATGCCTTCGGCAGTGATTTCCATGGCCTGAATCACGCCATCCGGATCGATAAGGAAGGTGGCTCGGTCTGCGAGGCCCTGGCCTTCACGCATCACTTCGAAGTTGTTGGTGATGGTGCCGGTCTGGTCGCCAACCATGTAGTAGTTGATCTTGCCGATGGTGTCGGAAGTGTCGTGCCAGGCTTTGTGGGTGAAGTGGGTATCGGTGGATACAGAGAAGACTTCCACGCCCATTTTCTGCAGCTCTTCGTACTTGTCAGCCACGTCGCCCAGCTCAGTGGGGCAAACAAAAGTGAAGTCGGCGGGATAGAAGAAGAAGATCGCCCACTTGCCTTTTACGTCTGCGTCAGAGATTTCAACAAATTCGCCCTGCTTGAATGCGGTGGCGTTAAACGGTTGGATCTCGCTGTTGATCAGTGCCATGTCTCTAAGACTCCCTAGGTTATCGGTAAAACGATTGGGTAAACGTTTTCGTCGGAAGTAAGAATGGGGGTTTTATGGCGATTGGTAAATTTGGATACTTTCATTGCAGCGATAGGCAATACCTAATGCGCACCCGGAACCGGGCTCAGGAACCAGCCGACCGCAGCCCTGTCCCATGTGAAGAAGAGCAGAACAGGAGGCCTTTATGAAACGCACAGGATGGTACAGGGCAGCGCTGACTGCGGGCGGAGTGATATTCGCCGCAGGCACCGTCGCACCGGCGTATGGCGACGGGTACGACTACATCCGTGGTGACGACGTCTACGAGGAGGACTACCAATACGGGGTGGATTACGACGGCCTTACCAGCGTGCCGCAGCCCGGCCTGAGCAAAGGAGGCACAAGCAGTGCAGACAGCGCCGAAGGCCGACTGCAAAAGCGGGCCCTGGAGCTACAGGAAGAAACCACACAGCCCTCCATGACCCGTGAACTGGACCGATGGAAGCCAGACAGCAAACTGACAACACCGGGCAAAAGCGACCCCTGATCACCGCGGCAACACCCGATCCTGTTTCACCGGCCCTTCCGCGCCATGGGCAGACCCCACATCGCGGTGTTGCTGCTCGAACAACGCGCTCAGTGGCTGCGGCCGGCCAATGGCATAGCCCTGAACGAAGTCGACTCCGGCCTCTTCCAGCACGCCTATCAACGCGTGCTCTTCCACGTATTCGGCCACGGTTTTCACGCCTAACCGGTGCGCCACCTCGTTGATGGATTCCACAATAGTACGGTCCACACTGGAGTGCAGCAGGTTGCGCACAAAGCTGCCGTCAATCTTGATGAAGTCCACCGGGAAGTGCTTGAGGTAACTGAACGAACTGAAACCACTGCCAAAATCGTCCAGAGCCACCTTGCAGCCCCGCTCACGAATGCTGCCAAACAAATCGCTGGCTGAGGACAACTGGTTCACCACCGTGGTTTCGGTCAATTCAAACGTGAGCCGCTCCGGTGACAGCGATGTTTTGCTCAGCAGCGCTTCCAGGAACGGAATAAAGGATGGATCGTCCAGCGAGGTGGCCGACAAGTTGATGGCGATGTTCAACTGCGGCAACGACGCCAGTTCGTCACTGAGGGTCACCAATAGCTGCGTCAGCACCCAGCGGTCGATGTGCGGCATCATCTGGTAGCGCTCTGCCGCCGGAATGAATGAGCCGGGGTTGAGAATATCGCCATTGCGGTCGCGCAGGCGCAGCAATACCTCGTAATGGGACTGTTCAACGTCGGGATTGATCGGCCGAATTTCCTGGGCATAGAGCAGGAAACGGTTCGATTCCAGTGCTTCACGCAGCCCCGCGGCCACCTGTAATTCCAGATGGCGCCGAGATGCTTCGCTGTCGTCCGGGGTGTACACCGACACCTGATTGCGACCCCGGTGCTTGGCCGCATAGCAGGCCACATCCGCGCGACTCATGGCCTCTTCCACGGTGATCACGTTGGCATCCAGCTGCACCAGCCCGGCACTGGCGCCGATATCGTAGAGCGATTCCTTCCAGGAAAAGCGGATATCACCCAGCGCACCAATCAGCCTTTCGGCAATCTGAATGGCCCGCTGCGCCGGACAATGGCGTAGCAACAAACCAAATTCGTCGCCACCCAGCCGGGCCACCACATCGCCTTCGCGCACTTGCCGACCAATCACCCGTGCGCATTCGCGCAGCAAGGCATCCCCTGCCACATGGCCGGCGGTATCGTTCACGACTTTGAAACGATCCAGATCGATAAAACACAACATGCTGTGTTCCCCCCCCGGATCATCAAGAGACTCCTGCAGCGTGTTTTCAAACTCCCGGCGATTAGTGAGGCCGGTCAGAGCGTCGTGGGTGGCGTGGTAGCGCAGTTTTTTCTGCATGGCCCGCCGTGAGGTCACATCCCGGAACACCATTACCGCCCCGGTCACCTGGCCATCTGCTGATTTGAGCGGCGCGGCAGAATCCTGAATTTCGTAGCGGCTGCCGTCCCGGCTTTGCAGCATGCTGCCTTCACGCAGGAAACAAACATCGCCCCCGCTCAGGGCCACGCTAATCGGGTTGGGAACCGGAATGGTGGCGCTGTCGTCGCTGAGCATCAGCACCTCGCCCACCGGCAACCCTTCGGCCTCTTCTTCCCGCCAGCCTGTGAGGGACTCAGCCACCGGGTTCATAAAGGTCACCCGTCCGGCCTCATCCGTGGCCACCACGCCATCGGCGATGGAGGTCAGGGTAACGCGCAGGCGTTCTTTCTCATGGGCCAGGGATTCCTGCATGCCCTTTTCCGCCGACACATCCCAGTTGGTGCCCACCACCAGCGTTTCCCCGCCGTCATCACGCACTACAGTTTCTGCCCGCACGCGAATATGGCGAATTTCGCCACCGGGTCGCAGGGCTCGAAATTCCGTATCCAGGTCTTCCTCGCCGGCAATCACCCGCTCGAACGCCGCATTGATGTCCAGGTAATCGTCCGGGTGCACCTGATCACGCCAGATCTGCAAGGTGCCATCACCGGGAGCGCCGGGCTGCACCCCATACAGCTCGTACATGCGCTCATCCCAGAACAACACACCGCTCTGCGGGCTGTACTGCCAGATACCCACCCCCCCCACCTTCAAGGCCATTTGCAGGCGCTGCCGGCTCTCCTGTAACGCCTGCTCCGACAGCCGGGCTGCATGGATATTTTCCACTTGGGCAATCAAATAGCTGACCTGCCCCTCAACCCGCACCGCCGATACCGACAGGCGCACCCAGAGATCGGCGCCTCGCCGGGTAATAAAGCGCTGTTCCAGTGAGTAGCCGGTAATGTCTCCAGCCAGCAGGTCCGCCAGCATGCCCCGGCTCTTGAGCAGGTCATCCGGGTGAGAAATATCCTGAAAAGAAGTACGCAACAGAGCCGCTTCGTCATAGCCCGCCAGATCACACAAGGCATGGTTCACTGCCTGCCATTCTCCACGAGGGCTCAGCAACGCCATACCGATGGCGGAATGCTTCATGGCCAGGCGAAAGCGGATTTCACTGTCTTTTACCTGGGCCAGCCCCACCCTATTACGCCGGAACAGTAGCGCTGCAAACAGTGCTACCGACAACACTACCGTGGCGGCAACAGCCCCAATCAGCACACCCTGCATGGCAATCGTCCATTATTGTGGTTTTGTCTTGAGCCTTTCCTGCTCACTGCTCACTTTTTGGACGCCTCTCGGGCCCCTGACCAGCTTCACCTGACAAAGTCGGAACTTTCACCGACAATTGGGGCCTGTTACAGGGATTCCCGGCTTCTATCGCGTCCGGGCATCCCGGAAGCCCCAGGGAGAAGAAAAGCTGACACCTGTCAGCGCCGATCATGACGTTCCGACGACGCCTATTACAGTGTCTGGCCCTGTTGTTTGTGGCCGCGACCCTGGCCCAGCTCTGGTATCTGGGCCAGGTATTACGCCTGCAACACCATAACCCTGACAACAGCGCTTATATGCACCGCGCCCAGGAGCAGGGCACCGTGCAGCAGCACTGGCGCGATTACGATCAGATCAGCGATTACCTGAAACGGGCGGTGCTGATTTCCGAAGACGCCCATTTCACCCAACACATCGGCTTCGACTGGGAAGGCATTCGCTATGCCCTGAAACGCAATATGGAAGCGGGCAAGCCGGTGGCCGGCGGCTCCACTATTACTCAGCAGCTGGCCAAAAATCTGTACCTGTCCGGAGAGCGCACCTATACCCGCAAAGCGCAGGAAGCGGTGATCGCCCTGATGCTGGAAATCGGCCTGAGTAAACGCCGCATTCTGGAGCTGTACCTGAATGTGGCCCAATGGGGGCACCAGATTTACGGCGCCGAAGCCGCCGCCCGGCATTACTTTCAGGTCAGCGCGGCTCAGCTCTCGCCCCTGCAGGCAGCGCAATTGGCTGCCATGTTGCCGCGCCCCAATCTTTACGATTTCAAAGGCCCCACTGACTACGTACAACAACGGGCACACTGGATTCAGGCCCAGATGGCGCTGGTACGCATTCCCGATCCGGGAACCGTGCCCCTGCCACCGCCACCTGAACCGGAGCCCCCCGAAGGAAACACGCAATGAAGCAGTATGCCGTCCCCTTTGCCGCCCTGTGTTTTAGCGGCCTTGCCCTGCTGGGCTGCAGTGACAACAACACCAACGACACCACCCAACCCGCCCCCGCCGGTAACGACAATACCAATGGCATTGCCGGTGTGTGGCAGAACGACCAGCAGGTGGTGGTGCTGGAAGCCAACGGTGACCTGTACCTGCCCTCGGACAACAGCCTCCAGGGGCTACACTGGGAACAACAGGATGACACCCTCACATTCAACTACCTGGACAACCGCGAACAGCGCGTCACCCAGGCCACCGCCACGGGCCTGCAACAGGGCGACACCCTGTCCCTGAGCCCTACGGCAGCGCAGGCCAGCGACGGCGAAGCCCCTGAGCCACAGGCCGAAGCGGGCACCGAGACAGAAAACGTAGACACAACCCCGTCACTGTTCAATGGCGACTACCAGCGTGCCAACCAGGCCGTAGCCCATATCAGCGGCACCGCCACGCGTCCACAAGACAGCGACCTGCCAGCCAACGCCGTGCTCACCGTTGCGCTGTTGGATAGCCAGATCGACACCGGCACCGCAGGGGCACAGCCCGTTGCCAAACGCCTGATCCGTCTGGATGAAGACACGACCACCCTGCCTTTCCGGTTGTACTACCTGCCAGACGACCTGAAGACCGACCACGAGTATCAGATCATCAGCCAGATTCTGGCCGATGGCGGGCTTTTCTATCAGTCCGATGCCGTTACCCTCACGCGCAGTAAACACGGTTTTGACGATGTCACCCTGCCACTCACCGAGGTGATGACCGACAGCGAAACCCTGCGCGGCGCCATCACCCGCGGCAAGCCCGGCCAGGACCGTGACACCTTCACCCTGTGCAATAGCGACCGGCGCCTGCTGATCCGCGGCCCGCAGAGCGACGACCTGCTAGAGGCCTACGACAACGCCATTCGCTACCCGCAACAACCCCGCGTGGCCACCGTCAGCGGGCTGGTGCGCAAGGTCCCCGGTGACCAGGACGGCAGCACCGAAGCCGCCCTCATCGTGGAGAGCTTCAACCTGGAAACAGGCGTGGAGAACTGCCAACTGCCCACCGCCGAACTGCCCAACACCCGCTGGCAGCTGACCCACTTGGGCATGGATCGCATTATTCTGGGCAGCGCAGCACAGGTGCCGTTCCTCACCTTCAACGCTGACGGCAAAGTCAAAGGCCATGGCAGCTGCAACAGCCTGAACGGCAGTTACCAGCGTAACGACCAGCAACTGGCGCTGTCCGACCTGGCGACCACGCGCAAAGCCTGCCCAACCAGCGCCATCGAAAGCCGTTACCTTGACGCCATCAAGGCCAGCGATCATTTCCGCATCGACGGCGAGCTGCTCACCCTGTTTGATAA
The DNA here is from genome assembly GCF_040118815.1 of Alcanivorax sp. Taxonomy (GTDB): domain Bacteria; phylum Pseudomonadota; class Gammaproteobacteria; order Pseudomonadales; family Alcanivoracaceae; genus Alcanivorax. Next base: position 90,772 of record NZ_JBEDTC010000019.1, read on the forward strand.
AGATGACCAGGCGGTGGCCAGTTTCCAGGCCATCTACCTGTAGTACGACACGGATTGAACAAACCGCAAAAAAGGGAAATCGCCATGCGTGTTCATTACCTGTCCCATGTTCCATTCGAACAACTGGGCGCCATGGAAAACTGGTTTCAGGAACGAGATATCAGCATTGGCCGTTCCCTGCTGTTCGCCGGTGACGCGCTGCCCAGCCTGGCGGATTTTGATGTGCTGGTGGTCATGGGCGGGCCCATGGGCGCCGATGACGATGATCGCTTTCCCTGGATGAGCGCGGAAAAGGTGTTGATCCGCGAGAGCATCGCGGCGGGAAAGAAGGTGCTCGGCATCTGCCTGGGCGCACAACTGATCGCCCGGGTGCTGGGCGCCCCGGTTACCGCCAACCCGGAGAAGGAAATTGGCTGGTTCCCGGTATACCCCTCGCCCGCCGGCAAGAACGACAGTATCGGCAAGCTGTTTGCGAACGCTCCCGCCGTGCTGCACTGGCATGGCGACAGCTTTGCCATTCCCGATGGCGCCGTGCATTTACTGGAAAGCGAAGGCTGCCGCCATCAGGCGTTCCGCTACGGGGATAACGTGCTGGCCCTGCAATTTCATCTGGAATTGGAGAACGGCAATGCACAAGCCCTGTGCGATGCTTGCCCGGATGATCTGGCACCGGGTCGCTGGGTGGAAAGCCGCGACAACTTGCTCGACGACCCGCAGCGTTTTAGCGCATCAAAAGCCTTGTTAGGGCGCGTCCTGAATGCGTTTCTGGGATGACCTGACATGCCCTATGTCGGATTACGCCTTTCAGGCTAATTCGACCTACTTGGAAGGCTGGATTTTGTAGGTCGAATTAGCCTGAAAGGCGTAATCCGACATGTCACTGGATGTTTGCACCACCACAAAAACAAAGAAGCCGCGCCCCTGCCAGGAACACGGCTTCTTCACTTTCCAGTCAATCAACGCGACAGCTTGCTAACTATTAACGACTAACTGCTCACTCGCTTGTTGCACCCGGCCCACCGCAGACAGAATCGCTTGTAAAGCCGCCGCCGTGGTATCCGCGGCCATGGCCACGGCACTCTGGGTGGTATCACCTACTTGCACCCGCACACATGCCATGGCGTTGGCTTCGGTGCTGTCGCCCAACGAATACTCGTCGAAAGACATCACTTTCACCTCGCCGCCGATACGACGGTTCAAGGCATCGACCAGGGCCGACATGGCGCCGTCTCCACGGCCGGACAACAACGTCACCGGCTGGCTTTCATCGCCGATGCTGATCTGCGCCTGCACCTGTTCGTTGCTGCGGTTCAAGTCATACGAGCGCAACACCCAGCCCATGGGCACATTCAGGTAGTCGCTATTGAAACGGCGATGCACCCGTTCGCTGGTGATCTCGCCACCGTCTTCTTCCGCATCGTTCTGCACCACGCCAGCCAACTCCTGCTGCAACCAGCGCGGCAAATCGATGCCGAAATCCCGTTCCAGCACGTGGGCGACCCCGCCCTTGCCGGACTGGGAGTTGATGCGCACCACTTCTTCGTAGCGCCGTCCCACATCCGCCGGATCAATCGGCAGATAGGCTGCGGTCCAGATATCGCCTTCCTGATAGCGGGCCAGGCATTTACGAATGGCATCCTGGTGGCTACCGGAAAAGGCGCTAAATACCAGATCACCCGCATAAGGGTGGCGAGGGTGGGTCTGGATATCGGTGATCTCTTCCACCAGCGCCACAATCTCTTTCATACGAGAGAAATCGATTTCCGGATCAATACCCTGGCTGTAGAGGTTCATGCCGGCAGTCACCAGATCCATATTGCCGGTACGCTCACCATTGCCGAGCAAGGTACCTTCCACCCGATCTGCCCCAGCCATCACAGCCATTTCCGCAGCGGCCACACCACAGCCACGGTCGTCGTGGGTATGCACACTGATAATCACGTCGCTGCGATACTGAATATTGTCGTTAACCAGCTCCACTTGATCGGCAAACACGTTCGGGGAGCTGACTTCCACCGTGGCCGGCAAGTTAATGATCACTCGCTGACCCTGGTCCGGGCGCCACACGGCGTTCACCGCATCAATCACTTCAATGGCGAAGTCCGTCTCCGTGGCGCTGAAGGTTTCCGGGGAATACTGGAAGCTCCAGTGGGTTTCCGGCTGTTTGGCCGCGCAGCCACGCACCCATTCGGCAGCACGTACAGCAATGGCTTTGCAGCCGGCCTTGTCCACGTTGAACACCTGCTCGCGGAACGTGGGCGAGGTGGCGTTGTAGATGTGTACCACCGCATTTTTCGCGCCTTGCAGGGATTCAAAAGTCCGCTCGATCAGCTCTTCCCGAGCCTGGGTGAGCACTTGAATATGCACATCGTCGGGCACCAGATTTTCCTCAATCAGAGCCCGGCAAAAATCAAAATCGATCTGGCTGGCCGACGGGAAACCCACTTCGATTTCCTTGAAGCCCAACTCCACCAGCATCTGGAAAAAACGGCGCTTCTGCGCCACGGACATGGGCTTGATCAGCGCCTGGTTTCCATCACGCAGATCCACCGCCGCCCATAGAGGGGCTTTCTCGATACGCTGGTTTGGCCAGCGACGGTCGAGTTTGTCGATAACGGCAACGGGACGATATTTACGGTGATCAAAGCTCATGGTTAGTTCCTTGCTGGATACTTGAAGCTGGACGCCGGACGCTAAAGGCCGTCGCGGATTTCGCTCTCGGCATCAGGCGTCTAGCGTCTGGCGTTCCTGTGACCTTGGGTCTCGGTCTGAGCGCCGATAGGCACCGGTGGCAACAAAGAGTGGCGGCCCGCTTTTGGCGGTTCGCATCATCGCCCCACGAGAGATACTTTACGGCACCCGCCCCGCAATGAGCTTGCTTTTTTCATCCAATTATCGCCATATAAGCAATAATATTGCGCCATTAACGCGAAACAATGAGATATAAACCATGAGCAAGCAGGAATTGGCAAAACTGGACCGCACTGACCTGCGCATCCTCGATGCCCTGCAGCACAACGGCGGCCTGACCAACCAGCAACTGGCAGAAACCGTAGGGTTATCGCCATCGCCCTGCTCCCGGCGGGTGCAGAAGCTGGAAGCGGCGGGCATCATCATCAAGCGCGAGACGGTGCTGGATGCTCGCAAGCTGGGCCTGGACCTGACTGTGATGATCCAGATCAGCATGGACCGCCACACCCCGGAACGTTTTGCCAATTTCGAGGAGAAGGTGGCGGGCTTCCCGGAAGTGCAACAGTGCTACCTGGTCACCGGGCAGGATGCAGACTACCTGCTGAAAGTAGTGGTGCCGGATATCGACGCCTACCAGCACTTCCTGCTGAACAAGGTCACCCGGATCGAGGGCGTGAGCGGCGTGCATTCCAGCTTTGTCATGCGCCGGGTGGTGGATACGGCGGCGCTGCCATTGAATTATGTGGATGCTTGAGAAGCGAGTAACGAGCTTCGAGTTGCGAAACCCCAAAAAACGGAACAACGGTTTTGCCTTTCGAAACTCGCTCCTCGTCACTCGATACTTGTGATATCCGCCAGGCAGCGACGTGCCTACAGACAGCCCTCTCTGAGCTGATATGCTGGTGCCATCGACCGCGTTGAATTGCGAGACCATGAAAAAACTGCTGATCGTCGCCCACGCCCCGTCACCGAATACCCAGAAACTCCGCGATGCCGCCGCGCGAGGCGCCGGGCATGAGGATATCGAAAAGGTCTCGGTCACGGTAAAAGCCCCACTGGATGCCGGGCCAGAAGACGTGATGGCCTGTGATGCCATTCTGCTCGGCACCACCGAAAACCTGGGCTATATGAGCGGCGCCCTGAAAGACTTCTTTGACCGCACTTATTACACCGTACTGGAAGAAAAACAGGGCCTGCCCTGCGTCCTGTACATTCGTGCCGGCCATGACGGCACCGGTACCCGCCGCGCAGTGGAAACCATTGTCACCGGGCTGCGCTGGAACTGGGTACAGGACCCGCTAGTACTCAAAGGAGAATGGCAGGACGACTTCGAGGCCAAAGTGGAAGAACTGGGCATGTATCTGGCGGCGGGACTGGATGCGGGGATTCTTTGAGTTGAATGTTCAACGTTTAAACACGGATCAAGCACAAGGGTTTTGAAATGCCTTGCCCGCGATTACCGGTAATGGCGCGGGTGCTGAACGTGAAAACACTCAGCCCACCCCGCGCTTTTCAACTTTGAACTTTACACTTTCAACTGCTTTTAGCCTTTGCTCTTGCTCACCATGGCCGCAATCACCGCCTTGGCTTCGTCGCCCTGGAGCATCTCGCCGAACAGGGCCAGGTCTTCTTTCACCACCTGGTGCAACGGCTTGTTGATGGATTCACGCATCAACCGCTTGCTGGCTTGCAAGGCACGGGGCGGTTTTTTCGCCAGCGTCGCCGCCATGTTGCGTGCTGTCGCATCCAACTCGTCACTCTTCACGACTTTGGCAACCAGCCCGATTTCCAGCGCTTCTGCGGCCAGCATCGGCTCACCCAGCAGCAGCATGCGCGCCGCCCGTTGATAGCCAATCCAGGCCGGTAACAGCTTGGAGGAACCGGCTTCCGGCACTGCACCCAGATCCACAAACGGGGTGATCAGCTTGGCATCCTCGGAGGCCACCACCAGGTCCATGTGCAGCAGCATGGTAGTCCCTACGCCCACCGCATTACCCTGCACAGCCGCCACCACAGCCTTGGGGAAATCGTGAATAGCCTGAATAAAATGGGCCGCTTCACCCGCCTCGCCGGGCGTGGCATTAAGAAAATCCACCAGGTCGTTACCGGCACTGAAGGACTTGCCTTCGCCACGGAACAGCACCACGTGAACGTCCTCACTCTGCTCAGCCGCCGCCAGCAGCTTGACCAGATCCCGATACATAGCGCTGGTCAGCGCATTCAATTTGTCCGGGCGGTTCAGGGTAATTTCCATCACCGATTCGGTGTTGTTCACCAGAACCAGATCACTTTCCAGTGTCGGCATTGTCACGACCGCTCTCCCAATAATGTTTGTAGTTAGAACCTGCGCAGCAAGGCTAGCGGGCGCACCCGCGCCTGCCAAGGGCGAATAACGACAAAGACGCTTGACCAACCGGTCAAAGGCGATTAAAACAGCGCACCTTGATCGGAAACCCTACCGTGAAACTGATTACCTTCGATCCTTTCCGCACCCTCGGGCTCCCCGGCGTGCGCTATATCAAACCGGAACACATGCACCAGCACCGTGACGAACTCACGGCAGCGGACTGGTTGCTATTCCCCGGTTATTGGCAGATCAACAGCCTGCACTACGTGCTCAAGCGGCCCATTTTTCCCAGCCTGTGCAGCTACCACCTGGGACACGACAAGGTGGAAATGACCCGCGCCCTGCAAACCGCCTGCCCGGACCATGTGCCGGACACCCTGATCACCGCAGCGGACCAATACGGCATCGCCCAGATTCTGGATCAGTGGCGTTTTCCGTTTGTGGCCAAGTCTGTGCGCTCCAGCCAGGGCATGGGCGTTTACCTGATCGAGAACCGGCAGCAACTGCAGGACTATGCCGCACGGGAATCGGTGCTCTATGTGCAGAAGCTGCTGCCTATCGTGCGCGATCTACGCATTGTAGTGGTGGGGGACAACGTGGTGGCCAGCTACTGGCGGGAAGGCTCCGGTTTTCTAAACAACGTGAGCCAGGGCGGGCGGGTACGCACGGACCTACCGGTGCCTGACAACGCCCTGTCGCTGGTGGAAGGACTGGCGCGATACCTGGATATCAATCACGCCGGCTTTGATGTGGCCATGGTGGATGGCCACCCCTACATTCTGGAATTCAATCGACTGTTCGGGAACACCGGCATTCCCGAACTGAACCGCAATGTGCAGCGGGCCATGCACGACTATTTGCTGGGCGACACCCTGCCACCGTCATCCGACAGCAAAGTCTCTGCCTGAGTCCGTAGCAACGCCTGGTAGCGATGGGCCAGCTGCTCCACCGGCTGCAAGCGCACCCGGTGGTCACCGGCACTGACCACTTGGGCCTTCTCGGGTTGGTAAAGGGCTTTCACATCCAGCTCGGCCAAGGTCAACTGGCTGTCTGGCACATTGAGGCGGCCCGGTACGCCAGCCACGCACAGGGCCCAGGCTTCGTCCAAATCTGTGTCGGCGGTGACCAGCGCCTTGAACTCTAGTGAAACCTTGCCGGCCTGTTTGCGCTGCGGGGCCAACAAACGCACCACCCGCAGGAACAGCAGCCCGGCGCACAGAGCCGAAAAGGCCGCCCGTGATGCCGGCTCCTGGTAGAAATACAGCCCTGCCTGCTCGCCAATTACCGGCCCATTGTGCCCATCATAAAGAGCGGCCACCTGATCCAGCAGCTGCTGATATTCCGCCAGCACCTCCTGCAGGGCATCCTCCGTGTAGCGCTGACGGATATGGTCAAAATTAACAATACTGAGGCGTAATTGGGCCTGCAGCTGGGCGCCCTCTGGCACGGGGGACCGAGCCACTGGCGGGAACGGCGTGTCATGGTGCGGGGATTCCGGCGGCGCCATAGGTGCAGGGACCTCAGGCTCCTCCTGCGCCTGCGGCGGCTGCAGGCGCTGTTGTATCAGTGCCGCCGCCACCCGCAGCAGCAACAGGCACAGCACCGCCAGTACAAAGCCCGCTTCAATCTGCTTTCGCGGTAACAGCGTGTTATCGCCCAGTAAGGTCAGCGTACCTGCCAACTCACCGTCAGGCAGCGCTGCCGGCACCGTCACGCGCAGAGGCGACGCCTTCTCCCCCGCAGCGCCCACCTGCTCCCCAGCCGTATCATCGAAGCGAATCCCCGCCACCGTTTTCAGCTGCACGGTTTCCCGGCCAATCAGATTGATGCTGATGGAGTCGTCACTGGCTAGAGCTTCCGCCGCACGGCGAGCCGTTTGCTGAGCCAGCGCCTGCAGCTGCACTTTGCGCTCCTGCTCCAGACCGGCAGAAAAGTGCTCAAGAAAATAAACGCCGACCACCAACATGGCCAGCAGCATCAGGATCAGCTCGCGCAGCAAGCTCCGTTGTTGCTGGATCCATGGCCGCCATTGTTCCCACAGGGACATAACTTTGCTTTCCGTATTCTTGACCATTAAGACTGCGGCGCAGTATACCGTGCCCGGCCGGGCAGGACTTGACCCAATTGGCGTAGTCGCCTGTCGTTGGGGAACCTCTTCGGGCACAAGAACCTGCCTCTCGAGCCGCCATTTCTGCTACTCTTACGCCGTTTCGGGCCGAACATGGCACCGACAATCTAACGCTTTTTTACCTTCTGGCATTTTTTGTCTTCTGGAACTGGGAGCCCACGCGTGCGCGAGATCATTCTGATCCAGGTATCTGGTAATGACCGGCCCGGCCTGACCGCCGCCTTCACGGGAATCCTTGCCCGTTACCGGCTCAATGTTCTGGATATCGGCCAGGCCGTTATCCACGACACCTTGTCACTGGGCATACTGGTGGAAACCCCGCCGAATGCGGAATCCTCGTCGGTACTCAAGGACCTGCTGTTCGAAGCGCACAAGCTGAACATCAATGTTCGCTTCCGACCCATCGACGAAGACCGCTACGAAGAGTGGGTGGCCGGCCAGGGCAAGGACCGCCATATCATCACCCTGCTGGCCCGCAAGATCACCGCCGAGCAATTGGCCGATGTGACCACCACCGTGGCCAACAATGGACTCAATATCGACAGCATTGCCCGGCTGTCAGGCCGTGTACACCTGGAAGGCGAAGCACTGAACCAGGACAGCCGCGCCTGCATTGAAATTTCCGTGCGCGGCGAACCCGAAAACGGCGAAGCCATGCGCGCCGCCTTTCTGAGCATTGCCAACGAACGCAATCTGGACATCGCGTTCCAGCGCGATAGCGCCTATCGACGCAACCGTCGCCTGGTGGTGTTCGATATGGACTCCACCCTGATTCGTTCCGAAGTCATCGACGAGCTGGCCACGGAAGCCGGTGTCGGCGAACAGGTGGCAGACATTACCGAGCAGGCCATGCGTGGCGAGCTGGATTTCAACGAGAGTTTCAAGGCGCGCGTGGCGTTACTGAAAGGCCTGGATGAAGGCGCCCTGGAACGGGTACGCGAGCGCATCCAGCTCACCGAAGGCGCCGAACGGCTGATCTCTACGCTGCGTGCCCTGGGCTATCGCACGGCTATTCTGTCCGGTGGCTTCACCTGGTTTGGGCAATGGTTACAGCAACTATTGGGCATCGATTATGTGCATGCCAACGAGCTGGAAATCGAGAACGGCCAGGTCACCGGCCGAGTGGTCGGCCAGATCGTCAACGGCCAGCGCAAAGCTGATCTGCTGAAAGAGATTGCGACCCAGGAAGGCATTAGCCTGGAACAGGTGATCGCCGTGGGCGATGGCGCCAACGACCTGCCCATGCTCGGCGAAGCCGGCCTGGGCATTGCCTTCCGCGCCAAACCGCTGGTCAAGCAGAATGCCGAACAAGCCATCTCCACACTGGGACTGGACGGCATCCTGTATCTGATTGGGGTGCGGGATAAAGATCAGGCGGAACTGCTTAAGGGGCGTTGAGAGTCGATACCGACGCGCCCTGATCCGGAGTGTTTTGAAACGCAAGAGGCCGCGCCCTGTCGATGGGCGCGGCCTCTTGCGTTTTAGGTTATGGCCGCGCTGATCGCGCAGCTATCAACTGCCCACTAAAAACTAAGCTGCGTCCGGAATTTCCAGCTTGTCCATCGGCGCCTGCAGGTAATATCCCTGCAGATAATCAACACCACCAAGAGTCCATAGCGCTTGCATTTGTGCCGCAGATTCCACAAAGCCCACTACGGTTTTGCGGTTGCCTTCTTTCACCTGCTTGATGATCGACGTGAGGCGCTCGCGGCCTTCGGCCTTGGACAGCTCCTGGGTGAAGGAGCCTTCGAATTTCACCATGGTGGCAGGGATATGCTGGAACAGCTTGAACGGGTCCAGGCCACCGCCGAAGCGGCTGATGGAAATACCACAGCCCAGCGCTTTCATCTTCTCGGCAAAGGCACCGGTCTGCTTCAGGTATGTAGCCGCGTCGCCTTCACTGAACTGGAACGTGACCCGTGCCCCGTCCATCTTGGCTGCGCGCATGGCTTTGCCCAGCCAGTCAGCCAGGGAGGCATCCGCCAGGGAGGCGCCATTCAGGTTCAGCACCAGGCTGACCGGCTCACTGAAGGCCGCCGCCGCGCGCATGGCATTAAGAACCACCCAACGATCAATCTTGCCCACCAGGCCCTGGTCCGCCGCCACCGACATAAACTCTGATGCCTCCATGGCCTCCCCCTGCTTCTGGGGCAGGTTCACAAACACTTCAAAGGCGTGCTCTGCTTCGTCTTCCAGGCTCATCAGCGGTTGATAGCGCAAGCTGAATGCACCCTGTTCCAGCGCCTGACGAACCTGCATGGCCACAGCTTCTGATGACCCGGCGGCCACATCATCCATGGGGTCATGCACTTTCACTGCATTGCCCTTGCCGGCATTTTCCCGCTGGGCCTGATTACAACATTTCAACGCGGTGGTGAGCGTTTCCTGGCTGCTACGGGCATCTTCGCGCACAAACGACACCCCAACACTGGCGGTGACGTGCACGGTCTTGGCGGTCACTTCCGGCATCAGGGTTTCAATGCCGGCCCGCAGGGTTTCAGCCAGTTCAGCCGCCTCATCCATATCCGCCACCGGCTGAAGAACGGCAAAATCCTCACCATCCACCCTGGCCAGATGAGCCTCTCCCACCTCGGCACGTAACCATTCGGCCACGCTTTTCAGAATGTCATCCGCGCCATCAAGTCCCAGGCCGGACTGATGGTGTTCAAAGTCATCCAGACGCAGATACAACACGGTGGACAGGCGCCCTTCATTGGCGGCCTGGGCCACACTTTCGTCGACACGATCCATAAACCAGCTGCGACTGAACAGGCCTGTCACCTGATCTTTCTGGCTCATTTCCTGAAGCCGCTCTGCCATCTCGCTTTCGTCGACGCCGGACGCGCGGATTACGATCTGGGTGCAGGCTTCGCCATCGTAGGTACTGGCTGAAAAGGTGAACGTGGCATCAAACTCGCTGCCCTCGGTATTCACGCCCTTGCATTCCAGCTCATGGGTCTGGCTTTCGTCCTGGGCACGGCTGCGCAACAGCTGCTTCAGCTTGGCATGGTCCGAGGCCGAGACCATATCCATGATCGGCACCCCGGCCAAGTCGTCGGCGCTTTCGTAGCCGAACATTTCCACATAGTTGTCATTGGCGTGGATGTGCATGCCATCCAGCACGTAGGCGATGGCATCACGGCTCTGATCCATCAGCAGAGACAGGCGCTTTTCCGCATCGTGACGGACGATTTCGGAGTGCTGCAGCTCCTTGCGAAGACGCAGGAACTCGATGACCCGATCCACCATCAACGACAGCAGATCGCGATCATCATTGGGCACCACGCCACGGGCCCCCAGCGACATGCCGGCCTTGATGGTATCGGGAGTGAAATTGTCTTCGAGCAGGATCACTGGAATCGCCTTACCCAGACGATTGAGGTGCGACATAGCGCTTTCAAAACTGCTGTCGCCGAAGGTCGGGCGGCACAACATCAGCTCCCACGCGCCCCCTTTCAAGGCCCGTAACAAGTCATCCTCGCCCAGCGCCAGCTGCGCTCGGGTCGCACGACCGGCATTACGCAGGGCGTTCATCAGCTGCTCAGCCTCATCCTGTGAATCATGGGCGATCAGAAGACGTAAATTATCGAGGGCGTAGCTCATGGGGTGATGACTCATACACTTTTCTTACGGCCCTCCATTGTGCCTGACTACCCTGTCTTGGCAACCATCATAGGACGTGCGGCGAAAACAGCGGCCTGCAGCCAATACTGTACGGACAAACGCCTAATGAAAAGTGACGGCAAAATGGAGACAAATATGTTTCGCGGCATCCTCGCCGCAACGGTACTGATTGTTATTCTAACAGGCCATTAAACAACAACCTGTGAACGACGAACCGGGAATGACATTTTTCCAGTTCACTATCAACCGTTACAGACTGGACCAGATCGAATCCAGCGCATCATCGTCCCCGTCTTCCGGGGGTTTGCTCGGTGCCGGCGTGGCCATCCCCCGAAACGGATACTGGCTAAATCCGGACGCCCCCTGGGTACGACGCAGCAATTGCACCCGGCGCGGCTCGCCAGCTTCAACCAGCTCCACCTTCACCCCTTCATTGAAACCCACCGTGGGCAACAGCAGGGTGGCCGGCTGCCCCACAGCGGCCAGCTCGGGCAACACGACTCCACGCATGAAATCACTATCGACCCCTTGCTTGCGCAGAGCCCGTGCCGCTACCGGGCGCCCTCCCGGCGCCAACAGCTCTACGCCAAAGCGGGCGCCATGGTTCGGCAGCTGCGTCACCCAACGCACCACGGCCAGGGACCATTGGCTATCGGGGTGATCACGCAAGGCCAGCAATTCGCCGGTGCGCATCAGGCTGGGCGTATTCCCCTGCCACGACAGACAGTAACCCCCCGGGCTCGCGTTGACCTTCTGGCAGTGATAACTCACCGGCAAGGCGGTTTCCGCGCGCTGGCTCCCCGGCTTGCCCATTTCAATGGTTTCACCGGCATAGTCAGATTGATAGGCCGTTGCCCAGGGGTCAGCGCTACGCTGCTTCTGTTGATTGCTCTTTTTAATATTCACCAGAAAGGGATTATTTTCGTCTTCAGCACCCAGCACGGACAGACTGCCCCGCTCTACCATGGTTTCGAAAGCCACTTTGCCGGACAGGAAGTAATGCACCCCCACCAGGCCAAAGCACAATTCGATTTCGCCACTTTCCGGCATGCGCTGGAACGCTCGCTCGGTCAGTGCACCCCACACTTGTTGCAGGTGCGACAACAAGCTCTGATTCAGACTCTTCGGAACCTGCAGCCCTCCCTCATCGGGAGCGCTCATCCAGGCAGTAATGGCCCCAACCAGGCGGGTGGAATCAATATAGCGCCAACTATCCGATGCCTGGGACGCATGGGTCCGGTAAATCGGCGGCCGATCCGCCTGCAAATCGAAAACGAACAGGTCGTCCTCATCGCTGGCCGTGCTGATTTCAATCAAGGGAGCCCAGGCAAACGCCGCCTTGTAGATAGCGGCCAGCTCCTGCTGACGGAGTTGGTTGGGTTTCGCTGTGGCCAGCAACAAACAGCGGGCATAGGCGGACTGGATACTGCTTTCGCCATCACCATCGGCCACCACTGCCCCGCTAATGCCGTGTAATTCAGCGAGCAGGAACAACTGATGCAGCTCCAGCCACAGATGGCGGGGGCTGGGAAAGTAGAGCTGATAACAACGCAGCAGGGTATCACCCAGCGCGGTCACGGCACGGTGAATGGCAGTGGTCACCGCCCGCCGAACCGCCTTGTCTTTCACCTTGCGAATGCCGCGCACCGCCACCAGCTTGTAGCCGTTGGCCAAGTGCCCTTGCAACGCCTGGGCAAGGCTCGCCACACGGCGCGCCTTTTCCGGCAGCACCAGCGCCTGATTCAGATAATGCTTCTGCAGGGATTCGCTGACATGAAGAATAGATGGACGCACTACTTCCAGTAACTGAAAGCGGAGTTTGGAATCAATCTGCAGCCGGTTCAGTTCCTGAATGAACTGATACAACTGGCGGGCCGTTTCTCCCATATTCATGATCGGGAGAGATTCCACCCACTGTTGTAGCTTTTTCGGCTGATCAGCGCCAAGTGTCAGGTGCGGTAGATCCTGCTCGGGCAGTTTCAATCGCACCGTCTGGGCTGGTTGCTCCATGCAGATAATCCTTATCTTAGCGGCATCCAGGCTACCTAGTTATTTGGTATTAATTCTTGTTTTTATGCGTCCTGTGTCACATGACTTTACGATACCGCTACAATTCTGTAAACGCTGCCTCACATTCATCCCAAAAGGGTTTACTGGAGCAGATTAGCATCTGCGCTTCAGCGTCTACCCCGTGGATACTCTGCCCTGCGCACTTTTACCCCGACGCTCGCCTTACGGGGAATACACTCAAAACCTTAACCGGCCAGCACCGTCTTGGCGGGCTCACCGGGCTCTTCCCGCGTGAGCCTTGGCACCAAAAACCCGGGCAGGCGGGCACGCAAGCTCCCATGCAGCTCCCGGGCCATGTCATCCGGCACGGCAAAATGTGCCGCACCCTGCACCGCATCCAGTTGGTGCAGGTAATAAGGGAGCACCCCTGCATCAAAGAGGGCATCGGACAAACCCGCCAGCGTTTCCACACTGTCATTCACTCCAGCCAACAACACGCTCTGGTTCAGCAGGGTAATGCCGGCACTGCGCCAATCGCGGCAACGGGCCACCAGGGTCGGGCTGATTTCGCGTGGATGATTGGCATGCAGCACCAGCACCGTTTGCCAGCGGTCGGTCGTCAGTAGCGCCTTCAGGCCTGCATCCAGCCGCTCAGGAATGACCACCGGGGTCCGGCTATGAATCCGCAGCCGGCGCAGGTGCGGGATCGTCGCCAGTGCCTCCAGCAGCTGCTCAAGGCGCCGGTTTGTCAGCGTCAGCGGATCGCCACCGCTGAGAATCACCTCATGAATATCCGGGCGTGCCGCCAACCATTCCAGTGCCTGCTCCCAGCGCTTGCCGCTCAGATGCGTCTGGTAAGGAAAGTGACGCCGAAAGCAATAACGGCAATGCACCGCACAGGCGCCAGTAACCACCAACAGCGCCCGTCCGTGGTATTTATGCAGCAATCCGGGTACTGCCGTGTGATCCGCCTCTTCCAGCGGATCGGCACTGAATCCGGGCTGCTCCAGCCGCTCATCCGGTGCGCTCAACACTTGCCGCAACAGCGGGTCATTCGGATTGCCCCGCTCCATCAGGTCCACGTACCGGCGCGGCACCCGTAGCGGGAAGTCCCCGGCGGCGGCCAGGCTCGCCGGCAGGTCCTCTGGTGTTATTTCCAGCTGCGTAAACAGCGCCGCCGGGTCGGTAATCAGGTCAGCCTGCTGGCGCTGCCAGTCCGGCAACTCCCAACCGGCCGCTTCCTGCGTTATCATTGCCAACCGCTCAAGTTGCATACATCAACTCTTTGGAAAAGTTTTATGGCCAACTATTCTACCAGCGAATTCAAGTCTGGCTTGAAAGTGATGCTCGATGGCGACCCCTGCTCCATCATCGAAAACGAATTTGTGAAGCCGGGCAAGGGCCAGGCATTCAGCCGCGTGAAACTGCGCAACCTGCGTAACGGCAAAACCTGGGAGCGCACCTTCAAGTCCGGCGAGTCCCTGGAAGGCGCCGACGTGATGGATGTGTCCATGCAGTACATCTTCAATGACGGTGAATTCTGGCACTTCATGGACCAGACCTCGTTCGAGCAGAAGCAGGCCGACGACACCGCCGTGCGCGACGCCAAGCAATGGCTCAAGGAAGAAGACATCTGCGAGGTCACCCTCTACAACGGTGAGCCGCTGTCCGTGAGCCCGCCAAATTTCGTGGAGCTGGAAATCACCGAAACCGACCCGGGCCTGAAAGGCGATACCGCCGGCACTGGCGGCAAGCCCGCCACCCTGAGCACCGGCGCCGTGGTTCGCGTTCCGTTGTTTGTACAGACCGGTGAAATCGTCAAGGTCGACACCCGGACCGGCGACTACGTGGGGCGCATCAAACAGTAGCCATGAGCGACTGGCAACCCACCGCCTCCCTCGAGGCCATTAAGGCGCGCGCTGAGCTGTTACGCACAGTGCGCGCCTTTTTCGATGCCCGCAACGTGCTGGAAGTGGATACCCCGCAGTTGGCCCATTACGGCGTCAGCGACCTGCACATCCAGTGCATCGCGGTGCCCGGTTACGGCTACCTGCAAAGCTCCCCGGAATACCACATGAAACGGCTGCTCGCCGCCGGCAGCGGGCCGATCTATCAGGTCTGCAAGGCGTTCCGGGATGGCGAGGCCGGAGGACGGCACAACCCGGAATTCACCATGCTGGAATGGTATCGGCCGGGCTTTGCTCTGGATGATCTGGTGCAGGAATGCCTGAACCTGTTCGCTAAATTGTTCCCCGTCGCGCCCGCGCAACGCTACCGTTTCCGCGACCTGTTCGCCGACGTGACCCAGCTGGACCCACTCACCGCCAGTGATCAGGACCTGATTGCCTGCGCCGAATTCCATGGCGCTCCCCACGGCCTGAATAAACCCGCCGCTGTGGACTACCTGATGGCCACCCAGGTCGAAACCGGCCTCCCCGCAGAGCAACTCTCTGTGGTTACCGACTTCCCCGGCTGGGCCTGCGCCCTCGCGCAAACCCATGAAGACAAGGATGGCGCCACCGTCGCGCGCCGCTTTGAAATCTATTACCGGGGGCTGGAGCTGGCCAATGGTTATCAGGAGCTCACTGATGCGAAAGAGCAACGCCGACGTTTCGAGCAAGACAATATTCAGCGTGCACAGCATGGCCTGACCCGCATGGACGCAGACCCTTATTTGCTCGGCGCGATGCAAAACGGCCTGCCAGACTGTAGCGGTGTCGCCATGGGCGTAGAACGGTTGTTAATGGCCCAACTGGCTACCGCTCAAATTAGCAAAACCTTGGGGTTCGATTGGAGCAGAGCCTAACCTTCTCTTTCCCTGCCCCCGCGCCAGCTTGCCACCCTTGAGCTGCTACCCCTAGGCTTGCCCTGCACAGCAAGGAATCGCCATCCAGCTCAACATCTCACCGGCCACGGTCAAGGAATACGTATCGGATTTGTTCGGCCTGTTTGAGTGTGACAATCACACTCAGGCCGTGCTGAAGGCTCGGAGACTGGGGGTTTATTCTGGATTAACGGGCGCGCCCTCCTATCAGCCCAGCGTGCGCACAAACTGGAGCAGCGCAGCATTGACCTCCTGGGGGCGCTCCTGCTGGATCCAGTGGCCCGCCTCGGGCAACAGGACCACGTCGCGCAAGTCTTGGCAAACAGTGCCCAAGGTGTCGACGAGCTGCTCCCGTGTGGCACCGGCCAGCACCGAATCTCCCGCACCGCCAATAAACAGCGTCGGCATCTCAACGGTCGCGCCTTCAAGCTCCGTCGTTATTTCCCAGTTGCGGCGCAGGTTTCGGTAGTAATTCAGGCCACCGCGAAATCCGGCGCGCTGTAACTCCTCGATAAAGTAGTCCAGTTCCTCCTGACTCAGCCAGTCCGGCAAGCCCTTCGGTTTACCCAACCGTTTAATCCAGCCGCCGGCCTTATAGTGTCGATCCGTAATTTCAGGCGCCTCCCGCGGCGCGCCAGGCGACTGATAGAGGCGCAACAGCAGGCCATAAGGGTCGGCGTCATATTCGATCTCCGCCACGCCCGGCGTCTGGTGGTACAAAACGTAGAAGAACCGGTCAGCAAATTTCTGTTTCCAGGCTTCATCGTCCGGACGTGAGGGCCGCCCCCGATAGGGCACACTCATCGCAACCAGCCCCGAGAAGCGATGCGGGTACAGCAGAGCGGTATGCCAGGCCACGATCGCGCCCCAGTCGTGGCCAACAAGCAGTGCCTTCTCTTCGCCCAGCGCATCGAGAATACCGACGACATCGCCAGCGAGCTGGCGGATATCGTAATCCTCCACCGCTGGCGGGGCGTCGGTGCTGCCATAGCCACGCATATCCGGCGCCACAACCCGATACCCTGCCTCGGCCAGCGCCCGAATCTGGTGCCGCCAGGAGAACCAGGATTCAGGCCAACCGTGCACCAGTAGCACCAGCGGCCCAGCCTCACCCGCTGTCGCCAGACGTATGCGAATGCCGTTGGCCTCGACGAAGTGGAAGCTGATATCAGACAAAGGGGATTGGGTATTCATTTAGACTCTCTCGTTTGCAGGGTGGCGTAACCGGCTCGCCGACCTTTCAACAGAAAATGATTGTGCCATTCGATCCGGGATGTCGAGCAATACCGCGATTGCCGCTGGTAGCTTCTCTGACAACCATCCAAAAAAAGCCGCACCCAGATCATAGGCACGGCCTCTTTCTTTTCCATTCACAACGCACATCCTGCGTTGCCATTTTTATTTCCAAATATTAATAACTATTACGCCACTGCCGTTTGCACCACTGAATTGGCTCGCCCAACGGTCTCCGCAATCAGCTCGCCAATACGATCAATCACCGATGGCGGGAAATCGTGGCCCATGCCGGGAATAATGGCGAGCTTGGCACCACGAATATGGCGGGCTGACGCTTTGCCACCGGCAGGGCGGATCAGCGGATCGGCACCGCCATGAATCACCGTGGTCGGGCACTGGATCTGCTTCAGGGTTTTGGTCAGCGAGCCGGTGGCCATGACCGCCAGGAACTGGTTACGGATTCCGCGCGGATTAATGCCTCGCGCCCAAGAGGCACGGTACATGGCAGCCAACTCATCTTGTCCCTGCGGCAAGGTACCTCCAAGCTTGGCCATCATTTCCAGGCCAAATGCTACAAACTGCTCTTCGGTTTCCACTTTCACCCGCGGCGCTACCAGGGTCTTCAGTGCCGCCGGTTTTGGCGGTGGCAACAGCGGGCTGTTGTTGCTGGACATGATCGAGGTCAGAGACAACACCCGTTCCGGGTGCGTGCCGGCCATCAGCTGGCTAATCATGCCGCCCATGGAGGCGCCGACAAAATGCGCCCGATCAATCTTCAGGGCATCCAGCAGCCCGACGGTATCGGCCACCATATCGTGCAGTGTGTAAGCGCTCTCCACCGACAGGCCCACCATGCTGCGCAGGATCGCGGATACCGGCCCCTGATTAATGGGCTTGCGAATCCGAGTGGATTTACCCACGTCCCGGTTATCGAACCGGATGACCCGATACCCCTTGTCTGCCAGCGCATCCAGCAGCGGATCCGGCCAGAACACCATCTGCGCCGACAACCCCATGACGAACACGATGGGCTCTCCGCTTTCCGGGCCACGACTCTCATAAAAAAGCTCGATTCCATTACTGGCGACCGTGCCTGACTGCATAAGTGCCCCCTTCCTGTACTGGCCTGTTCTTGTGGGGCAGCGTCGCGATGGATTCGCTGCCAATGAATCAACATAGAAAAGGGCAGCCCAAACCTCAAGCCCCACCCCGCAATCGCAAGCCGATTGGCTTATTCGGCCGGTGAAACGGTAATGGCGCGCCACAGCATATCGAACAGTACACCGTGCTGATCCGCCAGGCGCCCCGGCCGGTCACGTAATAAATGCATCTGGGAAACCCGCAGCAAGACTCCATAGAAGAAATCCAGCAGGATCGGGGTCGCCACCTGGTCATTGAGAATGCCCTGATCCTGCCCTTCGTGCAGAACACTGAGAAACAACTCGGTCAGCCGCTGTTGGCCCGGCGTGCTGTCACTGCCCCAGCGCCCGGGGTACACCGAGTTGATCATCATCCGTCCCATTTGCGGATTACGATCAAAGAAATCCAGCACCACCCAGAACACCTTGCTGAGCCGGTCGCGAAAGGTGTCAATGCCGGCGAGATGATCCAGCATGCGCTCAGCCAACTGGCCCAGCCCGTGGTGCAGGCAGGCACTCAACAGGGCTTCCTTGCTGCCCTGCTGGGCATCGCCGTAGTAGCGGTAGAGCGTTTGCAGGCTGCATCGCGCTGCCCGGGCGATCTGCTGCAGGCTGACTTGGTGGAACTCCGAATCCGCGAAAACCTGCACCGCGGCCCATTCGATACGCTCGCGAACTGCGGGGTCCTGCCGGGTTGTCGGCAAAGGCTCAGCATGGCGCTGCATTACCATTACTCCTAACTCATTTACGTGTACACGTTAAAACAACCCCTAAGGTGTAATCGATATTACACATATGTAGGACAGTATCTCCAGCGAAATTGACTCACCAATCCCACCCTTCTAGGCTCGACTCACTTTGTCACCAACCAATGTCACATTAAGTGTAAGAAAAATTACACTGTGACCGGCACCCTGCAAGGAGTCTGCAATGCCTGTTCGCAAAATGAAGCTGGCCGGCCGTGGCGGACGCGTCGCCATCGTCGATGGTTTGCGCACACCGTTCGCCCGTATCGCTACTCACTACAAGAATCTTAACGCCATCGACTTGGGCGCCATGGCCGTGAAGGAACTGATGGCCCGCAACAACCTGACCCAGCACGAAATCGAACAGCTGGTGTTCGGGATGACAGTGATGATTCCCGAGGCCCCCTTCATTGCCCGCGAAATCGCACTTTCATTGGGCATGGATACCGTAGACGCCTATTCCATTACCCGCGCTTGCGCCACCAGTTTCCAGACCGCTGCCAGCGTGGCGGACAACATTGTCGCCGGCTACACCGACATGGCCATCGCCGGTGGCACCGACTCCACCAGCAGCGCCCGGGTGCCGCTGTCATCGGAACTGAGTGCGGTGCTGCGTGACGTAAGCTTTGCCAAAACACTGAAAGAGCGCATCAAGCTGCTCAGCCAGCTCAAGGCTCGCGACCTGCTGCCCCAGGCGCCGTCCATCACCGAATACTCGGTGGGCGAAACCATGGGTGAGAGCACCGAAAAAATGGTTAAGAAGTGGGGTGTCAGCCGTCAGGAACAGGATGATCTGGCCCATGCTTCCCACAGCAACGCCGCCCGCGCCTGGGCCGAAGGCCGTCTGGACCGTCAGGTGATGACCGCCCATCTTCCCAACGGCAATACCCTCAAAGACGACAATCTGGTGCGCAAACAGTCCGAGCGCGAGGGCTACAGCAAACTCAACCCGGTGTTCGACCGTGAGACCGGTTCGGTCACCGCCGGCAATAGCAGCCCGCTCACCGACGGCGCCGGCGCCCTGTTGATGATGAGCGAAAAGAAAGCCAAGGCATTGGGCTACCAACCGCTGGGCTACATCCGCTCCTACGCATTCGCCGCCCGCACCCCGAAAGACGACCTGCTGATGGGGCCAGTCCTAGCCGCCCCGCAAGCCATGGCCAGAGCAGGCTTGAGCCTTGCGGACCTCACCTTGGTGGACATGCACGAAGCCTTTGCCGGCCAGGTGGCCTGCAACCTGCGCGGCCTGGCCGATGACGACTATGTCCGCAGCCAGACCGGCCTCGCCGCCCTCGGCGACGTAGATCGCAGCAAGCTCAACGTGAACGGCGGCTCCATTGCCTACGGCCACCCCTTCGGCGCCACTGGCGCGCGGGTGATCAGCCAGGCGCTACACGAGCTGCAAAACCGCGGCGGCGGACTCGCCCTGACCACTGCCTGTGCTGCCGGCGGCATCGGCGCCGCCATGGTACTGGAAACCGAATAACGTCTATTCAGCGCCCCGGCAAACCGGCGCGTCATTGCAATCACTCACAGGAAAAGACACAGATGTTTAGCCTACTAATGAACTGGATGCGGGATAACAAGATCCTGCCACAAATCTCTGACACCGAGCGCCAGGCACTGGAAGCCGGTGACGTGTGGATCGACGGACAATTTTTTGGCGGCAAAGTGGACTTCGAAAAAATCCTCGCCGAAAACTATGACCCGCTGCCTGAACACGAACAGGCCTATATCGATGGCCCGGTGGAAGAGCTGTTAAAAATGGCGGACAGCTATACCCTGTCGCGCACCCGCAAACTGCCAGACGAACTGTTCACCTTCATGGCAGAAAACGGTTTCTTCGGCATGCAGATCGCCAAAGAATACGGCGGCAACCCCATGTCCACGCAAGCCAAGTCCTGCATCATGGCCAAGGTCAGCTCACACTCCGGCCTACTCAGCGCCATGGTAGTGATCCCCAACTCCTTGGGCGCCGCTGAACTACTCGGCCACTACGGCACCGATGAGCAGAAGCAGTATTACCTGCCGAAACTCGCCACCGGCGAATTTATTCCCTGCTTTGGTTTGACCGAACCCACCGCCGGCTCCGATGCCGCGTCCATCAGGGCGGAAGGCCAGGTATTCAAAGACAGCGACGGCGAGATCAAATTCAAGCTCAACTTCCGCAAGCGCTATATCACCCTGGCACCGGTCTCCAATTTGATTTCCCTGGCTGTGCGTTTGCACGACCCGGAAAATCTGCTGGGTAAAGGCGAAGACGCAGGCATCACCGTGGTGCTGCTGGAAAAAGGCCTGGACGGCCTGCACATTGGTGACCACCACCAACCCATCGGCGAGCATTTCCCCAACGGCCCGATCGTCGGTCGTGATGTGATCGTCCCAGCCAGCAACGTACTTGGCGGCATAGAGCACGCCGGCACCGGCTGGAAAATGCTGATGGAAGCGTTGGCCGGCGGGCGCATGGTCTCCCTGCCCGCCACCGGCATCTGCGGCATTCGTTACGGCGCCATGATCGCCGGCGCCTACTCCATGGTCCGCCAGCAGTTCGGTATTCCCGTGGGTCGCATGGAAGGGGTGGAACATAAAATCGGCAAGGCCGCCGGCATGACCTACGCCTTTGATGCCGCCCGCGTATTCGGCTGCTCCGCCGTCGACAAAGGCATTCAGCCGCCAGTAACGTCGGCCATCATGAAAGCCTATTCCACTGAAATGGGCCGCGACACTGGCACCGATGCCATGGACGTGACCGCCGGCTACGGCGTCATGCAGGGCCCCAACAACACCATGGGCCGCCTGTATAATTCTGGCCCGGTGAGCGTCACCGTGGAAGGCGCCAACATCATGACCCGCACCCTGATGATCTTCGGCCAGGGCGCTACCCGCTGCCACCCCTACGCCTACAACGTGGTGCAGGCCGTAGAGAACAACGACACCAGCGCCTTCCGTAAAAACCTGACTGGCTGGATGATCCAGTTCCTGCTCGGCTTCGTGATGAGCATCGTGCGCGGTGTCACCCGCGGCTGGTTCACCGTGAAGGTGCCCGACGTGGAGCCGAAGACCAAGAGCATCTACCGTCGCCTGGGTTGGGCGGCCACCCGCTTCGGCCTGCTTACCAACCTGGCCATGTTCTTCGTGGGCGGAAAACTGAAAGCCCGCGGCAACCTGACCGGTCGTTACGCGGATGTCGTTGCCTGGTTGTACATCACCACCTCCGCCTTGCGTCGTTTTGAAGCGGAAGGCCGCAAGGTGGAAGACCTGGCGCTGGTGCAATACGCCGGTGAATACGGTCTGACCCAGATCCAGCAAGCTTTCGAAGGCATCTACGAAAACTTCGGCGGTCCGGTGGGCATGATCCTGAAAACCGTCGGCCGTCTGGGTCTGGGCCTCAACCCGCTGGCCAAGCTGCCTAACGATCAGCTCAGCCACAAAGCGGCACTGGCCCTGCAAAGCTACGGCGACCAATACAAGCGCCTGGTCGGCGGTAACTATATGCCGGAAGAAAGTGATGAGGGCCTCGGCCGCCTGCTCAAGGCGTTCCGCCTGACCACCGAAGCCGAACCGGTGCGCGGAAAAATTCGCGCAGCACAAAAAGCCCGCAAACTGGGTAAAGGCAAAATGGAAGCCATGGCTTCCCAGGCTGCTGAACAAGGCGTGATTTCCGATGCCGAGCTGGCCACCCTGAACGCTGCCACCGAGGCCTGCTTGCTGGCTATCGAAGTAGACGTCTTCACCAAAGACGAGTACTACGGCGCCGGTGGCATCCCCGCCATGAGTGCCACCGGTGACGGCGGCATGGAGCCGTTGTCCCCGGCGGCGCTGGCCAAGGCGTCCGGCGAGTAACCACGCCTGCTCTTAACGCTCACGGGCCAGCCCCGACTGGCCCGATCGACCCTGCCCTCACGCCGCCTGACCGGCTAAGGTTTGGCGGCACAACAACAAAACAACGGACAGCCTTATGAGCTTTCAGGCCCGCCTTATCAAAGCCGTCACCCGGCGTACCATCAAACGCTCCGGCCTTAACGAAGCACAGCTGGTGCGCCACCTTCGCAAAGTCTTCAACGATACCCCAGTGCTGACCCTGCTGCCCCGCGGAGTCAACGTCACCCGCGTGGAGCAGCCTGCGTTTACCGGCGACCGCATCAGCGTGAAGCAGCCCAATATGACGGTACTTTACCTGCATGGCGGCGCCTACATCGGGGGCATCACCAAGACCTACCACAACCTGGCCGGGCGGTTGGCAAAAAAAATAAACGCCGAGGTATTCCTGCCGGTTTATCCGTTTGCGCCGGAACACCCTTTCCCCGCCGCAGTGAACCGGGTAATGGAGGCCTACGAATACCTGTTAAGCCAGGGCAAGCAACCGCAGGACATCGTCATTGCTGGCGATTCCGCCGGGGGCGGACTGACCCTGGCCACTCTGCTGCACATCCGCGACAAAGGGCTGGAACAACCCCGCTGCGCAGTGACCTTTTCCCCCAACAGCAGCGCCTTCCCGGACGACAAGATCCTGAATGCCCTGGACGCCAGCGATGCCATGCTGTCAGCGGATATCATCCGCACCGTAACCGATATTTATATCCCCAATCCGAACGACCGTAGCCACCCTTACGCCTCGCCCTGCCTGGGCGACTACACCGGCATCTGCCCACTACTGATTACCGCCAGCACCGATGAAGTGCTGTACGCCGATGGCAAACGGGCACGACGCGCCGCTGAGCAAGCCGGCGTCAAAGTGGAATGGATAGAGCGCTCCGGCGTATTCCATGTGTGGCCCATCATGGTGCCGTTCCTCCCGGAAGCGAACAAAGACCTGAAACGGGTTGTCGCATTTATTCAGGACGCAGGCTGACATCCGCCGGGCAGATTCGGTCATTGCCGACCACTGCCCAACCCCTTTTACTGGATTCAGCCCACAAGGAGTCGGCATGAGCGCATTACTGCCCCGTATTCACCCGGACGATTACTGTAACGAAGACCTACCCACCCTCAGCCAACCCTGGTGGCAGACGCTGCCATCCGACTTTCACGCCAAGCCGGATCACTTCCTGGCAGACGGTGACACCAGCTGGCGCATCAGCAGTACCGCCGCCGTAGACACCCTGGCCCGCACTGGCTTGGCCTGCATGGCCGGCGCGGCGGCGCTACCCGCCACATTGAACGCCGCGCGCCAGCGTGAAGAACGGCAACTGGCGGACTTCTACCGGCCCTTTCTGGAGGCCGGCGACCCCAATGTTTTCTTCACCCCGCCCACCACGCCGGTGGAAATCAAACGCACCCCGGTATCCAGTTACCATTTTCAACCGGAGGATGGCGACGCCCACACCCTGCATTTCAGGTCACCATTTACACCGAAAAATCCGGCCCTGAAAGATCGTTACCTGGACCACACGCGCAACGGCACCGCTTGGGCGCAGCACTGGCGTCATCACGACGGCCCGCGCCCTACCCTGGTGATGATTCACGGCTTTGTGGCTGACCCTTACTGGCTAAACACCCGCTGGCTAGCCCTGCCCTGGTTCTACAAACAGGGCTTCGATGTGTTGCTCTACACCCTGCCCTTCCATGGCCGACGCAAAAGCCGTTTCGCCCCGTTCAGTGGCGCTGAGTTTTTCAGCCAAGGCATGGCTACGCTCAACGAAACCTTTGCCCACGCCATTCATGACCTGCGTGTGTTCATGCAAATGCTACGCGAGCAAGGCTCACCGGCCATCGGCGCAACCGGTATTTCTCTGGGGGGTTACACCACCGGGCTGCTGGCTGCACTGGAAAAGGACCTGGCCTTTGCCATTCCCAATGTGCCGCTGGTCAGCGTGATCGACCTGATGAAAAGCTGGTTCCCGATCAACCAGCAAGTGAAGCTATTGAGCCGGGTCTACGACACCAACACCGCCGGCCTTCGCGAAATCACCGCGCTGCATTCGCCGCTCACCTGGCCCTGCCAGGTGCCGCAGAGCGGGCGCATGATCATCGGCGGCGCCGGCGACCGCTTCGCCCCGCCCAAGCACAGCCACCTGCTGCGCCAGCACTGGAACAATTGCGATGTGCACTGGTTCCCCGGCAACCACCTCGTGCACCTGGATCAAGGCCTGTACCTGAAAGCCATGCGAGACTTTATGAAAGGGGCGCTAGAGGAAAAATCGATAGAACTGAGTGCATGAGGAAACAAGGGGCGAGTTTCGAGTTTCGAAGATCAAAACCGGAACAGTCAGTAGCAACAGGTTTTTTGCCTTTCGAAACTCGCGTCTCGTGACTCGCTTGTGCAGCAGGCCTAACCCCGCGATTTCGCCCTGATCGCTTGCAGGCAAGCTCCCACGATCAATCAGTTGTCTTGTCCACCTTGAACAGCGCCGCCGTACCGGCGCCGCAGGAAACCACTGTTTTCATCATGGTTTCCACGCCGATTTCCGGGTGTAATTCCACTAGTGACGCATCCAGATGGTAGATAAATCCACTGGTGGGATTGGGGCCGGTGGGAACGAACACGGTGACGTGGCCATCCGCATGGCGGGACGTGACCAATGCCGTAACGGACACATCCGTGTCCCTGCCATACAACCACACCCGCGCCACTTCACCGCGGCTGAACGGGCTGTCGGCACTGCTTCCCATTAACTGGGCAATCACTTCACGCACCGTGGTATAGCCGGGCAGTCGCGTCATCACATGCTCTTCCCACTGCTGCCAGGCCCAGCTGCCCAGACGGGTCGCCACCAGAGTACCTACCAGAAAACACAGCACCAACACCGCCAGCACTGATAACCAGTCCGCCACAAACTTGGGCAACCCAAAAGCGCTGATAAACACCGAGGTAAACGGCGCGATCAACTCGGTCACCGTCTGATAAATCCATTTGAAGAAAAATACGATGATGGAAATGGGCAACAGAATAGTCAGCCCACCCAGCAACGACTTGCGGATAAAGAACCAGATGCGACTGGAACCGTTCATCGATTTTCCCCTTGATGGACAATAGGCCGCAGCACGCCAGAAAACCCGGTACTGTTGCGTGCCGCGTCACTCATACCAAATACGATTAATAAAAAGACAACGCTCGCCGGCCGGGGTTCGCACCTCCACCTCGTCATCTACCTGCTTCTTGAGCAAGGCCCGAGCCAGCGGCGCGTCGATACTGATGAACCCTCTACTCGCATCGGTTTCATCCGGGCCCACTAGCCGGTAGGTTTCGGTATCACCGGCTTCGTTTTCCAGCTCCACCCAGGCACCGAAAAAAACCCGACTCTGGTCCTCCGGCACCCGATCCACCACGGTCATGTCGTCCAGGCGTTTGCTGAGAAAGCGCACCCGCCGATCAATTTCCCGTAACTGTTTCTTGCCGTAGATATATTCCGCATTCTCCGAACGGTCACCCTGGGCCGCGGCTTCCTGCACTGCCTGGGTGACCACCGGCCGCTTTTCCTTCCACAGGTACTGCAGCTCATCGTTGAGCTTATGGTAGCCCTCAACGGTGATGTACTTGGAAGCGGGTGTGCCCTTTGGTCGCCAGCGGCCCATGGCCTATACCTCGAAGATCCGGTGCAGTTCCCGCAACCCTTTGAACTCCAGCGTATTGCCGGCGGGATCCTGTACAAAAAAGGTGCCTTGCTCGGCGGGCTGGCCCACGAACCGCTCACGGGGTTTCAGCAGGAACGGCCAGTCATGCTCATAAATCCGCTCCACCAGGGTTTCCCAAGTGGCAAAATCCAGCACCACGCCAAAATGCGGCATGGGCACCGGGTGGCCATCCACTTCGCTGTAACCTTGTATGGGCACCAAATCGTCGCCCTTATGCAGGGAAAGCTGGTGGCCATGCAGATCTACATCTACCCAATTGGGCGCATCACGCCCCCGGCGAGCGCCCAACACCCGACAGTAAAAGTCGGCGGCGTCTTCCAGGTCATTTACCAAAAAGGCCAGATGAAAGGCCGGTTGTTTTTCCATCGTCTACCGCTCTTGCTAAACTCTTGTCATCAGCTTGGTACCAGCACGCTCTAAGATGCGTTGCTCGTGATGCTATTGGGCCAGTTGAAGGTTCAAAGTTTAACAGCGCGGAATAGCTCGTCATTTTGCTTTTCCCCTTGCCAGCGCTTTATCTCTGGAGCGCGAGGCGCAGGAAGACCAAATAGCATTGGCCCTGCTTCGCGTTTCAACTTTGAACTTTGAACTTTCAACTGCCATACCCTGGTACCAAGCGCGCCCATACTACTAGAGGAACCCTGCGCATGTCTGTCACCCGTGCTCCCTGGCCCGCCACCCGACTGCGCCGCATGCGCCGCGATGACTTTTCCCGCCGGCTGATGCGCGAGCACACCCTCACCGTGGACGACCTGATCTACCCGGTATTTGTGCTGGAAGGCAGCAACCAGACCGAAGCCGTACCCTCCATGCCCGGTGTAGAACGCAAGAGTATTGACCTGCTAGTGGAAGAAGCCCGTGAGCTGGCCGATTTGGGGGTTCCTGCCATGGCGCTGTTCCCGGTCACCCCGAGCGACGTGAAAACCCTGGATGGCCGCGAAGCCTGGAACCCGGACGGGCTGGCCCAACGCGCCGTACGCGCCATCAAGGCAGCCGTGCCAGAAATGGGCGTGATTACCGATGGCGCCCTGGATCCGTTCACCACCCACGGCCAGGACGGCATCATCGATGACAACGGCTACGTGCTCAACGATGTGACCGTGGACGCACTGGTCAAACAGGCACTGTCCCATGCTGACGCCGGCGCCGACATGGTGGCCCCATCGGACATGATGGACGGCCGCATCGGCGCCATCCGCGAGGCCCTGGAAAACCACGGCCATATCCACACCCGCATCATGGCCTACTCCGCCAAGTACGCCAGCGCCTACTACGGGCCGTTCCGTGATGCCGTGGGCTCCGCTGGGAACCTGGGCAAAGCGGACAAGACCACCTACCAGATGGACCCGGCCAACTCCGACGAAGCCCTGCACGAAATTGCCCTGGACCTGGCGGAAGGCGCCGACGTGGTGATGGTGAAACCGGGCATGCCCTACCTGGATGTAGTGCGCCGGGTAAAAGATGAATTCAAGGTGCCCGTATACGCCTACCAGGTGAGCGGCGAATACGCCATGCACATGGCCGCCTTCCAGAATGGTTGGCTGGATCAGGACAAGGTAATGATGGAATCCCTACTGGCCTTCAAGCGTGCCGGCGCCGATGGCATCCTCACCTATTTCGCCAAGGCGGCAGCACAAAAACTGAAAGCCCAACGCTAACACCACGCAGGCCAGCGCCCCCCTCCCTGCCAAGGGGTGGCCCGCCGGCCTGTTGCGACTACCCGGCACAACCGCTCTTAGCGATAACAAGCGCTCACCCACCCCCTACCATCAACACCCTGTTGACTGGCTTTTGAAGCTCCCCGCACGGCCAACCCTGCCAATGTAAAACGCCGGGGACCGGATATTATTCCGCTGTTTTCTGCTGATTCTATTATTGGGTCTCTGGCCCTAGGAGTAATACCGATGCGCACTCTAATGATCGTGCTGGGCCTTGCTGTGTCTAGCCTTACCACCGCCGACACTCGGGCCCCCACCGACGACGAAATGCAGCAACTGGATATCATCCAGCAATCCTGGATTTTCCAGGGCTGATTGGTTTTCAGATCAGAAAAGCCGGCCCACGCGCCGGCTTTTTTTGTCGCTCATCGTCTGCGTTCCTCACATCTGCCATCATTTGCTGCTTTCTGCCACCCATCCCTCGCGATACTCTGGATCATGCTCGATAAGCTGATCGGCCGGCGCGGACACAAAATCATTTTCCGGCTGTCATTACCGTGTCACATTAATGTCATGGAATAGGGATCCCACAACCCGGTTCCGGTCAGGACGACACCATGAATGCTTTCTCCAGTGAACAGGGTGGCAACGAGCACCACGCCATCGACGCCAGCAACGGCAACCTCAGCAACCCGGACCACTACCTGAACCGGGAACTCAGCCTGTTGCAGTTCAATCTGCGCGTGCTGGAGCAAGCCTCGGACGAAAACCACCCGCTGATGGAACGGCTGAATTTCCTGCTGATTTTTTCCAGCAACATGGACGAGTTTTTCGAAATTCGCGTGGCCGGCCTGAAGAACAAATTGGAAACCGGCACTGGACAACCGGGACCGGATGGCATGCTCGCCGACGAGCTGCTCAGGGAAATCAGTCGCATCACCCACGAGGCGGTGGATCGCCAGTACCGTATTCTCAACGACATTTTGCTCCCTGCCCTGCGCGAAGAGGGTGTGGACTTTCTTCGCCGGGAAGACTGGACCGAAGCGCAGGTTGAATGGGTCAAAAAATATTTTCGCGAGCAGGTGTATCCGGTACTCACTCCCATCGCGCTGGACCCGTCCCACCCTTTCCCGCGCCTGGTGAACAAGACCCTGAACTTCATTGTTCCGCTGGACGGCAAGGACGCCTTTGGCCGTTCCACCGGGCTGGCCATCGTGCCCGCGCCGCGCTCCCTGCCCCGCCTGATTCGTATCCCTGATGAAATCAGCGAAGGCGGCGACGATAATTTCGTTTTTTTGTCCTCCATGATTCATGCCCACGTGTCCGACCTTTTTCCCGGCATGAAGGCCACCGGCTGCTACCAGTTCCGGGTGACCCGCAACGCAGACATGGAAGTGGACGAGGAAGCCGAAGATCTCGCCAGCGCCCTGAAAGGTCAGCTGCTCTCACGCCGTTACGGTGACGAAGTGCGCCTGGAGGTCGCGGACAACTGCCCCCGGCACCTGATGCATTATTTGCTAGAGCAGTTCGAGCTGACCACAGACGACCTGTACGAAGTGAATGGTCCGGTGAACCTGGCGCGCATGTTTACCAGCGTAAACCGTCCACGCCTGCACTACCCGCCCTTCACACCCAAGCTGGCGCCTGCGGTGAAAAAGAACGAAACCATTTTTGATGCCATCGATCAGGGCGACATTCTGCTGCACCACCCCTACGAATCGTTCCAACCGGTCATCAACCTGCTGGCCGAAGCCGCGCGCGACCCCAAGGTACTGGCCATCAAGCAGACCCTGTACCGCACCGGCACCAAATCGGAAATTCTTGATCACTTGGAAACGGCGGCACGCAACGGCAAGGAAGTCACCGCCATCGTGGAGCTACGCGCCCGCTTCGATGAAGAATCCAACATCGAAGGCGCTCGACGCCTGCAGGAAGCCGGCGCCATCGTGGTATACGGTGTGGTGGGTTACAAAACCCACGCCAAAATGCTGCTGGTGGTACGCCGTGACGGCGACGGCATCAAGCGCTATGTGCACCTTGGCACGGGCAACTACCACACCAAGACTACCAAGCTGTACACCGACTATGGCCTGATGACCTGTGAAAAAAGCATGGGCCAGGACGTGCACAAAATCTTTCAGGAACTGACGGGCATGGGCAAGGCAGCGCGGCTCAAGCAGCTGAAGCATGCGCCGTTCACCCTGCACACTTCCATTATCGAGTGGATCGACTTTGAAACCGAGCAGGCACTGGCCGGCAAACCGGCGCGCATTATTGCCAAGTTCAATTCCCTGACTGAAGAAAACATCATGCAGGCGCTCTATCGAGCGAGTCAGGCTGGCGTGGAGATAGATCTGATCGTGCGCGGCATCTGCTGCCTGAAGCCCGGCATCCCCGGGTTATCGGACAACATCCGTGTGCGCTCCATTATCGGCCGCTTTCTGGAACACACCCGGATCTACCATTTTCATCACGGTGGCGATGACCTTGTGTACTGCTCCAGCGCCGACTGGATGGACCGCAACCTGTTCAACCGCGTGGAAACCTGTTTCCCGGTTAACGACCCGGTGCTCAAGGCACAAATTCTGGAACAGGGCCTGCACATCTACCTGCGTGACAACAATCGCGCCTGGGAACTACAACCGGACGGCAGCTACCAACGGGCGCATCCCCAGGACGGAGAAGACATCTTTATTGCCCAACAGACGCTGCTGGACACGCTGGGGGGATAAGGGCAACTTCTAGCTTCTAGCTTTCAATATGGCATCCCGCTTCAAGCGGGATACCATCTTGAAAGCTGTTTTTATTCTCACAACTAGAAGCTGGAAGCCCGCCGCTACTCTCCTGTTTTTTTCACGCCAACACCAACTCGTACCCTGCTGACTGGAAGTAATCCTGTTCCTGCTCCAGGTCCGCCTGGGTGAGCGGATGCTCCTCCAGCCAGCCCGGCGGGAAGGTAATTGCAAGCCGATCACCTCGAGCCTGCAACTCGATATCCGGGACGCATTCATCGCTGCGCGCATGGTGCAAACGCACTGCCAAACGCAACACCAGGCACAGCCGCAACAATCCGGCCTGCTCGTCGTCCGGCAATTCCGCCAGCGCTGCCAGTGGCACCTTTCTGCGATGCCCGCGCACCATCAACGCCACCATCTGCTGCTCCTGGCGGGAAAACCCCGGCAGGTCGGAATTGGTGACCAGGTAAGCCCCGTGCTTGTGAAACTGACTGTGCGACACCGCCAGCCCCACCTCGTGAAGCAACCCGCCCCAACGCAAGGTATCGGCGGCCTCATCACCTTCGATCCGCCAGTCACTGGCCACTTGCCGGTAGAGCGTCTGCGCCGTGGCACACACCCGCTCCGCCTGGCTACTTTCTACATGGTGGCGATTCATCAACGCCTGAATGCTGCGATCCCGCACATCTTCGTGGCCGAAACGGCCCAACAGATCGTACAACAACCCTTCACGCAGGGCGCCACTGGACACCTCCATCTGGTCGATACCCAACTGCTCGAAAATGCCGTACAGAATAGCCAGGCCGGAGGCAAAAATGGGTTGCCGGTCTTCACGCAAGCCTTTCAGATCGAGCTTGTCCACAGCACCGGCCTTGATCACCCGCTTGCGGACTTTCTTCATCCCATCCAGCGTGATGCCAAACTCGGACCAGCCATTTTCCACACATACCTGGCTAATCGCCTTAATCGTGCCTGATGCCCCCACTGCTTGCTGCCAGCCCAGGCGCCGATAGTTGGCATGAATCGACAACACCTCCTGACGCGCTGCGGTCACCGCCCGGTCAAAGGCTTTCTCGGTGATCTCCCCGTTGGGAAAAAAACGCTGGGAGAAACTGACACACCCCATATGCAGTGATTCGGTTTCCGTGGATTCAAACCGCTCACCGATGATCAACTCCGTGGAGCCGCCACCGATATCCACCACCAGCCGCTGACCCGCATCATCCGCCAGAGTATGGGCCACCCCCAGATAAATCAGGCGTGCCTCTTCCCGGCCGGCCACCACTTCAATGTCGTGCCCAAGCACGGCCTCCGCACGGCGGATAAACTCCCGCGCATTGCGCGCCTGGCGCAGGGTATTGGTTCCCACCACCCGCACGCTGCCACGGGGAATCCCGGCGATACGCTGGGCAAACCGGCCCAGACATTCCACCGCCCGCTCCTGGGTATCCGCATCCAGACGATTATCCTTGTCCAGTCCGGCCCCCAGCTGCACCTTCTCAGACAGCCCGTCGAGGATCTGGATTTCCCCCTGCGCCTGGCGGGCTACCACCATATGAAAACTGTTCGACCCCAAATCAATGGCAGCCAGATGTTCGCCATGCTCCATAATCACTCCTTCCTTTGAGCCGATTCTATCCAAAAATCATGGCGTTACGATGTCATAGGCAACAACTAAAGCAATAATTGACTGCCTCGCTTGAAATTCATCACCCGCGACCTGATATTATTCCCCATCGCAGGGCCCCGTTAGCAACCGTTCCGGGGCGCTGAAACCTTTATATCAGGAGAATTCAATGAGCGGCGAGATTATCAACGTGACCGACGCGGACTTCGAAGCCCAGGTCATCAACGCAGACGGCCCCGTGCTGGTCGATTACTGGGCGCCATGGTGCGGCCCCTGCAAAATGGTCGCGCCGATCCTTGAGCAACTGGTGGGCGAGTACGGCGACAAGCTGACCATTGCCAAAATCAACATCGATGACAACCCGGAAACGCCCAAGAAATACGGCGTACGTGGCATCCCCACCCTCACCGTATTCAAGAACGGTAACGTGGAAGCCACCAAAGTGGGCGCTCTGTCCAAGAGCCAGCTGACCGCATTCCTGGACAGCACCCTCTAAGAAAGCCGGCACTCCCCCAACCCTCCTCCCCCGCGGGGGAGGGTTTTCCTGCTTGCAGCGTGTTACATCTTGCGTGTTGCATGCGGGCCTCCACAGTGATAGATTCCAGAACCAGCTTTAATAAAGCACCCCCTTTAGTTAGTCCTCGGAACCTCTGGTTACCTATTTTCCTTATGGCCCCCTTTAGGCTTGCCGGGCCAGATTCCGAATAAACCGGATTATCACAACAACTGCAGCACCACGTGGTGCATCCTCTCAATTCATCCAAAGACACCAAATTAGACGCCAATGAATCTTTCTGAACTGAAGCAGAAGCCGATTGGAGAACTTCTGGACATTGCCAAGGAACTCGGCCTCGAGAACCTGGCAAGAACCCGCAAACAAGACGTTATCTTTTCCATCCTCAAGCGCGCCGCCAAAAATGGCTCCGACATTTACGGCGATGGCGTACTGGAAATCCTGCAGGATGGTTTCGGTTTCCTTCGTTCCGCTGAAGGCTCTTACCTGGCCGGCCCGGACGACATCTACGTCTCGCCCAGCCAGATCCGTCGCTTCAACCTGCGTACCGGCGACACCATCGCCGGGAAAATCCGGCCCCCCAAGGATGGCGAGCGTTACTTCGCCATGCTCAAGGTCAACGAAATCAACTTTGACCGTCCGGAAAACGCCAAGAACAAGATTCTGTTCGAGAACCTGACCCCACTATTCCCAACCCAGCGCCTGGTCATGGAGATCGGCAACGGTTCTACCGAGGACATCACCACCCGGGTGATCGATCTGGTGGCACCGATCGGTAAAGGGCAGCGCGGCCTCATCGTCGCACCGCCGAAAGCCGGTAAGACCATGCTGCTGCAAAGCGTCGCCCAGTCCATCGCCCGCAACAATCCCGAAACCCACATGATCGTACTGCTCATCGACGAGCGCCCGGAAGAGGTGACAGAAATGTCCCGTACCGTGCGCGGTGAAGTAGTGGCGTCCACCTTTGACGAGCCGCCGGCCCGTCACGTTCAGGTGGCCGAGATGGTGATCGAGAAAGCCAAACGACTGGTGGAACACAAGCAGGACGTGGTGATTCTGCTCGACTCCATCACCCGTCTGGCCCGTGCCTACAACACCGTGCAGCCCAGCTCCGGCAAGGTGCTCACCGGTGGTGTTGACGCCCACGCTCTGGAAAAACCCAAGCGTTTCTTCGGTGCCGCGCGGAACATTGAGGAAGGCGGCAGCCTGACCATCCTCGCCACCGCCCTGGTCGACACCGGCTCCAAGATGGACGAAGTGATCTACGAGGAATTTAAAGGCACCGGCAACATGGAGCTGCACCTGGATCGCAAGGTAGCAGAGAAGCGCGTTTTCCCGGCCATGAATATCCGCAAATCCGGTACCCGCCGCGAAGAGCGCCTGGTCAGTGAAGATGAACTGCAAAAGATGTGGATTCTGCGCAAGGTCCTGCACCCCATGGACGAAATCGGCGCCATGGAATTCCTCATCGATCGCATGAAACAGACCAAGACAAACCTGGAATTCTTCAATTCCATGAAGAAGAAGTAAGTCAAGAAACGCGACTCGCTTCACGCAACATACAAAACCCCGCTCCGGCGGGGTTTTGTTGTTTGGGGGCTGGGTTTTGAGTTTTCCTTTACCTCGCGCATCTGGCATCCAGCGTCTAGCGTCCTTGCTGCTATACTCTGCGCACAATCCATTCGGTTACCGGATCAACAAGGAACGCCATGAAATATCGCGATCTTCGAGACTTCATCAGCCAGCTGGAACAACTGGGCGAACTCAAGCGCATCACCGTCCCGGTGGACCCGAATCTGGAAATGACCGAAATCTGCGATCGCACCTTGCGCGCCGGCGGCCCCGCTCTCTTGTTTGAAAACCCGGTGGGCTTTGGCACCCCGGTGCTGGGCAATCTGTTCGGCACTGAACGGCGGGTGGCGCTGGGCATGGGCCGCGACTCAGTGGCCGAGCTGCGGGAGCTGGGTGAACTGCTAGCATTTCTTAAGGAACCGGAACCCCCCAAGGGTTTCCGCGATGCCTGGGAAAAGCTCCCGGTATTTCGCAAGGTCCTGAGCATGAGTCCGAAGGTCTCCAACTCCGGCCCCTGCCAGGAAAAGGTGCTGGAAGGCGACGAGGTGGACCTGTACAAGCTGCCGATCCAGACCTGCTGGCCCGACGATGCCGGGCCGCTGGTCACCTGGCCGCTGGTGATCACCCGTGGCCCCAACAAGGAACGCCAAAACCTGGGAATCTACCGCCAGCAGCTGATCGGCCGCAACAAGCTGATCATGCGCTGGCTCAGCCACCGGGGCGGGGCGCTGGATTTCCAGGAATGGCAGCAAGAACATCCGGGCGAACCTTTCCCGGTGAGCGTGGCACTGGGCGCCGATCCGGCCACTATCCTCGGAGCCGTCACCCCGGTGCCGGATACCCTCAGCGAATACGCGTTTGCCGGTTTGCTGCGTGGCTCCAAAACCGAGCTGGTGAAATGCATCGGCAATGACCTGCAAGTGCCCGCCAGTGCCGAGTTTGTCCTGGAAGGCTATCTCTATCCAGATGACATGGCCGACGAAGGCCCCTTTGGCGACCACACCGGCTACTACAACGAAGTGGAACGTTTCCCTGTGTTCACGGTGGAGCGCATCACCCACCGCCGCGACCCCATTTACCACAGCACCTACACCGGCCGCCCACCGGATGAGCCCGCCGTACTCGGCGTAGCCATGAACGAAATCTTCGTGCCAATTCTGAAAAAACAGTTCCCGGAAATCGTCGACTTCTACCTGCCCCCGGAAGGCTGTTCCTACCGCATGGCGGTCGTCACCATGAAGAAACAGTACCCTGGCCACGCCAAGCGCGTAATGATGGGGGTGTGGTCATTTCTGCGCCAGTTCATGTACACCAAATTCGTGATCGTCTGCGACGACGATGTGAATGCCCGTGACTGGAAAGACGTCATCTGGGCCATGACCACACGCATGGACCCGGCCCGCGATACCGTGATGATTGAAAACACCCCTATCGACTACCTGGACTTTGCCTCCCCGGTGGCCGGGCTCGGCTCAAAAATGGGCATGGACGCCACCAACAAATGGCCCGGCGAAACCACCCGCGAATGGGGCCGAGCCATCGCCATGGACCCGGCAGTGAAAAACCGGGTGGATGAAATATGGTCATCCCTGGGCATCGATACCCCGGAATAATCTCCGGGGTGAGCACCGCCGCACATCGCTGGTGTGGCGCTCCAACTCAAACATGGTACGATCGTACAAAATAAAGACAACAAGGCCCCCAATGTCCACTTTTTCGTCACTGAACCGCCGCGCCTTTCTAAAATCCTTGGCTGCTACCGGCGCCGTGGGCTCTCTGAGCCCCGCCCAGCTACTGGCCAACACCGGCAAGAAGGCTCCCAGCTGGCAAAACTGGTCCGGCAACCAAAGCGCCAGCCCCAGCCAACTGGTCTACGCCACGGATGAAAACGTGGTTCTCGATACGGTTCGCAACAGCACCGGCACCCTGCGAGCTTTCGGCGGCAGCCATTCTTTCAGCGGCATCGTCCCCACCGACGACACCCTGATCTCCCTGGAGCCCATGGCCGGCATGCGCGGCGCCGACGCAAACGTATTCCGTTACGGCGGCGGCACCCGGCTGGCCATGGCCAGCGCCATGGCCTACGAGCAGGGTTACAGTTTTACCAACGAACCGGACATCAATCTGCAATCCCTGGCCGGCGCCATCGCCACCAGCACCCACGGCACCGGGCTGGGACTACAAAGCCTGTCCGGGCAGGTAGAATCCCTGCGCCTGATTACCCCCGATGGCGAACCGTTAGAGCTGACTGCCGCCGACGGCGACCGTTTTCTCGCCGCCTGCTGCAATGTGGGCGCCCTGGGCGTGGTCACCGAAATCGGCTTTCGCCACGAACCGGCCTTCCGGCTGGAAGAACACACCTGGACCTTGCCGCTTCGTGAGGCCATGGATTTTGTGGAGAAGGAAAAAGACAACTTCCGCCACATCGAATTCTTCGCCTTCCCGCTGGGCGATCAGGCCATCGTCAAAACCATGGGGATCACCACGGATCCCCAGGACAGCCCCACCCGTGCCGATGACAATGACCTGTTGGAAATGGTCTCCAAGCTGGCCATGCAAGCAGGTTGGCTCACCCCCACCCTGCAGAAGCTGTCCACCCTGTTTGTGGAAGACAGCCGTTATGTGGGCCCGGCCAACATAGTCTTTGCCAATCACCGCACCGTGCGTTTCAACGAAATGGAATACACCGTCCCTGCAGAACAAGGCATCGCTTGCCTGGAAGAAGTCTGCGCCGCCATTCGCGAGCATGACATCAACGTGTTCTTCCCCATTGAATTCCGTTACGTCGCCGCCGACGACAACCTGCTGTCCATGTTCCATCAACAGGCCGGCGCCAGCCTGTCGATACACCAATATTTTGAGCAGGACTACCAGCCGCTTTTCGACGTGGTAGAACCCATTTTGCGCCGCTACGCAGGCCGCCCCCACTGGGGCAAGATTCACAGCTTGGGGCGTAAGGAATTGGCCGACCTGTACCCGGCCTTTGATCGTTTCCAGGCCGTGCGCAAAGAACTGGATCCACGAGAGCGGATGCTGAATCCACATCTCAAACGCCTGTTTTTATAGGGTGGAAATCGACCCTGTCGCAAAGGCCCCCGGGCCTTTGCGGCCTACGCACTCTTGATCGGTTATCGCTTATGAAACGACGTCATTTTCTTTTCGGAGCAACCGCGCTTGCCGTGGGTGGCTGGTGGCTGCACCCGGACAATCGCGGTGCTCGCCATAATGCCTATTTCCAGTCACTGAACGACACACTGAAACAGCATGGCCCCGGCCGGCCATTGATGCTCATCGATCGCCAACGACTGATTGCCAACTGCAGCGCGCTGGTCAACCTGTTACCCAGCCAGTGCCATCTGCGCATCGTGGCGAAATCCCTGCCTAGCGTTCCGCTGATTCAGGAGGTAATGACCCATACCGGCAGCCAGCGGGTAATGGTGTTCCACCAACCCTTCATGAATGCCCTGGTGGATGCCGAGCCCGGTGCAGACTTGCTATTGGGTAAGCCCATGCCGATTCAGGCGGCACGCCGTTTCTATACCGAGCTCGGCACCGCCCACGCCTTCGATGCCGACAAACAACTGCAGTGGTTAATTGATTCGCCAGCCCGCCTTGAGCAGTACCTGGCCCTGGCCCGCGAGCAAAACCGGCGGCTCAACATCAATATCGAAATTGATGTGGGCCTGCACCGGGGCGGCCTCGACGACCCGCAGCAACTGGATGCGATGATCGCGCTGATCGACGCTCACCCCGACCGGCTGCGTTTCAGCGGCTTCATGGGTTACGACGCCCATGTCGGCAAGCTACCAGCCTTTATCCAGAGTGCCGAAGAAGGCCACCGGGAAACCGAAGCCATCTACCAAGGCTATATCGACAGGCTATATCAGCTGAACCCCGCCTACCGGCAACAAACCTTGTGCTTTAACGGCGCCGGCAGCCCAACCGTGGCACTGTACGACGACACCACCGTGGTCAACGAACTCAGTGCCGGCTCATGCCTGG
This sequence comes from Alcanivorax sp., assembly GCF_040118815.1. Lineage (GTDB taxonomy): Bacteria > Pseudomonadota > Gammaproteobacteria > Pseudomonadales > Alcanivoracaceae > Alcanivorax. Next base: position 129,200 of record NZ_JBEDTC010000019.1, read on the forward strand.
TCAAAGCCAGTGATTTCGATTTGTCACTATTGAAAGACTTCCAGCCCGCCGCCTTTATTGCTGCCCCGGTGATCAAGCAACTGGACGGCCTCACCCTGCCCGGCCCACTCCCGCTAGGCGAACTCTGGCAAGGCTGGGACACCAACCGCCGGCGCACCTATTTTATTTACGGCGGCTACTGGAAAGCCGAACCGGTTTCTCCGTCAGGCATTCAAGCCAACCCGGTGTACGGCGTGAGCACCAACCAGATGATGTATAACGGCAGCCCGGACACCGCCCTGCAGGTAGACGATCAACTGTTTTTCCGCCCTACGCAAAGTGAGTTCGTATTGCTGCAGTTTGGTGACCTGGCGGTGTGGGATAACGGCGCCCTTGCCGGTTGGTGGCCCCCACTCCCCCAGGGCAAGGGCGCCTGATGAGCTGGCCGCTACTTGTCCAGTTTCCGCATCTCGCCAACCTTGCCCCCGTTGCACTGTGCGATCTGCCCACACCGGTGGAACCGCTGCCAGCACAAAGCCCGCTATGCTGGGTCAAGCGCGATGACATCAGCGCCCACCCTTACGGCGGCAATAAACTGCGCAAACTGGAGTGGGTGCTGGGGGAAATCCGCCAACGGCCTATAAAGCGCGTAGTCACCTTGGGCGCCACCGGCACCAACGCCGGGCTGGCCACCGCGCTCCTGTGTGAGCAGGAGCAACTGGCCTGTGACATCTTCACGTTCCCACAGCCGGACTCCTCCGTGGTCCGCCAGAACCGCCAGCGCATGCAGCAGGCCGGCGCCCAGCTGCATGACCGCCCCTGCCTGCTACGGGCCGCACTGGGCTGGTACCTGCACCCAGGCCGATTACGCCGCGACCACTACTTTCTTTATGCCGGCTGCTCCAATCCGGTGGCAAGCCTTGGCTATGCCAATGCCATGCTCGAGCTCAAGCAGCAGATAAACGACAGCCTCTGTCCCGCCCCCGCCGACATTGTCGTCGCCGCCGGCTCCGGCGCCACCGTGGCCGGGCTGTTAGTGGGCAACCAGCTCAGCGGGTTGAATGCCCGAATCCATGCAGTGCAGGTAGCCCAAGACCATCTCGGCCCATTCTCGGTATGCAATGCCCGGCTGATCATTCGCATGGCTCAGCAATGCTGGCAACAACTGGGACTACCCTGGGAACAATTCGATACCGGCTTCCTACAATGGCACGACGATTATCTCGGTACGGGTTACGGCCATCCCACCGCCGCCAGCACCCATGCCCTGGATACCGCCTCGCGCAGTGGACTCACATTGGAAAGCACCTATAGCGGCAAAGCCTTCGCGGCGTTTCTCGACATTGAAAAAACCGCCGCCCAGCCCTGTCTTTTCTGGAACACCTTCAATAGCCACCCCCGATAACACCGTCGTCACAGCGGCTCTGCGTCTTTTTTCTCTTTCAAACCTGTGAGCCAGCTCGCAAAAAACATCGCTTTTGCCAGGCTTTAACCGAGCTTTTACAAACATCAGGAACGACATGCGCCCATCGCCCCACTAACTCCCTGAGACATCAACCAAGGAGGATGACTCATGAAAAAATTGATTCTTGCATCTGTACTGCTGGGCGCCACCGCTACCGTTTCGGCCGGCGATACCATTACCACCGATAGCGCGGCCATCACTCAGGGCATTAAGGAAGGCACTGAAGTGCGCATGGACGGTGAAGTGGTTCAGGCTCTGGGTGATGAGCGTTATTTGCTGCGCGATCGCAAAGGACAGTTCGAAATCGAGCTTGACGATGACCTGACAGCTGACCGCCCGCTGAAAGCCGGCACCCAACTGTCCTTTACCGGTGAAGTGGACCACGACGACGGTCGCAGTGTGGTTGATGTGAAAAAGGTGCATTCAGTAAAAGGCACTACGACCACCAACAGCCCGAGCGCGACGATCAGCAACTAATACGCTGATTCACTGCTCCGACCTTGTTGACGGCGGCCTTCGGGCCGCCGTTTCTCGTTACGCCTTACTCCTAGATCCACCCCCTCAGATTTCTTTCCTGCTTCCTCCTCTTTCCCTGGGGCTCTTGACCCACGGGACTGTGCCCCCGGTATTTGCTGCCACAATCTGCACATTGACCGTTACATTGAGCACTGATACATTCAAAAAAATTGACGCTGTCCAGATACCTCGTCGCCATGCATCAGGAGCCAACATGACCCCCACCACCGTCAACAGCCAGGGCGTTTCACTCCAGGCTTATACCCTCGGCGACGCCAAAAAGGTGCCCGTGGTGCTGGTGCACGGCTACCCGGACAACCACAGCGTGTGGCTACCGGTGGCCCAACGGCTTGCCAAACACTACTTTGTGATTCTCTACGATGTGCGTGGCGCAGGCGCTTCACAGGCCCCCCGCGCGCAATCGGACTATCGCATGAACCTGCTGTCCGCTGATCTGCTCGCGGTGGTGGATACCCTGATCCCCGACCGGGGGTTCCATCTGGTAGGCCACGACTGGGGCTCCATTCAAAGCTGGGAGTCAGTCACCACCGAGCCGCTGAAATCCCGCATCCTGTCCTACACCACTATCTCCGGCCCCTGCCTGGACCACATGGGGCACTGGATGCGCGAACGCACGTTAAGCCTATCTGCCTCCGCCAAGGCAAAAGTGTTCAAGCAGGTACTCAGTTCCTGGTACATCGGTTTCTTTCATCTGCCTGTGCTGGCCCCCGGCGCCTGGCAAAGCGGCTTGGACAAACTCTGGCCGCAATACCTGAAACACCGAGAGAACGTTGCCGAACCCGACACCAACCCCACCCAGGGCAAAGACGGCAAGCATGGCGTGCAACTGTACCGCGCCAACTTCCGCAACAAGCTGATTAACCCGGAAACACGTCACGCCGATTGTCCGGTCCAATTGATCGTGCCGACACGCGACAACTATGTGGGCACCCAGCTTTTTGACGACCTGCATCTCTGGGTGGATGCACTCTACCGTCGCGACATTAACGCTAACCACTGGGTGCCGCTGAGCCATCCGGCGCGCATTGCCGACTGGGTCCACGAGTTCGTCAGCGGTGTGGAGAAGGGCACCATGAGCGGCGCCCTGCAACACGCTCGTGTGCGCCAGGCACGCAGCTCACTGCCACTGAATGGAAAAACCGCCGTCATCACAGGCGCCGGTTCCGGCATTGGTCGCGCCACCGCGCTGCGCTTTGCCGCCGAAGGGGCTGATCTGGTCTGTGTGGACATTGATGAAGACAGCGCTGAAGACACCGCCACCCAAGCCCGAAAACTGGGTGCCGTCGCTTGGACTCGTAAAGTCGATGTGGGCTCAGCTCAGGCCATGCAACGGTTGGCCAACTGGCTGGATAAAGAACTCGGTGGCGCCGACATCGTCGTTAACAACGCGGGCATTGGCATGGCCGGTGGTGTGCTTGATACCAGCGTCAAAGAATGGGACCGCCTGCTCAAGGTGAACCTGTGGGGCGTGATTCACGGCTCCCGGTTGTTCGCCCAGCAGATGATCGATGGCCATCGCCATGGCCACATCATCAACGTGGCCTCCGCTGCTGCCTTTGCCCCTAATCGCAAACTTGCCGCCTACTCCACCAGCAAGGCCGCCGTGCACATGCTCAGCGAATGCCTGCGCGCCGAGCTGGCTGAACACGACATCGGCGTTAGCGCCATCTGCCCCGGCTTTGTTGCTACCGGTATCGCCAATGCCACCGTCTACGCGGGTGCCAGCGACGAGGAGCAGGCCGAGAAACGCGCCAAGGCCGACGCGCTCTACAAGCGGCGTAACTTTTCTCCGGACGACGTGGCCGATGCCATCCTCAAGGCCGTACTCAACAACCCGGCCCTGTCACTGGTCGGTGCTGAAGCCTGGAGCACCCGACTCCTCAGCCGTTTCGCCCCGGCATTGTCACGCCGCGTCGCACGCATTGACCTGACCCCCTGACGGAGACTGGACACCATGAACGCCACAGTTCGACACCAACTAAAAGCTCGTCGGGTGCAGTTCGATTTTGACAATACGCCGCTGCACTGGCTACGAGATGATCCCTTTTCCACTCACATCATCAACGGTATCCACTTATTACTACCGGAAGGTGAACTGTGGTTCTGTCGGGTCTATAACCAGGCACTGCCGTTGGTGAAAGACCAGCAGCTACGAGCCGATGTGGAAGGGTTTATCCGTCAGGAAGCCGTGCACTCCCGCGCCCATAGCAAAGCCCAGTTATATCTCGAGCGTCATGGCTTGAGTGTGGAGCCGTTCCTAAACAAAGTGGAATGGCTGTTCGGTACCGCGCTGGCGGATGCGCCCTTTGGCTTAACCCTGCTGCAGCGCAGGCCCCTGAAAAAACACTGGCTGGTATTGCGTGTCGGCATCATCGCCGCCATCGAACATTTCACCGGGGTGCTCGGGCAATGGGCCATGGACAATGAAAGCTGGGAAGAGAACGGCGACGCCACCATGGTCGACCTGTTCAAGTGGCATTTGGCCGAGGAAGTTGAACACCGCACCGTCGCCTTCGACCTGTTTGAACACCTGTGTAAAACCCAACTGGGTTTTTACGTTAGCCGCCAGGCGCTGATGGCACTGGTGTTTCCGCTGTTTATTTACTTCATCGCTGAAGGGGGCCGCAGTCTGGCCAAACAGGATCCGGATAAAGCCGCACGACAAGTCGGCCGCAAGTTAATCCCTCAGCTGCTGATTCAGCTACAACAGGTCGGAAAGCAAACCCAGAACGTGCCCACATTCAGCTTTTTGTTCAACGCCACCCTGCGCTGGGTTTCACCGCGCTTTCATCCCATCAATGAAGGCGACACTCAACAGGCGCTGGATTATCTCGCGCGTTCCCCGGCGGCACAGGCGGCCGCGGTTCTTTAATCTCCAGGCATGCATAAAAAGCGACCCTCCTCTCTGTACAGAGAGGCTGGATCGTTCTTCCAACCTAATCCACAACGATTTAATGCAGCACATAAAAAGGCCGCTGGTAACAGCGGCCTTTTATCAAGCATTAAAGATCATTAAGCGATCAGAAAGCCACATTGGCAGAAAGCCACAAACGCCTTCCTTCCAATACCGCCCCCTTGGTTGAGCGGCTGAAATGACTATATTCGCTAGCATATTCAGTGGAGCCACTGTACTCATATGCTTTAAAACTACGGAAATCTTTGTTGGCCAAATTCTCAACGGTTGCACTGAGAGTCAGATAGTCGTTCATTTGATAGCTTCCTCCCAAGCTGAATAATTCATACGCTTTGAGGTCACCAACCGCTTGGTAAATCGCCAGATCCTGTCCCGTCAGGTCGCTAGTACGACCATTAAACCGACGACTCTCACCACGATAATCCGCTTTGAACCAAAGGTTCAGACGCTCCGTGCTTTTCCAGTTCAATCTGGCATGTGCCATATGACGTGGCGTATCGGCCAACTTACCATTACTTTCACCGTTCTCTTTTACTTCGCTGTCGGTGTACGTGTAATTCATGGTTAGCGACCAACGCTGGGCAAGAGGGAAGGTGGCAGCAAGTTCCAGTCCTTCTGTGATGGCCTCATCCAGATTGATTGACTGACCGAAATCTTCTTGCGTAAAACCGGAGCCGAAGGAGATACAGCCTGGCAAATTTGGATTCGCCGTGAAGTCACAGTTTGGGATTGATGGGCCAGAGGCAATCTTGTCATCAAAGTCGTTACGGAAAACCGTGGCATTGGCAGAAAAACCATCATTACCCTGATAATACAGGCCAACCTCTTTACTCAAGCTGGTTTCAGGCTCCAAATCGGGGCTGCCTATTGTCAGCACTGTCCCTTGTCCTGAGACACCAACAATTCCATCGTGTAACTGGTCCACCCTTGGGGTCTTATAACCGGCGGAAACACCCCCTTTTACAGTCCAATTAGAAGTAGCGCTCCACACCGCATAGCCACGTGGGCTGGTATGCCCGCCAAACGCATCATGTTCGTCATGACGCACGCCCAATGTCAGTGCCAAACTATCCAGAACCTGCCACTCATCTTCCAAAAAAACGGCCCAAGTGGTCTGCTCGAAATCCTCTGTAGCGATACCATCGGTCATCTCTGCCTGCCACCATTGTGCGCCGAGAGTGGCGTAATGGCTGTCCCCAATGGGCGCCATCAGCTTGGTATCCAATACATAATTGGTCGTTTCAAGCTCACGGGGATCCATGACATTTTTCCCCTCGATTCCTGAATTGCCGTCAGTCGCAGGATCATAGGGAGCTGTCGGGTCACCAGGAATAGTACGGCCTACTGTTTCCGTATAGTTACGCATTAGACTGGATTCAACCCGGCCAAAGGCCAAGTCACTGTCATGACCAATTGCCACCTGGTCGCGCTTAAACTCCAACTCATCATCGTAACCGCGCCAATTTGTCGGCGAGTCATCACTACTCAACTTCCGGTCTAAGGGAGAACCGTTGTCATACTCTTGTTTAGCAAAATCTGCATCCAGCCAAAAGTCATGATTTTCAACAGAAATAATATCCAGGCGGGCACCGATGCTTTGTACTTTTGCCTCCACCAGGCTTTGCCCACGTGAGTTAAGCGATGCAGTGGAGGCGTCCGCATCACCGCTCGGCTCAAGATCAGACCCCTGCCGCTTGTACGTGCTCCCCCGGACAGTCAGGCCCAGTGCATTCTCGATCAATGGACCGCTCAGATATAAATCGGTACTAGCGGTATCTCCATATTCTCGTTCTTCCTGAAGAGTATAATCTTGAGAGATAGAACCACCCCATTTCTTGCCCACCTTCCGTGTGATGATATTAATCACACCCCCCATGGCATCGGAGCCATAAAGTGTAGACATGGGGCCACGTATTACTTCTATACGCTCAATAGCGGCAACCGGGGGAATAAAACTCGTATTGAATTCACCAAAACCATTAGGTGCGATATTACCCGCTGTGTTCTGACGGCGACCGTCAATCAAAATCAATGTGTACTCTGACGGCATCCCGCGCATGCTAATGTTAAGCCCACCAGTTTTTCCGGTGTTACCCCGAACATCGATGCCCTCCACATCATCCAAGGCCTCCGCCAAACTGCCCACTCGCTTCTGCTCTAACTGCTCGCGGGAAATTACAGAAATACTGGCTGGTGCATCGGTAATTTTCTGCTCATACCCTGCAGCAGAAATAACTTTAACCTCGCCCAGCTCATGAGCCTGGTTTTCCTCGGCCACTACCGGCAAGGCCAGCCCATTCGCCATTACCCCTGCCAGAATTGGCATCCCCAAAGATCGTTTCATCATCCGTCCTCAGCATTGCGCTACATATCAAAACGCGACGAAGTATTCCTTGATCGATAATGATTATCAAATGCGAATAATATTCAATTTGTAATCTTTGTAAGACATCCCGCGATACCGGGATGGGAGGCCAAATATGCCCACCTCTCTTTGACTTATGTATACCTGATCTGCACTGACAGTTCGGCAGGGCACAAAGATGTATCGCGGGGCGCGGGGTTAGGTGCGTGAGGTGCGTGAGGTGCGTGAGGTGTATGAGGTGCCTGGAGCCTGAACAAAAACAAGAACCAAGCCCGGTCTTCAAGGGGCGCATCTGAAGATACGCCCCGGCAGGAAATCACATCGGTACCTTGTTAAACCACGGCGCCGCCTCTTCCAACTGCGCCGCCAGCGCCAGCAGTTTGCCTTCATCGCCGTGACCACCGACAAACTGGGAGCCCAGTGGCAAGCCGTTCTGGCACCAATGCAAGGGCACAGACATGGCCGGCACCCCGGTCACGTTCGCAAACTGAGTGAAGGGCATGTATTTGAAATTCTCCATGGCCATCTGCTCGATCATGCCGGTTTTCATCAGCAGCTTTTCCCCGCCCACCTTAAGTAACATCTTCAGAGCGGTTTGCTGCCACGGCGGCGTCGCCATGGCACCGATACCTGCAGGAGGCATGGCCAGGGTGGGCGTCAGCCAGAAATCGCACTGCTCCAGAAAGGTATCCATGGCAATCATGTACTGCTGCCAGCGGGTCTGGCATTTCACGTATTCATGGGCCGGGGTGGCGCGACCAAAAGCAGCTATCGCCAGGGTATCCAACTCGAAGCCCTCATCGCCGCAACCGGTAATGGCTTTCACCTCATCCACTTCGGCAGCACACTGACCAAACCAGACCGATAGCCAGTCCATGCACATCTGTTTGGCGTCCATCTGCGGCTCGGCCTCGATCACCTCGTGGCCCAGATCCCGCAACAACGCCACGGTTTTCTCCACCGCCTGGATCGCTTCCGGATCCACATCGGTGCCCAGCGGCGAGCGGGTGGAAAAACCGATGCGTAATTTCTCAGGGCGACTGGACGCAGACAGGGCGTAAGGCTGTTTCGGCGGGGCAATCTGAAACAAACTGCCGCGCTCGTCGCCTTGGGCAATATCCAGCAACAGCGCACTATCACGAACGCTACGGGTGAGCACATGATTGACGGCTATCCCGTGCATGGCCTCAGTGAATTCCGGCCCCCAGGGGGTTCGCCCACGGCCTGGCTTGAGGCCGAACAGGCCGCAACAGGCAGCAGGAATTCGAATGCTGCCGCCGCCATCATTGGCGCCGGCCACCGGTACCACACCTGCAGCAACCATGGCTGCGGAGCCCCCGGAAGAGCCACCGGGAGTATGGTCCGGATTCCAGGGGTTGCGCGCCGGCCCGAACGAATCCGGCTCGGTAATACCCTTGGCGCCAAACTCCGGGGTATTGGTGCGACCGAACGGGACCAGCCCGCCCTGCTTCCAGCGTGCCACCAAGGTGGAGTCTCTTTGTGCATGGACATCGCTGGCCTTGCGCGCTTTATTGCCCTGGTAGTTGGGCGCACCGCCGATTTCCTGGAACAGATCTTTTACCAGCATGGGCACCCCCGCCAGCGGCCCACTCAGAGAGCCCATGGCCTGTTTTCGGGCCATGTCGTACAACGGAATAATCAAACCATTCAATTGCGGATTCACCGCTTCGGCACGGGCAATCGCCAGCTCCAGCAGCTCCGCCGCCGTGGCCTCCCCCCGCGCCACCAGATCGGCAAGCCCAATGGCATCAAACTGACGGTATTCTTCAAACTTCATTGTGCTCTCCCTTTTACCATTCCGAAGCGCTGGCGATGATCTGCTGCCAGACGATAAAGCCATACTGTGGCATAGTCTGCCCAGCCAAGTGTGCCAAATCGTGGCAGCCAGCACTTGTGGGAATACGTTGCTAATCTGTGAGGGAGCCTGCATGAAAGCCATTGGATTCAATCACCCCAGAGCCATCGAGGATGTTCACGCCCTGGAGGATATCCAGCTGGACCTGCCCGCCCCGGGTCCACGGGATCTATTGGTTGCCGTACAGGCGGTCTCCGTCAATCCCATTGACACCAAACTGCGCCAACGGCCCTTCGAGGAACCCGGTTACCGTGTTCTGGGTTTCGATGCCGCCGGCGTGGTGGAGGCGGTGGGTGCGGAAGTGAAAAACTTCACCGCCGGCGACCGGGTCTGGTATGCCGGCGCGGTACAGCGCCAGGGCAGCAACGCCCAGCACCAGTGCGTGGATGAAAGGCTGGTGGCAAAAAAACCGAACACCCTGGGCATGCAGGAAGCCGCTGCATTGCCACTGACCGCACTAACCGCATGGGAAGCGCTGGAAGATCAGCTCGGCTTTCAGCCCGGTAAATGCGAAGGAAAAAATCTGCTGGTGATCGGTGGCGCCGGTGGTGTGGGCTCCATTGCCATCCAACTAGCCGCTCACCACTTTGGCCTCAAGGTCATTACCACCGCTGGCCGGGAAACGTCCGCCAACTGGTGCCAAAGCCTCGGCGCCCATCACGTTGTGGATTACCGCAAGCCACTGCTGCCGCAACTGGATGCCATTGGCTGCCCGCAGATTGATGGCATCTTCATCACCCAAAACCTGGACGACTACTGGGCCCCAGCCTGCCAGGCCGTGGCCCCGTTCGGCGGCATTTGCGCCATCGTTGATGCGCGGGCGCCCCTGGACCTGAACCCCCTGAAAGCCAAGAGTGCCCGCTTCAGTTGGGAGTTCATGTTCACCCGCGCCATGTTCGCCACGGACATGCAGCGCCAAAGCGACATCCTTACCCAACTCAGCGCCTTAGTGGATCAGGGAACAATCCAAAGCACCGTCAGTGAGGGGCTCGGAACCATCAATGCCACCAACCTGAAAGAAGCCCACCGACGACTTGAGTCAGGCAGTACCGTCGGCAAGCTGGTACTCGCCGGCTGGGACTAGCTCGTGTTGCCACCCCATGACTCAGATTCAAGGCGTCAGAGGTCGCGCTGTTCCCACAGGCGCATGCGAAGGGCAGCCGGCTGTACCAACAGGCACCCTCAGGGTCGCTAAACACAATGCCGGCACTTGCGAAAAAGTGCGCGACAACAGGGCTGGCCAGGCCGCCGGATGCACCATCGCCCGAGGCACTCGCCGGGTGGCGGTTAACGGCTGCCAGCCAGATGGCCCGTGCGAGGCCAGCACGAATTGGAACGGGTGCAGCCCCGGCAAACCCAGTCGAATATCCGTGGCCAGTAACCGGTCCCCCTGCACCTCTGCAGCCACAAAACCTCGGGTGAAGTGCACCAGATTGCGCCCGGCAGGCACCGCATTAACCGCCGCCAACGACGGCTCATCACGGGGGAAGGTTTCCACCTGCAAAGGCACATCGCCATCAAGAATCCCGGTAACGATTTCCAGTCGCTGCTGCTCACCCAGCACCGTGATCCGCCATAGCAACGTCGAAAATGGCATCGGTTGCACCAGCCGTGGCGCCTGCGACAAACCCCGTTCAGCCAAGGCCGGCAGCACCCGCTGGGTCATCGCATGCTGGGCAACCACACTCCACACCAGATACAAGGTGGACAGCGCCAACCCGCCGAGCAACACCCGCCCCGCCGGCGGTTTTACCATTGCCCACAGAACAGCGACCAGCAACGGCAGGGTATAAAGCGGATCGATAATAAACACACTACTGATGGCGACCGGATCGCCTAACGGCCAGAACAATTGCGTACCGTAGGTAGTGAAGGCGTCCAGCAGCGAATGTGTCATCAAACACAATCCGGTGAACAACCACCAACGCCACAGCGAAATTTGCGTCTGCCGGCGGGGCAGACATCGCGACAGCAGCACGGCCAGCAACAAAGAGACGGGAAACAATACCAGCAGGGAATGACTAAAACCGCGATGCTCGGTGAAATTGGCCACCGCATCGCCGTAATCAATCAGCACATCCAGGTCGGGCAAGGTGCCCAGCAACGCACCACCGAGCAAGGCCCAGCGGCCCAACGGGCGGGAGAGAACGGCACCCCCAACGGAGGCGCCTAATACGGCCTGTGACAGTGAATCCATGGTTTACTCAATGATGGCAGGCCGGGCGACAGTATCGCACCCGGCCTGCAAACAGGCCGTCAATACAGGATTAACCGGCAACGCCCCACAGGCCCTTCAGGCTGTTCAACGCAGTAGAGCCAACGCCTTCACCGCCCAGAAAACCGAGAATTTTCGGCGCAAACTGGGAGATCATGTCCGGGCTCAAACCCAGAGCGCTGAACGCCTTGGACACACCCTGCAGAGAAGAAATATTACCCAGCATGGAAGAGGCCATGCCGCTACCGCCACCCAGCAGAGAATCCAGACCGGGCACCTTGCTCGTGATGCCGCTGAACTGATCGCCCGACAGGTTGTTCTGGGCCATGGCCAACAAGGCGCCGGCACCGCCTGCTGCCTGCTGTTGAGTCACCCCCAGGTCAGTGGACAGAGAATCGACCAATGCCTGCGCTTCACCCGTCACGGCCAATTTGCTGTTGGCGCTGTCCATGGCACCGGTAGCGGCGTCGTTAGCCTCATTCACGCTGGAATTAGCCTTATCGGACGCATCATTCACGGCCTTGTTGGCCGAGTCGGTCATGGATTTCAGATCAAACGCCTGAGCTGGCGCACTCAGGACCAGGCACAGAGAGGCGCCCATCAGGCCAAAACGGAAAGCGTTCATAGTTGCTCCTTGGTTATCGTCAATCATCCCTGTTCAGAGGGAAACAGTATGGCAAACCTTACCCATGCAAAAAGAAGACGGCCATCACTTTGTGCACGCTTTGCGCAAGGGGTCATTCAAGCGACTGCTGACATTTCTGCAATAACCCGAGCAACTGCTCTTGCTCACTGCGGTTCAAGCCTTGTAGAAGCTCAGCAAACGCCGCCCGACGAATCTGCTCAGCGGCATCCGCCATGGCTTGCCCTTGCTCGCTGAGGAAGAGGCGCACCTTGCGGCCATCATCCGGGTCGGCTTCCCGGCGTATCAGCCCCTGCGCTTCCAGTGCCTTGATCTTGCGGGTGAGCTGCGCCTTGTCACGGGCCTGATGGCGCGCTAGGCACTGGGGCGTGGCGCCCGGCGTATTCAGCAGAAACTGCAGCAGCCCAATATCCGGTGGCCCCAGCGACACCGGTAGCGTGGACAGCGGTTCACGCATTGCCCCACGCAACCGGTTCAATGTGGCGGTGAAAGCCCGGCCAAGGGGCGCGGTAATGTCATCAGGCATGGCGTTCTCGTAACGGTCAAAGTAGTTGACACAGTCAACATTTAGAGGGAATATAGTTGACATTATCAACTTAATGCACAGGATTTACTACCATGGAACATGCCCACGGATTCGCCGCCACCGGCCAGGCTTCCCTGTATCTGAAAAAACTCTGCCGCCATTTCAGCCACAAGCTGGAAACACAGTTCGACGACCACAACGGGGTCATCCGTTTTCCGTTCGGCTCCTGCGAGCTAAGCGCGGACGAACAGGCCTTGCATCTGCACTGCCAGGCCGGCAGCAATGATCTGGAGCGCCTGCGCGAGATTATCGACAGCCACCTGGCCCGCTTCACCACCCGCGAACCGGTGACGCTACGCTGGCACTGAAGCCACCGTTCATGCCGCCATTATTGCTCCGGCACGTTGTACTTGAAACGGGGCAGATGCCACTCATAACGAATCGCCAGCATACGCACCAGAAAGCCGCTGGCCAGCGTTACCAGGGTGATGGCCGTCTCCCCCATCGAGGTAAATTGCAGCAACAAATACAGGCAGGCCGCCCCCAGTGAAATCACCGCATACAGCTCTTTCTGAAAGACCAAAGGCATACGATTACAAAGCAGGTCACGAATCACACCACCAAAAATACCGGTGATCAAACCGGCCAACACGGCTACCGGCGCCCCCAGCTCCATGCCCTGAGCGACCTTCACGCCGATCACCGTGAACACCATCAGCCCAAGCGCATCCAGCACCAGAAACAGCATACGCAGGCGCTGCATCAGCGGTGCCACCCAAGTGGTTACCAGTGCCGCTACCGCCGTCAGGCCCAGATATTCCGGGTGCACGACCCAGACCAGCGGATAGTGCCCGAGCAGCACATCACGCATGGAGCCGCCACCCATAGCCGTCACACAGGCCACCATGACCACGCCGAACAGGTCCATGCGCAACCGCCCTGCGGCCAGCGCGCCGGTCATGGCTTCGGCGGTAATGCCCACCAGATACAGCGTTAAAAGCATATTTCTTGCCCCTGCTTCACAGGTAGCCCAGGGGCCACTTTGCATTACAAATGAAAACCATTATCATCTGCGCCCTGTGATTCTCGCCAGGTTTCCCCAGCCATCACATTTCCCGGTGGCCGCCCTTGTGCGCCATCGGCTTTGCAGACTATTCATTCCCGGGGGAACCATGTCTTATTTCCGTTTTTCCGTTCTGACCACCAGCCTCATGCTGGCAGCCGGCGCGGCCTATTCCGAAACCACCACCAGCAACAGCGATGCGCATACGCTGGGCAACATTGATGTCACCGCCAGCAGCGTGGATGAACACGATGCCAGTATGACCACAGAAGGCACCGAGCGATACGGCACCACCGCCACGGATACCGCGACCCGCATGGTGCTATCGCCCCGCGAAACGCCGCAGTCTGTTTCCGTGATTACTCGCCAGCAAATGGACGACTTCAACCTGAACAGCGTGGCCGAAGTCATGCAGCGCACGCCCGGCGTCACCGTGAAAACCCAGGATACTGAGCGTCAGCAATTGTTCGCCCGTGGCTTTGAAATCACCAACTTCCTTTACGATGGCATGCCATCCACACGCATCGACACCCTGGGGAAACAAGCAGCCCTGTCCGACACCTTCATCTACGACCGCATTGAAGTCTTACGCGGTGCCAGCGGCCTGCTCAATGGCATCGGCAACCCGTCCGCCACCGTGAACCTGGTGCGCAAGAAACCCACCCGCGATTTCACCGGCCAGGTGGGTGTGGAGTTAAACAGCTGGGAGGGTTATCGGGGGGAATTCGACGCCAGCGGTTCACTGTCAAAAAATGGCCGGGTTCGCGGCCGCTTTGTCAGCGCCTACGAACAAGGCGAGTCTTTCCTGGATCATTACGAAAACGAAAAGCAGGTGTTCTACGGGGTGATCGAAGCCGACCTGTTCGACAATACCCTGCTCACCGTGGGCATGGACTACATGGACTATGACCCCATGGGCTCCACCTGGGGCGGCATTCCCCTGTTCTACAGCGACGGCGGCATGGCCGATCTGGATCGGGACCTGAACCCGGCCACCGACTGGAGCAGCTGGGCCCAAGATTCCCAAACCATCTTCCTGAACCTGGAGCATCAGTTTGAAAATGGCTGGTACAGCAAGTTCGCCTACACCAACCAGCAGAACAACTATGACGCTCAGCTGGCCTCCGCCGGTGGCGGCCAGCTGAACCGCGATGGCAGCGGCAAGACCCTGTGGTCCGGACGCTTTGTGGAGGACAAGACCCAGGATACATTCGATCTCTACGCCAACGGGCCCTTCGCCCTCTTCGGCCGCCAACATGAACTGGTGGTGGGCGCCAGCCACTCCGATGCCGACCGGGATTACACCGGCCAATCTCCGATTAACTTCAATAACGTGGTGCCTAATTTACTTAACTGGGATGGCGACATTCCCAAACCGGCCTGGGCCGCGCCCAATACGGTAGAAGATCAAAACACCAAACAGACCAGCCTGTACGCCACCGCCCGCTTCAAACCTACTGACCGTCTGGCCGTGATTACTGGCGCCCAGGTGGTGGACTGGGAAACCGACACCCAAGGCTTCAACTGGCAAGGCGCAGTGGATGAGCACTACCAGGAGAACGGCGAAGTCGTCCCCTACCTGGGTGTGGTGTACGACCTGACCGATCACCATTCGGTGTACGCCAGCTACACCAGCATCTTCCAGCCGCAAACCGTGCGCGACGCCAACAATCAGATTCTCGACCCGGAAGAAGGCAACAGTTATGAAGCCGGCTTGAAGAGCGAATTCAATGACGGCCGGCTGAACACCACCGTCGCCGTGTTCCGCACCAATCAGGACAACCTGGCGGAATCCACCGGTCAGCCCATCATCGGCGGGCCGCCCAATTCCGTGGCCTACCAGGCGGTAGATGGCGCGGAAACCAATGGCTTTGAATTGGAAGCCGCCGGGGAAATTCTGCCCGACTGGCAAGTGCAAGCTGGCTACACCTACCGCATTACCGAAGACCCGGACGGCGATGAGCTGAACACCACTTCACCGGAAGATATGATTCGCCTGTCCACCCAGTACCGCTTCCGCGGTGACCTGAACGGCCTAACTGTCGGCACGGCTGTGTCCTGGCAGAACAAGACCTATGCATTCGTGACTCGCCCCGGGGCCAGCGCCGACTACAAGTTTGTTCAGGAAAGCTACACCCTGGTGGACCTGATGGCTCGCTACCAGGTGACTCCCGCCCTGTCGGTGGGCGCCAACGTGAGCAACCTGACGGACGAAAAGTACTACAACAATCTGGGGTTCTATAACGGGGGATACTACGGGGATGCCCGCAAGTATAGCCTGAAGATGGACTACCGGTTCTGATCGCGGATTAGCAATCGCAGGCGGATGCCGGCTTACGGCTCCGCCTAAGCCGGCCTACGAAACCTCGAAGCTTTCAGTCTTCAGACAGAAAAATACGTTCTTTCTCGATAACAATGCGGCGCTCTTTGTAGAGCCCACCGATGGCCTGCTTGAACGCATTCTTGCTGCAACGAAAGGCCTGAAAAATCGCTTCCGGCGAACTCTTGTCACCCAGTGGCAGTTCGCCACTCGCCTTTTCCAGTGCGGCCAGGATCTGTTCGGTAAGGCCATCGCTCTTGGCGGCCCCCGGCGCATTCAATGACAGGCTGAGTTTCTGATCGTCGCGCAAGCGCTGCACATACCCGGTGACCCGCTGCCCCGGGCGCAATGGCGCACGCAACTCACTGGCCGCAATCATGCCCCAGGCATGATCATCCACCACCACCTTGTAGCCCAGGTCAGTGCTGTGCGCCGCCACCAGCGAGATTTCATCGCCCTGCTGGTAGGCTTGGCAGGTATCGGACAAAAAACGGTCCAACTGAGCGCTGACCATCAATCGCCCTTCCCGGTCCGTGGTCATCATCACCAGCACCCAGCCGTCTTCGCGCACCGGGCCCTTCTGCTCGGCAAACGGCAGCAGCAAATCCTTGGGCATGCCCCAGTCCACAAACGCCCCCACCTTGCTGGTGGACACCACTTTCAGCGACGCCACCTGGCCAGCTTGCACGCGCGGGGTTCGCAGGCTCGCCATGGGCCGGCCCTCGCCATCGCTGTACAGGGTCACCATGACGCTGTCACCGGGGGCCAACGTCTGGCCTTCCACTTCCCGGGACGGCAATAACACTTCGCCCAGCTCGCCGCCATCCAGCAGCAAGCCATTACGAATGACCTTGAGAACTTCCAGGGAATGGCGAGTGCCAAGTTTGGGGGATACGGTCATGGGTCTGGCCTGTTTGGTTTGGGGAAAGCGCCCTCCCCCCAACCCCTCTTCCGCAAGCGGGAGAGGGGAGCGAACATCCTGACCTTAGGAAGGGACAGGGAGAGGGGGTGCTGATCTTGCGTGCTGCGTGCTGCTTATTGCGTGTACCCGGCGCAACGCGCCCTACCACATAAGGTCGTCTGGAATCGGGAAGTCCTTGTAGGGGTCGTCCTCGTCCACGGCATCACTACCACGTTCGTTGAGCAGCAATACCGCCGCTTCGTCCCGTTGGCGGATTTTCTCTGCCACCACGGTGGGCACCAGTTCGAAGCTGTCCCCCAAGGCAACAATGGCGATTTGCCCGCGCTCCAGTTGCTTTTGCTGTTTGCCGCTGACGTAGGCTTTCTTGATCTTCTTATCCTGCACGAACTGGAAGGCCACCTCGCCACTATTACGGTCCAGCCGGCTCTGTTCGATCATCTGTTTGATCTGCGCGGCAATCTCTTTCTTTTCCCGCTCAGCTTTACGTTGGGCTTCACGTTGGCGATCAGCTTCGGCTTGCTCTTCGCGCTGACGACGAGCGCGTTCCGCCGGGTCTTCCATGTCGATTTCACCGCGCTTGGCCTTATTCACGTCCTCACGTTTCTGCTGCTTGGCCTTGCGGGCTTTTTTCTCGTCCGTCAGCCCGGCTTTCAATAATTGCTTCTGCAGTGAATTCGCCATGTGGTCTCTCTCTCCATGAACAAATTGCCCCTAAGGGCCGTAAATAGACGACTAACGCGACCCCAGCGGTGACGCTGGCGCTTTGCCTAGCAACGGCTGGGCGCGATGAAAACGGGTGTCGTAACCGGGTTGCCAGGGGAATACGCCTTTCGGGTCTGGCCACACCATCTGCAACGCCGGGTACGGTGCCGGCAGGCTCTGGTAGAACCAGTTGGCAAAGCCCAAGTATTCCTTGTAGTGCGGAAACGCCACCGGCAGGAACATCACTTCCAGCCCGTCGGCAATATCGTTATACAGACGGTACGGCTGGTAGGGCTTTTTCAGGCCACGAATCCGCACCGCGGCGCTGTCCAGCAGCTTACTCGCCAGCGCATCTTTCAGCCCCACCACAATCAGTTCCGGATGATTCAGGTTAAGAAAATGTCCCACGCTGAAGGTATAGCCCGGCTGACCGTCGCCACCAGAGACGGCAAAGTGGTGCCACCCCTTGCGCTGAATGTCCGCTAACAGCGCTTTGTCTTCAGCATCTTCCGGCTGCGGGTAACGAAATTTGCCGGGCATTTCATCAAGGAACATAGACTCATCATCAGGTTCAGGCAGCACCCTGGGGCACTGGAAAGCGGTTTCACGGTGTAAACGCAATCATAACAGAGTCCGCCTTCACTTGGTGCCATCCCCCGCACCTGCAATACTGGGACAAATTCAGAATAACGAGGATTCCCCATGAAACGAGCTGGCTTGTTGGTAACCACGCTGCTGGTCGCCCCTCTCGCCCACGCGGCCCCCGGCCTGGCGATCTATGGTGGCGGCTATACCTGGGACACTGAACTGGAAGGCAATGTAGCCTCCGGTGGGGCAAACATCGACGTGCAGGACGATCTGGGCTTCAACAAGGCAGACCAGAATGTACTTTACCTGGGGGTGGAGCACGCCGTGCCACTGATTCCCAATGTGCGCCTGCGCTATATCGACCTCTCTGACAGTGCCAGCAATATCATCAGCCGCAACTTCACATTCAATGGGCAAAACTTTGTTGCCAACACCCGCGTGGCCACGGATTTTGACCTGGAAATGCTCGACGGCACCTTCTATTACAGCCCCATCGACAATGCCCTGAAATTGGATCTCGGCCTGACCGTGCGTCGCATGGACGGGGATTTACGCCTCAACAGCCTGGTGGGGAAAACCAGCCTGAGCATTGATGAAACCTTGCCCATGCTGCACGCAGGCGCACGGCTGCAACTTCCGGTCCCCGGGGTGTACGTGGGCGGGGAAGTGAATGCCATTTCCTACGACGGCAGCAAAATGAACGACTATAACGCCCGTGTGGGCTGGCGTTCGGATTACCTGCTGGGTCTGGAGCTGGGATACAGCCGCATGAATATCGTGCTTGATGACGTGAATGATCTGGACACGGACCTGGACGTGGGCGGGCCCTATCTCGCCATTTCACTGGGCTTTTAGGGATCCTTAAGGACATAATCCCACACCCGGCGGTAGCGCCGGTTGAAAGGTTAGTGTCGGCTTACGGCTACGCCTAAGCCGACCTACACATCCCTCGCTCGCCGCTACTGAGGCCTTTGTAGTTCACGGCGAATCGAATAAATACGCGCATCTTTTTCCTGCCAGAGTTCACTCACCCACTGCTGAATCTCTTCACGGAACACCGGATCGTCCTGATAGTCGCTGCGCCACAGCCGCGGCTCCAACGGGCAGGTGCGCACGTCCACGATCACCCTCTGCACCTTGCCACTGAGCAAATCCCAGAACCCTGGTGTCTCGCCCTCCGGGTACACCACCGTCACATCCAGCAGCGCATCCAGATTATCGCCCAGTGCAGCCAGCACAAACGCCACACCGCCAGCCTTCGGCTTGAGTAAATTCAGGTAAGGGGATTGCTGCGCCGCCTGTTTGGCCGGGGTAAAGCGGGTACCTTCGAGGAAGTTCACCACGGTCACCGGAATGCCTTGGAATTTCTCGCAGGCCTGTCGGGTGATTTCCAGATCTTTGCCTTTCAGTGCTGGATTTTTTTTCAGAAACGCCTTGCTGTAGCGCTTCATAAAAGGGTAATCCAGCGCCCAGAAAGCCAGCCCGAGAAACGGCACCCAGATCAGCTCTTTTTTGAGAAAAAACTTGAAGTACGGGGTTTTACGATTAAACGCCTGCACCAGTGCCGGGATATCCACCCAGGACTGATGGTTACTGACCACCAGGTAGGAGGTGTCCTTGCGCAGTGACTCCACCCCTCGAATCTCCCAGTGAGTCGGTGTCAGCAGCGCAAAAATACCTTTGCAGATTTCAGCCCAGCTTTCTGCAATCCACATCACCGTCGCCGAACAGGCGCGCTTTGCGGTCACACCGGGTAGCACCAGCTTCAGCAGCGCCACCAGCAGCATTGGACCAATCAGAACCAGTGTGTTGAGCAACAACAATACAACCGCCAGGATCCCCTTCAGCATTCCGTGCAAACCTCGTTAACTCCAATTCCTATCACTCGCCGCAGAGCGCTCCGGGCGAACCACTTTCCTGCAGAAGGGCCGTCGCGACGGCTCCTGTTTACACAGAAAAAAGGCCGGCTGCGCGTACGCATTACCGGCCCTTTCCTTTCTATACCCCAACGATTAGCCCTTGCGTTCCACGGCCATGGCATCCACGTTCTGGAACCCGCGCGGCAGCTTCGCACCACGGCGGCCCCGCTCACCGTAGTAGTGCTCCAAGTCGTTGGCTTTCAACGTCAGGTGACGCTTGCCCGCATAAAGAGTTAAGGCATCGTCCGGGCCAACCACCTGAATATCCTGCACAAACTCCACCCGATCAGCCACGCGGGCGCCAGGGATCGACATCATCTTGTTGCCCTTGCCACGGACCATCTCCGGCAACTCGCTAACCGGGAATACCAGCAGCCGACCTTCATTGGACACCAATGCGATCAAATCGTCCGCGGGGGACGCGATCGGTTGCGGCGATAGCACCTTGGCTCCCTTGGGCACGCTCAACACCGTCTTGCCGGCTTTTTTGTTGGCCAGCAAGTCCGCATAGCGAACCACGAAACCGTAACCGGCATCGGTGCTCATCAGGTAGGCATCCTTGTCCTTGCCCATCACCGCCGCCATAAAGCTGGCGCCGGAAGGCGGGCTGACCCGGCCGGACAGGGGCTCACCCTGCCCCCGTGCGCTGGGCAAGGTGTGCGCGGGCAATGAATAGGTGCGCCCGGTGCTGTCGATAAAGCAGACCGGCTGATTGGACTTGCCTTTGGCGCTGACCTTGTACTTGTCACCCGCCTTGTAGCTAAGCCCCTCCACATCCACTTCATGGCCTTTGGCGGCACGGACCCAACCTTTTTCTGACAACACCACGGTGATCGGATCAGCGCTGAGCAGATCAGTCTCATCCAAGGCTTTGGCGTCATCACGCTCGATCAGCGGGGAGCGACGGTCGTCTCCGTATTTTTCGGCGTCTTCGGTCAGCTCTTTGGCCACCAGCTTCTTCATTTTCGCCATGGAACCCAAAGTGGTTTCCAGGTATTCGCGTTCTTCGTTGAGCTCATCCTGCTCACCGCGAATTTTCATTTCTTCCAGTTTCGCCAAATGGCGCAACTTCAGTTCCAGAATCGCTTCCGCCTGACGGTCGCTGACCCCGAAACGTTCCATCAATACCGGCTTGGGTGCATCTT
This sequence comes from Alcanivorax sp., assembly GCF_040118815.1. Classification (GTDB taxonomy): domain Bacteria; phylum Pseudomonadota; class Gammaproteobacteria; order Pseudomonadales; family Alcanivoracaceae; genus Alcanivorax. The sequence continues at coordinate 150,379 of NZ_JBEDTC010000019.1, forward strand.
CGGTACGGATGATATGAATCACTTCATCGATATTCAGAAACGCGACCAGCAAACCTTCCAAAAGGTGCAAGCGTTCCAGCACTTTATCAAGACGGTGTTGCAGACGACGGCGCACGGTGACCATCCGGAACTGCAGCCACTCGTTGAGGATCATATCCAGGCTTTTCACCTGGGGCCGGCCATCGATGCCGATCATGTTCAGGTTAACCCGGTAGTTTTTCTCCAGGTCGGTGCTGGCAAACAGATGACTCATCAACTGTTCCACATCCACCCGGTTGGAGCGCGGGGTAATCACCAGGCGAGTCGGATTTTCATGGTCAGATTCATCACGCAAATCGCTGACCATGGGCAGTTTTTTCTTGTTCATTTGATCAGCGATCTGTTCCAGCACCTTGGCACCGGATACCTGGTACGGCAGCGCCGTCACCACGATGTCGCCGTCTTCGCGTTCGTACACCGCGCGCTGCTTCAGAGAGCCTTTGCCCTCTGAATACATGCGAATGATGTCGTTGATCGGGGTAATCACTTCCGCTTCGGTGGGGAAGTCCGGGCCTTTAATGTACTGCATTAGATCATCCAGCGAGGCGCCGGGATCTTTCAGCAAATGAATACAGGCGTTGGCCACTTCACGCAGGTTGTGCGGAGGAATATCCGTGCTCATGCCCACCGCAATCCCGGTGGTGCCATTGAGCAACACATTGGGCAAACGGGCCGGCAACAACTTGGGCTCGTCCATGGTGCCATCGAAATTGGGCAGCCATTCCACCGTACCCTGCCCCAGCTCGGACAGCAGCACCTCGGCATAGGGAGCCAATTTGGATTCGGTATACCGCATGGCGGCAAACGATTTCGGATCGTCCGCGCTACCCCAGTTGCCCTGGCCATCCACCAACGGATAGCGGTAACTGAACGGCTGCGCCATCAACACCATGGCTTCGTAGCAGGCAGAATCCCCATGGGGGTGATACTTACCCAACACATCACCCACCGTACGCGCAGACTTCTTGTACTTGGAGGTGGACTTCAGGCCCAGCTCACTCATGGCGTACACAATACGCCGCTGCACCGGCTTGAGGCCGTCACCAATATTGGGCAACGCCCGATCCAGAATCACGTACATGGAATAATCCAGGTACGCTTTTTCGGTGTATTCCTTTAACGGAAAACTTTCAAATTCGTCAGCCATGTTTGCTCGCTATACTCGCTGGCCTGCACGCTTACACGCATCACGCAACACTCTGTCGTTACGCTTTACGAGAAAACCAAACCAGCAATATTTTCCAATTTTTATGAACCTTTGTGCTCCAGAAAACACACTCAGCGTGCTGCGTGAAGCGTTTCTATATTTCCGCCAAATTCCCTTTTTCTTCCAGCCACACCTTACGGTCTGACGCGCGCTTTTTGCTCAGCAGCATATCCATAAGCTGGTGGGTGCCGTCATCGGTAGAGACATCCAGGCGCACCAGTCGGCGGGTGTCACGGGCCATGGTGGTTTCGCGCAGTTGCAGCGGGTTCATTTCACCCAACCCCTTGAAGCGGGTCACATTCACTTTGCCGCGCTTTTTCTCGGCCTTGATGCGATCGAGAACGCCATCGCGCTCTTCCTTGTCCAGGGCGTAATACACTTCCTTGCCCACATCGATGCGGTACAACGGTGGCATGGCCACAAACACATGGCCGTGTTTCACCAATGCCGGGAAGTGGCGCAGGAACAGGGCACAGATCAGCGTGGCGATGTGCAAACCGTCAGAGTCCGCATCGGCAAGAATGCAAACCTTGCCGTAACGCAGGCTGCCCAGATCATCGCTGCCGGGCTCGATACCCAGGGCCACGGCGATATCGTGAATTTCCTGGCTACCCAATACCTCGTTGGAATCCACTTCCCAGGTATTCATGATCTTGCCGCGCAGGGGCATGATCGCCTGATAGACCCGGTCGCGGGCCTGCTTGGCGCTGCCACCCGCCGAATCCCCTTCCACCAGGAAGATTTCACTTTGGGACGGATCATCACTGGTGCAGTCCGCCAGCTTGCCGGGTAAGGCCGGGCCGCTGGTGACTTTTTTACGGGTGACCTTCTTGGCCGCTCGCAAGCGTTTCTGGGCGTTGTTGATGCACAGGTCGGCCAGCTTTTCCGCTTCATCAGTGTGCTGGTTCAACCACAGGGAAAACGCATCCTTCACCACGCCGGAAACAAAGGCGGCGGTCTGGCGGGAGCTCAGGCGCTCCTTGGTCTGCCCGGCAAACTGCGGGTCCTGCATTTTCACACTGAGGACGAAAGCGGCCCGGTCCCAGATATCTTCCGGGGTCAGTTTGACGCCACGGGGCAGCAGGTTACGGAACTCACAAAACTCGCGCATGGCATCCAGCAGGCCGGATCGCAGGCCGTTCACATGGGTGCCGCCCTGGGCCGTAGGGATCAGGTTCACATAGGCTTCCTGAATCAGATCACCACCTTCGGGCAGCCAAGTCACCGCCCAGTCCACCGCTTCGGTTTCTGCGCTCATGGCACCGTTGAACGGCTCCTGCGGCACCCGCTCCCAGCCGCGGCTGGATTCCAGCAGGTATTCGATCAGGCCATCATCAAACTGCCAGGCATCACTCTCACCGGTGAGCTGGTTATCCAGTGTCACCAATAAACCGGGACAAAGTACCGCCTTGGCTCGCAACAAATGCTTAAGGCGCGTTACCGACATTTTCGGTGAATCGAAATATTTGGCGTCGGGCCAGAAACGCAAAATGGTGCCAGTATTGCGTTTGCCGACGGTATCGATCACTTCCAGATCGCTGCGCTTTTCGCCGTCACCGAATTCCATGCGGTGCAGCTGACCATCACGCTTGACCAGGATCTCCAGCTTGGTGGACAAGGCGTTCACCACGGACACGCCTACGCCGTGCAGGCCACCGCTGAACTGGTAGTTGTTATTGGAGAACTTGCCGCCGGAATGCAGGGTGGACAGGATCACTTCCACGCCCGGCTTTTTCTGTATCGGGTGCATGTCCACGGGCATACCGCGGCCATCGTCTTCCACTTCCACGCCGCCATCCTTGAGCAGGGTGACCTTGATCGACTTGGCATGGCCAGCCAGCGCTTCATCCACCGAGTTGTCGATGACTTCCTGGGCAAGGTGATTGGGACGGGAGGTATCGGTGTACATGCCCGGTCGCTTGCGCACCGGGTCCAGGCCCGACAACACTTCAATATTTTCGGACGTATAGTTATTGGCCATAGGTTTTCCAGAAGCACCAGACGCAGGACGCCAGATGCCGGACGCATGATGTATCACACGTCCGGCATCTGGCCTCGGGCATCAGGCGTGTATTTCAATCCCACAAAACCGCAACATCAGCGGTATGAAGGCGTCAAAGTTATCAAAGCCGTGGCTGCCACCCAAGCCACAATAGCGGTGACAGTCGCCGTAATAGTCCCAGCCGTCTTCCCAGTTAAGGGTTTCATCACCCGTCTGGGTCAACAACAGCAGGTTTTCCGGCTGGGTGATCTCTGCCACCTCGTAGCGCCGCAACTGCTCCAGCCAGACCGGATCGAACTGGTAGGCTTCGCCGGTATGGTAGTTATGCTGGATACCTGTGTATTTGTCCAGTAGTCGCCACGGTCTTACCGCAGGATTTACGATTGCGGCCTTCAAATCGTGGTGCTCCGCCAGCCAGGTGGCGTAGAAACCCCCCAGGGACGAACCCAACAACGCCACCGGCCCGGCTCCGGCAATAGCTGCATCCAGCTCTGCCATGGCCTGCCGTGGCGACGGCGGCAGTGTCGGCACGATCAGGCGTTCCGGGCACCCGGCTTGCTCGAACATCGCCCGCAACAACCCTGCCTTGTGGGAAGCCGGTGAGCTGTTGAAGCCGTGAATATAGATGAGAGACGTTTGCGGGGCAGCCATGATCACTCCTCGTTACTACGCTGTTCAGGAGTTTGACGTGATGGGGAGGAGTTGCAAGTTGAAAGTTCAAAGTTGAAAAACCCGTGCGGAGCCCTCTGGAGCCGCTCGGCCGTGCGCGCGATTCAGCCCATCTGGCAGCGCGGAAAAAGAACCAGTCAATCTAGCTGCTATCAGTCTTCGCGTTTCAACTTTGAACTTTCAACTCGTATCTCAGTAGCCCTTGACCGTGAAATCCACTTCAAAGGTGATCCCTTCCACCCGGCTAACGGCCGTGTCGATACGGCCGTCCGGGTACAGGTCCAGCCAGCGGTAACCCGGGTTGGCATCGTCCACCGCAAAGTCTTCGCTCTTGGGCTTGAACTGTACGCAGGTGCTGGGCACCGCCATCATCCGCACGCCGTTGCGCTGATCATCATACTCCTGGTGCACATGCCCCCAGATAATGGCGCGCATACGCTCATGGCGGTCGATGACTTCAAAAAACTTGTCAGCGCTGCCCACCACCTGGGTATCCAGCCAGGTGCATTCCATCGGTACCGGGTGGTGATGCAGGCATACCATCAGGTAGTCGCCGGTAGCATCACGCAGGGCGGTATCGAGGAACTTCAGGTCTTCATCGAACAGATCACCAGGCACTTCACCGGGAATGGTGGAGTCCAGCATGACAATGGTCCAGTTGCCCACATTCAGTACGCACGGACTCATTTTTTCGCGGTGGGCTTCCAGCGCCTGCAACATGGGCGCGGGCTTGTCGTGATTGCCTTCCAGCCAATAGACGGGCACATCAAAACCGGACAGAGCGCGATCCAGGCGCTCGTAGGATTCGTATGAGGCATCCTGGGACAGATCCCCGGTGGCCAGAATCAAATCCGGATTGGGTTGTTCCTTACGAATCAGATCCAGCACCTTGTCCAGACTGAACTGGGTATTCAAACCCAGCAGCTTGCCTTGCGGATCGGCAAACAAATGACAGTCTGACAACTGTACGACTCGAAGGGGCTGCAACTGCTGCGTCAAGATCCCCGCTCCCGTAACCGTTATTATGGTCCCATGTCTCGTTGGCAGCCCCTCCTTGTACTCCCCAGTACCGCAAGGCTGCCCTTGGTGTCACTTATAACCAAGATGATGGCACTTTTCTAGGAAACAGGTCCAAGAGCAGGAATTGGTTACCATTTCTCCACGAATAAGTCGCAAGGCGGGTTGATTATGCGCCAGGAGAGTGGCACGAACTCGCACCACCCTGCGCTCAACTGCCCGTGACCTGCTGCCGCCAGGCGTGGCCGCTATCGCGGCCGTGGTCATGGAGGTGGCGCAGCCATTCCGCCAGAAAGCGGTTCCATTGCACCTTTTCGTCGCGCTGATGCATGTTGCGATTGGGATACGCATAACGGGCATTCACCCGCCGGAAAGGCCGTGCTTCGGTGACTTCCGCCAACCGGGCATCATGGTACATGCGCACGGTTAACCGGGACGCCGGCAGCGTAGCCAACAGCTCCTGATCTTCCAGCCGCACCGTGGTGGTATAGGGAGAACGCTCCAGCACACGCATCTGCAGGGTATGGGGGTGCTGATCATGCCCCACCTCTACCGCCATGCTGTCGCGCTCACCCAGCGCCTTCATCAACGGCAACAGGCGCGCATAGTTTTCCTCGCACTGAGTCATCAGCGCACGAAAATCCAGCCGGTAACGGTCGCGGCGGCTCATTGCCCGCCCCAGCTCGCATCCAGCCGGGCACGGTTCAGCAGCAACCATTGCAAGGCAATCAAGGACGCAGCGTTATCCACCTGACCGCTTTCCAGCAGCGCAGGGATTTGATCCGCGCTCACGGTCACCGCACGAATGTCTTCCCCCTCGTCCGGGCAACCGAAAATACCGCCAGCACCAGTCAGATCCGCATGCCCCACAAACAGCTGCAAACGCTCATTGGTGCCCCCGGGGCTGGGCATGTAGGCCGCGATCGGCTCCATGGCGCCCAAGGTCAGCCCGGCCTCTTCCACCGCTTCGCGGCGAATCAGGTCGGCGGCACTTTCTCCGCCTTTGTCGGCAATGCCGGCAATCAATTCCAGGCACCAGGGGCTATGACGCCACTCCAGCGCACCAACACGGAACTGCTCCACCAATAAGATTTCGCCGCGCACCGGATCGTAGGGCAGCACGGCAGACGCCGGCGGGCGCACAAACAATTCCCGGCGCACCGGCTCGCCCCAGCCACCGTTGTATTGCTTGTGGCGCAGGGTCAGCGTATCCACCCGAAAGAAACCCTGGAACGGGGTATCCCGTTCCAGCACTTCCACGTCCTGCGGGCCGAATGGCGGTGTCAGCGAATGATTACTCATGGGCCTCATGATAAAGCGCGGAGCCCTGCTCGCGGAACTCCTTGGATTTTTCTTCCATGCCCGCTTCGGCTTGGGCCACCTGGGCGGTGCCATCACCGTAGATCTCGCGCACTTCCTGGCTAATTTTCATGGAGCAGAACTTGGGGCCGCACATGGAGCAAAAGTGCGCCACCTTGTGGGCCTGCTTGGGCAGGGTCTCGTCGTGGTACTCACGAGCCCGGTCCGGGTCCAGCCCCAGGTTAAACTGGTCTTCCCAGCGGAATTCGAAGCGCGCCTTGGACAGGGCATTGTCACGCAACTGCGCACCGGGATGGCCCTTCGCCAAGTCCGCCGCGTGAGCCGCAATCTTGTAGGCGATGATGCCTTCCTTAACGTCTTCGCGGTTGGGCAGCCCCAGGTGCTCCTTGGGCGTCACATAGCAAAGCATGGCGGTGCCGTACCAACCAATCATGGCCGCGCCGATGGCACTGGAGATGTGATCGTAGCCCGGGGAGATATCAATAGTCAGCGGACCCAGGGTGTAGAACGGCGCCTCACCACAGTGCTCCAACTGCTCATCCATGTTGGCTTTGATCATATGCATCGGCACATGACCCGGGCCTTCGATCATCACCTGCACGTCGTGTTTCCAGGCGATCTTGGTCAGCTCACCCAGGGTACGCAACTCGCTGAACTGCGCTTCATCATTGGCATCGGCCAAACAACCAGGACGCAGGCCATCGCCAAGACTGAAGGTCACGTCGTAGGCCTTCATGATTTCGCAGATATCTTCGAAATGAGTGTAGAGGAAGCTTTCCTCATGGTGCGCCAGGCACCACTTGGCCATTATCGAACCGCCCCGCGAAACGATACCGGTAACGCGGTTGGCGGTCATCGGCACATAGCGCAGCAGCACGCCCGCATGAATGGTGAAGTAGCTCACCCCCTGCTCGGCCTGCTCAATCAAAGTATCGCGGAAGATTTCCCAGGTCAGGTCTTCGGCCACGCCGTTAACCTTTTCCAGCGCCTGATAGATCGGCACCGTGCCGATCGGCACCGGCGAATTACGCAGAATCCACTCGCGGGTTTCGTGAATATTGTCACCGGTGGACAGATCCATCACCGTGTCGCCGCCCCAGCGGGTAGCCCAGGTCATCTTGGACACTTCTTCCTCAATGGAAGAGGTCACCGCCGAGTTGCCGATGTTGGCGTTGATCTTGGTGAGGAAGTTGCGGCCGATGATCATCGGCTCGATTTCCGGGTGGTTGATGTTCACCGGAATCACCGCCCGGCCACGGGCCACTTCGTCACGCACAAATTCCGGGGTAATCTCCGCCGGAATCGCCGCACCGAAGCTCTGCCCTGGGTGCTGGTTTACCGGTAAACCGGCCTCACGATGCTCACGCAGGCGCTGGTTCTCACGGATGGCGATATATTCCATCTCCGGGGTAATAATGCCTTGGCGCGCGTAGTGCATCTGGCTCACGTTCTTGCCCGCGCTCGCGCGACGGGGAATACGGGTATGCTCAAAACGCAGACCGGCCTTGGCCACATCATTGGCTCGCTTGCGGCCATATTCGCTGGTCAGCCCGGCCAGCTGCTCGGTATCATTACGCTCGCCAATCCAGCTATCCCGAATTGGGTTCAGCCCTTTACGGATGTCGATTTGCGTATCCGGGTCGGTATAGGGGCCGGAGGTATCATAAACCGACAGCGGTGGGTTATCCTCGAACTTTCCGTCCGCCAATGGGGTCGGATGCTGTTGGATTTCCCGCATGGGCACACGAATGTCCGGGCGCGAGCCCGTGACGTAGATTTTTCGTGAACCGGCGATAGGCTGGCAGGATTCGTCAATGGCGTTGGCGATGGGGCGCTGATCGTCTGGCACGTCGGCCTCCGGAAGCTAAATAAGGGAAATTCAGGAATGGCGGACACTATACGCCAGCGCCCAACAGCCAAACAACCGCGGAACTGGCCCAAACAGGCGGTGTTAATTTTCTGTACTTGCCAGTACCATAATGATTAACCAGACACACAAAAAGAGTGCACCAGAATGAAGCGTAGCCCGGCAACGCCCCTAGTTCTTCTTCTTACCTCACTGGCCAGCGCCGTTCAGGCTGCTGACCTTACTGAAGTAGCCAACGCAGCCTGGAGCTACGACGGTACCTGGCGCGCTGCGAGGATGAACTGGAATGCCGACCAGGAACTGATGGTACAAGGCCGCGCCGCCTTATTCCCGAACGTGTCAGCCAGCTACGGCCGCTATGACAACGACCGGGAAATCGAAGATCTGAACGTGGACCAGAGCTACGGTAGCGAAGTCAGCACCTTTACCCTGACTCAGCCCCTGTTCCGTGTTGATGCTTGGTATGGCTATAAAGAGGCACAATCAAGCACCGATATCGCGCAGGCCAATTTCGAACAGTCCCGCCAGGATTTTGTGCTGCGTGTGGCCCAGGGCTATTTTGGCGTGCTGCGCTCTTGGGACACCTGGGTGTCAGCCAAAGCGGAAGAAAAAGCCATCGGCCGCCAGCTGGAACAGACCCAGGAGCGCTTCGATGTAGGCCTGGTACCGGCCACCGATGTGGAAGAGGCACAGGCAACCTATGACCTGACCCAGGTCAACCTGATTGTGGCCCGTCAGCAGTACGACATTGCCCGTGACCAGCTGGAAACCCTTACCGGCCAGCAGTGGCAGACCCTGGCAGAACTGCGCGACGAACTGCCCATGGAAGGCCCCCAGCCCACGGACATGAACGACTGGATCGAAAAAGCCAAGGTACAGAACCCCCAGGTGCAAGCCGCGCTCTACAACACCGAGCTCACAGAAAACACCGCCAAGCGCCAGCTCGGTGCTCAACTGCCCCAGGTGCAACTGGTAGCCCAGTACCAGCATTCCCACCTGTCACCGGACGAAAACCCCAACGCATCAGGCATCAACTCCAACAGCTCCCTGTTCGACACCCAGAATCGCCAGATCGGTGTGGAAGTGAGCATGCCCCTGTTCCAGGGGGGCGGCCTGAACAGCCGTCGCAAGGAGGCCTACCTGCGTGCGGATGCCGCGGATTTCCAGTACGACCAGGCGGTACGCGATATCGTGCAACAGGCGCGCAGTGCCTACCGCACCGTAGAAGCCGATGCACTGCGCATCAAGGCCCGCAAGCAGGCCATACGCTCCACTCGCTCCGCACTGGACGCCACCCAGTCCGGCTATGAAGTCGGCACCCGTAACGTGGTCGACGTACTCAATGCGCAACGTGCCCTGTTTGCCGCTGAGCGCGATTACGCCAACGCCCGTTACGATTACATCATTAACTCTCTGACCCTGAAATCCACCACCGGTGACCTGCAGCAAGGCGACCTGGCGGCGGTGAATAACTGGCTGGCGCCGGACCAGACTCTGGATCTCTACAACCCGGACCTGGAAGGCCAGAGCGAAGAAATGATGCAGGACAACTCGCCGATCAACTGAGGCAGGTGAGCCTGACGCCGAATGCCCGATGCCTGACGCAAACACGCAGGCACGGCCCCGGACCATAAAAAAACCGCTACCCGGCAACGGCTAGCGGTTTTTTTATGCTTCGTCGGAGACTAGAGTGAGTAATACGCTTCTCGCCGTTTGATTGGCTTATCGCGAACGCCCTTGCTCGTTGCCAGACGCTCGACGCCGAACGCCTGATGTAAAACCCCATAACCTGAATGGTTGTCGCTATTGCGGCACTCCTTTTGAGGAATATTCAGGACACAACCGGATCATACGTTTTACCAAGAGAGCAAAGCGGCCAAGGCTGCCCAGGTTTTGAATGCAAGCGTCCGTCGTCGGGCATCCGGCGTCCAGCAGTTGCCAAGGCGAGAGAAAGAGACATCCCCGCAAATCGGACCATCACTCCATTGCGCGAGAAACCCTCTAATGCACAACCTGCGACAAGCACACCGCAGGTAGCATTAAACCGAAGGGCGTAATCCGACATTCATCTCCATGGCGATCAATCCCAGCCCTTTTTCCAGCGCGCCACGGTTCGCTTCCACCACCGCAGCGGCGGCCAGGCCCTTCTGGTCGCATTGCGCCGGGTCATTCAGCAATGCCTGCAGCTTGTCACCCAACGCTTCACCGTTATCAACCACACTGAGTCCGCCTGCATCATCCAGCAACTGCGCGATGGCGGTAAAGTTATGCAGATGGGGGCCGGTGAGCACCGGCTTCTCCCAGGCGGCTGGCTCCAGCAGATTATGCCCACCCACGGGCACCAGTGAGCCGCCCACAAAGGCCACATCGCAGGCGCCAAACAGCATCAGCAATTCACCCATGGTATCGGCCAGGTACACCGCAGCATCACCGGCCGGCTCCTGCTGGCTGCGGCGAGCCACTGACAAGCCGGCTTCGCGAACCTGAGCGGCAACCGCATCAAACCGTTCCGGGTGCCGGGGCACCAAAATCAGCAACGCATCCGGCTTCTGTTCACGCAGCATTTTGTGCGCCGCCAACACCGGAGCATCCTCCCCCAGGTGAGTGCTGGCCGCGATCCAGACCGGCCGATCACCGAACGAGGCGCGCAGCTCTGACGCGGCCTGCTTCACTGCCTCATCCAGGGTCATATCGAATTTCACACTGCCGATGGGATACACCCGCTCCGGCCAGGCACCGAGAGCCATATAGCGCTCCGCTTCCACGCGGGTCTGTACCGCCAGCGCATCAAAGCGGGCCATCATGGGTCGAATCAGGCGCGGCAATTTGCCGTAGCCTCGGTAACTTTTTTCCGACAGCCGCCCGTTCATCAACATCAGTTTCGCGCCATGGCGCTTCACCGCGGCGCACAAGTTGGGCCACAGCTCTGTCTCCAGCACAATCACCAGTTGCGGATCAAACGCGCGCATGAAACGCGCCAGCGCCGACGGCAATTCCCAGGGGCAATACACATGGGTCACCCGATCACCGAACAGCGCCTGCACCCGTTCAGAGCCGGTGGGCGTGGTGGTGGTTACCAGCAGTGGCACATCCGGGTAATCCGCCAGCAACCGCTCAATCAACGGCGCCGCCGCCAGCGTCTCCCCCACCGACACAGCATGTACCCAAAGGCTGTTTTTCAGGGTGCCTGGCCGGTAGCCCCAGGCCATGCGCTCTTTCCAGCGAAAACGATAGGCCGGCGCCTTTCTGCCGCGCAGCCACAGGCGCAGAAAAAGAAAAGGAAGCAGCACATACCACAGGGCGGAATAAACAGTTCGCATAGATATTCTTGTCTCGATGTCAGGACGGCTTGCGGGCAGCGCGACAGGCAATAACCTCGTAATCCAAGTTGCCTGTTATAGCGCCTGTGTACGTGCCAGCGGCTTCGCCTATGCTAGCATAGCCGCACTGTTCAACGATGGTGAGCCATGAGTGACTCCACCCTGAAACCTGACACGCTCCGCCCGGATATTCTCATCTTCGGCGGTGGCATTGCCGGCCTGTGGCTGATCAACCGGCTCCATGCCGCCGGCTACCAGTGCCTGCTGCTGGAATCCGCCAGCCTGGGCGGCGACCAGACCCTGGCCAGCCAGGGCATTATCCACGGCGGCCTCAAATATGCCCTCGGCGGAAACTTGTCCAACGAATCCGAAGCCATTTCCGACATGCCCGACCGCTGGCGTGCCGCCATGGCCGGCGACGATCCGGTGGACCTGCGCAACCTGAACGTCCTGAGTGACACCCAGCACATGTGGTCCAGCGGCTCCGTGGCCTCGCGGATGACCAATTTTTTCGCCAGCAAGATGCTGCGCGGCCGCATTGAAAAGCTCAAGCGCGACCACTTCCCCAGCGCGCTGGCCAACAAGGCCTTCAAGGGCAACGTCTACAAACTGGACGATCTGGTGATCAACACCGAATCCCTGATCGAGACACTCAGCGCCCCGGTCCGTGACCGGCTGCTGGCGTTCAACAATGAACGCGACGTTCTGCAATGGGAGGAACGGGGCCTGCACGCCGTTACCGTTAATGGACAACGCATTGAACCGCGAATGACCCTGCTCGCCGCCGGCAACGGCAACCCGGCGTTACTGGATGGCGCCCATCAGGCCCATCTGCTGGAGCAAGAACAAAGTCAACTGCGCCCCTTGAAAATGGTGTTGGTGAAACATGATATGGGCCACCGTTTATATGCCCACTGCGTAGGCACCAGTAATAAACCGGTGCTCACTGTTACCACCCACGACTGCCCCGACGGCAAGGTAGTATGGTACTTGGGCGGTGACCTGGCGGAACGAGGCGTAGAGCGTAGCAACCAAGAACAACTGGCTGCCGGTCGGGCTGAGCTCAAGCAGCTGTTCCCCTGGCTCGATTTCAGCCAGGCAGAATTCGCCACCCTGGATGTGACCCGCGCAGAACCCAGACAGCAGGCACTGGTGAAACCCGATAACGCCTACGCCCGCCGGGACCAAAACCTGATCGTCGCTTGGCCCACCAAACTCACCCTGGCCCCTGACCTGGGTGATCGAGTCATGGCGCTGCTAGAAGAAAGTGGTCTACAGCCGGGCGAACCGTTAACGATTCCGGCAACACTGGAGCAGGCCCCCATGGGCGTGCCGTACTGGCACCGTTGTTTCTAATTACCCACTGCAGGGGCGCCACTAGAGGCGCGAACACCCAGACGCGAGTGACAAGAAACGAGTTTCGAAAGACAAAATATTTTTGGATGTTCGCGACTCGTAACTCGCTTCTCAAAACTGTTTTTCCGCGCCTCTAGTAGCGCACCTACAGCGAGAATGATTCAGGAGTTTTCATGTCCTTCATGCGCCCGCTGGGCAACACAGGGTTAACCGTCAGCGCACTCGGCCTGGGCACGGTGAAAATCGGCCGCGACAAGGGGGTGAAATACCCCAACGGTTTCACCATCCCTGATGACCACGCGGTAATCGAGCTGCTGGCCCAGGCGCAGGATCTTGGTATTAACCTGATCGACACCGCTCCGGCCTACGGCCACAGCGAAGATCGCCTTGGCCAGCTAATGAGCCGGCGACAGGATTGGGTCATCGTCACCAAGGTGGGCGAAGAGTTTAATAACGACAGCGGTGAAAGCCATTTCGATTTCTCACCGGAACACGTTCGCCGCTCCGTGCAACGCAGCCTGAAACGGCTTAATACCGATTACCTGGATTGCGTACTGGTTCACTCCGATGGCGATGACATGGGGATCATCAAACAGGGCACCCTCGATGCCCTGAACGACCTGAAGAAGGAAGGCCTGGTGCGCTCCACCGGCATGTCCACCAAGACCATGGCAGGTGGCATTGCCTGTCTGGAACACGCGGACATGGCCATGGTCACCTACAACCTTCAGCACAGTGACGAAATACCGGTGATCGAACATGCCGCCGCCCACCGCAAAGGCATCCTGATAAAAAAAGCCTTTGCCAGCGGTCACCTGAACGACACCCTTGAGGATCCGGTACAGGAAAGTCTGAACCAGATCCTTGGCACGGCTGGCGTCAGCAGTATCATTGCCGGCACCATCAACCCCGCTCATTTGCGTGAGAACGTGGCCAAGGCCCGGCAGGCCTGCAATATTTCCGACCCATAACAACAACAGGAAACACCATGCGTTTTTATCTGATCATTCTGCTACTCGGCGCCTCCCTTGCAGCACAGGCGGATAAAATATTGCTGCTCCGGGAAGCCCCTCAGGGGTGCGAAGAAAAGGGGGAAGTCTCGGTGTCGTCGGGGAGCAAGATGCAGGGCATGTTGTTCAGCGATGCTTTCATCAATAACAACGTGAACAAGAAGCTCGCCAAGGCCATCAAGAAAGCCGGCGGCAATCGCGGCATGCTCAGCGATCGCCGCGAATTTATGATGGAGAGCCAGTTCCGGGGGATCGAGCACATCGAACTGGATGCCTGGGTATGGCATTGCGAAGAAGAAGATAGCTGACCGCTACAAGCTACAACACGATATTGCGCTTGCTGCACCGGCAAGCAAAGAGGCCGCGCCCAAACGTTTGCGCGCGGCCTCAGCCTTCCAGAAAAGCGAAAGACCTATGCGCGACTCGCTGTTAGCCACTCGACGCTTGTTTCACTTCCGCCCCCAACGATTGCAGCCCGGCCCGATGCCCCTGCTGATAGCCCACATCCAGTTTATGGCCATTGGTGGTTAACCGGTTTACCGGAAAGTGCGGGTCTGGGGCGACCACGGTCACCCGACAATCTGCTGGCGGATTGTCGATAAAATCCAACGACTCGTTGTAGCTATCCGTGCGCGTAAGCAAAGCGTCATACAAGGCGGGAAAGTCGCGTACCCAAGGCTTTAATAATGGCGTCAGAGCACTGGGGCGTTTGCGGTAACCCTGAGGGTGCGACAACACCACAGTGATATCCCGAGCGCCCTGCTGATAAGCCCAGCGCACCGGAATGGAATCCCCCAACCCGCCATCAGTCATGGGGTGCCCGGCAACGGTGGGGAAATCCCGGTAAGCAAAAGGAATAGAACAGGACGCAGTCATTACCTCATCCAGATTATCCGGGCGCGTTTCAAAATAGCGCGGCGCGCCGTCTTCCACCGAGGTAGTTACCACCCACAGGGGCACCTTGCCCTGCCAATGCTGCTCCAGGCTTAATGGCACATCCAGGCGGGACTGATGCCACAACCAGTGCACATCACACAGATGCCCGCCGGCCATAAATCGCTGCCAGTTAATAAAATCCGGACGGCAAGCATGGTCTGTGATGATTCGCCGGCTTCTGCCATGGTTTCCCGCCAGATAGCCAATCAGGTTGGTCGATCCCGCCGATACGCCCACCGCGAAGTCGAAACCATGGTGCTGATTTTCCAGAAATGCATCCAGCACACCGGCAGCAAAAATGCCGCGCATGGCACCACCTTCCACCACCAACGCCCGCTGAGACATCACTTTCCCTCCACATCGGTTCCACCCATTGGATCCGTTTCAAACACGATGCCAGAGCAAACTAATCGGTGGAAATAGAGCCTTACTGTCCCTGCCATCGGCTTCCCTGATCACGCAACATCACCGGCGTTAAGCCACACAAGGCGTCTGCACCGATACCGCGCAAACGCATCAGGTTAGCGCACCCAGTGTCCGCCCAATGGCCCTTATCTCTCAAGGCCGCCGCGATTAATTCTTGTAAAAACAAAACGTTAAATATCGCCCCCGCCGACTGGCACCGCATTTGCAAAAGTCCGAATACCTACTTGTATACAACAAGGTGTGCAAACCTATGATTGGCTGGACTCTTCAACAATGGCAGGCGGCCTACCGCAGCGGTGACCTCACCCCGGTACAGGCCATGAAAGAACTCGCGACACGACTTCACGACAGTGAACGTGCCCTGTGGATCCACCTGCTGGATGAGTCATCGTTAATTGAACAGGCGAATGCCCTCACCGATTCCTCGCTGCCCCTGTACGGCATTCCCTGCGCGGTGAAAGACAATATTGATGTGGCCGGCATGCCGACCACCGCCGCGTGCCCGGCCTTTTCCTACACCCCGCAAGACGATGCCACCGTGGTGCGACTACTGCGCGAAGCCGGCGCCATCGTGGTAGGCAAAACCAACCTAGACCAGTTTGCCACTGGGCTGGTGGGTACCCGCTCACCCTACGGTGAGGTGCCCAACCCATTTAACCCGGAGTATCTCAGTGGCGGCTCCAGCTCCGGCTCCGCCACCGCCGTGAGCCTGGGGCTGGTGCCTTTTTCCCTGGGCACCGATACCGCCGGGTCCGGGCGGGTGCCTGCGGCCTTCACCAACACCGTGGGCCTTAAGCCCACCCGGGGTGCCATCAGCACCAAGGGCGTTGTCCCCGCCTGCCGGACGCTGGATTGTGTCAGCATCTTTGCCCTCAATGTGGACGATGCCCAACAGGTTTACCGCGTGGTCAGCCAGTTCGACAACGAAGACGCCTACAGCCGCCCGGCGCCGGCATTACAAACCACCGACCTGCCTGCGCGCCCCACCCTGGGCATCCCCAAAGATCTTCCCTGGTTCGGGGACGTTCAGGCCCAACAGTTGTGGGAGCAACAGCTGGAACAGGTCAAAAAAATTGCCGACCTGGTCACCGTGGATACCCAGGTGCTTGAGGCTGCCGCGGCCCTGCTGTACCAGGGCCCCTGGGTAGCCGAACGCTATACCGTCACCGAATCCCTGTTGCACACACAACCGGATGCGCTGTTGCCAGTCATTCGAGATATTCTCGAGCCCGCCGCCACCCTGACCGCCGCCGACGGTTTCCGCGCGCAATATCGTCTCGCCGAACTGAAGCGCCAATCGGACACCTTGATGGACACAGTGGATGGCTTACTGCTTCCCACCACGCCAGGCATTTACACCCGCGCCGCCGTACAAGCGGACCCCATCACGCTGAATAGCCAACTGGGCACCTGGACCAATTTCGTCAACTTGCTGGATCTGTGTGCCCTGGCGCTTCCCGGTGGATTTCGTCAAGACGGCCTGCCCGGTGGGTTCACCCTGATTGGCCCCGCGTGGCAGGACCATGCGCTGGCTGACTTCGGACAACGCTGGCAGCAGGCGCAGCCCTGGCAAGCCGGCGCCACCGGCCAGCCCCTGCCTCCATCGCAGCCGCGGGCCGCCAACGATGACGACAGTGATCTGATTACGGTGGCGGTGGTTGGCGCACACCTGACCGGCATGCCGCTGAACACGCAGCTCACCGAGCGCAACGCGGTACGACTGGAAGCGACACGGACCGCGCCCTGTTACCGCCTCTATGCCCTGGCCAACACGGTGCCGCCGAAACCCGGCCTGATCCGCAGTGAAACAGGTGAAGGCGCCAGCATCCCCATCGAGCTGTGGCAAATGCCGGTGAAACACTTCGGCAGTTTTGTTGGTCTGATTCCGGCACCGCTGGGTATCGGCAGCCTGGAAACCCTCGATGGTCGCTGGGTGAAAGGCTTCATCTGCGAGCCATGGGCCATCGAAGATGCCACCGACATTACCGCGCTCGACGGCTGGAGAAACTACATCGCACAACTCAGCCACAACCATGACGGGACCTAGGGCCGAAAGAAAAGCCAACCTGGCCGAGCGAATCTACCTGCAGCTAAAGCAGGATATTTTCGATTTTCGTTTGGCGCCCGGCGATCGTTTCAGTGAAAACGACATTGCTGAGCGCATGCACGCCTCCCGAACTCCGGTCCGGGAGGCGCTGTTTCGTTTGCAACGGGAGCATTACGTCGAGGTGATTTATCGCAGTGGGTGGCAGGTCAGACCTTTCGACTTCACCTGCTTCGAAGAACTCTATGACGTACGCATTATTCTTGAATGCGCGGCAGTGCAAACGTTGTGCGACCAGCAACAGCAAAACACCATCAGAGAACTCGCTAGCCTATGGTGCGTTAGTCCCAGCGAGCAAGACCATCACGGCCCCACCGTCTGTGAGATGGATGAACGCTTTCATCAACAGCTCGTCGCTGCTGCCGGCAACCGGGAAATGGCGCGCATTCATTCTGAGCTAACCGAGCGCCTACGCATTATCCGGCGACTGGATTTCACCGCACCCGCACGCATTGAGGCCACCTATAAGGAGCATGCGGCATTGCTGAATGCCGTGCTTCAACGGCGCCGCCAGCACGCACAAAATCTGTTGCGCGAGCATATAGAGGCATCCCGTAACGAAGTACGAAAAATCACCCTGCACATGCTGCAACAGGCCCGCGCTCGAGGTCACCAGCAAGCGACGACGAGCCCGCCCGACAAATAAACATTCTCCACCCAGCAGGCACTTACTCAGCGCAACCGTGGACATCTGCCGGCGTAGCTTTCACACTTCGAACCTCATTCAGCATTCGTAGATCCCTTTCCATGCTTGCCACGCTCTGGTCCATCATTGCGCCTGTGCTGCTTTGTGCCGGGTTGGGTTTTTTCTGGTCGCGGGCAGGCAAACCCTTCGATACCCAGATGGTCACCTCCCTGGTGGTCACAGTCACCACCCCATGCCTGATTGTCGCCACCCTGGGCAAGACCGATCTGGACATGGCCGCGCTGACGCAGATCGGCGCCCTGGCGTTGACCGTGCTGGTACTGACCCTACTGATCAGCGCCCTGGTGATTCGCCTTAGCCGACAGCGCTTTCGTGTGTTTTTGCCTTCCCTGGTGTTTGCCAACACCGGCAACATGGGCATCCCGTTGTGCATGCTGGCGTTTGGCGATACCGGGCTGGCGCTGGCCCTGGCATGGATGATGCTCTATTCCGTGGCCCAGTTTTCCTTGGGCCTGGCGGTGGTCAGCGGCCAACGTCTGTCCCCCAGTTTGCTGCGCCACCCAATTTTACTGTCTGTGTTTTTGGCCATCGCATTAGTCGCGCTGGATATTCAGCTTCCTGAATGGCTGTTCAACAGCGTGAAACTGATCGGCGATGTGACCATTCCCTTGATGCTGATTACCCTGGGTGTCTCCCTGTCACAATTACGCATTCGCCTCCTGGGTACCGGCGCTCTGTTTGCGGCTCTGCGGTTGCTGATCGGGTTTGCGGTTGGCATGACTGTGGTAACGGCACTGGAGCTGGAAGGTCCGCTACGGGGCGTGGTGCTGATCGAATCCTGCATGCCGGTGGCGGTATTTAATTACTTGCTCGCCAAGGCCTATAATCAAGGCGCGGAGGAAGTCGCCGCCATGGTCGTCATTTCCACTCTTCTGGCGTTTTTATTGCTGCCATTTTTGCTCATGCTTGCCCTGTAGGAAACATCACCGGCGCTTCCCTACCCGCGACGAAAACCAAAACAAAACGGCGGCATTATGATCCAGCGACTTACCCAGCTTTTCCCTCTCTGGGCGCTCTTGTTTTCCCTGTTGGCGTACTGGCAACCGCAATGGCTGGTGGGCGGCAAGTCAGCCATTGTGCCGCTGTTAATGCTGATCATGTTCGGCATGGGGCTCTCGTTAAGCTGGGACGATTTCCGGCGAGTGTTCACCCGCCCGGCAGTCATCGGGCTCGGCGTTCTGCTGCAGTACAGTCTGATGCCGCTGATTGCCTGGGGCCTTGGTGTGCTTCTGCAACTGCCACAGGAATTATTAATCGGTCTTGTCCTTGTCGGCGCCTGTCCCGGGGGCACCGCTTCCAACGTTATTGCCTACCTGGCCCGCGCCAATGTGGCCCTGTCCGTGGCGATTACCTTTGCCTCAACGCTCATTGCTATTGCGGCAACACCCTTGCTCACCTGGTGGTATCTGGGCGAGCGCATTCCGGTGCCCGTGGAGGGCATGCTGCTATCGCTGGTCCAGATCGTGGTGATACCGGTTGTCGCGGGCAGCGCACTGAACACTTTCTTCCATCGTCAACTAACGCCCGCAAGAGATCTGTTCCCGTTAATTTCGGTGGCAGCTATCGTGGTGGTCATCGGAATTATTGTGGCCCTGAACCAGAGCCGTATTGGAGATGCCGGCAGTGCGGTCTTTATCGCGGTGGCGCTACATAACGCGCTGGGGCTTTTGGGGGGCTATGTCATCGCCCGAGTGCTGCGCTTTGACAAAATAACCGCCCGCACCCTGGCCATTGAGGTGGGCATGCAGAACTCCGGGCTGGGGGTGGCGCTGGCGATCAAACACTTCACCCCACTGGCCGCGCTCCCCGGCGCCCTGTTCAGTGTCTGGCATAATTTGTCTGGTTCCCTTCTCGCCACCGTGTGGCAACGGGATACGTCTACTTCACACACGTATAGCGATAACGAAAAGCATCACCCGTAAAACACACACTTGCCAGCAAGGATTTGCCAAAAAAAAAGCGGGCCAGAGGCCCGCTTTACTATTGCTCACAACCTGAATCAGTCGATCACGCTGCTACCCGTTCCTGCGCTGATATCCTTCAGGATAACCGTGCCCGCGGCCGAGCCATCGGACACCCAGGGCTCCGAGCCTGAACTGCCATCATTCGCAACGAACAGGTACTTGCTGCCCAAATCGCCATTCACGATGGGCGGCACCTGATACATGAATGCCAGCGGGAAAGGCTCCGAACCTGCACCCGCCGCGGTATCATCGATATCTTTGACCAGCTCCGTCCCCTGCGAGGTGCCATCGGTCTTCCACAGTTCGGTACCGAAATCACTGCCACCAGCGCCCTCGGTATCCGCCGCAAAGAACACCGTACCGTTAGCCTCCACCATGGTCCAGGCTTCAACATCAGAGAAGGAATAATCGCCCGTGCTACGCACCGCCGCAGCAATGCCTGCAGGGCTATTGGTGTTGTCCACGCGCAGCAGATACGGGGTTACCCCGGCTTGCTCCACGTACATAAACACACCCAGTGAGGTGCCTACCAACCGATCTTCATAAGGCTTGTTGAGTTCGCTGGCGGTCAGGTTGGTCACCGTGCTGCCATCATACTCGAAGATATTCAGGTCTGTGCTGCTGGTTCCCTTATCCGCAACGAAATACACCTTATCGTTGCTGATTACCACATTCTCAGTGATATCGAGCCGTACCGTGCTGCCACCATCATCAAAGACTACTTCCTCGATATTGCCATCTTGATCCAGCTCGTACAGACGGGTTTCTGCATCGGTGGCGTTAAAACGCCCGGTAAACAGCAGCTTGCCGTTATAACCCAACCAATCATCATCGCCAATCAGTTGCGGGTATTTCGTCAGAGAGCCGCCGATGATGGTGTCGTTATTGGTGGCGATCTTCGCGGTTCCTGCCGCCGTACCATCGGTGAAGTAGACATCGCCGGCATCCTGATCAAAGAAGAACAGGCCGCCATCCACCGGGGTCAGGGACTCAGGCGCCGTATTGCTGGTCGGGTTGCCGTTAATATTTGACGACAGCACTACTGTGTCATTAGCAACGGGGTCGAAAACCACCAGCTCGCGGCCAAACTGATCCACCACAGCATTCATAAACAATTTTCCAGCCGCGGGCACCATATTGTGCGGCTGACCGTTGCCATTGGGATAGATATCCGCCACACGCTCGGTGCCCGCGCCGGTGCCGTCGGTGGCCCACAGCTCCACATCGCCGTTGCTGTCCTTGCCTGCAAAGTAGAACGTGCCGTCCAGTTCCGCCATGTAACCACTGCCGAAACGGCCCACTTCAAAACCGTTGTTATTGTCATCAACGATCTTGCTGGTGCCGGCAGGGGTACCGTCCGTTTTGTAAAGGTATTCCGTCAGCGCTGCCGCCCGTGCCGTGGCACTGCGCAGGGCAATCGCACCGGCGCTTTCAGCCGCCGAAAACACCACAAAGCCACTGCCCCCTTCTGCCACGGTGGTGCCACCGCCGCCAGAGCTGGAAGAACTACCGCCACAGGCGGTCATCATGGTGGCCACGCCGATGGCGGCAGCCAGTTGAGTGAGTTGCTTGTTGATCATTACGTTTACCCCGATTAGTGACTCATCCCAGAGAGGCACTCATTAGAGCACCGGGGAGAACACCGCTTCTTCACCCTCATGGGTGAATTTCACCGAGGGGCGCTTACACCCCGTCATAATCGGGCTAGACTGAACACCATCATTTTACAAACCTGCCAGCCATGCCAGAAACCCTTCGTCGTGCGGTGACGGAAAACCGCGAACGCATCCTTCAGGAGCGCCACAACCTGTTCATGGAAGAGGTGGGGTCACGCATGGTGCTGTCGTTTTTCATTGCGGCGGCACTGCCATTATTTTTTCTGGAGCAGCGTACCGAGCCGCCCTTTATCGGCTGGTATACCGTGCTGCTTTGTGTCGCAGCTCAATCGCTTTTCCTGATCCGGTTTTACAACGCCCATCGGGAACACGAAGCGCCTAAAACCCGGAAATGGCATCGGCTAAACCTCTACCTTGCCGTGATCTGGGCGATTCTGTGGTCAAGTTTCCCTTATCTATTCCTGCAAGGGGCCACGCCGGTAACCCTGCTGACCTGCCTGGTTGTCCTGTCGGTGGCCACCTCGATTCCGTCCGTGTCCATGGGGGTCTATCCGGACATTTTCATCGGCTTCATTACCCCGGTCTATCTGGCCTGGCTGTCCTTTATTCTGGTTTACGTACCGGAGGCGCCCGGGATCATCAAAATGCTCCCGCTAATCAATCTGATTTTCATGGTGCTGTTCAGCCTTTACATCCACCGCTCACAAATCAGCACCATTGCCCTGCGCATTGAAGCCGAGCAGGCCAGTGAACGCGCCAGCAAGGCCAGCGAAAGCAAGACCCGCTTTCTCGCCGCGGCCAGCCACGACCTGAGGCAACCGCTGCAGGCGGCCACCTTGTATGCCGCCATGCTGAAAAACAATGCCGCCCCACAACCCGAGATCGTCGACAAGCTGGATACCGCCATTGCCTCCTGCAATGAACTGCTGGGGCACTTGCTGATGCTGTCACGCTTGCAGTCACAGCGACTGAAACCGCGTAAGCGTATTATCAATCTGCTCGATACCCTGCAACCGATCCTTGATGAAGTACGTCCCCAGGCGAGCGCCAAGCAACTGACAGTGATCACCGAAAACCTGGCCGGTCAGTACATTTTCACCGACGGCATCATGTTCGCCCGGATTGTTCGCAACCTGGTCAGCAACGCCCTCAAGTACACCGAACAGGGGCATATTCGTATCGTCGCCCGGCAGCAAGACAAACAATTGTTGCTGGACATCGAAGACACCGGCATCGGCATTGACGACATTTACCAGACTGAAGTGTTTGATGAATTCATGCAGATAGACAATGACCAACGCTCGATCCAGAACGGATTGGGATTGGGATTGGCCATTGTCAGCAGGCTGGGGGCGCTGTGCGAGATTCCCGTGCAGATGCAGTCACGTAAGGGGGAAGGCACGACTTTCACCTTAACGTTACCAGCAGCGGCCATCAGCCAGACTCAGCCCGCCGACAACGTGGTCAATGCGCTGCCGCTGTTTGAAACGCTGACGGTGCTGTTGATAGATGATGATAAAAGAGTCACAGAAGCCCTCAGCGGCCTGCTCGGCAGCCTGGGCGCAACGGTATCTGCTCACCACGCATTGGAACCGGCCATGCAGGCCTTGAAAGAGCGCGGTGCACCGCCCTCAGTGGTGATTACCGATGATCAGATTGGGCCGCATACTAATGCTGGCTCGGTAATCGAAGCCGTCACCGCTTTGTTTCGTCAGCCCGTGCCAACACTCATCATTACCGGCAACACCAATCCGGATTTCATCCAGACTCTGCCGGATGACATCGATGTGCTTTTCAAGCCTGTGGCAGCAGATACGCTGACCGCAAAACTGGAGGAGATGCTGGCTCCCAGCAGCGCAGGCTAAAGCAGGCCCATCTGCCGTGCCTTCTCAATACAGGCGGTGCGGTTGGGCACATCCAGTTTTTCGTAGAGCAGGCGCAGGTGGGTCTTGATGGTGTTCACGCTGACAAACAGCTGGCGGGCGATTTCCTTGTTGCCATGGCCTTCTTGAAGCATGGCCAGAATGGCAAGTTGCTGACGAGTGAGGGTGAGCGCTTCTTCCGGAGCAGAGCCGGCCATCAGCCGGAAGGATTCAGAAAAATAACTACGGCCGGTCATCACTTCACGAATGGCAAACAGGATCTGTTCTACCGACTCACTTTTGTCCACGAAGCCATTGACCTTCAACTGCACTGCACGGCGCACAGTGGTTTCTGTGGCAGAGCCAGAACACACCAGCACTTTAGCCTCGCCCATCAGGCGGCCAATCAGGCTCCACAGGGTAAGCCCATCCAGATCAGGCATGGCCTGATCAAGAATCACGAGATCATACGCTGGTAATAATTGGCGATTATCCAGCAACCACTTTGGCTGCTCGCAAGTGGTAATACTCGCCTCTGCATAGGCATTCTTGAGCGTAATGCTTAACGCATCAGCAAATAGCTGATGATCGTCCACAATCAAAATCTTCAACGGTACTGCCTTATCCCGATCCTGGTTATAAGCTTATAAGACAGTGAAAATTATTTCTACGGCAAGTCCTTGCATATAGCGAGCGCAGCCCCGCTCATAAGGGCGCGCCGTCAGCTCAGCAACGGACCCTGACAAGCCTTGCGAACGTCATTTATGGCGCCAGCCGTTTACGCTGCCAGCTCCCATCACCTTGCTTCACATACCGAAACCGGTCATGCAAACGGCTAGGCCGGCCATGCCAGAACTGGATTTCCGTGGGGATAATCCGGTAGCCGCCCCACTGCTCCGGACAAGGCACCGGCGCAGAAGGAAATTCCCGCTCCAGTCTTTCTACTTCCTCTTCCAGCCACTCCCGGCTGGCGGGCTGACTCTGCGGAGAAATGGCCGCACTCACCTGGCTGGCATAGGGTCGGGAGGCGAAGTAACTGTCGGATTCTTCCCGGTCGACTTTGTGCGCTTCGCCGATAACAATCATCTGTCGATCAAACGGCTGCCAGAACATGGTGAACGACACCTTCGGGTTGGCCGCGATGTCCTCTCCCTTGCGACTGTCGTAATGGGTGAAAAAGGTAAAGCCACCGCCTTCCACCCCCTTGAGCAACACCACCCGACTGGAAGGCTGGCCCGACGCATTCACGGTGGCCAGTGTCATCGCATTGGGCAGCGGCAAACCGGCTTCAATCGCCTCATCTACCCAGCGGCGCGCCTGCTCCAATGGGTCATCGTGAAGGCTGGCGTCAGTGAGGCCGTCAGCATGATACTCTTCGCGCACATCTTTCATGAAATCCCCAGCTGGGCGGTAAGGGCCTGTGTAGAATCATACAATGGCGCCAGTATAACGCCCACGCGCCGACAACCACGAACCTGTATCAATCAACCGACCCGTTAACCATGCTGAATACCACCGAGGAAAACCGACGCCGTCACCCTCTTCATCCGGACCATCCGGTGTGGCTTTTTGGCTATGGCTCGTTGATTTACAAAGCCGACTTCCCCTATCTGGAGCGCGCTCCGGCATCGATTAGCGGCTGGACCCGGCGTTTCTGGCAAGGCTCCCACGATCATCGCGGCACGCCGAAAAATCCGGGTCGAGTGGTCACCTTGATTGAATCGCCGGGCACCCTGTGTGCCGGCATGGCCTATCGCATCACCCCGGACGTTTTCGAACACCTGGATCACCGGGAAAAAAATGGCTATCTGCGTTTTTCGACACCCATGACGTTCCACACCGGGGAACAGGAGAACGGGCTGGTGTATATCGCCACCGCAGACAACGGGGCCTTTCTGGGCGAAGCCAGCGAGCAACACATTGCCCATCATATTGCTGCCAGCCATGGCCCCAGCGGCAGTAACGCGGACTATCTGCTGCAGCTGGCTGAGGCCCTCCGCGAGCTGGGCGCGCACGATGCCCATGTGTTTCACATTGAGGCCGCGCTGTTACGTACAGGCCAGCCCCACCCGACAAAAAATAGCCCCTGACAGCCTTAGTCGGATTCGGAAAATCTCGCCGCCGCCTTCATGTATTTGTCCCAATAGCCTTCCTCTGGGGTGACCTGCTCGACCACATCGACCCACAAGCCACTAGGGTCACGGACCCCAAACCGGCATTGCCCAAAAGGCTCGCGGGTCAGCGGGTAGTCCGCCGCTCCTCCACGCTGTTGCAAGGTTGCCAGAGCCTGCTCGGCATCATCCACTTCCAACTCCAGACACATTCCCTGCCCAGAATACGTTTGTGGTCCCGGCGGAGCGGATGGGTGATCCGGTGTCATAAAGGCCACCACACTCCCCTGAGTCTCATTCCCCAGCAGCACAAACCAGTCACTATCAAACACAATCACCAACCCGAAATAGCGTTGCCAGAACGCCTGGCAGGCCGCTTTGTGCTCGGTAACAACAATGGGGTAACGGTCACGAATATCCATGATGCCCTCCTGGCGGAATTAAACAGACAGCCTGTCTGCTTTGATTAAATAAAAACAAACTGCTAGTTTGTTTGTCAACCAAAAGAGGATTCTATGGCGACCAACGTTCAACGTCGCGCTCAAACCCGTGGCTGCCTGATCAATGCGGCACGCCATTTGTTCGCGATACAGGGTTATGCGGACACCCGCACCGAAGCCATTCTCAATGGTGCTGGCGTCACTCGCGGAGCCATGTATCACCATTTCCGCAACAAGG
Organism: Alcanivorax sp.; assembly: GCF_040118815.1. GTDB lineage: Bacteria > Pseudomonadota > Gammaproteobacteria > Pseudomonadales > Alcanivoracaceae > Alcanivorax. The sequence goes on from NZ_JBEDTC010000019.1 coordinate 176,589, forward strand.
CGGAACTGTTCGAAGCCGTGTGCGAGCTACTCAGTCAGGAAGCCATGGCCGCCATCGAACAGGCGGTTGCCGGGCAGCACGGCAGCTTATCCACCCTCAAAGCGGGTAGCCTGGCCTGGGTCGATTTCATGTCCCGGCAGGATGTTCAGCGTATTCTGGTGATCGAAGCGCCCACCGTGCTTGGCCAGGCACGGTGGAACGCCCTGGATGAACGCTACAGTTTTACCCTGCTTCGGGAAGGTATTCAGGAAGCCATGGCAGACGGCAGCCTGCAATTTTCTGGCAGTGCCAATGGGCTGGCGATATTGCTGAATGGCGCTATGAATGCCTTGGTATTGCGTCACGCTGGGGCGGCCAATCCTCAACGGTTACGACAGGACCTTCTGGCGCTGTTTGACTGCTTTTGCGGAGAGACACCATGACACCATCTACATCATCGTGCCCGTGCCAGTCCGGGCTGAAATACAGCGAATGCTGCCAACCGCTGCATCAGGGCGAACCTGCCGCCTCTCCCCAGGCTTTAATGCGTTCGCGGTTCTGTGCCTTTGCGCTGAACAATACCGCCTACCTGTCCTCCAGCTGGCATCACAGCCAGCGCCCCTCGGCACTGACACTGGACCCGGAGGAAAAATGGCTGGCGCTGAAGATTCTTCACAGCGAGACCGACGGTGATACCGGCAGCGTCCATTTTCAGGCAACCAGCAAAGACCGCCAGGGCCTCAACGTATTGGAGGAACACTCACGTTTCGTGAAAGAAAACGGCCATTGGTTCTATCTTGACGGCACGCCCAGCAGCACCCCGTTAAAACCCGGAAGAAATGATCCATGCCCGTGCGGCAGTGGAAAAAAATTTAAGAAGTGTTGTGGCTAAGGGCCAGCGCTTTTTTCATTCTCAAATATTGTTCATCGGTCGTTGCCAAGTCTATACAAAGCAGCCCTTGGCCCAACATCACAAGAGGTATAGCGTTAAATAAAAAGCAGAACAAAGGTGGCATCATGGCTTCAACAGACCCAAGCGCCGCACTCGCTGACTGGCACGACGGCAAACGTTATCTTTGGTTACTAAGCCCGGCAATCCCTTTGCTGGCTGTTTCGTTTCTTCTCATTTATTTATTTATCTGGTCATCACCCGTGCTGCTCTGGGGTGGCCCTTTCCTGGTCTATGGGCTGATTCCCTTTGCCGATTGGGTGGTTGGTGCCGACACCAGCAATCCGCCGGAATCCGCTGTTTCGCAATTGGAGAGCGACACCTACTACCGACTTATTGTCTATGCCTACATTCCGGCCCAATACCTGGCAACGATCCTGGGAGCCTGGTTGGTCGCCGGCGGCGGCATCCCTTGGTGGGGCCTGGTCGGACTGGTGTTCAGTGTCGGCGCGGTTAACGGCATTGCCATTAACACCGCCCATGAACTGGGCCACAAAAAAACCCGAACCGAACGCTGGCTGGCGAAAATCACTCTGGCACCGGTTGCCTACGGCCATTTCTTTGTGGAACACAACAAGGGTCACCACAAAAATGTGGCAACGCCGGATGATCCTGCCAGCTCGCGGATGGGGGAATCGTTCTGGGCATTTTTGCCGCGCACCATGATTGGTAGTGTGAAATCCGCCTGGCATATCGAAGCCATGCGATTACAGCGTTGCGACCAGCCGCTTTGGTCGCTAAAAAATGAAAACCTGCACAGCTGGCTAATGACGGTCGCCCTGTTCGGTCTAATAACACTTTGGCTGGGATGGATCGTTTTACCCTTTCTTCTTTTGCAGGCTTTTTATGGTGCCTCCCTGCTCGAAGTCATTAACTACATGGAGCATTACGGGTTACGGCGTCAGAAAAAAAGTGATGGTCGCTACGAGCGCTGCGAACCAAAGCATTCCTGGAACAGCAACCACATCGTGACCAACCTTTTTCTTTATCAGCTGCAGCGCCATTCCGATCATCACGCCAATCCGACCCGGCGTTTCCAGGCACTTCGGCATTTCGACGATAGTCCGCAACTGCCTTCCGGCTATGCCTCCATGTTGATTCCCGCGTATCTGCCGTTTGTCTGGTTTCGCAAAATGGACCCGCTGGTGGTGCAGCATTACAACGGCGACCTGACGCAGGCCAACCTGCAGCCCGGCAAGCGCGAAGCGCTCCTGGAAAAATGGCAACGCCCAGTGGTCAGCTACCAAAGCGCGGATTCTGAACCCAGCATTCAGCAGGGCGGAGTGGAGGCCGCAAGGCAAGCTGAACAGGATATCGACACCGCCCATCAATTCGAGTGTCCCAACTGCGGGTACACCTACGACGAGAGTCGTGGTGAAGAAAATGAAGGGTTCCCACCAGGAACCCGCTGGCTACAAATCCCCAACGACTGGCCCTGCCCGGACTGTGCAGTCCGTGAAAAAGTTGATTTCGTCCTCAAGCAACACTGACGGACACCCTCCGGCAACTTCCCCCCTATAGCCGGAGGGCTTTTTTATTCGCAAGCTTAGGAGCGATATCGGTGAACCCGAAGCCAGACGCGGCAACGGGGAAGGAACTCACGATCATGTTCAGCCTACTCTGCAATACCTCCTTTCACCCCTAACGACTGCCGCTCCCTTTGCCGCCATCTTTGCGCATGGCCAACGGCGTGATGCCAAACCAACGTCGAAAAGTACGGCTAAAATTGGAGGTATCCTGGTAACCCAACTGCTCGGCGATACGCTCCACCGAATCGCCAGTTTCCATCAGTAGCCAGCAGCCAAGCTCGCGGCGCACATCATCCAGTAATTGCTGATAGCTGGTGTCTTCTGCTTTGAGTTTACGAATCAGTGTTCGCGGTGACATGGCGAACGCACTCGCCATTGTTTCCAGTGTCGGAAAGGCGCCAGGCTTATCCAATAACACCAACCCCACCTGCCGGCTAAACGGCCCACCGTGCTCTAATTGCTTTCGCTGATGCTCACAATCCCGTACCGCAGTCCGATGCATGGCCGGGTCTGCCGTAAGGCAACGGCGGTCCAAATAATGACCGGGTATCACAACCTCAAATTGCTCCGTGCCGAACGTCACCCGACACCCCAGCTGCTGCTCATACTCCTGCGCCCACGCCGGGCGCGGCAGCGGTAACGACACCTGAATATCGCGAATGCGCTGGGGCGACACCGCATCGAGTATCTGAAAATAGGTCCCCAGCAAGGAGCCGTAGAGAAACTCTCTCGTTTCCCCCAAAGGCTGCCGCTCGGTGATAATCAGGCGCCCCTCTGTATCTTCACCCCCTTCACCGCCTTCAGGCCCGGTTTCCACAAAAGCTAACGCCGTCAATTGCAGGCGCACCGAGGCGTAACGGGCAACCACCTGATGCAGGGCTCGCAGGTCCGGCGCTGACACCACCGCATACCCCAGCGCCCCATGGGCAGAAACCGAGGTGGCGCTGGCAATATTCAGCCCGATCCAGGGCTGGCCGGTCAGCGCCACAGCCCGGCGGATGAGCCGCGTCAGCTGCTCCTGGCTGAGATAGCGGTGTTCGCTAAGTAGCTGCTGCCATTCCAACCGGGTGCCGGCAAAAATATCCGCATCGGTAAATCCCTGCCCGTGCAGATGAGCACACAACAGCCGACTGTAGGTTGGGTGAATAGCCGGGCGCAGCCGCTCCAGCATGACCCCGCCTTGCTCCTCTGCCATCGCCATCCTCACGTTTGCTGGGTAACACCCACCTTACCCTGAAACAGACTGTTTAACCTGTCACTTTATGACGATTTATTGCCACCTTCTGCGGTGCTCTTGCTGGCAGCCACGGCGCAACATGGCAACAACACATAGATTTCCCCACAACAACAATGAGGCCTTTTATGAATAAGGCAGGCGTATTTATCGGCCCCTCTGGCGTCGAGTACCGAGACCGCAAACGTCCCCTGTGGATGGTTTCCCTGTTTGTCCCGGCCAGTGTGTTCCTTGGCCCTTTGCTGTATCTGGCCACCGGCAACGCCCTGTTGCTCTGGCTACCGCTGGCGTTCTATTACATCACCGTTCCGCTGCTCGACATGCTCATCGGTGAAGACCAGAGCAACCCGCCAGAAGAAGTGGTGCCACAGCTGGAGGCCGATCACTTCTATCGCCGAATGACCTACGCCCTAGTGCCAATCCTGCTCGGCGCCTACCTGTTCGGCATGTGGTTTGTGGGCACCCACTCACTTCCTGTGCACGGTGTCATCGCCATGGTGCTGTTGACCGGCACTATTTGCGGGGCTGCAGGCCTTAATCTGGGTCACGAATTGGGCCACAAGAAAACCCGTATTGAACGCTGGCTGGCAAAACTGGTTCTGTCGCCGCTGGGCTATGGCCACTTCCCGATCGAACATAACAAGGGCCACCACCGGGATGTGGCGACCCCCGAAGATCCGGCCTCATCACGGCTGGGAGAAAGCATCTGGAAGTTTGCCGTGCGGGAAATTCCCGGCACCTTCAAGCGCGCCTGGCACCTGGAGAAGGCCCGCCTGCAAAAAGCCGGTAAACCGGTGTGGTCCATGCACAATGAAATTCTCCAGCCGGGCCTGCTCAGCCTGATCATCTGGGGCAGTATCATCGCCCTGTTCGGCTGGAAAATGGTGCCGTTTATTGCTGCCGTCACGCTCTGGTCCTACCTGCAACTGACCTCGGCCAACTACGTAGAGCACTATGGCCTGCTACGTCACAAGCTCGCCAATGGCCGCTATGAACGCACCCAACCTCACCACAGCTGGAACAGCAACCATATGTTTTCCAACTGGGCGTCGTTCCACCTGCAGCGCCATTCCGACCACCATGCCCATCCGGCACGTCGCTACCAGAGCCTGCGCCATTTCGACGACCTGCCAACCCTGCCCAATGGCTACTTTGGCATGTTCCTGATCAGCTACGTTCCCCCGCTGTGGTTTCGTGTGATGGACAAGCGCTTGCTGGAGAATGCGGATTACAACGCCGCCAATATCAACTTCGACCCTGCCAAACGCGCCGCTCTGATCCGCAAATACGCCATTAAGGAGTCCACCCCGGCACAACAGGCCGCGTAGCCCCTCTTCCCCTTTCGCGCGCCCGCCCTGCGGGCGCGTTCTTTTTTGCCCTGCATATGTCCTATCTCACCGGTTACGTATCAACCCTCCAATGGCTTAGGATACGTGCACAGTCAGACTTTCCATTGCGCTGATCCATTTCGCTGATTCTTCAAGGAGTCTCCATGAGCGATTCACAATTTGATGTGGTGGTGTTCGGTGCCACCAGTTTTGTTGGGCAGATTCTCTGCCAGTACCTTTTTGACACCTACGGGATCGATGGTGAATTGAAGTGGGCCGCTGCCGGGCGCTCCAAGAGCAAGCTGGAACAGGTCAAAGCCGGACTCGGTGGCTCCGCCAGCGCTCTGCCCCTGATCACCGCAGATGCTAACGATGCCAGCAGCCTGAACGCCCTGTGCGCCCAGACCCGTGTTGTGGTTTCTACCGTGGGCCCCTATGCCTTATACGGCGAGCCCATGATCAAGGCCTGTGTCGACAGCGGCACCGATTACTGTGATCTCACCGGTGAAGCCCAGTGGATTGCCGAAATGCTTGAGCGTCACGAAGCCGCCGCGAAAAAGACCGGAGCGCGCATCGTGCACTGCTGCGGGTTTGATTCTATCCCCTCGGACATGGGCGTCTATTTCCTCCAGCAACAATCCCAGGCCCGTTTCAACGCCCCCGCCAGCACCGTGCACATGCGGGTTAAAGTCGCCAAGGGCGGCGTCTCCGGCGGCACCGTTGCCAGCATGATGAATATTGCGGAGGAGGCTGGCAAAGATCCTGCACTTCGCAAAAAACTGGCCAACCCTTACCTGATCTGCCCGCCGAATCACGGCTTCAAGAGCCGCCAGGACAGCATCGGCCTGGCCAGCTATGACAACGACTTCAATGCCTGGGTTGGCCCCTTTGTGATGGACGCAATTAACAGCCGCGTGGTGCATCGCTCCAACGCCCTGTCCGGCCAAGCGTACACCGATCATTTCACCTACAACGAAGCCATGCTCACTGGCGATGGCATGAGTGGGCGCATGAAGGCCTTCGGCATTGGTGCCGGCATCGGCCTGTTCTTTACCGCCGCCGCCATCAAACCGACACGCTGGGCGCTGAACAAGTTTGTGGTTCCGCAGCCCGGTGAAGGACCCAGCCCGGAAGCCCAGAAGGCCGGTTTCTACGACATCCGTTTTGTCGGTCACACCGACAATCAGGAAACCCTCAAGGTGAAAGTCACCGGTGATGCGGATCCTGGCTACGGTTCCACCGCTAAATTGCTCGGCCAGGCTGCCGCCTGTCTGGCACAGGATGTGGTAGAAGACGCGCCCGGAGGCTTCTGGACCACCGCCACCTTGCTAGGTGAGCCGCTATTGAAACGGCTGCAGGAAAAGGCCGGCATGACGTTTACCGTTATCGAGTAAAAAACGTCCGGTTTACGCCCCCCGTTAAGGGGGGCTAAGAGCACGAACCACAACAAAAAAGGGGCGCATTAAGCGCCCTTTTTTTAGCTCTTCAACTTATACCCGGTTTTAAATATCCACCACACCAGTCCCATGCACAGGGTCAAAAACAGCAACGTCATTCCCAGGCTGATACCAATGTGCACATCCGCCACACCAAAGAAGCTGTAGCGGAATCCACTGATCAAATACACCACCGGATTAAACAGCGTCACGGTCTGCCAAACTGGAGGCAGCATATCGATGGAATAAAAGCTGCCACCCAGAAAGGTCAGCGGGGTAATGATCATCAAAGGAATGATCTGTAGTTTTTCAAAGGTATCGGCCCACACGCCAATAATAAAACCGAACAGGCTGAACGTGATCGCCGTCAACAACAGAAAACTCAGCATCAGCACCGGGTGCTGAACCTCATAATCCACGAACAACCGTGCCGTCAGCAGAATCAGTAGCCCAAGAATCGTGGACTTGGTCGCCGCAGCGCCCACATAGCCAATCACAATCTCCACATAGGAAACCGGTGCCGACAGCACTTCATAAATGGTCCCGGAAAACGTCGGCATGTAGATGCCGAAAGAGGCATTGGAAATACTCTGCGTCATCAACGAGAGCATGATCAGGCCGGGGATAATAAAAGCCCCGTAGCTGACTCCATCGATCTCCACCATGCGCGAACCAATGGCAGAACCGAACACGACAAAATATAGCGATGTGGAAATCACTGGCGAAGCAACACTTTGCATCAAGGTGCGCCAGGTACGGGCCATTTCAAACTTGTAGATAGCTCGAATCGAATGAATATTCATCCCGCGTCTCCCTGCTTACCCTGCATATCACGACCCTTGTCGGGGTTTCCGTTGTGCACCAGATCCACAAAAATATCTTCCAGCGAGCTTTGCCGGGAATGCAGATCTTTAAAGTCGATGCCCTGCTCATTCAGGCTACGCAGTAGCTCAGCAATCCCGGTATTTTCCTGGTTAGCGTCATAGCTATAGACCAGCGAAAAGCCTTCATCGGCCAATGCCAGATCCTCGCCCGCCAGCGCTGACGGCACGCTCGTTAACGGTTCCGCCAGATGCACGGTCAGCTGCTTGCGGCCCAACTGCTCCATCAACCGGGATTTTTCATCCACCAGAATAATTTCGCCCTGGCTGATAATGCCCACCCGATCCGCCATTTCTTCGGCTTCCTCGATGTAGTGGGTCGTGAGAATAATCGTGACACCCTGCTCACGAAGCTGCCGCACCATTTCCCACATTTCCCGTCGCAGCTCCACGTCCACACCGGCCGTGGGCTCATCCAGAAACAGAATCTTGGGTTCATGGGACAGCGCCTTGGCAATCATTACCCGGCGTTTCATGCCGCCGGACAACATCATGATCTTGCTGTCTTTCTTGTCCCACAACGACAACGCCTTGAGCACTTTTTCAATATGCTCATCATTTCGTGGCTTGCCGAACAGACCCCGACTGAAACTCACTGTTGCCCAGACCGTTTCAAAGGCGTCGGTGGAAATCTCCTGGGGAACCAGTCCTATGGCACTGCGGGCCGCACGAAAATCGCGAATGATGTCGTGGCCGTCCGCCAGCACCGTTCCCGACGTGGGGTTAACAATGCCGCATATGATGCTGATCAGGGTGGTCTTGCCGGCGCCATTAGGCCCCAGCAGAGCAAAAATTTCACCGCTGCGAATATCCAGATCCACGCCTTTTAACGCCTGAAATCCGGATTCATAAGTCTTGTGCAGGCGACTAACAGAAATCACTGCATCCACGTTCTTTCTCCTTCAAGGCAGACCCTCGCCGCACTCTGGTCGGATCGAGAGACACCACTTTACTGCGCGGGTTCGCGCAGGGTGCCCATTATGCACAACCGACACGCCATTGGGGCATCAATGCAGCGATCTTCATTGGCCCAATGACCGGGATCTGCATGCTCAAAACAGAGGCCAGCCCACAGCGGCTTGATGAAGGCAGCAGCGCTGCGACCTTGGTCGGCATTCATTTTTCGGGCCTGCGCGTGGCAGAATAGGGTCCCTGCTCTTTACCCAGAGCGGCAGCGCCAAGCACCGTCACGTGTTATCAATCGCAATCAGGAGGCAGTATGAACGAGAACACCGTAACCGTTATCCCCGGGGACGGGATCGGCCCGGATATCGTGGATGCCACGGTACGAGTACTGGAAGCACTGGATTGCGGCCTGAATTTTGAATACGCCATTGCCGGGCAAACCGCACTGGACAAGGGCCTAGAGCTAGTGCCGGAAGAGACTCTTACCATTCTCAAGCGCAACCGGCTGGCCCTTAAAGGCCCCATCACTACCCCGGTGGGCGGCGGCTTTACCTCCGTCAACGTGACCCTGCGTAAAACCTTCGACCTGTTTGCCAACGTGCGCCCGGCGCTCTCCATTCCCGGTGTGAAATCCCGTTATGACAACGTGGATATCATGACCATTCGGGAAAACATCGAGGGGATCTATTCGGGGCTGGGTCAAACCGTCAGTGAAGACGGCGAAACCGCCGAACTGCGTAGCCGCATTACCCGCACGGAATCCGAGCGCCTGCTACGCTTTGCCTATGAAACGGCCATGAAGCAGGGCCGCAAGAAAGTCACCGTGGTGCACAAAGCCAACATCATGAAGTCTACCTCCGGGTTATTTCTCGATGTGGCTCGCAAGGTGCGCGAGGACTATCCGGATCTGGAACACGAGGAAATGATCGTGGACGCCTGCGCCATGCAGCTGGCTATGAACCCTCACCGCTTCGATGTGCTGGTTACCACCAACCTGTTTGGCGACATTCTTTCCGACCTCTGCGCCGGCCTTATCGGCGGGCTCGGTGTCGCACCGGGTGCCAACATCGGTGAACACGGCGGCCTGTTCGAAGCCGTTCACGGCAGCGCCCCGGACATCGCAGGCAAAGGCGTCGCTAACCCCACCGCCATCATTCTGGCCGGGGCCATGATGCTCGATTACATGGAGCAGCACGACAAGGCCAAACAGCTTCGTCGTGCCGTGCGCCATGTGGTGGGTCAGGGCGAGGTGGTTACCCCGGATCTGGGGGGCCGCGCCAGTACCACCGAGTTTACCGACGAGCTGATTCGCCATTTAGCCAACCAGTAAAGGCAAAAGGGAGCCATGGCTCCCTTTTTCTTTGCTTCTTTAACGCGCTAGCGCAGAACACACGGATTCAGGTCCACGCGACACCAGGCGGACACCTCTGTCATTCCACCATTCGGAACTGGCCGCCGGTGGACAAGCAGGCCTGCTTCACTTCCTCCGGCTCCGAACCATAGAGGTAATCACGGGTATCCGTATCGCCAACGTCGCTTTTGTGATGACAGACAGCCTGGCGGGTCGAACTGTCACAACTGGCAACCACTTTATTGCGCCCCTGAGAACATTGCGCCTTGAACTGCTCACTCTTGGTTCGACTATAAAGGGTATAGTCAACGCAGATAAAGTTGCCGGGGTCGTAACAACTGAACTGAAAGACCCCTTTGTCATCATCACCACCAGCATGACCCGCTGACCCACCACCCTGAGCAACCTGCTGACGCATTGCATTAACGTTCTTGCCATCGCCACCGGCCAGTACATCCGCTGCAAAGGCACTGCCAATATCCACCTTGGCCGTATCTGTAATCCCCGATGAGCCAATCACGGCTGCACCACCAGCGAGTGCAACAAATTTTCCAAATCCATCACCACTGTTTGCTTTCTTCTCGATGCCGTCATCAATCATTTCGCCATCGGCGTAAACCTCAATAAACTCGCCTTTTCTGCTTCCCATCATGGCCCGTCTCTGTACCCTGAAAGCCCCTTCGCGCTTGCCATTAACATAGATACCCGCGTAGCTTTCATTATTGTCGTCAGACTTGGCGTACTCCCCATAGGTCTTGCCGTTACGTTTACCGTCCTTCCAGTAACCAACGCTCAAATTCGCCAAACCATTAGTCCACGCCGCCGGGCCACTGGGCTTGCCGTCTATAAAATAGCCAATCCACGTATTCCAGATCTTGCCATCGTGCCACCAGGGTTTTAATTCCTGCTTGCCAGCAAAGCCGTCGAGCCGGTGATCTTTCCAGTGGCCAATGGATTTAACGACCATGGTGTTGGTGTAGCCCCAGATATTGACACCAAAACCGTCCATTTCCCCTGTATCAATAAAGTCACCATAGCGAAGCCATTGATAGCCACTTTCTTGGATTTCCGTAACGATCAGGCGGGCGACCTTGTCCTTAGCCGGAGCCTCGCCAAACTGAACAACCTCCCGGCCATTTTGTTGGCGCAGACCAAATACACCCTCAACCATGACTCCGCGATCAAATCGCCCGACAAAGTGTGCACTCAGCGCTTTATCCACCGCCTTGCCAATGCCATGGGCAAAGCCGTCAACACAATCGCCCTGAACAAACTGCCATTCAAACTGCTCGACAGGTGCCTCCTTAGTCACCACATAAGCACCGCTGTCCACCAAAGCACAGTCCGTCCCTGAACCGATATTCGGATAGCGGGCTGCCACAGCCGCGTCAAATCCGCCCCGCACAAGGTTGATGGACTCCATCATCTCCTGCTTGCTGAAACGGTCCTGGAAGTTGCTGATGATGGCGTCATTACGAGGATCAAAGGTGAGGCGGTAAGACTCGTCCAGTGACCTTTCAGCCATGGCAATGGTGCGTATTCTTTGCTCCAGATCTTTCAGCTCTGGCTCAACGATGTAAGGGTTGGCTCCCTGATTCTGGAGGTCAGACACAAGGTTTTCATGGTAGGTCGAACAGCCCCACAACAGTAGTGATGCGGGCAGCATCAGGATTACGGCAATAGCTTTGGACATCATTCCCCCGGACAACAGGCAATCGTCAGCCCCATGCCGAGCATCGAGCCTCTATTTTCACCATAGCAGTGACATCCAGCTTCTCGTATACCCCAAGTTAGGTATTCAGGCCTGAAGACGGCACTGGAGAAAAATTTCATAATGTTCCCATACAAGGGCATAACCACTATGCAACTTCATATGCGCTGGGCATAGCCAGCCTAAGGATAAGAAACGCCCGCATTACACGGGCGCTTGGCAAGGAGAGTGAAAATCAAATAGCGACTTGATCAGGTCAGCCCGTTTATCTTCCGGCTACCAACCCTGCAGATTATCTTCTATAAGCTGCGTCAGGGCGTCCAGATGGGCAGGCTCGGCATTCAAGGCCGAAATGTAGGCAAAGGACTCACCGCCCGCTTCCTCGAAATACTCACGATTCTCTTCGTCGATTTCTTCCACCGTCTCTAGGCAGTCAGACGAAAAGCCGGGGCAGAACACCTGTATGGATTTCACCCCTTGCCCGGGGAGCGACTTCATCGTTTCATCGGTATAAGGCTGTAACCACTCTTCCGCCCCAAAACGAGACTGGAACGTGGTCATCCATTGGTCATCCGCCAACCCCAAGGCCTTGGCAAGCAACTGTGAGGTCTGATGACACTCATGAAAATACGGGTCACCCTTGAGCAGGAAGCGTTTCGGCACCCCGTGGAAACTCAGCACCAGCTTGTCTGCCGTGCCATGCTTGTCCCGGTAGGCGCGAATATGATCTGCCATAGCTTGAATATACGGTGGGTAATCCGGGTAATGGCTGATAAAGCGCAGGTCCGGCAACAGACGGCGTTTCAGGAAGTCTCGGGCCACCGCATCAAACGTGGAGCCATTGGTGGACCCGGAGTATTGCGGATACAGCGGCAACACCACCAACTTACGGATACCCTCATCCTCAAACGCCTGCAACTGACTAGCGATGGAAGGATTGCCGTAGCGCATGCCCACTCGCACCACTACCTTCTCGCCATACGTCTGGCGCAGCCGCTCCTGGATACCCTCCCCCTGGGCTAAACTGTAGACCAAAAGCGGAGAGCCTTCTTCGGTCCACACCCCTTTGTACGCCTCGGCAGATTTGCGCGGACGAACAACCAGAATCACCAGATTGAGGATAAAGAACCAAATAAGGCGGGGGATTTCCACCACCCGCGGGTCGGACAGGAATTCCCGCAGATACCGGCGTACGGCGCCGGTTTCAGGTGCATCCGGTGTGCCCAGGTTGGTGATAAGCACCCCAACTTTATCGGCGTTGAGGTGATCCAGATTATCCTGTCCCTTGTAGGCCATCCTGATTCTCGCTCAGCAATACAATCGATACCGCTAGTGTAGCGATGCCACGTCAAGGCGCCATGATGCCCTGCCTATAGCAGCGATTATTATTCCGGCAACTCACCGATATGCTTCTCCAGTTCCGTGCGCAAATGCGCCGGGACCGGTGACGAGGCCTGTTTGTCTTGCTCGAAATGCACCTGCACCGCTTTGCCCCGCGCCACCAGTTTGCCGTTCTGCCAAGCCTGGTGAACCACCACAAAAGAACTGTTGCCGATACGTTCAACGCCGGTGCGCAACACCACATCGCTGCCGTAATAAATCTGGCCGACGAAATCCACTTCGATGCGGGCCAGGATGAGAGGTAGAGACGCTGCGTCCGCGCCTTCCTTATAAAACACCTCAAACAGCGGCGTGCGGGCAGTTTCAAACCAACCTGTCACCACAGTATTGTTCACATGGCCAAAGGCATCGGTTTCATAAAAACGGGGCGTTACGGTTAGCTCAAACATGGCAGAGGTCCGGTCGTTAAAGCGGGGCTGTCATGATACTCATGGTGCCGCACAAGTCGAATACTACGGACTCGCCGCCCTCTTTGTGCCCCTATTGCACAGCCACGAACCCGCTCAATTCTGCAGATGGTCCAGATCCGCGCGCAGCTTTTCGACGGTTTCTTCGCGGGTATATTGCTCCACCTGCAACTGCTCCACCCGTGCCATCAGGTCCTGCATATCCTCACTGACCCGCTCCATGGGCTCCCCCATGCCGCTGGACTGGCCGGCACTGTCTTCCAGCGCCTTTAGCTCTTCATCCTTGTCGGCCAGCTGCATGCGCCCACGGCGCAACCGGTCGGAAGTCTCGGTAAGGGCGCGCTGTTCGTCCAGCAACTGGCGGCGCAATCGCTCCAGCATGGCCTGATACGACTCGCTCCCCACGGTGATCTGCTGCCAGTCCGCAAACCGGTCACGCAATAGCGACGCCGGCAACCCCGGAGGCAAATCCGTGATTGGCAGACTGATATGGGTTCGGGTGGTGGCCTCCCCCAACGCCCCCTCTACCCGGGCCACCGCAGGCAAGGTTACCTGCTCACCGGCCCGAGGCCCCGGCGTTACCACCAATTCACGGGCATCCGCGTCGGCATAGCGGACCAGCTGCAGGTCCTCCTGGAGCGCCAGCGCCACCTTGAGCTGATACGTCGTTGCCGGACTGCCTTTGTCCGCGCGCTTTTGCGGTGCCTGCATCTCCAGTGACTCAACCTGCCAAACCCCCAGGTTATTGTCCTGCAGGGTCCGCTGGACCTGCTGCTCCAGATACTCATGATTGGCATTATTACTGCAGCCCGCACCCATCAGGGCCAACAGCCCCACCGCTACCCCTGTCAGGGTCGTTTTTATTGTCATGATCCCCTCGCTATCCTGCCATTGATCTCTAATACGCGCCTTTTTGCCCCATTTTTCAACCCCGAGCGGACCGCCGGGCGGGACTGCCATTTGCCCGGCAAGCCGGTACAATGCCGCCTCTTTCTTCCCGCCGCCTGCCGATAGCACTGCGCAGTCGGCGATGGCGCGCCCCGGCCGCCCTCTCGTTACAGGACAGTCTTTTGATTTCTACCGCGAACCTCACCATGCAGTTCGGCGCCAAGCCGCTCTTTGAAAACGTCTCCGCCAAATTCGGCAACGGCAACCGTTACGGCCTGATCGGCGCCAACGGGTGCGGCAAGTCCACCTTCATGAAAATCCTCGGTGGCGAGCTGCAACCCAGCAATGGCCAAGTGATGCTTGATCCCAACGACCGCCTTGGCAAGCTGAGCCAGGATCAGTTTGCCTTTGAGGAATACACGGTATTGGACACCGTGATCATGGGGCATGCCGAGCTGGCCAAGGTGAAAGCCGAGCGTGACCGCATCTATAGCCTGCCGGAAATGAGCGAAGAAGATGGCATGCGCGTGGCGGATCTGGAAATGCAGTTCGCGGAAATGGATGGCTACACTGCCGAGGCTCGCGCCGGCGACTTACTGCTAGGGCTGGGCATTCCCGAAGAACAGCACGGCGGCCCGATGACCGCCGTGGCTCCCGGTTGGAAGCTGCGAGTCTTGCTGGCCCAGGCGCTGTTCTCCGACCCGGACGTGCTGCTGCTGGATGAGCCTACTAACCACTTGGATATTCACACTATCCGTTGGCTGGAAGATATTCTGGTGGCCCGCTCCAGCACCATGATCATCATTTCCCACGACCGCCACTTCCTGAACAGCGTGTGTACTCACATCGCGGATTTGGACTACGGTGAGTTGCGCCTGTTCCCGGGCAACTATGACGAGTACATGACCGCAGCCACCGCCGCCCGTGACCGCCTGTATGCGGACAACGCCAAGAAGAAAAAGGAAATCGCGGACCTGCAAAGCTTCGTCAGCCGCTTCTCGGCCAACGCGTCCAAAGCCAAGCAGGCCACCAGCCGGGCCAAACAGATCGACAAGATCCAGCTGGAAGAAGTGAAGCCCTCCAGCCGGATCAGCCCCTATATCCGCTTCGAGCAAACCAAAAAACTGCACCGCCAGGCGGTGACGTTAAAAGAGCTGGGCAAACATTACGACGACCTGACCCTGTTCAAGGACCTGAACCTGCAAGTGGAAGCCGGCGAGCGGGTGGCCATCATCGGCCCCAACGGCATCGGCAAAACCACCCTGCTGCGCTGCCTGGCCGGTGATCTCACCGCAGATAACGGCACGGTAAAATGGGCCGAGGCCGCCGAACTCGGCTACTTCGCCCAGGATCACAGCCACGACTTTGCACAAGACATGATCCTGTTCGACTGGATGGCTCAGTGGACCAGCGATGGAGAGCAGGCCGTCCGTGCGGCGCTCGGCCGCATGTTGTTTTCCAATGACGAAGTGCTGAAATCTGTGAAGGTGATTTCCGGGGGCGAACAGGGCCGCATGCTGTTCGGCAAACTGACCCTGACCCAGCCCAATGTGCTGCTGCTGGATGAGCCCACCAACCACCTGGACATGGAATCCATTGAAGCGCTGAACCTGGCGCTGGAGAATTATCCAGGTACGCTGTTCTTTGTCAGCCACGACCGGGAATTCGTCAGCTCGCTGGCCACCCGCATTCTGGAAATCACCCCGGATGGCGTGCGCGACTTCAGCGGCAACTACGATGATTACCTGAAAAGCATCGAGGTTTAACGCCTGACGCCTGAAGCCGAAAAGAAAATCGTAGGGCGGAAATGCCGGCAAGGCATCTCCGCCGTTTTGTGAGGCAACCGCACCTGTAGGAAGCCGCTTGCAGCCGAACAGGGTGCAGGCCAATCACCGAGGTTCGCTGGCAAGCAAGCGCCTACAGTGACCTCAACGCCTCGCCAGTCCAGAACCCGGAGAACCCAATGACCGACTTAGACCAAAGCGTTCGCACCGAAATGGAAGCGGCCGCTTTTCGGCATTTGCTGGCCCACCTAGACGCCAACAAGGACGTGCAGAATATCGACCTAATGATCCTGGCGGATTTCTGCCGTAACTGCCTGGCCAAATGGTTGATGGAAGCGGCCACCGAGCAAGGCGTGGACCTGGATTATGACGCCGCGCGGGAATACGTGTACGGCATGCCATTTGCTGAATGGAAAGCGCTCTACCAACAACCCGCCAGCGAAGCACAGCTGGCGGCGTTTGAAGCCAGACAGGCCCGCAAGGGCTAGCGTTTAACGCACAAAGCCCGACGCTGGCCGCCTAAACGGATCCCGGCACCGGACACTGGGGCATTATCCACTCCCATGGCGGGCCACAAAAAAGGCGGCCATCTGGCCGCCTGAAAACACAAGATTTTCTGCGTTTTATTGTTTTTTTACTCGTTAAAAACACTCTGCACTTCATAGATTGCCGTGGTGCCGCTCACTTCATGGCCCACCACTAACAGTGCCTTGCCGTTGGCGGAATCCGCAGCCGGGATAAAGACCAGCCCTTCCGGGCCCAGATCCCCATACCCCTCCAGATTCCCCGCATCCGGGTCCACATCCCAGGTTTCACGGCTGTTCAGATAATCCTGATACACCGGGGCCGCCGGGTCGGTAATGTCATATACCAGCACGCCCCCCATGCGCTCCAGGCCCAGGAACAGGAAATGCTTGTCGCCGATCTGGCCGATGGTCAGTCCTTCCGGCTCCGGGCCTTTGGCATCACTGCGGCTGTCCATGGCATCGCCTTCATCGTGACCGGTGTTGAAGTAGTCGGCACAGTCGATGGAGCGGTCGGTAGCCAGCTTGCAGTCGTCACTGGCCAGGAACTGCTCAATGGCATCCGCACTGTCGAACACCAGCTCACCATCTTCATCACGGATAGAGAAGGAACGACCGCCATAGCTATATAGCGTGTCATACATAATGCGATCACCGGCGGCGGCATCCTCTTGGCCGGCGTCGTTATACATCGTCGGTGAACCATCGGCGTTGGTTTTGTACCCCAGCGTCCAGGTGATATTCAGCCGGCCCAGGACGTCATCGTCTCGGCAATCACCGGAGTCTCCCGCTTCAGCACCACAGTAATCAAATACCGCCGGGTCCAGCAAAGCACCATCGGCCAACGCGCTCAGCTGAGGGGGCAAATCATCGCCACAGCGGCGCGCAAACCCACTGTTATGCACCAGATGTTTAACACGGAATTCTTCGACAAACCCCTCGCTGGCATCCGGCATACACGCTACTGGCGGCACCGCATCGTCGTCCGCTTCTTCGCCCCAGTAGGCATCGTTATCTTCACCCCAGGCGCGGGCATCGCCTTCATTGGCAGTCACCAGATAGGTAGAACCATTCACGGTATAAGCATGAATGGCATCCGGCAGGTAAAGCCCCACCACACCCGCAAAGGTCTTGATATTGATAACTTCATCGTCATCGCTGGCATCGATGCCGTTGCCAGCGATGCTGCGATCCGTCTCACCGAGGGTAACAATGTCAGTCACTGACGCGGTGGCGATATCAATGATTGCCAGCGCATTGTTCTCTTGCAGCGTAACCCACGCTGTATTGCCATCCGCGGATACCGCAATGTATTCCGGCTCCAGATCCTGAGACGCCGAGGCGTCCGGGCCATAAATGCGAACACCCTGGCTACGCAGGGTCTCTTCTTCACCGTTATAGGCAGTGAAATCCGCGGTGCTGACCACCGGGTTGGCCGGGTCACTGAAATCCACAATGCTGATGGAACCGTCCGGGTCCGTCTGGTAATCGTCGCTGGGCTCGCCCTCATTGGCGGTGAGCACGCGGGTACCGTCCGGGGTAAACGCCACCATGTCCGGCTGGGCGCCCACTTCCTGGCTACCCAACAAGGTCAGGTCACTGGCCTTATACAGGGCAACAAAACCGTTGTCCGTTTTCGGATCGGCTTCAATGGCCACGGCCACCAGACCATGGCTGGCGGCTACGCTGTTCACTTCTGCACCGGGGGCAATGCCTGCAGCGCTAATTGCATCAATTTTGACCGGGTTCTCCGGATCGCTCAGATCCAGCACATCCAGCTCGCCCTGCTCGGCATTCACCACGAACAGGCGCTGGCTACCGGCATCGTAGGCAGGAATTTCTGCAGCAGAGGTATCAAAACTGCCAGTGGAGTAACGGCTGACATAGGACAGCGCGACACTGTCCGGTGTGCGTACAGCGTCATCGACTGCAGTGTCAGATTCATTGCTGTCGCCACCACAAGCGGTCAGTGCCGCTGCCAGCACCACGCTGGCCCCCAGGTACAAAGACTTCATTGAACTACCCCTATTGATTATTTTCCCCAAACGAATTGCTTTCAGGGTTTTACAGGCCGCTCATGAAAACGAGGAGACAGACAGGTGACGAAATTGTGTCTGTGCTTTTTAGCTGGCATAAAAAAACGCGGCACCTGCCAGGCAGGGCCGCGTTCACCGGATGAAACCAGGCTGATTCACATCAGGCGGTTTCGTAATCGCTCTCCTCGAAGTCGGCCATCTGTGCCGCGTACTGGGTGGCGAACCCCGGGTACATAGTGGCGTTGAAACCGTCTTCGGTGAGATACCAACTCTTGCAACCTGAGTTCCAGTTGGTTTTAGCCAGGCGTTTCTGCAGGGCCTTGTTGTGCCTGCGCTGCACGCCTTCTTTCACGTCCAGTATTTTGAGGTCGCCCTGAAGAATTTTCTGCACACCTTTCACGGCGTAATCCAACTGGGACTCCATATACACCAACGCAGAGTTATGCCCGGGTCCGGAGTTCGGACCAAAAGTCAGGTACAGGTTCGGAAAGCCGGACACATTGATGCTCTTGTAAGCCTGCGCACCGCCCTGCCATTCATTTCCCAGCACCCGACCCTTGCGACCGTTCACCGGGAAGGGTGTACCGGAATGACTGACGTCAAAACCGGTAGCAAAAACGATGCAATCGGCCTGATGTTCAATCCCCTCCACCGTGCGAATACCTTTTTCACTGAGGCGCGCGATCGGCCAGGTGATCAGTTTCGCGTTATCTTTCTGCAACGCCGGGTAGTAATCGTTGGACACCAGCACACGCTTACAACCGATGGTGAAGTTGGGCGTCAGCTGTCGACGCAACCAGCGGTCTTTCACTTGGCGACGTAAATGTAACCGCGCAACGCGCTCGGCAATGCGAGTCAACGGCGAGTTCCAGATGACGGCCAGCGCCATACTCTCGTGGGTCCAGTAAAGCAGATTACGCATGGCCTGCTGGCTGGCTGGCAGTTTCTCGAACAAGACCTTGTTCCATGCAGGCGTCGCAAAATCCGGGCGCGGCATCACCCAGCCAGGCGTACGTTGAAACACTTTGACATGGCCAGCTTTTTTAACCAGTTCCGGAATAATCTGGATACCGCTGGCACCGGTGCCAATAACGGCCACTTTCTTGCCGGTGAAATCATAATCGTGGTCCCAGCGGGCACTGTGTATCTTGTGGCCCTTGAAATCATCGATACCGGTAATCGCCGGGAAGCTGCAATTGGACAACGGCCCCTGAGCCATGACAGCGGCGCGGCCAGCAAACTGTTCACCCTTGTCGGTGGTGGCGGTCCACATGCCTTTCTTTTCATCAAACGTCAGGTCTTCCACGTTCTTCTCGAAACGAATATGGGATTCCAGTTGGAACTCAGCCACCAAGTGATGGATATAACCGAGGATTTCTTCGCTGCCCGAGAAGCTTCGCGACCAGTTCGGATTGGGCGCAAAAGAGTACGAATACAGGTTGGAAGGAATATCGCAGGCCGCCCCCGGATACTGATTATCACGCCAGGTGCCGCCCACCGCATTGGCGCGCTCCAGAATTACGAAATCCTCAATGCCCGCCTGCTTGAGACGAATGGCCATCCCCAGGCCGGCAAACCCCGCCCCCACAATCAACACGGATGCCGGTTTTACCGCGGGTTTTTTCTTTGCGGCAGGACGTTTCGCCGTGGCAGCGCGCTTACGGGTCGCCGCCTTGCGCGGGGCCTTTTTCGGGGAGGCCTTTTCCGGAGTAGCAGAAGACGTAGTCATAACAGAATCTCTTCAACAAGCAGGGTAGCCTCGCCATGGGCACAAGCCACATGGCGGGCCGTTATCGGCAATATCAGGCGGTAGGTTCGTAGGTCAGCTCTTTGACCCAGGAAGGCACTGCGGGGAGCGCCCGGCGCGGAATCAGGCCAGTCAGTTTGACCATGCCATCCACTGGCACGTGATAAGCACGGTTTTTGCGGTTAACCACAAGCTTGGCGTGCTGGCGAATCACCTGGTACCAGGGATTGCGGCGACCATCTTCCGTGCGCCCACCAATTTTTTCGAACTTGGCCATGGCCGCATACAAGCGTTCTTCCGACAGCCCCATGGTAATAATGTTGTCACGCATCTTGTTGAGTAGCGGCACGTAGGAGGCGATGCCCAGCATCAGCCGCGGGTCCAGCAGCGGTGCCAACATTTTGGTAGCGCCGATAAAGGTTTTTCCCCGGCCTTGCATCTCCATGACGCTGAAACCCACACCCAGATGGCGCGATTCATCGTCATTGATCTTTTCAAAGGCCTGATGGCAGACCGGATCCTTCACCGTCTCCAGCAGGAAGGTACACAGCGCGCCGTCCAGGGCGATTTCCAGCATCGGCACCACCGTGCCTAACACATACACCGGCATTTCATCGCTGTAGCGATCCAGCCACTCAATCACCAACCGCAGGTTGATGTTAGGCTCGGGAATTTCATCGCCTTCCAGCATGCCCCAACGCTTCATCAACGCCATTTCGGCATTGGCGTGGCGCTGCTCTTCCGCATGGAAGTAGGTATAGATTTGACGCAATGTTTCGGTGGGGGCTTTCTTGGCCATGGCCGCAAACGCCCGCGCGCCTACATGCTCAATCCACATCAGGTCGGCCATGAAATCTTTCAGCTTTGGCCACTGTTCTTCAGTAATCAGTTCCGCGCCAGGTGCATCCCAGTCGATATCTGACAGGGCCCACTGGGTGGATTTGATTTTTGCCAGCATTTTGTCCAGATCGATAGACGCCATGATGCTCTCCTGTTATCGCGGTACATTATTGTCTGCCGGTGAAAAGGGAGGCCTGGTGACGGGGCCTCACCTTCTTGAAGCTTATGCCCTGCCTGCACCCTGTATCGCCACGCAAGGCTTTACTGTTACATTGCCCGGTGTAACAATAAATCGAATGCTTGTTCGGATTCAATTCGGAAATCATCATGGCTCGTAAACCCAAGCAACAACGCTCAAAAGCCACCGTCGACGCCATTGTCGAGGCCGCCCTGATCGCCATTGCCCGGCAGGGGCCTGCTGCCACCACAGCCCGGCAAATTGCCGACATCGCCGGCATCGGCGTGGGCTCAATGTATGAATATTTCGAAGATAAAGACGCCGTCTTTGAGGCCGCTGGCGCACGGTTTGTGGACGATACTGTGGCGATGATCAAACCACTGATCCCAACACTGGTGCAGCTAAACATCCGCGATGCGGTAGCCAAGCTCCTCTTCACCTTTCGGGATTTCCTGGAGGAAAACGATCAGCTGTATCTGCACTGCGCCCGCCACGCCTTCAGCCTGGACATGGTGATCTACCAGCAGCCCATCAACCGGGCACTGATGGACCTGTTCACCCAGTATCTGATGCACCACCCGGACATGCTGCGCCTGCCCAATATCCCCGCACTGGCCTACTTCTATATCAACGGCGGGGTTTTTACCGTGGTTCGTCACCTTTCCGAGAAAGAGCCGACACAAGGGTTCGATGAGCTGGTCACCGTGTTTGGCGACATTCTGGCCAGTTACGCGGAACACAAGCTCGGCCTCACTGAAGCCTAACCCGTTTCAAGTACGCGCTACCGACGTCCAACCGGGGCACCACGCTTCATGCATACACAGCCATAGCGACGGTAAGAGACACTAAAACACGACGCTGGCCGCCAAAATAACAACAGGAGCCAACATGCAAACGCCCAACCCAGGTACGCCAACACCCGGCGAATCGCGCATCCCCAACTTGGCGGACTGGCGCTTTAACCGCTACCTGACCATGCAGCTGATGCCGCTGTTCTACCTGCTGCTGATTGTCGGGGCACTAGTGGTCGTGGTGAGCGTCGTCGGCCTGTGCTTCTGGTTCTCCACCCTGGCCGGCATCATCGCGGCGGTGATTGCACCACTGGCGCTTTTAGTGATCGTGGCGGTCATTCGGGCCGCGCTGGAATACCTGATCATGGCCCACCGGATCATGCGTATCATCGAGCGCATGGACGCCCTGCCCGGTCAGGTCGCAGACCTGTCCGTGCGAGTGGACGGCATCACCGACCATGTGGATGGATTAACTGGCCATGTGAATGACATCCACGAAACGCTGATGCATGTCCGGCCCTTCCTTCGCTCCGCCGGCCTGCCTGGCCGGTTGCTCAATGCGTTCCGGGGGCACCCGGAAAAATAAGTCCGGATCCGCGCCAATATTGTCGTTTCCCGGTGCTGACATCCCCCGGAGCATCCCTCACTATTGTCAGCCTGAAAGCGCCCCGCCTTTTCCCGGTCGCGCTCACCGTAAAAATGAGGAGTACCCATGGCTCTACCCGCCTTCCTGCAGAACAGCCTGCAGCTACCCGTTGTGGCGTCCCCCATGTTCATTGTTTCCAACCCGGACCTGGTGATTGCCCAGTGCAAAGCCGGCATTGTCGGATCGTTCCCGGCCCTGAATGCCCGCCCGGCTGAAGAGCTGGATGTGTGGCTCAAGCGCATCACCGAAGAGCTGGATGCCCACAATCAAGCCAACCCGGACAGCCCCGCCGCCCCGTTCGCGGTGAACCAGATCGTGCACAAATCCAACAACCGCCTGGAACACGATTTGGAAATGTGCGTGAAGTACAAGGTGCCCATCGTGATCACCTCCCTGGGCGCACGGGTGGACGTGAACGAAGCCATTCACAGTTATGGCGGCCTGGTGTTCCACGACATCATCAACAACTTCTTTGCCAAGAAAGCCATCGAGAAAGGCGCCGATGGCCTGATCGCCGTGGCCTCCGGCGCAGGTGGTCATGCTGGCACGTTATCGCCACTGGCTCTGGTGCAGGAAATTCGTGAGTGGTTCGACGGCCCCTTGTTGCTGTCCGGCTCTATTGCCACCGGCGATTCCATCCTCGCCGCCCAGGCCATGGGCGCGGATCTGGGCTACATCGGCTCCGCCTTTATCGCCACCGATGAAGCCAATGCCGACGAGCGCTACAAGCAATCCATCGTAGACAGCAGCGCCAACGACATTATTTATTCCAACCTGTTCACCGGGGTGCACGGTAACTACCTGCGCAGCTCCATCGAAGCCGCCGGGCTGGACCCGGAAGACTTGCCTGAAAGCGACCCGTCGAAAATGGATTTCGGTGATGGCAGCTCCAAAGCCTGGAAAGACATCTGGGGCAGCGGCCAAGGCATCGGTGCGGTGAAGAAAGTCGGCCCGGCAGCCGATCTGATCGCGCGCCTGAAGAAAGAATACTCAGCCGCACGCCAGCGCATGGACGCGCTGCCCTGGAAGTGAGTTAAAAGTTGAAAAGCGCGGGCAGCGCCGGGTGACTAACCGTCTCTGGCTCTGCCCGCGCAAGTAGACTGATGAATAAAAAAGGCCGCACCCTCTACTGGATGCGGCCTTTTTTTGTGGCGGGCGCGAGGCATCACCCGGACCGGGCAGTACTCACGTAATCGCGTTATTCCCTTTCAACTTTCAACTCAGGCATCAGGCTCCCAGCAGAGACGCCACCAACCCTTTCTTCTTGCCTTGCTGGTAGTTATCGAACTCCAGAATGCCGTCATCGATCGCGCCGTAGCGTAGCTTGGGCATATCCACAATGTAGTTCTGCACGACCATCCAAGGCTGTTTGGACCCCTGGCGAGGCAAACGATCATTCGCGCGCTGAATGTACCCGGACTGCAAGCCAAGGAAGTTTTCGTCGGTGATACAGTTATCCTTGTCGCGGGGAATCACCGTCTGAGCGCCGGTCTTTTCCATATGGTTTAGCAAACGGCACACATATTCACATACCAGGTCCGCTTTCAGGGTCCAGGATGAATTGGTATAACCAAACACCAGCGCCATGTTGGGCACATCGCGCAACATCATACCTTTATAGACCAACGACTCACGTGGCTCCACCGGCTTGCCATCGATGGTTCCTTCCACGCCACCCAGCATCTGAACATTCAGCCCCGTGGCGGTGATAATGATGTCCGCCTCCAGCTCCTTGCCCGACTTGAGCAGAATGCCGGTGTCGGTGAAACGCTCAATATGGTCAGTGACAATATCGGCTTCGCCGCGACGCAAGGTCTTGAACAAATCACCGTTAGGTACCGCGCACAGGCGCTCGTCCCAGGGGTTATAACTGGGGCGGAAATGGGTCATGTCCACATCATCACCCAGCTGGCGTTTGGCCGCTGCCAACAAAGCGCGACGCACTAGCTTGGGCCGTTGTTTTGACAGCTTGTATACCAGCCGCTGAAGGCCGATATTGCGCGCACGGGCCAACCGATAAACCATCATTTCCGGCATGAAACGGCGCATACCGACAGAAATCGGATCCACTTCCGGCACCGTGGCAATATAGGTCGGTGAACGCTGCAGCATAGTGACTTGGGCGCCCTCTTTGGCCATGGCCGGCACCAGCGTTACGGCGGTGGCGCCGGAGCCGATCACCACCACTTTCTTGCCTTTGTAGTCCAGGTTTTCCGGCCAATGTTGCGGATGGATCACCTGGCCCTTGAAGTCCTTCTCACCGGGGAAGTCCGGCTTATAGCCTTCGTCATAGTTGTAGTAGCCGCTGCAGGAGAACAGGAAGTTGGCGGTAAAGGTTTCCTGTTCGCCGGTTTTCTCATTGGTAGTTTCCACCGCCCAATGATTGTCAGCACTGGACCAGTTCGCCTTAACCACCTTACGGCCAAAACGGATATGTTTTTTGACGCCGTATTCTTCCGCGGTGTCTTCCACGTACTGACGAATCGAGTTGCCGTCCGCCAGCACCTTGGGCTCGGTCCAGGGGCGGAAGCTGTATCCCAGGGTAAACATGTCGGAGTCAGAACGAATGCCAGGATACTTGAACAGATCCCAGGTCCCGCCAATACGCTCACGGCGCTCGAGAATCGCGTAGGTGCGATTCGGCGCCTTGCGGGTTAAATGACAAGCGGCACCAATACCGGAAAGGCCGGCACCAATAATCAGTACATCAACGTGTTTATTGGACATATTCTTTACCTCCAGCCTCTCAGGCTGCCTGATCCTCGCAGTGCCAACTTTGACATTACTCAATGGCACGATTCAATGGATGACAGAATAGCCGTACTGCAGGGTATGAGAAAAGGCCAAAATGGGCCGTTAATTGGCTGTGGAGCCCGGAAAAAGTGCCGCTACAGACGCAGAAAGGGCGCAACCTGCAGAAACATTGACGTCGATCGCAGACCGGGGGCAGGCAACGCAGGCCGTCAGTAACGCCCGGCGTTCTGTTCCAGACAATCCTGCTTGAAAGCCTGAATCATGTAACTCTGGGTCCGACGCTGAGTGGCATACTCCGGGTAGGCCCACAGCCGCCGGTCATTCTCTACCCGGCGCGGCTGGTAACTGATGCCTTTACTGCGCAATAACTTGTCGGTGAGCGCATCACGTTGATCACTGCCCAGATTCGAGGCCAGCTGACGCACACAGGACTCGTAACCGGCGATCAAGGCGAACTGCTCGGCAGAATAGTTGAAATCATCGGCGCGCACCGTTGCCACCAGGCTCAGCAGCAACACTCCCCCCAACCAACAGGTCACGCCGTTACGACCTTGTTGCCTCACCATGTTCTCCGGTTCATTTATATGCATATCGCCGTTACTCATTGATTTTCATAGAAATCTGGCACGTCAGAACCAATGTCAAAGTGCCATTATTTTTTTGTGACCTTTAACACACTGGTTACATAAGCGGATGTGCATACTGCCAGCCTGGCCTCGGGGGAGGCCTCGCGAGCGCCGGTGAATCGGCACCCACCAATGACAATAACGAAACGGGTACTGGCATGCTGAATCTTGAAAACCTGTGGCTCACCGCCACCGAGCATCCTTGGCTATGGATACCCCTCTCTTGTGCAGCATTGATCAGCCTGGTGCTGTGGAGCGGCCGCATCCGGCAGCCCAGCGCCATTAACCTGCTGGCCATTGGCCTGGTGCTGCCCGCCATCAACGTGAGCTTGGTCGCCACCAGCGCCCTGATGGTCTCCAATCAACTGTCTCTGGATGTGGTGACCCTGCTGCCGTTTTGAGTGCAAGGTGAAAGGAAAGCACGGGCAAGGCATACATCCTATGGCACACCGCCAATCCCGTGCGCTATCACTTTCAGCGTGTAGCGTTCAGCTCAGCCCCTGCAAAAACGCCAACTGATCCGCCACACTGACTTTCAGTGCCTCACCCTGATACACATCGAAATGCCCCACCGGGTAACGCTTTACCGTCGGCTGAGACATAGCCGCAGCGGCCTTTTCCGCCGCCTGGGCGGGAGCCACGGTATCGGTTTCACAAATCAGGATCAGCGCCGGGCAGGTCACCTTACTGGCCTGAGCCACAGGGCGAAACAACGGCAACACCAGAGCGATTCGCCCGGCCACTTCATTGGGCACATGATCGGGCATTAGCGCGGTATAACCGTCATAGGCATCATCACTGGACATGGCCGCCAGCTCACCGGGACGTCCTGCCGAGGGCAACATTTTCGGCCCCAGCCCCAGCGCACTGCTGCCCACATCCCACAGACCCACGCCGGTCATTTTCAGGGCCTGACCGATGCCAGCGTAACGAATCACTTCCAGCACCGACGCCATGCCGTCCATCATCGGGCACTGGGCAATAATCCCGGCAACCGATTCACGGGCAGCCACCGCCGTGACCAGGCCACCGCCAAAGGAGGTGCCCCACAGCACGATGCGCTGGTTATCCACTTCTTCGAGCTTGCGCACACAGGCCAAAGCCGCCTGCCAGTCGGCCACTTCCCGGTTGGGCAGTAACACCTGGCGAGGCATACCTTCGCTTTCACCGAAATGCCGGTAATCGAACATAAACACGGCATAACCGGCCTGCACAAAGGCGTCCCGAAAAGGCGCCAGCCCACATTCCTTGGTGAGACCAAAACCATGGCCCATGACCACCGTCAGGAAAGGACCGTCCCCTTCCGGCAAATACAGGTCTCCCCGGCAAGACTGCCCGGCACTGACAAAACGTAATTCGCGCATGGTGCTCATGAAAACTCCTTGGTTGTATGCCGTACGGCCAACTTGTTTACAGCCACCGCAGGAGCGTCTCTCGCGGCCCGATAATGGGGTTATCGCACCGCCTGCCTGCAGGGCACAGAGAGCAGCACTGCTACGGGGCTTCGATAATAGCGCCGCTCTTAACCGGCAATCGCCGGTGCAATAAAGCGCCACTCTTCAATGCTCTGCCCCAGCACCAGGAAGAACGGGTTAAGAATGTCTTCCTTGTTGTACTGTAACGGTTCGAACGCCGTGTTCACCACCACCCCGCCGGCGGCAGTGACCACCGCATGGGCCGCGGCAGTATCCCATTCGCTGGTGGGCGCCAGGCGAGGATAAATATCGGCACTGCCTTCGGCCACCAGGCACAGTTTCAGCGATGAGCCCATGGAGGCGCGCTCCACCTCACCCACCTCTTCACGGATAAAGGCTTCCAGCTTTTCCACTGCCTCGCCGCCATGACTACGGCTGGCGACCATCACCACCGGAGTAGTGCGGGCGCGACACTGGATTGGTTTGCGCTCACCGCCTTCTTCTTTATAGGCACCCACACCACGGCCACCCAGGTAGGTCACCGCCGTTACCGGCACATGCACCACACCGAGCACCGGGGTATCACCTTCCACCAGAGCGATATTGACGGTGAACTCACCATTGCGCTTGATGAACTCCTTGGTGCCGTCCAACGGGTCCACCAGCCAAAAACGGGGCCAGTCCTTGCGGTCCGCATAGGCGATGCCGCCGGACTCTTCGGAAAAGACCGGAATCTCCGGCGTCAACGCCTGCAAGCGCGCTTCAATAATTTTGTGCGCCGCCAGGTCAGCCTCCGTAATGGGTGATTTGTCGTCCTTGGTTTCCACGCCCAGGTCATCACGCTCATAGACAGCCAGGATGGCGTCCCCCGCGTCACGGGCAATCTCAGCGAGCGGGTCCAGCAGGGCATTAAAATCGGTCATCGGTTATTCCATTTCACTTGGTTAAATTCCGGGATAAGTTGAAAGTTTAAAGTTAAAAGCGCGGAGGAAGGTTTGTGCCATGCGATATATGCCCTGCCCCGCGCTTCATATTGTTGGTGTAGCAGCGCGAAACACCAAAATCGCCATCAATGATGAGCCCATTTCGCGCTTTTCAACTTTACACTTTGAACTTTCAACTACCTCTCTTCCAGCAACCGCTTTGTCATCAACAGCGCCGCGATCACCCGGGCTTCGGTCACATCATCGCGCTCGATAAGGCGATCTAGATCAGATAGCTTCCAGGTCACCACTTCCAGCTCCTCCGGCTCATCCCCGGGCAGGGATTCTTCATAAAGGCCTTCGGCAAGCACCACCTTGATGCGGTGCCCCATGTAACCGGGTGACAAGGTCATTTCTTTCAACAAGGTCAACCGCCGCGCACCATAACCGGCTTCTTCCTTTAACTCCCGGTTGGCAGAATCGCGCCAATCTTCACCGTGTTCGCAGGCCCCCTTGGGCAAAGTCAGCTCGTAGCTTTCGGTGCCGGCGCCGTATTCACGAATCATCACCACAGTGTCGTCGTCCAGCAGCGGCACCATCATCACCGCCGCAATCGGCGGCGTGCGCAGGCGCTCATAAGTGCGCTCCACACCATTGGTAAAGCGCAGGTGAAGCTCTTCAATCCCGAACAACCGGCTCTTTGCGATCAGCCGGGTGTCGAGAATCTCCGGTTTCTCATCCATAATTACCTCTGAGCCCGCTATTGCAGGCAAGACTAACCCGAACACGCAGGAAATTCATGATTGACTGGCATTCCGTCGACACCGTGCTGCTGGATATGGACGGCACGCTGCTAGACCTGCAATTCGACAACTGGTTCTGGCAACAGCATGTGCCCGAGTGCTACGCCCGGCAGCTGGGCTTGGAGCAGGCCGAGGCCAACCGCATTATCCACGACTGGATCACCAGCCATCAGGGCACCCTGAACTGGTACTGCCTGGATTTCTGGACCGCCGAACTGGGCCTGGAAATCGCCGGCTTGAAAAGAGCCGCCGGCGACCGCATCTCCGTGCGACCCGGGGCCGAGGCTTTCTTGCAGCAACTGAAAGCGTCGGACAAGCAGGTCATCATGGTAACCAATGCCCACCGCGATGCCCTGCACTTAAAGATAGAACGCACCGGCATCGACCAGTATTTCGACGAACTGGTGTCCAGCCACGATTACGGCCATCCCAAGGAGGCCCAGGCGTTCTGGCAGCACCTGCAACGGCACCTGCCGTTTGATCGGGCTCGCGCTCTGCTGGTGGACGACTCCCTGCCGGTATTGCATAGCGCCCGGCAGTACGGCATTGGCCAGCCGGTGAGTATTCTGCACCCGGATTCCAGCCTGCCAAAACGATCGGATACGGCCCCGTTCCCGGCCATTGATGACTTCTTGGCCGTACTGCCCTGACGGCAAGCCCTGGAGAAGGCGATGGAAAGCGTACGCATAGATTCCTGGCTGTGGGCCGCACGGTTCTTCAAGACCCGGACCTTGGCCAAAACCGCCATCGAAGGCGGCAAAGTGCACGTGGATGGCAGCAAGGCCAAACCCAGCCGAACCATTCAGCCGGGCCAAACGATAACCATCACCAAGGGCACCGAGCACTTTGAAGTGGAAGTGCTCGGCCTGAGCAACAAGCGCGGGCCGGCGCCGGCGGCCCAGGCCCTGTACGAAGAAACCGCCGCCAGCGTGGCCAAGCGGGAGCAGACCAGCGAGCAACGCAAACTGGCCCGGGCCGCCACCGCCGCACCGGACCATCGCCCCAGCAAAAAGGAGCGCCGCGACATTCAGCGCTTCAAAAGAGACAACGATATATAGCCCGAGCGTGACGCCCAAACCGACATCCTCTGCCCTCCGGCCGAGCCCCGACTTTCAGGACCATCAGCATGCACGATCATAAACAACGCTTTCTGTTTCCCGACTCCGACATTCGCGGGGAACTGGTGCAACTGGAAAGCAGCGTTGCCCGCATTACCGAAGCGCACAATTACCCACTGCCGGTGCAGGGCCTGATTGGCGAAGCCGTAGCAGCCGTGGCATTAATGGCCAGCACCCTGAAGTTCAAAGGGCGACTGGCACTGCAGGCCCAGGGCAAAGGCCCGGTGTCTTTGCTGCTCGCCGAATGCACCCATGATGGCGACCTGCGCGCCCTGGCCCGCCACAGCGATGGCCAGGACTGGAGCCACGGGGACATCCAAACCCTGATCGGCGAGGGCACCATGGTGATTACCATCACCCCGGAGCAAGGCCGACAATATCAAGGCATCGTGCCGCTCAGTGGCGACACCCTGGCCGAATGCCTGCAAGGCTATTTCCAGCAATCCGAACAGCTGCCCACTCGCCTGTGGCTGGCCAGCGGCAACAACCGCGCGGCCGGGCTCTTACTGCAGCGCCTCCCCAATCAACTGGCCACCACCGACGGCAACAACCAGATGTGGGAACATCTGGACGCACTGGCCAGCACCCTGCAAATGGAAGAACTGCTGAACCTGGACGACCAAACCATCCTGCACCGGCTGTTCCACGACACCCCGCCTCAGCTCCCCGAGGCCCAGCCCTTGCAGTTTGGCTGCACTTGCTCCCGAGACCGTAACCGCAATGCACTGGTGTCGCTGGGGAATCAGGAGCTGCAGCAATTGCTGGACGAGGACGGGGAAGTGACCCTGACCTGCGACTTCTGTCTGAATCAGGAACACTTTGATGCCGTGGACCTGGCAGAGATGATCCGCGAAAACCGCTAAGCCTCGCCCTGAAAGAAAGAATGGCTCCCGGGGCGCCTGCCGACCTCGGGGTGGCCCTGACGCCGTGACTGTCCGGTCCGAAGGGGAATCGCCACTGATTCTCTTTTCTGGCATAATCGCGCGCCTGTGCTGATCAGTGGCGCCACTACTGGTCCCTTATTGGTCTTGTCCGATCCCTGATTCGGGCACGAGACCGGCACTGTGTATCCGCAATGCGAACTTGAAGGTTGCACGGCCATACCCGCTGTAACCGCACGGCCACAAGCCCAGGAATAACCATGACCGATCCGATTGTTTATAACGACCTCAGCCCGGCCCAGCTGGTAGAGCTGGCTGTTCAGCGTAACGAAGGCCGCCTGGCCGATAACGGCGCCCTGGTAGTGGAAACCGGTCATCGCACCGGCCGCTCACCGATGGACCGTTACATCGTTGACGAGCCGAGCACCAGCGAGCACATCCACTGGGGCGCCATTAACCGTCCCATCGACAGTGATAAATTCGACGCCCTGTGGGACCGCGTAACCGCGGCCGTTGCTGAAAGCGACGCCTTTATTTCCCACCTGCACGTCGGTGCCGACGCTGACCATTACCTGGCCGTTAAAGTGACCGCGCAAACCGCGTGGCACAACCTGTTCGCCAACACCATGTTCATCCGCCCGGAAAAATACAATTCGCGCAACAAGGAAGAGTGGCAGATCCTGCATGCCCCTCACTTCCAGTGCGACCCGGAGCGCGACGGCACCAATTCCGACGGCTGCGTGATCCTCAATTTTGCCCAGCGCAAAATTCTTATCGCCGGCATGCGTTACGCCGGTGAAATGAAGAAAGCCATGTTCTCCGTGCAGAATTTCCTGCTGCCGGAAAAAGACGTGCTGCCCATGCACTGCTCCGCCAACGTAGGCGAAGACGGCGATGTGGCCCTGTTCTTCGGCCTGTCCGGCACCGGCAAAACCACCCTGTCCGCCGACCCGCACCGCTACCTGATCGGTGACGACGAGCACGGCTGGGGCAAAGACGTAGTCTTCAACATCGAAGGCGGCTGTTACGCCAAGTGCATCGACCTGAGCAAAAAGAACGAACCGGTAATCTGGGACGCCATCAAGTTCGGCGCGGTACTGGAAAACGTCATCATCAATGACGAAACCCGCACCGCCGACTACGCCGATGTGTCTCTCACCCAGAACACCCGTGCCGCCTACCCGCTGGAAAACATCGACAAGAAAGTCGACGAAAACCGTGCCGGTGAGCCTAAGCACATCATCTTCCTGACCTGCGACCTGACCGGCGTCCTGCCGCCCGTGTCCAAGCTGTCCAATGAAGCTGCGGCCTACCACTTCCTGAGTGGTTACACCGCACTGGTGGGCTCCACCGAAATGGGCTCCGGTGGCGGCATCAAGAGCACCTTCTCCACCTGCTTCGGCGCGCCTTTCTTCCCCCGTCGTGCCGGCGAATACGCCGAGTTGCTGATCAAGCGGATGAAAGAGTTCGGCTCCCAGGTGTACCTGGTGAACACCGGCTGGACCGGTGGTCCCTTCGGTGAAGGCGAGCGTTTCAGCATCCCCACTACCCGTGGCGTGGTCAACGCGATCCTGTCCGGCGAACTGGACAACGCGGAAACCGAGCACCTGGACATCATCAACCTGGACGTGCCCAAAGCCGTTACCGGTGTCGACAGCGACCTGCTGCAGCCCAAGAAAACCTGGGCCAACCCGGAGAACTACGAAGCACGCGCCCGCGACTTGGCAGAACAGTTCCAGAAGAACTTCGCTGACAAGTACGCGGATGTGTCCGACGACATTCGCGCAGCTGGCCCCAAGGCATAACCAACGCAGCACGCTTCACGCTGCAGGCAACACGCAGAAGGCGCCTTATGGGCGCCTTCGCTGTTTATAGACGCGATAGCAACGCCCGCGCTCTTACACATTCGCCGAAAAAGCAGACAGAAGTACCGCTCTGCCCCCGACAAGTCGTAATACCATGCGACAATTGGACATGACATGTCCAAAGGCTAGACTTGCCGTCTTAGATAAAGGACTTCCCATGAGCAAACCCAGAATTGTTGTTGTCGGCGGTGGGGCCGGTGGTCTTCCACTGGTGACCAAACTCGGCGCCAAGCTAGGCAAGTACGGCAATGCCGATATCACCCTGGTGGACTCGTCCAGCATCCACGTCTGGAAACCGCGCTTTCACGAAGTGGCCACCGGCGCCATTGATGCTGACCTGGATGCGGTGGATTACCGCGCCCACGCCCAACTCAACCATTACCGGTTTGAACCGGGCACCATGACCCAGGTAGACACCACCGCAAAGACCCTGACGCTGGCGCCCCTGCACGATGCCCACGGCAGTGAAGTGCTCCCGGAACGCCAGCTGAGCTACGACTACCTGGTACTGGCCACCGGCAGCCAGAGCAACGACTTCGGCACCCCCGGCGTGCGCGACAACTGCCTATTCATGGACAGCCGCGCCCAGGCGGAACGTTTTCGCGAACGCTTCCTTAACGCTTGCCTGCACGCCAACTACGAAAACAAACCGGTCTCCGTGGCCATCGTCGGCGGCGGCGCCACCGGGGTTGAGCTAGCGGCG
Organism: Alcanivorax sp.; assembly: GCF_040118815.1. Taxonomy (GTDB): domain Bacteria; phylum Pseudomonadota; class Gammaproteobacteria; order Pseudomonadales; family Alcanivoracaceae; genus Alcanivorax. The sequence continues at coordinate 210,223 of NZ_JBEDTC010000019.1, forward strand.
GAATTGCACCATGCCGTGAGCATGCTCAATTTCTATGGCCATGAGCATCTGGATCGCAAACACTTGCAGGTGGATATCATTGAAGCCGCACCGCGCATCCTGCCGGTACTCAGTGAGCGGGTCTCCGCCACCGCCACCAAGCGCCTGGAAGGCTTGGGCGTGAAAGTGCGCACCGGCGTTATGGTGGCCGAAGCCACGCCCGACGCGTTGGTACCCAAAGATGGCGATCCCATCAAGGCCGACCTGCTGGTCTGGGCCGCCGGGGTGAAATGCCCGGAATGGCTGAGTCAGATCGACGGACTGACCACCAACCGTATCAACCAGGTAGAAGTGGAGCCGACCCTGCAGGCCAAGGGCCAAAAGAATGTCTTCATCATCGGTGATGCGGCCTTCCTGATCCCGGAAGGCGCGGAACGTCCGATCCCGCCGCGGGCCCAGTCCGCCCAGCAAATGGCGCAGCACACTGCCCGCAGCCTGCAACGGCTGCTGATGAATCGCGAGCCGAAACCCTTCGAATACAAGGACCACGGCTCACTGGTATCACTATCCAACTACAGCTCGGTGGGCATGCTGATGGGCAACTTGAAAGGCGGCAACTTCTTTGTCGAAGGCTGGCTAGCCCGGATGATGTACATCAGCCTGTATCGCATGCACCAGGCCGCGCTCTACGGCTGGCCACGCACCATCATGCTGCTCATCGCCGGTCGTTTTAACAAGCTGGTACGCCCGCGACTCAAGTTGCACTAACACGAGCGCCTCAACCCCTCTTCAGGGCGCCCGCCGCCGGCGCCCTGTCCACTCCCTTCAAGCCGCTACGCAGATGGGAGAATGCATGACGAGAAGGCCCTTCTAGCCTCAATTCACCATCCCCCCCCCTTTGATGGCATTTTCACACGCGCCCTGCGAAGGTGTTTGAGACGACACTGAAATGGGGAAAGCATGCACCAAACACTCTCTTCCATCACACTGCTAGGCAGCCTGTCACTGATGTTAATCGGTTGCGATAACACCACCGAAGTCACCCGTGAAGTCAGCGCCTCTGCGTACACCATTGCCGAATCCGAAACAAAAAAAGGGAACGTAGGACTCGCCGCCTGGGGCGATCAACTCGAACCCGGCATGAAAGCCATTGCCGTCTCCCGGGACCTGATCAAAGCAGGCCTCACCCACGAAACGGAAGTTCGCATTGAAGGCCTGCCCGGCACTTATCTCGTACTCGATAAAATGAATAAACGCTGGACCGATCATATCGATATTCTGATGGAAGACCCGCAGGCAGCTCGAAGCTGGGGCAGGCAAGGGGTCACTATTTCCTGGGAGGTTCCCGCTGAATAAACCCTCAACATTCGCCAGCCACGACACCAGCCGTTACACTGCCGAAAGGACACTGACGCCGGGATGACAATGAAAGCGACCGCACTCTACTGGTTTGGCATTCTAAAAAACACGGTGCGGCTATGGCTGGACGGCAACGCTGCAAGCTACGCCGGCTCTCTCGCTTTTTTCACCTTGTTCTCTCTAGCCCCCGTCATCATTCTGGCCGTAAAAGTGATATCCCTGGTGATGACCAGCGAGGCGGCCATGGCAGAAATATTAGGCCAACTGGAGTCCACCGTGGGGCCTGAGGCCGTCAACGAAATCCGCAATGCCATCGCCAACACTCAAGCACCCAGCAAGGGCCTCCTTGCCGGCATGCTTAGCTTGCTAGTGATGATCATTGGCGCGACCACTGTCTTTGCCCAGATGCAACGCTCCATGAATGCCATCTGGGAAGTAATGCCCCGACCCTCTCGCAACACCATCGCCGCACTAATAAAGAGCCGTCTGCTTTCACTGACAGTGGTGCTTGCTCTGGGCTTCGTACTACTGGTATCGCTGCTTTTGAACGTGGTAGTACAGGCGATTATTGTTTATGCGGAAAGCTGGCTGCCGATTAACGGCGCCGTGGTGGTGGTGATTGAAATGGGAGTCTCGCTGGTGGTAATCGGACTGCTGTTCGGCACCATGTTCCGGGTGCTCCCCGATGTGGTACTCAATTGGAAAGCGGTAATGCCCGCCGCACTGGTCACCGCTATTCTGTTCTCCGTGGGCCGCGCCCTGATCGGTTTGTACCTTGCCCACACGGCCACCGCCTCCACTTATGGTGCGGCCGGCTCTTTGGTAGTGCTGCTGATGTGGGTGTACTACTCTTCCATGATTCTGCTGTTCGGCGCAGCTTTCACCCGCGCCCATTGCGAAGCTCGAGGCATGATAATCGTCGCGCGTAGCAGCGCCATTCGGGTAAAGCGCCAGCAGATCGATCTGCCCGCCCAATAACCCACTACGGATAACCCTGATAATAAAAGCGGCGTTTTGCTCTTTTTTGCGATTTTTTTGCGACACGTCTGCAACAACAACGTTATGCTTTATGACGCATTATCCTGACTGATTCCCTATGACGGTGGAGACCTCATGCCCTCGATTCGCGCCACCCTGTTTGCCAGTGTCATTCTGCTTGCCAGCCACACCAGTTATGCTCTGGATAATGCCGAGTTCGAACAGTGCATGGCGCAATTACGCGCGCAGGCCGCTGAGGCCGACATCCCGGCCCAGGTAATCAGCCGCAGCCTGAATACCGTTAAACTGAACGAGCGAGTCATCGAACTGGATCGCAGCCAGCCGGAATTCACCAGCAGCTTTTCTGATTACTACACCCGCCGGGTCAGCGAAACCCGCATCGAAACCGGCCGTAAAAAATACCGCGAACAGCAACCTCTGCTGCAGGCACTCACCCGCGAGTACGGCATCCCTGGTCATTACCTGGTCGCCTTCTGGGGACTGGAAACCAACTACGGCGGTTTCCTGGGCAGCATCCCGGTGCTGGATGCACTCAGCACCCTGGCCTGCGAAGGACGTCGTGGAGAATATTTTTCCGGCGAGCTGATGAACGCCCTGCGCATCATTCAGTCCGGCGATGTGGAGGCCAGCCAGATGGAAGGCTCCTGGGCCGGCGCCATGGGCCAGACCCAGTTCATGCCCGCCATCTTTCTCAAGTACGCGATCGATCACGATGGTGACGGCCGCCGCAATCTGTGGAAAAGCGAGGACGACGCTCTCGCCTCCGCAGCCAATTTCCTGCAAGGGCTGGGCTGGCAACGGGAACAGCGCTGGGGAAGGGAAGTCACGCTGCCTGACAATTTCGATTTCCAGCTCACCGGTTTCACCCATCAGCGCAGCCTCAGCGACTGGGCCAAGCTGGGTGTGCGCATGCCCAATGGTCAGCCCCTGCCCCAGGCAGACATGGAAGCGGCACTGGTGGTCCCGTCCGGCCATAACGGCCCGGCCTTTCTCGCCTACCAGAATTTCCGCGTGATCATGGGCTGGAACCGGTCAGAATCCTACGCCATTGCGGTGGGTCGGCTGGCGGACCGCATTGCCGGCGGCGGAGCGCTTCACCAGGCGCCCGTTCCTGCCCCCAAACTGAATCGCGAGCAGGTCACCCGGCTTCAGCAGACACTGAATGAACAGGGTCATGATGCGGGCGCGGAAGACGGCCTGCTCGGCCCCGGCACCCGCCAGGCCCTGGCCCGTTACCAGCAGGCCAACGGCATGGTGGCGGACGGTTTCCCGGATCAGGAAGTGCTCACCCACATCGGCGTTCTACCTTAACCGGTCAGCTCTGCCACAGAAGCGGCACAGCGAAGACGTCGCCGGCGGCGAAACAACCGCAGCCGCGAGAAGCGAGTTTCGAAAGGCAAAACCTGAAAGAGCGAAAATGTCAGGTTTTCATAACGCGAAACTCGTACCTCGAAACAATTTTATCGGGCCAGTGCCCGGGCCAGGGCACTGACCCCATCCTCGATGGTGTCGTCCGGCAAGGCACCGAACCCCAGCAGCACGCCCGGCATCGCCGGTTCTGCCATATATAAACTCTCCAGCGACATGGCGGTAACGCCCTCTCTGATCAAGGCGTCAGCCAAGTCCCTCACCGGCGGCGTGCGCACTGCAATATGCAACCCGGCCATCTGTGGCAGAACCGTCAGCGCCGATTGCCCCCGCAATGCAGCAAGCAGTTTTTCACGGCGTGATGCGTAGCGGCGCTGCATCCGCTTCAAGTGACGGGCAAAGTCACCCTGCTCAATCAGATAGCCCAACGCACGCTGGGTCAGGTCGTTACTGCTCGAGTCGGTCAGCGACTTGGCCTGCAACAACGCAGCCTGCAAACCGCCCGGCATCACTATGTACCCCATACGAAAACTGGCATGGAGCACTTTTGAAAAGCTGCCCAGATACGCCACCTGCTGATGATGATCCAACCGTTTGAGCGCCTCCAGTGGTCGCCCTTCAAAACGAAACTCGCCGTCGTAGTCATCTTCCACTATCAACATCTCGGTAGCACGGGCCCGCTCCAGTAATGCCAAACGCCGGGAAAGGCTCATCGGCATGCCCAACGGAAACTGATGGGATGGGGTCAAATAGACCAGGCGTGCCTGATCTGGAATGCGATCAACACACAGCCCCTCCTCATCCACCGGCACAGGTATCACTTTTGCCCCAACGGCCTCGAACACTGCCCGGGCAGGAGGATAGCCCGGCTCTTCCATCGCCACGCAATCCCCCGGGGCCAGGCGCACCCGCGCCAACAGATCCAGTCCCTGCTGCGCGCCTTGCGTAATCAGCAATTGATCCACGCTGCATGGCAGCCCACGGCTGTAGCGCAGATAATCGACCAGCCCCAGGCGCAGACGCAGATCCCCCTGCACCTCGCCATAAAGCAAAGTCTCCGCCTGCTGATCCCGTACCGCCCGGTTCAGACAGCGCCGCCACGCCTGCCACGGAAGCTGTTCCCGCTCGGTCACCCCACCCGCAAAATTGAAACGCCGAGGGCGCGCGTTCCCCCACACCGGATGCATCACCCAGTGGGGTCCAGGGCTCACGCCTGCCGGCAATCTCGCCACCGCTTCACTGGCAGGCAAACAGGCAACAAAGGTACCGCTACCCGGCCGCGCGCAAAGAAAGCCTTCTGCGATCAGCCGTTCATACGCCACCACCACCAGTTGCCGCGACAACGCCAGTTCACGGGACAACACCCGGCTTGGCGGCATCCGCTCCCCCACCTGCAAGCGGCCATCCTGCATAGCCTGGCGCAGCTCACGGTAAAGCTGAGTCTGCAACGACCCTTCGCCATTCAGCACCAGATGCAGCTGCAAATTGGTCTCCTTAATAATAGAAAACTGGTCCTTTTTACCAAACCATATGGCGGTAGATTAGCATCAGGATGAACACGACTCATCGACTTTGCGCTACGGCCTCGCCCGTTTAGCCATCGTGCCATCGTGCCATCATGCCATCATGCCATCATGCCATCATCAATATTGACGAATACGAATGAACTGTTTCCATCAAAAGGCAAACCCAATGAATAGCAAAAAGCGAATAGTGAGAATCACGATACTGATTGTCGTGGCGCTGTATTCATTACCCTCCATTGCCGCAGACCAGCGAATTGGGATTCTGGTTTATGACAAGGTGCTAACGAGTGATGTCACGGCACCAGCGGAAGTGTTTGGTGTCGCGACGAGAAAGTCGTGGTTTTCAAACTATGAGGTACTTTTGATTGGCGTAGAGAAAGACGCAACCGTTGTCACTACCGAGGAAGGGATACGCTTGACGGTCGACAACACCATTTACGACAGCCCCAAACTGGATGCACTAATCGTAACCAGCTCCTATGTCATGGATTCGCTGTTTAAAAACGCTGATCTAACAACATTTCTTACGGAACAGGCAAAAACCGCGTCATGGCTGGCCAGCAATTGCTCCGGGGCTTTTTTGTACGCCCACGCAGGCTTGCTTGATGGCTACACCGCTACCACTTGGGCAGGTGGCGAGCCCCAGTTACAGCGAGAGTTCCCCAGGATCAATGTGATCGAAGATCGCAATGTTGTCGTTGACCGCAACAGGGTATCCAGCAATGGAGGCGTCCCATCCTACCAGGGCGCGCTAGTCTTGCTGGCTCAAATGAGCAGCAAGAGAAAGGCCAAGGAAGTCTTTGAAACCATCCAGTTGAACCGCCTGATCCCGTGGACCGACATAACCCAATATTTACCTGAAGAGTGACCCTGTCTTGTGACGGGGCCTTGTCATCGAATTGCAGCGTGCCCGCCTCCCAGCACATGGCTGCCCGAAACACGTCTCCCGCCGCCACGCCTTTACGACGGCACAGAGCACATGACGCCGACCGTTCCCGAGTCGGAACATTGACAAAAGGACTGCATCATCATGAAAGCCCGATTCAATTACTACACCGCCTCACCGGACACCATGAAAGCCATGTTCAACACCCAGGCGGTCATCGACGCCACCGGGCTCGACAAGCGACTGATTGCCCTGGTGGAACTGCGGGCTTCGCAGATCAACGGCTGTGCCTTTTGCATGCACATGCACGCCGCCCAGGCACGTAAACTGGGGGAGGACAACGCACGCATTGATACTGTCGCTGGCTGGCGGGACACCGACTGGTTCAGCGAACAGGAGCAGGCTGCGCTGGGCTGGACCGAATACCTGACCCGCCTCAGCCAGGGCGGCGATGGCGACGCCGCCTATGAGGCCCTGGCGGAACACTTCAGTGAGAAAGAACGCAGCGACCTGAGCTACGTCATCGGCGTGATCAATATGTGGAACCGTTTCAGCGTCGGCTTCCAGACGCACCCGGAGTAAACGGCAGCGCCGGGCTCACTGCGCCATGCCCAACACCTTGTCTTCCAGCACCGGGATGATCCAGTCGATAAAAACCTCCAGACGCCGGGTCATATGTTCGCGGTGGGGATACAGCAGAGTAATGGGCATAGGTGGCGGCACAGTATCCGGCAGCACGCTGACCAGGCGCCCTGAATCCAGATGGTGGCGCACATCGTAGTGCGGCACCTGAATCATCCCCAGTCCAGCCAGTGCACAGGCAATCATGCCCTCCGCCGTATTCACCGTGACACGGGCGGGGAGTGCCAGGCTATCCAACTGCTCTCCCTTGCGGCATTCCCAGCTCTCCACCCTGCCTGTCATTGACGACGCAAACGCCACTATGGGTTGGGATGACAGATCCTTTATCGTTGCCGGTCGGCCATAACGGGCCAGGTAGGCCGGGCTGGCGCAATTGCACAATGACAAACTCCCCAGCGGGCGGGCAATCAGGTTGCTGTCCGTCAGCTCCCCCACCCGAATCACACAATCCACACCCTCGCTTACCAGATCCACTGCGCGGTCGGTGGCCCCCATCTGGATATCAATATCCGGGTAACGATCCAGGAAATCCGGCAACGCCGGGGCCAGAATACGCCGCCCCAGACGCCCAGGCACATTGACCCGCAACTTGCCTTGAGGGCGACGATCGTTGGCCACAAATGCCCCCTGCAACTGTTCATAATCCTGCAACAGTGACAGGCCCTTCTGGTACAGGAAACGGCCCTCCTCAGTGACCTTGATTGCCCGAGTGGTGCGGTTCAACAGCCGCGCACCCATCTCGACCTCCAGCTACTTGATGGCCGTAGACACCGTAGAACGGGGAATTTCCAGGCTTCCCGCTGCCCGGGTAAAGCTCATGCAATCCACTACCCGGACGAAAATATTCAGTCTTTCGAGACGATCCATAACTTCCTATTGTTCGTTATTTTCGACATATGCTGTCAGATTACACCGGTTTATGCCGCAGCAGAACCTGCCGACAATACCCGGACCCTAAACAAACAGGAGCAAGACTGATGACGGACTACAGATTCAAGGACAAGGTAGTGCTGATTGCCGGCGGGGCCAAGAACCTGGGCGGCCTGTTGAGCCGGGAAGTCGGCCGCGAAGGGGCCAAAGTGGTGGTGCACTACAACAGCGATGCCACCCGTTCCGATGCAGAAGACACCGTCAAGGCGGTGAAAGATCTGGGCGGCGATGCTTACATGACCCAGGGTGACCTAACCCGACCAGCCAATGTGGAAGCACTTTTTCTGGAAGCCAAAGAAAAATTCGGCGGCATTGATATCGCCATCAATACCGTGGGCAAAGTGTTACGCAAACCGATCGTGGAAACCAGTGAAGATGAATACGATTCCATGTTCGACATCAACGCCAAATCAGCCTATTTCTTTATCAAGGAAGCCGGCCAACATTTGAACGACAACGGCAAGATCGTCACCGTTGTCACCGCCCTGCTGGCAGCCTTTACCGATGGCTACTCTACCTACGCAGGCGGGAAATCACCGGTAGAGCACTTCACTCGAGCAGCCGCCAAGGAATTCGCCGAGCGAGGCATTTCCGTGACAGCCGTGGGCCCGGGCCCCATGGATACGCCGTTCTTCTACGGCCAGGAAACCCCGGAGCGAGTGGAATTCCACAAATCCCAAGCCATGAACGGGGACCTGACTAAAATCGAGGACATTGCCCCCATTATCCGTTTTCTGGCAACAGACGGCTGGTGGATCACCGGCCAGACCATCTTCGCCAATGGCGGCTATACCACCCGATAACCCATGGGCGGCTGGCCTATGCCAGTCGCCCATGCAATGATATTCAAGTGCTAGAAAATACCCTAGACGAGGTTCATATGCATACAGTGATGATCATTACTGCCGGCCTGATCCTTTTTGCCATTCTGGCTCTCATGACCAGAAAAATAGAGCCGCTCCGCCCCCATTATTTTTTTGCTTTTACTGTCCTTTGGTTTGTCGGGGCAGCCATTAACATGGGCGTCGGCATTGCCCATGCCGGCTATTCATTTATGGCTGAGCTACCAATCTTTTTTGTGGTGTTCCTGGTGCCGGTGATTGTCGCCGGCCTGATAAAAAGAAAACTGCCCTGAGGCGAAATATTCGCCATAGATACACATCGGCTTGAAACCCTGAGCGATGGCGTACTGGCCATTGCCATTACGTTACCATCATGGTGTTGGAGCTAAAAACCCCAGACTAACCTGGCTTGGCGGGCTTACTTTCCGTTGCTCCAATCTTTCTCTCCTATATCCTCAGCTTTATTTATCTGGAAATTCACTGGAATAACCACCACCATCTTTTCATGGTCTGCCGAAGGGTCACAGCCCCCGTGTGTGGGCCAAGCATGCACCTACTGTTCCGGCTGTCGCTGCGTCCGCTAGCAACGGATTGGCTTGGTATCAGTCACTTTGCCAGCCCAGCCTCCGCGACTTAGGGTTTCGTGTTATTCATGGCCGCCGTTGCCTACATTCTTCTGCTGCGCTGTATGCTAGCCACCTATCCAGACTCTGCCCCGCTCAGGCAGCATTCCGGCTCTGGAGCCAACGCATTATTCAGCCCGACGAGGCGGTGGCGGACATCACCACACTGGACCGTGCCAGTGTCCGGCCGGACCACTGCCGGTTTTATCTGTCACAGCCCCATGGCATGCTTTGGAGCATACTCAACCCGGAGCCTGCCGCCATGCGCCCTGCCACTACCGCCGTTCTGTCCAGCCTTGTCCTTACTGCCTGCGCTGACACCGCCGCCACCCTGGAACCTCAAGTTAACAGCCGTATTACCGCCACCGAAATCACCAGCGGCCTGAACCACCCTTGGTCGCTGGCCTTTGTGTCTGACGACGAATGGCTGATTACGGAACGGCGCGGCACCCTGCAGCGGGTTGTGGAAGGCGAGCTGCAAGACACCCCCGTGGACGGTGTACCGAAAGTCGTGGCCTCCGGTCAGGGTGGGTTGTTCGATGTACTCCCCCACCCGGACTTTGCCCAGAACCAGCGGTTATACCTGAGCTATGCCAAACCCTGTGGCGACGAGGGGGGCACCACCGCCGTGGGCTACGGCACCTACAAAGCCGGCACCCTGAGCGACTTCCGTGCGGTGTATGTGGCAGAGAAATCCTGCACCAATACTGCCAAGCATTTTGGTGGCCGCATCTTGTTCGATAACGACGGCTACCTGTTTCTCACCATTGGCGACCGCGGTGAGCGCGAGCGCGCCCAGAATACGCAGGACCCCGCTGGTAGCGTCGTGCGCCTGCACGACGATGGCCGCATCCCGGAAGACAACCCACTGGTTGGCCAAGCTGACAAGGCCACCGAAATCTGGAGCTGGGGCCACCGCAACCCCCAAGGACTGACCCTGCATCCGCAAACTGGCAGCCCCTGGCTGAACGAGCACGGCCCCCGCGGTGGTGACGAAATCAATGCGGTGAAACCGGGCATCAATTACGGCTGGCCGGTGATCACCTACGGGCGGGAATATTACGGCCCCGGTATTGGTGACACCGAGAAACAAGGCTACGCCCAACCGCTGCTGCACTGGACGCCTTCCATCGCTCCTGCCGGCATGGCCTTCATTACCAGCGACCGCTACCCCGGCTGGAGAGGTCACACGGCAAACGGGGCGCTCAAGCTTCAGCACCTGAACTTGGTGGCATTTGACGGGGAAAAACCGGTCAGCGAAACCCGGCTACTCGGGGACCGCGAGCAGCGCATCCGCGATGTGCGCCAAGGGCCAGACGGCTACCTGTATCTACTCACTGACAGCAATGATGGACAGCTGTTGAAGCTAAACCCGGCAGAATAACGACACCTCGCCCATCAGGGTAAAACATGCCCAGGCCGGAGTTGTACGCCTGACGCTAAACACCACGCAGCCTGCCCCACCCCTGTTGCATCAGGCGTGGAGCGTCCAGCGTCCGGCTTTCCTGCACCCCACTAAAAAGCCAGCGACGTTACCGCCTGAAAACTGTGTTCACTGGTGATGCGGTCATCATCGGTGTAGGCATATTCAAAGGCGAAACGCAGCGGCGCACGGTGGAACAACAGCAATTCCAGATCCATGCCGACAATGGCCTGATTCAGTTCCAGCTCGGCGGCACCGAAGTCGATATCGTAACGACGATAGCGCAGGTGCAACGCCTCACGGCGCAGAGACAGCGGCACCTTGAAGGAATACCACGGCAGGTTGATCACCTTTGACACACTGGCTTCGCCCGCGGTCACTTGTTGCGCATAGTAGCTATTATCCAGGGCCGGAATCACGATCCGCGACGGGTCGTTGGCGATAAAATCCTGCGCCTCTTCCAGCTCTACCCCGCGCCGCATTCCCTGATTCACCGCAGCATCACTGCGCGAGAACTGGCCACGGGCACCCAGATAAAATTCCGCGGGCAGATCCGTCATCACGCTCAAGGTGCCGCCATAGCTGGTGTCATCACGATCCCCCACCTGATAACCGCTGATGCCCACATGCTTGTTGGGCAGGAAACTGTTGCCAAAACGAGTGGTGCGACTCAGGCTCCACTGCCCGGCCAGGGGCTCACGCTCATCCAGCTGATAGTCCTGATACCAGGTACTTGCCAGTTCGCTGTACCAATAGCCGGACTGCAACAAGGGCAGACGCAGCTCGGCACTCAGTCCGTGGTTTCGTGTTTCCTGCGTGGGCGTGTCCCGATCCAGCTGATCATCCAGCACCCAGTATTGTTTCACCCCACCGATAAGGAAAAACTGGTTGTTGCTATACCCCAGCCCCGCCAGTTCGCTCAGGTCTTGATCGCGGTAGCTGAACAGTGACACTTCGTTCTGCTCCAGCGGATCGCTAAAACGGACCTGCACGTTGTACAGGGTGTGCAACTGCGTTTCGTCTTCCCCTGAGTCGTCGTCCTCAGACAGAAACGACAGTGACAGATCCGTGCCGCTATAGCGCATGGCACTCCAGGAGTGATAAGGGCGATCCAGCGACAACGATTGAGGCTCACTGTTAGTGGCCAGGTTATCGGCCTGCCCAGCGGGCAAGTCCCAACGTAACTGGCGCACATGAGGCTCACCGGAGCGAGGTTGCAACGGCTTCAGGTAATAGCCGTAATGGTCCGCCTGAATGACCGCCGCCAGCACCCGCTCATCATCCAGCAACCGTGCCGCCACGATGTCATCTTCCGCCAGCACCCGGCTAACCCCGCCTCCCGCTTGCGTGCGGTAGAGGGCAGAGCCATGCTCACTGTTGGCCACGAACAACACGCGCCCCTGGCTGTCCACATCCGCCACCACGCCGTAGTACCCCGGATAACGATACAGCGCCGTGCGATTGCGATAGAGAATACGTTTCGCCCCTTCCTGCACGAAGTAATAAAGATCGTCTCCGTGAACCTCCACGGAGGAGTTCACCTGGCCATAAAAATCATCGCCTACATAGAGTTGCGGCTGGTCATAGGAGCTGGCCACATCAAAATACACCGGCTCTCCGGATGACATAAAACCCTGAACAATCCGGCCACGGGTGTCCTCTTTCAGGTGGGCACTTTCACTGTAGAGCCCCTGGTAGATTCGCCACGGTGTGCTGTAGGCACTCGCCATGGACCAGGTCTCGCCGTCGCGGCGAAACAGTTCGCCGCCTCGAAAGGTAGAACGCTGCTTGTCTACTTCGCCTGTCTCTCGATCCAGCACCACATGGTGTGGAGCCCGAACATCCTGCGGGCTCGCTAGAAAAAATATATCGTTATCGTCACTGTTCAGCGCCGTAAAATATTTCGAGGTCAGCAAAGGCTCGCCCGCGGACATGACTGCCCTGTCTGCCTGCTGCGCCTCATGCTCTGCCCAGTCAGCAAAGGTGTTGTCGAAATTGTTACCGATGGCCTTTTGCAGCGGCGCATTGGTGACGAAGGGAAAGTACCAGTACCGCGAGCGCGCCTTGAAGTACCGGTTGGTGGCATCCAGTCCGTACTGATCGGCGAGGAAATACTGGTAGTGGCCGCCCAGCACATAGCTGCTTTCGCCATAGGGGAAATACAGCGTCTGGTTATAGGCCCGTTCCGGGGTCAGGTACCCGGCTTTTGCCTGGGCAAGGACCAACGCATCAAACCGGCCACTGTAGAGACGCCCGCCATTACCATGACGGGACTCATTAAGCACCGCATTGCCTTCCAGCATGAACGATGACTCGAACACATTAGGGACAATCGCCGGAAAAAAGGGCGTCACCAGGGTGCCATTGCCCAGCACCGAATGCAGCGCGCTGGACACCCGGTTGTCCTTGGCGTTGAGCTGGTAGTTATGCGCAGTCTCGTGAAACAGCAAGGTATCGAGCCAGGAGGTGGTAGAAAAATAATCCACGGCAGACGCGCCGCCCACATAGTTGATCTGGCGATTAAGAGGAAACTGGGTGGAGAAACCGTTGGCGATTTGATTGTTGTCGGAGATCAGCCCCACATACAAGGGCGCATCCATCCGATAGCCAAAGCTGGCTTCATATTGTGGTTGCAGTTGCCGCTCCACACCGGCGACGTGTTCGGCAAACGCCTGATTTTTTTCGGTGAAAATCAGTTCGGTATTACGCACCGACGCCTTGTAGTAAGGCTGATCATGAGGAACCACCGTGGGGTTACGCTGTACCAGTGGTTCCGCCACGGCCCCTGCTGACATGGCCGCCCCGACAACCACCCCAACCAACCACCACTCGCCCCGCTTGTTCATCAACGCTCTTCCCTGTTGTTATCGCCAGTCTGGTTGTTATTCGCCTTGCCATTGTGCCCGGCTTGTCTTCCTCTTCACCAGCACCCCCGTCACGCACCGCACCGCAAACGAATCACCCCGCGGCACCACAGGCAAGCCCGATTACAGTCCGTCACAAAAGCCCCAGTTTCTTTCACGCTTGGGCACCAAGGCACCCACAGATTTGCACTGCCGTCCCGCTTACTCTGATACACCTATAAAAAAATGTCTCGCTCCGTGGCGAGCCACCATCATAACAACACAGGGACCGCACCATGCCCGCTTCACCCTCAGCACGCCTGAATGGCCGCACCCTGATCGTTATTCTCCTTGGCCTGACACTGCAGCTGACCGCTTGCGGCGGAGGAAGCGGCAGCGCCCCGACCGTTGCCAATACGCCCAACACCCCCAACGCCAACACGGGCGGCAACAGCGATGACGATACCGGTAACGATGCTGGCGAGGAGGAGAGCACACCGGTGAACCTGGCCTGGAGCGAGCCCTACCAGCGCGACGAGGAATACCCGAACACCGTCAACCTGCCCCAGCAGCTGATCACCATGCGCGACGGCATTCGTCTGGCCGCCACCGTCACCCTGCCCGCGGACGAAAACGGCAATGCCATCGACGGCCCATTTCCGGTGGTCGCCACCTTCACCGGTTATAACCAGGCCCTGGGGGCCATCGGCGCCGCCGACCCGGCGCTGGTGAAAAGAGGTTACGCCTACATCATTGTGGATCTGCGTGGCACCGGGGCAGCGGAAGGCAGCTGGCAGGCATTCAGCCAGATTGACCAGGACGATATCGGTGAGTTGCTGGACTACATCAAGGTGCAGCCCTGGAGCAATGGCAGCATTGGCATGAACGGCGCGTCTTACATGGGCATCACCGGCCTGCTGGCCGGCGCCCAGGAAGACCCGGCGGTGAAAGCCATTTTTGCCATCGTGCCCATGGGCGATGCTTACCGGGATATCGTCTTCACTGGCGGGCAGATCAACGCAGGCTTTATTCCCCTGTGGGTTACCCTGGTCACCGGGCTGGGCATTATCCCCACCCCCGCCGGCCTGGATAACGGCGAACCGGGCTATTACCTGACCACACTGCTGCAACATCTGCAGGGGGCGGTCACGGACTTTCAGGTCCCCGTGGTGGGCGGTGCACTAATCGGCGACGAAAACAAATACGACACCGAATTCTGGCGCATTCGCTCACCGCTGGAACAGATCGACAAGATCACCGCGCCGACCTTTGTGGTGGGCGGGTTGAATGATATTTTCCAGCGCGGCGAGCCTCTGATTTATGAAGGCCTGAAAGACCACACCACCGCCAAGCTGCTGATCGGCCCCTGGGAACATCTGGATGGCTCCTCCGGTGCCGGCTTGCCCGCCGATGGTGTGCCGGCTCTGGGCCCTATCCGCCTGGCCTGGTTTGATCAGTACCTGAAAGGCATGGACACCGGCGCGGGGGATTACCCGCCGGTGACCCAGTACTACACCGGCGAAGAACGCTTCGTCACCGCCGCCGACTGGCCGCATCCGGACGCGCAAGCGGAAACCTTTTATCTCCACGGCCAGCCCGGCGCCCCCTTGTTCGGCAGCATTTCGCACAGCGCACCAACCACCAATAAACAGACCAGCCTGCTGCAAACCCCGGTTAACGGCTTGTGTTCCGCCAGCGCCAGCCAGTGGACTGCCGGCGTGCTCGGCCTGATCCTGCCGCCCTGTTCAGCACAAGACAACGTGGTCAACCTGCTGGAAGCGGTGTACACCAGCGAACCGCTGGAAGAAGACATGGCCATCAATGGGCCGATCACCGGGCAGATCTGGGCGTCCACCACGGCGCTGGATACCAATGTCACCGTGCGCGTCAGCGTGGTGGGTGACAACGGCATTGCCCGGCCGCTGACCCACGGCATTCAAATGGCCTCCATGAGTGCCTTTGATGCCAACAAATCCCGCTTCATGAACGGCAAGCTGATCCAGCCCTGGCACCCGTTCACCGCCGAATCCAAGCGCAGCATCTCCCCGCTGACCGCCTTCCGGGCCGATGTGGAAGTGTTCCCCACCAGCGCCCTGATCAAGGCCGGGGAAAAGCTGCGCATCAGCGTGGGGACCAGCGACCTGCCCCATGGCCTGAGCCCGATCCCGGATCTGCTCACCAGCCTGCTGGGCGTCATGACCGTCTACAGCGCCCCCGCCATGCCATCGCGGGTGAATATTCCGCTGGTGCCGGCAAGCGTGCTCTAAGCTGCTGGACGCAAAATGCCTAACGCCTGACGCTTTCATTCAAAACCGGATTGCACGGCAAGCCTGCCTGCAGGCTTGCAGGCAGGCATTCGGCGTCCAGCGTACGGCAACGTGCGAGGCATGCGCGACAAACCAGGTCAACTGCTGGAAACGTGATATTCCCTCAAATCCGCGAAGAACCCTTTTTATTCGCACTCCGGTCCCTGAGCTGTTTCCTGCCATGCTAGAATGAACCCTGTTCAAATTCGACAGTCTCAGCCTACCCATTCGTCTCCAGCCACGCTTTCATTTCCAGGATACTTGTATGCCCTCCGACTCTGGTCGCCTGCTTCGCCTGTCTCTCGCTCTCGCCCTGGGCGGTTTCGGTATTGGCAGCGGTGAGTTCGTCATCATGGGGTTAATGCAGCGCGTCGCCACCGACCTGCACGTGCCGGTACCCGATGTGGGTTACGCCATCAGCAGCTATGCACTGGGAGTGGTGGTTGGCGCCCCGTTAATTTCCGCCCTGGCCGCACGAGTGCCCCGACGAGGTCTATTAATTGTCCTGATGGTGGTGTTTGCCGTGGGCAACATGGCCAGCGCCCTGGCCACCGATTTCTGGGCCTTCGTGGGCCTGCGCTTTCTCGCCGGGCTGCCCCATGGCGCCTACTTTGGCGTGGCGGCACTGGTAGCCGCCTCGGCGGTGCCGTATCACATGCGCGCCCGGGCAGTGGCCCGGGTAATGAGCGGGCTGACCATCGCCATCGTGGTCGGCGCCCCACTCGCCACCTGGGCGGGCAACCTGTTCGGCTGGGAAGTGGCTTTTATCGGTGTGGGTGTGATTGCCCTGTGTACCGCCCTGCTCATCCGCCTGTGGGTGCCCGCCCAGGCGCCGGACCCGAACGCCAGCCCGCGCCGCGAGCTCTCCGCCCTGGTCAAGCAGCGGGTGCTGTTCACACTGGGGGTTGCCAGCATCGGTTTCGGGGGCATGTTCTCGGTATTCAGTTATGTGATGCCGACCCTCACCGAACAATCCGGCATGGCGGAAAGCTGGGGCCCCATGGTGCTGATGATTTTCGGCATCGGTACGATCATCGGTAACTTTGCCGGCGCCCGCGCCGCGGACGGCAATCTGCTGCGCGCCATACCGCGCATTCTGATCTGGTGTGCGCTGATTCAGGCCGGCTTCTACTTTGCCGCTGATTGGCCCTTGCCCGCTATCCTCTTCGTGGGGCTGGTAGGCACCAGCATGGCGCTGGGCCCGGCATTGCAGACCCGATTGATGGATGTTGCCGAAGACGCCCAGACCATGGCCGCCTCCATGAATCATGCCGCGTTCAACCTGGCTAATGCGCTGGGCGCCTGGCTGGCCGGCGTCACCATCAAAATGGGCGCACAGTGGTCCGCCACCGGCCTGGTAGGGGCCGCCCTGGCCATCGGCGGATTACTGATTTTTCTGGCCGGCCGCAGCCTGGAAAAACGTCATGCCGACGCTACCGGGCTGCCGACGCAGACTGACGCTCAATAACGGAACAGGTAACCCACGTTAACGGTGGTCAGGTCATTGTCGTCGTCATCCAGCTGCAGCCATTCCACGGTCAGCGCATTGCGCTCATTGAGCTTGATGGACGCCCCCATGCCGTAGGACGGATCGCTGGCGGTGTCTTCTTCAGTGTCGCCGCCGGCCACGGTAATCTCCCGCTTCACCGAGGAGTGCCCCAGCAACACATAGGGGGACACCGGCAAACGGTAGCTTAGCCCCATTTTCAGATACCCCCCCACCAGCCACTGTGGGTCTACCGTTACCCGGGCGCCATCACGGCCGCCTTCATCATCGCTGATGCCATAACCGAGACGCGCCTCCAGCGCGATCAAGGTACTGTACTGCCAGCCCCACACCGCCTGCGCACTGCGTGGCTGCGCATCGTCACCGGTGGCGATCTGCTGGTCGAGCAGGTTGTACTGCACGCCCACATAGCCGGTTCGCAACGGATCATCACTGGCCCGCAGCGGCGCACTGACAATGACACCCATTGCGCCCAGCATGGCCATCCCCATGCGCACTCCGAAGACTCTTCGTTTGTTTGTTGTCATTACCGCTCCCTGGATTAACGCTGGACGCCCGACGCTAGAAGTTAGACGCCTCACGCCTGAAAGCTTAGATCAAAACCGCAAAAAGAGCAGCGATGATATCGCTTCCGGCTTCAGGCATTTTCTTTCTGGCGTCGAGCATGAAGCGTCTGGCGTCTGGCATCCAACAGGACCTCCCAAACGAAAAAAGGGCCGCACAGGCGTACGGCCCAAAACCCCTCGCGGCACATAGGCAGCGACAGGTTATCGGCATTCACCACACAAACATTAACCGAGCACGGTTAACACGCGTGAGAATCAGCGGATAGCATCTGACTGGAAATACAGGTCATCGTGGCGGCCGCCACGCGGTGAGGATATTCATAAGGCGCTCTCCCAAGTCCATTTGGTTGGCCCCGCTGCATGCATGTCGTGCCCGCTTCTTGTCCCATTCACCTGCTCACGGTTGTGTTCCTTAAACAGGTTGGCAATGGCATCAACAGCATATCTCGCAACAGGACTCAGTTTTTCATCGTTATTGTTCGCTGTCTGTCGTTCTTTGTGCCAGTTACCCATGCCAGTAACTGCGTACTAGCATGCACCGCCCCCCCACGCCGCAAACCTTGCGCCAGCGCACATTCCAGCCCACAGAATGTGGTTTTTTGTTACCGTCGGGTCTATCTCACACCGGCGGATAAGGGCTCGGGTTGCACAAATTTACCGGTTACCGGAAAACGCACCTCAACCAACAGCCCACCGTGCGGGTGATTCGCCAACTCAATTTCACCATGGTGCATATCCACAATCCGTTTCACGATGGCCAAGCCCAGGCCACTGCCACTAAGGGTGCGCGCCTTTTCCCCCCGGGAAAACGGCTGCAACAGCAACGGGATATCTTCTTCACGCACACCGCGGCCGTGATCACGCACTGTCAGCACCACCTTGTTTTCGGCAACCACGGTGCGAATCTCCACCGGTGAGGCGCCATATTTCAAGGCATTGCCCACCAGGTTGGCCAACATCCGCTTTACCGTCAGCCGTTTGAGCATCAACCGGGGCAAGTCGTCCAGCTCAAAACGCAACTGTTCCGGCGGGTACTTGCCTGCCACTTCCTCAATCAAGCCGTTAAGGTTTTCAAAGTCCGGCTGTTCATCCGCGCCGTCACGGATAAAGGAAATAAACTGGTCGAGAATGGCATCCATGTCTTCAATATCTTCGACGATACCTTTGGCCAGTTCTTCGTCCTGCATGAATTCTGCCGACAACCGTAACCGGGTAAGTGGCGTGCGCAGATCGTGGGACACGCCGGCCAGTAACAACGCCCGATCCCGCTGGGCATGCTGCAGGTCACTGGTCATCCGGTTGAAAGCGGCGTTCACCGCCTGGATTTCTTCCGGCCCAATGGTGGTATCCAACACCGGCACCGCCTCCCCGCGCCCCACTTTTAGCGCCACTTTGGCCAACCGGCGCAGCGGTAGATTCAATCCCCGGGCAATCAGCAAGCCGCCGATGATGGCGAGCAGGGGCACGGTCACCCCCCAGCCCAACAACAGGTAGCGATCGTAATCCCGGAAGAACGCCATGGGCACCCGCACCCACTGCTCACCAAACGACGGCGCATTCACCCACAGAACCGGTTGGCGGTTATCTTCCAGACGCACGGTCACCGGCTCTTCCAGCATGCCTTCCAGTTCTTCCTGAAAACGGCCTACTACCGGGCGTGACAGCAGCATGGTGCCATCGTGAAGTTTCTCCGGAATCGCCACCGTAATACCCGTGGCATTACCCAGCCGGTCGGCCAGGTCCGCATCCGCCGCCGCCCGCGAATCATCAAACGCCAGCTCCGCCTGCAACACAGTCAGGCGAGCATATTCACGGATACCGGGCAGGTAGGCATTACGAGCGAAAAACCACAGGGTCAGCGCCTGACTAATACCAATCACCAGGCCCACCACAATGGCGGAGCGAACAAAGGCTGTGCGGGGATAGAGTGTCATCAAGGCAGCTTACACGCTGCATGCCTCACGCAACACGCGCGTGGTGCGTGAAGCGTGGTGCATGCTGCGTCTCTTAATCAGGCACAAACACATAGCCTACGCCCCAGACGGTCTGGATGTAGCGTGGCTTGGAGGGGTCGTCTTCGAGCAGGCGGCGCAGGCGCGAGACCTGCACGTCGATGGAGCGCTCCATGGCCGACCATTCGCGGCCCCGGGCCAGGCTCATCAGCTTGTCACGGGTAAGCGGTTCGCGGGGGTTCTGCAACAACGCCTTAAGCACGGCGAATTCGCCGGTGGTCAGGCTTTGCGGATCACCGTCACGGGTCAGGGTGCGGTTGGCCAGATCCAGAATCCAGGGACCAAAGGTCACTGACCCTTCCTCTTTGCTCGGCGCCCCCGGCAGCTCGCGCACATGGCGGCGCAGCACCGCGCGGATACGGGCATCCAGTTCCTTGGGGTTAAACGGCTTGGGCAGGTAGTCATCGGCGCCGGCATCAAGGCCTTCGATACGCTCGGCATCATCGCCCTTGGCGGTGAGCATAATGATCGGCATGACGTTCTCAGCCTCACGCAGGCGGCGGCAGATGGACAGACCATCTTCCCCCGGCAGCATCAGGTCCAGCACCATCAGGGAATACAGCTCGCGCGACAATGCACGATCCATCTGCTCCGCATCGCCTACCGCCTTGACGGTATAGCCGGCTTCTTCAAGAAACCGTTGCAGCAGGCTACGCAGTCGCGCATCGTCATCCACCACCAGAATCTTGTCTTGTTGTTCGCTCACGGCACCTCCGAAGGTTTACTGGTCCCTGATTTACGCGTTGTGGTCCGAACGTGCAAGAAAATGGCACGAAGAGATTGTATAAAAACATTGCCAGCGTGGAAGATAGGGGCTGCCAATAGGCACGACTATAGGAACACGTTACATTATCCGGCTGAGAACCATTATCAACAAAGGATTTCCCTTGCGAGACCGCCTGAAACACATTCCTCCCGTTGCCCGCGTTATTCTGGGCACGGTCCTGGCAATCATTCTGCTTGCTACCTTCAAGCCGTCAGCACCCACCCGAGACATCGTGGACAACCATGCCCGCGTGCGATTCGTACTGGCTGACCCTCAGGACCATTCCCCCCAGATCCAACTGTTTGGCCGGGTGCAATCGCCCCGTGCGGCAGGTCTCACCGCTGTGGTCACCGCCAACGTGGACAGCATCCCGGTGCGGGCCGGTAACCGCGTCAAAGAGGACGAACTGCTGATTCAGCTGGACGACACCGAAGCCGCCCTGGCTCGGGACCGCGCCAAGGCCACCCGCGACGAAGCCGCCGCCCAGCTGGAAACCACCCGGCTGCGCTACCAGAGCGACAAGAAGAACCTGACCCTGGAAAAAAGGCTGGCACAACTGTCCGCCGACAACCTGGAACGCATCCAATCCCTGCGTGAACGCAAACTGGTGGCCCAGACCCAGCTGGACGAAGCCGAACAAGCACAGGCCCGGGCCGACCTGTCACTCAGCCAGCGCCAACTCAGTGTCAGTGATTTCCGTAACGAACTGGCGCGCATGGAAGCCCGCCTGGCCAGCGCCGAGGCACAGCTGGAACAGACGAAGATCGACCTGGCTCGCACCACCGTGAACGCCCCATTCGACGGCACCGTTACCCAGGTGAGCGTAGCCCCTGGCGAGCGGGTGCGTCCCGGCGAGCCGCTGATCGACCTGTTTGCGGACACCGAACTGGAAGTACGCGCCCAAATTCCCGACCGTTATCTGCCTGCCGTACGCCAAGGCTTGATCGCCGGCGACCTGGCCGCCAGCACCCAGCTGGAAGGCCACACCCTGCCGCTGAAACTGAAACGCCTAGCCGGCGATGCCGCCGATGCCCGCGGCGGTATCGATGGTCTGTTCGCTTTCAACGACAACCTCCCCAACGGCGCCCCCAGCGCTGCCTTGGGCCGCCCGCTGACCATTACCCTGACACTGCCTGCCCAGCCGCAACTGCTGTCGCTGCCAGCCACCGCATTGCATGGCCTCAACCGGCTTTATCGCATCGACGCAGATGACCACTTACAACGCGTTGACGCCCGCATCGTCGGGGAAGCCATCGACGGCGACCAGTCCCGGCTGCTGCTACGCGCCGATAGCCTGACTGGCGGTGAACGGATCATGATCACCCAGCTGCCCCAGGCCATCGTCGGTCTGCCCGTGGACGCACAGCCGGTTCCTGGCAGTAACGCAGACATGCAAACCGACAATACCCCAGTAACTGACGACGGCGCGGATCATCAGGGCGGTGACCGTGAGTGAGTCGCGGGGTCTGATCGCCAGTTTTACCGAACACAAGGTCGCCTCCAACCTGCTGATGATCCTGATGATCATGCTCGGGGTACTGGGCCTGACCCGGCTAAACACTCAGCTGTTCCCGGATTTTGACTTTGAGTACGTCACCGTCACCATCCCCTGGCGCGGCGCCAGCCCGGAAGATGTGCAACGCTCTATCACCATCCCTGTTGAGCAGGCCCTGAAAACCCTGCCCAACACCCGCAAGCTGATTGCCCGCTCGCAGCAAGGCGCCAGCGCTATCTTTATCGAGCTGGAAGACGGCAGCGACCTGGGCCTGGCCCTGGATGAAGTGCGCCAGCGCATCGACTCTATACGCAACTTGCCCCAGGACGCAGAACGGCCGGTGATTCAGAAAATCACCCGCTATTCGCTGGTTACGTCGATCCTGGTATCCACAGAAAACGGCAGCCGGGAAGAACTGCGCCCGCTAGTGCGAGAAATGGAGGATGAACTGCTCGCGCTGGGGGTCGGCAAAGTGGAGTTCATTGGCCTGCCGGAAGAGGAAATGGCCATTCAGGTGCCCACCAGCACCCTCCATGATTTGGGCATGACCCTGGGCCAAATCGGCGACAAGGTACGCAGCTTCAGCCAGGACACCCCCGCCGGCACCGTGGGCCGTGACGACGCCGCCAAACAACTGCGTGCCCTGGGCCAACGCCGTGACGAAAAGGCGTTTGCCGAACTTCCTCTGATTACCACCGCCGACGGCCAGCAACTGAGCCTGGGCGATGTCGCCATCATCGAACGGCGCGCACGGGATGATCAGGCCACGCTCACCTTCGAAGGCAAGCCGGCCATCGAGCTGCAGGTGATGCGCGGCGAAGACGACGACATGCTCGACCTGGCCGAGAAGGTTCGCACCTGGGGAGGCGAGTACACGCATTCGCTGCCCGATGGCGTCAAAATGACGTTCTACTTCGAGGCGTGGAAGCATGTTCAGGAGCGCATCTCCACACTGCTCTGGAACGGCATTTCCGGCCTGGTACTGGTGATCCTCACCCTCTATTTCTTCCTCAATGCGCGGGTCGCCTGGTGGGTTACCGTGGGCATTCCGGTGTCCTTCATGGCCACCCTCGGCATCCTTTGGGCGTTTGGCGGCACCATCAACATGATCAGCCTGTTCGGCCTGATTCTGGCGTTGGGGCTGATCGTGGACGATGCCATCGTGGTGGGCGAAGACACCCTCACCCACCTGCAACAGGGCGAGTCCGCCCAGCGCGCAGCCCTGGGCGGGGCCCGGCGCATGTTCTGGCCGGTGGTGGCATCGTCCACCACCACCATCGCCGCCTTCCTGCCACTGGGAATGATGGGCGGCGCCATGGGCAAGATATCTTTCGATATTCCCTTCGTGATGATCTGCGTGATTCTAGCCTCACTGCTGGAATGCTTCCTGGTGATGCCCGGTCATCTGCACCACAGCTTCCGGGGCATCGAGGTCAAGGCCAGCGGCCTGCGCGAACGCATCGACATTGGTTTCAATCGCTTCCGGGATGAGCGCTTCCGGCCTTTGGTGGAATGGTCCATTACCCACCGCAAGCTGGTGAGTGTGTCCGCCGTCTGCGCCTTCGTTATTGCCCTGTCGCTGGTGTCCACCGGCTGGCTCAAGTTCACCTTCTTCCCGCCGGTCGATGGCGACCAACTGCGCGCCGTGGCAGAGTTTTCTTCCGGCACCGACAAGCAACAGGTGGACGACTTCCTGGCCGAGCTGGAACACTCTCTGGAAGAAACCAACGAGGAGCTGGGCGGGCATCTGGTCCATACCATTATCAGCCACCACGGCGCCGCCGCCGGCTTCCCCAACATCGGCGGACGCCAGGACAAGTTCGGTGACGAATACGGCACCCTGGTCGTCGAGGTCTACACCGGCTCGGACCGGGACATCTCCAACGACGAGTTGATTGACGCCTGGCGCGAAAAACTGGCTATGCCCGCCGGCCTGGATCAACTCACCATTTCCCAGGCCGAAGCCGGCCCTCCCGGAAAACCCATTGAGGTGAAACTCACCGGCAGTGACGCTCCCACTCTGAAAGCTGCCTCACTGGCGCTGCAGGAACGCCTTGGGCAGTTCACCGGCGTCAGCAACGTGGACGATGACCTTCCTTACGGCAAGGAACAGCTCACCTTCGAACTCACCGCTCAGGGCCGCGCCCTGGGGTTAACGCTCAGTGACGTGGCCAGCCAGCTACGGGCCGCCTTCGATGGCAGCCTAGCGCAGCTCTACAACGAGGAAGACGAAGAAGTGGAAGTACGGGTGATGCTGCCAGACAGTGAGCGTCGCCGCTTCAGCGCCCTAGAGCGCCTGCCCATCATCACCAACCAGGGCGAAGCCATACCCCTGCGCGACGTGGTCACGTTTGACGCGCGCAAAGGGGTAGACCTGTTACGCCGGGTCGACGGCGAATTGGCCGCCACCGTGTACGCCGACCTGGACCCGGAACAAGGCAACGCCAACGAGATCATCGCCACCCTCAACGAAGGCATCCTGCCGGAGCTGAAAAGCCAGTACGGCATTGGCGTAGGCTACGAAGGCAAACTTCAGGAACAGGCAGAAAACCTGCGCGATCTGGCTACCGGCGCGTTGCTCGGGTTGGTAATTATTTATATCGTGCTGGCTTGGGTTTTCAGTTCCTACTCCTGGCCGCTGGCGATCATGGTAGCGATCTTCTTCGGCCTCACCGGCGCGGTGATCGGGCACATCTTCACCGCCCCCTTCGGCATCAAGTTTTCCATGTTCTCGGCCATGGGACTGTTCGGCCTGTCCGGCATTATCGTCAATGACTCCATCGTACTGGTGAGCTTTTACCAGCAACTGGTGGCCGAAGGCATGGAACGTTTCCAGGCGATCACCGAAGCCTGTGTGCGACGTCTGCGCGCGGTGCTGCTGACCTCCATCACCACGGTCGCCGGGCTGACACCGATCCTGTTCGAAAGCTCCCTGCAGGCCCAGTTCCTCAAACCCATGGCCGTGAGCCTGGTGTTCGGCTTGTTGTTCGGCACCGGGCTGATTTTGCTCGTGGTGCCGGCCATGCTGATGCTGATCGAAGAACAGCGCGACCGCTTCCATGGGCTCAGCCGCCACCTGGCGCCGCACAACTGGGGCACACTGTTGCAGCGCGCCTGGCGCTTTGATCCCAGCCACCACCGCCAGCAACTCGGCCCTCAGGGGCTGGGCGGCAACCTGTGGTGGGTCATGCTGCTCGGGCCCTATCTGCTGTTCAAAGTGTTCGGCAACCTGCCCCTGCTCAAGGCCGCCGCCAGCGACGATGGCAACCTGATGCTCATGGCACCCGCCGGACTCCTGTGGCTGCTGATGCTTGGGCTGGGCGCGGCGTTCCTGTGGTGCCTGTTCCGGCGCCGCCAACGGGCCCTGGCCCTGGCCCCGGGCTGGTTGCTGGTCACCGGGATCGGCAGCCTCATGATTGCCGCCCTGGCGCCGCTGGCAGGTGATGCCGGCGATGTGTTGGCCAACAGCTTTTGGGCCCTGGCCCGCTGGTCGCTGGTAACGGCCCTGATCGTGCTGCCGATTCTGCTTTGGGGGCGGCGCAGCGCCCACACGCTGACGAGATAGCTGCAAGCCACAAGCTTCAAGCTGCAACGCGAAAAGGCTCGGTGCGCAGCGGCTACCCTAGTCGCCGCGCACCGATGGACGATAATCGCGGGCAGGGCCGAGGATTCGGCACCGCCCCTGCCCGCGTTGTAGCTTGTAGCTTGCGGCTTTTTGCCGACACTTTGCGGCACACAGGTGCCACAATTCGACAGCTTACCTTTTGAGCAGTGGCTGGTATGATGGGCGATTGGATCAAGACATATAAAAATACAGCCGATGGGATCAATGCCGGCTTGAGGAGAGCAACATGGCCAAAATTCTTGTGGTGGACGATTCCCCGACCCAACTGACCAATCTGGTTAAGATTGTCCAGGGTCAGGGCCATGATGTCGTCACCGCCACCAACGGCATGGAAGGGATCGAGAAAGCCAAGCAGGAACAGCCCGATCTGATCCTGATGGATGTGGTTATGCCGGAACTGAATGGCTTCCAGGCCACCCGCAAGATCACTCGTGACCCCGTCACAGAAAGCATCCCGGTGATTCTGGTAACCACCAAAGACCAGGAAACCGACAAGGTCTGGGGCGAGCGCCAGGGCGCCTTCGGCTATGTGGTCAAACCGCCGGTAGAAGCCGAGCTGGTGGCCAAGATCAATGAAGCGCTAGGCTGAGTCACCCTCCATGGCCCAGCACGCGCGGTGATCGAGCATCCATGATGTCGCGCCACAGCCACAGCCGCTTTTACAAGTCAATCTATCAACGACCGGATTCATTCCCTATGATTCCGGTCGTTTTGTATTTGAAGAACGCTTGCACGCAGCACGTTTGCAGGCCGTACGCCGCCAGGATATATCATGCGTAGTATCGAACAGATCATTGCCGAAGAAATCAGTTGCCAGGAGCGCCAGGTCAACGCCGCCGTTGCCCTGCTCGACGAAGGTTCCACTGTCCCCTTTATCGCCCGTTACCGTAAAGAAGTCACCGGCGGCCTGGACGACACCCAACTGCGTACCCTGGAAGAACGGCTGCGTTACCTGCGCGAGATGGAAGAGCGCCGCGAGGCCATCCTGAAAAGTATCACCGAGCAGGAAAAGCTCACCCCGGAACTGGAAAAGGCAATCAAGGCCGCCGACACCAAGACCCGGCTGGAAGATCTTTACCTGCCCTACAAACCCAAGCGCCGCACCCGGGCCCAGACCGCCCGCGAAGCTGGGCTGGAGCCGCTGGCTAACGGCCTGATGGACGACCCGACCCAGGATCCGGAAGCACTGGCCGCCGGTTACCTGAATGAGGAACACAAGATTGCCACCGCCAAGGATGCTCTAGACGGTGCCAAGCAGATCCTCATGGAGCGCTTCGCCGAAGACGCCGAGCTACTCACTCGCCTGCGTACCTTCCTCTGGGACAAGGGCCAGATCCAGGCGAAAGTCGTAGACGGCAAAGAGAAAGACGGCGCCAAGTTCAGCGACTACTTCGATCACAGCGAAACCCTCAAAGGCATTCCCAGCCACCGCGCACTGGCCCTGTTCCGCGGCCGCAATGAAGGCATCCTGCATGTTTCCATGGTACTGCCGGAAGAACTGGAGAATGCCCAGCCGCATCCCTGCGAAGCCATGGTCACCGCCGTAGCGGACTGGCAGCACGCCGGCCGCGCCGCCGATGACTGGCTCAAGGAAGTGATGCGCTGGACCTGGAAAATCAAACTCAACACCCACCTGGAAACCGAGCTACTGGGCCGGGTGCGGGAAATGGGAGAGGAAGAAGCCATTCAGGTTTTCGCCCGTAACCTGAAAAGCCTGCTGATGGCCTCTCCCGCCGGTCCCAAGTGCACCATGGGCCTGGACCCGGGCCTGCGTACCGGCGTGAAAGTGGTTGTCGTAGACGCCACCGGCAAGCTGCTGGAACACACCACCGTGTTCCCCCACCAGCCGAAAAAGCAGTGGGACCAGTCGCTCAGCAAGCTGGCTACCATGAGCAAACAACACGGTGTGGAACTGATCGCCATCGGTAACGGCACCGCCAGCCGGGAAACCGACAAACTGGCCGGCGAAGTGGTCAAGCTACTCAAGGATCAGCCGATCCAGAAAATCATCGTTTCCGAAGCCGGCGCGTCGGTGTACTCCGCCTCGGAAATGGCCGCCCGGGAATTCCCGGAACTGGACGTGTCCTTCCGTGGCGCAGTCTCCATCGCCCGCCGCCTGCAGGACCCGCTGGCCGAACTGGTGAAGATCGACCCGAAAGCCATCGGCGTGGGCCAGTACCAGCACGACGTGAGCCAGGTAAAACTGTCCCGCTCTCTGGATACCGTGGTGGAAGACTGTGTGAACTCCGTGGGCGTGGACGTGAACACCGCCAGCGCCCCGCTGCTGGCCCGTATTGCCGGGCTCAACAGCACCATCGCCGGCAACATCGTCACCTTCCGGGAAAAGAACGGCGCCTTTGCCAGCCGTGCCAACCTGAAACTGGTGCCGCGTCTGGGCGACAAGACCTTTGAACAGGCCGCCGGTTTCCTGCGCATCATGAACGGCGAAAACCCGCTGGACAGCTCCTCGGTACACCCGGAAGCCTACCCGGTGGTTGAAAAGATCGCCGGCAAGCATGGCCGCCCCCTGAAAGATCTGGTCGGTGACGTGCCGTTCCTGAAGAAGGTTAACGCCGCCGACTTCACCGACGACAGTTTCGGCCTGCCCACTGTCACCGACATTCTCAGCGAACTGGAAAAACCCGGCCGCGACCCGCGCCCGGAATTCAAGGCAGCGGTCCTCAAGGATGGCGTGGAAACCCTCAAGGATCTGAAACTGAGCATGATCCTGGAAGGCACCGTCACCAACGTGACCAACTTTGGCGCCTTCGTGGATGTGGGCGTTCATCAGGATGGCCTGGTGCATGTGTCCGCGCTGGCCGACAAGTTCGTGGAAGACCCGCATCAAGTGGTGGCCCCCGGCGATATCGTCAAAGTGAAAGTGCTGGACGTGGACTTGGACCGTAAACGCATCAGCCTGACCATGCGTATGGACGACCAGCCCACCGAAAAAACCAGCGGCCCGCGCCCCACCAGCAACCGTGCCAATCAGGCCGGCAAAGGCAATAATCAACGCCGCGGTGGCGGTGGTAACGGTGGCGGTCAACGCGCCGGCGGTCAGCCCCAGGGCGGCGGCGGCACCTTTGCCGACCTGTTTGCCAAGGCCAAGGAAGAGAAGCAGAAGAAAGACGGCAAGAAGCGCTCCTGATCGGGAGTGACTTTTCAGCGTCATTCTATTGCCCCATGATTGTCGGAATTCCGTCACACCCGCGGCCAGCCCCACATCTGGGCGGCCGCACGACAGGCCCCAACCATGAAGCATCTTGAACAGCGAATTCATGCCCTGCTGAATTCAGATGCCGCTGCCACCCTGGCCGGTATCCGTCGTGGCATCGAAAAAGAAAGCCTGCGCATCACCACCGATGGCACCTTGGCGCAAACGCCGCACCCCAAAGCGCTGGGCTCCGCGCTGACGCACCCTTATATCACCACGGATTATTCCGAGGCGCTGCTGGAATTCATTACGCCCCCCAGCACTGAGCTGCACAAACCCATCGAATTTCTCGAGCAACTGCACCGCTACGTGTACAGCCACATCGGTGACGACGTGCTGTGGGTCAACTCCATGCCCTGCATGATCGGCAAGGACAGTGACGTGCCGGTGGCGCAATATGGCAGCGCCAATGTGGGCCGCATGAAAACCGTCTACCGCGAAGGCCTGGGCCACCGCTACGGTCGCAAGATGCAGACCATCGCCGGGATTCATTACAACTTTTCCTACCCGGAAGAGTTTTGGAAATTACATCAGCAACTGGAAGGCGACAGCGCGCCGTTGCAGGATTACATTTCCCGTCGCTACTTTGATCTGACTCGCAATTTCCAGCGCTACTCCTGGCTATTGGTGTACCTGTTCGGCGCATCACCCGCGTTATGCTCCTCTTTCCTGGCAGGCCGTGAACACGATTTGCTGGAGCGTTTTGACCACTCCCTATATCGCCCCCAGGCCACCAGCCTGCGCATGAGCGACCTGGGTTACCAAAACAACGCCCAGTCGTCCCTGGCCATCAGCTACAACAATCTGGATGAGTACGTCAGCACGCTCACCCATGCCATCAAGACGCCAGAACCAGCCTACGAAAAGATGGGCGTCAAAGTCACCGGCGCGGATGGTCGTGAGACGTACCAGCAGCTCAACACCAATATTCTGCAGATCGAAAACGAGTACTACTCATCGATTCGTCCCAAACGCACCATCAATCCCGGCGAGCGCCCCACCACCGCCCTGCAGGAACGCGGCGTGGAATACATCGAGATCCGCGCGCTGGACCTGAACCCGTTCGAACCGGTGGGCATCAACCAGCAAGAAATCCGTTTCCTGGACCTGTTTGCCACCTATTGCCTGCTGCGCGAATCGCCACAGCTGGAAAAATGCGACCTGCATGCCAGCAAGGAAAACCTGCGCAAGGTGGTCTACGACGGCCGCAACACCGACATCCAGCTCTACAACTGGGGCAAGTCCGTGAGCCTGAAAGATTGGGCCACGGAAAAGCTGGAACAGATGCAGCCTATTGCCGAACTGTTTGACCGCGCCCACGGCGGCACCAACTATGCCGACGCCTTGGCTCACCAGCAGGAAAAAGTCGATAACCCGGACGCCACCCCGTCTGCGCGAATTCTGGCACAACTGGAAAGCCGCAATCAGGGCTTCTTCCAGTTCGCCATGGATCAGGCCTTGGCCCATCGCGACCACTTCCTGTCCCGCCAGCGTTGCGATGCCACCAACCAACAACTGGAAGAACTGGCCGCCGACAGCCTGGCCGAGCAGGCCGCCGGTGAAGCCGCCGACCAGCAATCCTTCGAGGATTACCTGGCGGATTACTTCCGCGATTGATGTGGCGGAGATCGGCCATTGCCGATTTCCGCCATCACCGTGGCGTTTCACTGCGACACATTCCGTTGCACAGCTCATCCGAAACGCTGCACCCCACCTGCGTTTGCTGCATTTGCACAACAAAAATGCGGACTCGCACGCTATGCAAATAGCACCGCAGTGCTACTCTCCATGGAACGTGACAAGGAGCAACGCCATGTCTCCAGACCGGGAGCAGTGCGAAAAAGCGTACAATCAGGGCTGCATGTGGGGAATGTCCGGCGGTGATAGCAACCGCTGCCCCTATACGGATGCCCCGCTGACGCAATGGTGGTTTGACGGCTGGCAAGCCGGCATCGATGCCTGGCACGACCGCAACCTGCAGCAGAAAAACGCCAAACAGGCCTGACCCAGATCCGCGTAGTGCCTCAAGCACCCTTATCCACCTTAGCGGGAAACGATACCCGGCGCAGCGCTTCCGTCCGGCATTGAGCGTCTTGCATCCGGCGAGTTTCCCCCTTGCCGCCACCGGCGCTTTTGCCTACCCTTCGCCGGTCCCCGACGAAAAGAGCCGACCATGCCGTCCTTCATTCCTGCTCCACGCCTGCTGAATATTCTCACCTTGCTGGCTTGCCTGGCCGCCATGGCCGGCGCCCTGTACCTGCAACATGTGGATGGACTGGAACCCTGCCCTCTGTGTATTTTCCAGCGCGTCGGCGTGATCGCCGGGGCGGCGATCCTGTTGATTGCTAGCCTGCATGGTCCGAAAGGCGTGGGGGTACGCATCTACGGCGCATTGACGGCCATGGCTGCCCTCGGTGGTGGCGCCGTGGCAGCCCGTCACATCTGGCTGCAAAACCTGCCGGCGGACCAAGTGCCCGCCTGCGGCCCCGGCCTGGACTACATGCTCGACGTCTTCCCCCTGCAGAATGTGCTCCAGCAAGTGCTGGCAGGCTCCGGCGAATGCGCAGAGATGGATTGGTCGTTTCTGGGCTTGAGCCTGCCCGCCTGGTCCATGGTGGTGTTTGGCGGCCTGTTGATCGTCGCCCTGATTCAGATGTTCCGCCCGCTGCCACGCTGAGCCCGTCATGATCGATGGCTTACTGATCCTGCTACTGTTCCAGTTTTTCGGTGAGGTGATTATTCGTCTCACCGGCATCCCCTTGCCCGCCTCTGTGGTCGGCATGGTGCTGTTGCTGCTCGCGTTACTGCTGGAAGCCCCGTTCACGCAACGGGTGGCCCCCGCCGCCGCCGGCCTGATCAAGCACATCAGCCTGCTGATCTTTCCGCTCGGAGTGGGCATTGTGCTGCAATGGCATCGCTACGAAGAGTACGCCCTGGCGCTGGGCGTAGCCGTGGTGCTGGGCACCATTCTCAGCATGATCCTGGTCACCCTGATGCTGAAAAAGCTGCTCGGTGGCAAACACCAGGAGCCCACCAGCAAAGCCCATGGAGACGACCATGCCGGCTAACCTGGATGCCCTGGCCGGGCTGGTGCACACACCTCTGTTTGGTGTGCTGCTGACACTGGCCAGTTACCGCTTCGCCCTCTTTATTTACGGGCGCAGCAACAGCCTGCCCATTTTCCACCCCTTCCTGGTGGCCTCCATCCCGGTGATTATCGTGCTGCCGCTGGTGAACGTGGACTACGAGGAATACCGCGAACAGACACAGATCATTGCCTTTTTGTTAGGCCCGGCCACCGTAGCCCTGGCCTGGCCGTTGTACCGGCAACTGCACACCGTGCGCAGCGTGCTCACGCCCATTGTCATCGCCACTATTCTCGGCGCCCTGATCTCTGCCGCCATTGCAGTGGGGCTGGCCTGGTGGCTGGGGGCCCCCCCGGAAGTGGTGGGCTCACTGGCGCCCAAATCCATCACCACGCCGATTGCCGTAGAGGTGGTAAAATCCACCGGTGGTTATGTATCCCTGGCCGCCGGCGCCGTGGCGATTACCGGCATTGTCGGCGCGCTCTCTGCCGGGCCTATCTTCCGCCTATTGAAAGTCACCGACCACCGGGTGAAAGGCTTTGCGCTGGGGCTAGTGGCCCACGCTATCGGTACCGCCCGTGCCTTCGAGTATGGCGAGAAAGCCGGCGCCTTCGCCGGCCTGGCACTGGGCCTGTGCGGCCTGGTCACCGCCATGGCCCTGCCCTGGCTGTGGCCCTGGGTGGCGCAGCATCTCGGCTAATGCGGATTAACCTGAAGCATTACCGCTGTGCCAGCTCAACCGGAGGGACGGCATTGCTCGTTTTGCAGGACGCAAGAAGCCTGATACCTGACATTACACCCCCAAAGCAAACCGGTGGTGTGACCACAACCCGACCCGGTTTGCACAGCCGTCTGGCGTCAAGCACCCGGCATCAGGCGTTCCTGTCCGCCGTACAAAGCACTAAAAACGTCTGCCTTATAAAAAATCCGTCTTTACCGGCAAGTGGCTGACCCGGCGCTGTTTTTTGTCGGCATTCAGTCGCCACCCCGCAAAGGTCACTTTCTGCCCATTGCGCCCTCGATACCCTCCATCCTAGTCTCGATAGCCCTGCTGAAGAATCACAACTCCGGGCACACGGCACCGCTGGTACCGGCCCAAGGCAGTCTCAGCCATTCACTAAGGAGGGAACACAATGGCGAGTTCCACGTCTGCAGCACTGGCCCAATGGCAACGTATCGAAGCGCTGGTACAAGCTTGGCTGGATGAACGCCAGCAGCTAATTGTGCTGCTCTGTACCATGCAAGGCCTGAAAGGCCTCTCTACCCCCCAACCCTACGACAACCCTCAGCCCATGCACCGACAGGTACAGCGATTCTGTCAGCTATTGATGGACTACATCAGTGCCGGCTATTTTGAGGTGTATCGGGAACTGGTTAACGAAGCCCGGCATTTTCACCGGGAAAACCCGGCACTGACCCGGCAGATTCTGCAAAAACTGGACAGCTCCACCGATGCAGCGCTGGCCTTTAACGAAGACTTCGAACACCCCAACCAATGTCTGACCCAGCGCAAGGTATTGCCCCAGCGTATCAGTGCACTGATGGAGACCCTTGAGGAACGCTTTGCGTTGGAGGACCAGCTGATTCTCAGTATTCACCAACAAGAGCCTCCGGCCCGGCAAAGCGCGACGCACTAGAAGCAGTGGCTAGCGACGAGCTTCTAGCTGCGAGAAAAACAAGCAGGCGCCTGATGCCGTCGCTCCGGCCCAATGCATTTTCAAAAAAAATGCTCTGGGGTTAGTGAACCTTTCCGGCTTTGCCTATCTGTTTTTTCGTAGCTCGTAGCTCGTAGCTCGTAGCTCGTAGCTCGTAGCTCGTAGCTCGTAGCTCGTAGCTCTAAACCAAAAAGGGCGCCCGAAGGCGCCCTTTTTGTTGAAGCGTGAGACGAGGGAGTTTATTCCTCGTCGGCGCTTTCCTCATTACCGCTGCCTTTCACATCCAGCAGTTCGATTTCGAAAATCAGCACCTGATTCGGACCAATGTCACCACCAGCGCCTTGCTCACCGTAGGCCAAAGACGGCGGCAGAACGATTTTCCACTTGTCGCCTTCTTTCATCATCGGCAAGGCTTCCTGCCAACCCGGAATGATCTGCTGCAGGCCGAAGGTGGCCGGCTTATCACGCTCTACGGAGCTGTCGAACACGGTGCCGTCGGGCAGCGTGCCGTGGTAGTGCACTTCCACGGTATCTTGCAAGGTCGGAGACGGTGCGCCGTCTTCGCCGGAGGCCAGCACTTCGTACTGCATGCCGCTGTCGGTAACGGTCACGCCGTCACGCTCGGCATTGTCTGCCAGGAATTTTTCGCTGGCTTCCTGGTTCTGGCCAGCTTCTTCTTCCACTTTCTTCTGCTGGGCGGCCATCATGCGACCCTGGAAATCACGGATCAGCTGATCCAGATCTTCATCACCCAGGCGGGACTCGCCCTTCTCGTCGAAGCCATCACGCAGGCCTGCAACCATGGCATCCAGGTCCAGGTTTTCCAGGCTACGCATCTGCTCCGCACTGCGGAAACCCAGCGCGTAGGACGCCTTCTGGTCATCCGTTTTCACTTCCGCTTTTTCCTGACCACAGGCTGCCAGCAAGACAGTCCCTGCCAGCACGATTCCCAATTTCTTCATTCTGCCTCCAATTGGCCTACTGTTATTGTTTCCGTTGTGTCTCTTCAAGCCCCTTGCCACCGCGCATGTCTTGCGCGCTGATGGTGTCCGGGGCCTTTACTGTAACGGGTTCCGCCGACACACCCGGCGGCGGAATCTGGCCATACTGCCAGTTTCCATCGGGGTCACGCCAGCGATACAGTTCCGCGCCACCCTTTTTTTCCAGCCAGGGAGACACACTCCCATCGAACAACTTTTCCGGCTGTTGCCAGTTCTGTTCTACATGCTGCCAGTCCAGTAGTGGCTTGCCGCCACCCAGTGGCACAACAAACAATGCCGCCAGCACTGCCAGCAGCAGCACAACAATAATGAGCAAAAAACGCATAATGCCGGATTCCCCTGTATTGAGCCTCTTCACGGGATCGAGTTCCCGGTGGATGCAAAATAACATCACAATTTACATCACTTATGCCACTTTTACGGTAGTGTTGAATTTGTGAGCATAATCACCCTTTCTTCCGACAGTCACCGCACCGGTATTAGGGGCAGGTAGAATCATACGAAATAACCATAAAGAAACGGTATGAACAGCGCACAGAACAGCTCATCCACGGGGATCGGCTCCCGGCATCGCTCCCAGTCATCGCGTTTGGTGATTCTGGTCGCGAACAGCAAAGGCGGTTGCGGCAAAACCACCATTGCCAGCAATCTGGCCTGCTATTTCGAGGCTTTGGGGCGCCCGGTATGCCTGATGGACTTGGATCCGCAGCAATCCGCCACCCAGTGGCTGAAGATGCGCAAATCCTCCACCATTCAAACCCTCAGCTGGCCTGCCGGCGAACCGGTTTCCCTTGGCCGCTTGCAACAGCGACTGGATCAGGCGGGCAACCTGGTGATCATCGACTCCCCTGCCGGGCTGGATACGCACCAGCTGGATCACCTGTTACGACTCTCCCAGGTGGTTCTGGTTCCTGTGCTCCCCAGCCCCATCGATATCCGCGCCACCACCCGTTTTCTGCAAAGCGTCATGCTTACCCCCAGCTACCGCCGGCGCCCCCGGCGGCTGGCGGTGATCGCCAATCGCGCGCGCACCCGCACCAAAATGTACGAAGCCCTGCGCCAGTTTCTCTCCAGCCTGAAGATTCCCTACCTGGTAACCCTGCGCGATACCCAGCTCTACGTGCAAGCCATGAGCCAAGGCGAGGGCATCATGGACGCCGCCGTCTCCCGCCACCTTGAAGACCAGCAACACTGGCGCCTGATTGGCGAGTGGCTGGAAGTACAGCGGCACCTGATTCAGACCATGCCGGGGTTTCGGTGATAACGCAGCGGCGAGCTACAAGCTTCTAGCGGCCAGAAAAAACAAACCAGAAGCAGCGAAAAACCCGCGGAGTGAAGAGAACTTTCCTGCTTGCCGCTATCTATTTTCTCGTAGCTCGTAGCTACCCCTGTTCGGCCAAATCCCGCAACGCACCGGTCAGCTTGCTCAAATCTTCAGGCTCAATCACAAACGGCGGCATGATGTAGACCAACTTGCCGAACGGACGAATCCACACTCCCAGCTCCACAAAGCGTGCCTGCACCTGCTCCATAGCCACAGGCTCCTTCATCTCCATCACCCCGATGGCACCCAGCACCCGAGTGTCGGCTACAGTGGGCAAAGCCTTTAGGGGCAGCAGTTCGTTTTGGAGCTGGGTTTCGATAGCAGCCACTTTTTCCTGCCAACCGGAATCCAGCAACAACTGGATACTGGCATTGGCCACGGCACAGGCTAGCGGGTTACCCATAAAGGTCGGCCCGTGCATCAGCACGCCGGCTTCACCGTCACAAATACCCGCCGCCACCTGGCCGGTGCATAGTGTGGCCGCCAGCGTCATGTAGCCACCGGTGATCGCCTTGCCAAGGCAAAGGATATCCGGGCAGACATCGGCATGTTCCAGCGCAAACAGTTTGCCGGTGCGGCCAAAGCCGGTGGCGATTTCATCAAAGATCAGCAGCACGCCGTACTCATCGCACAGGGCCCGCACCGCCTTCAGATACGTAGGGTGATAGATACGCATGCCGCCGGCACCCTGCACGATGGGTTCCAGAATCACGGCGGCAATATCCTGATGGTGGGCCGCCAGCATCTGCTGGATGGACTCCAGATCCGCGGTGTCGAAGTCACCGTCGTAGGGACATTGCGGTGTCTCAGCAAAATAATGTTTGGCCAGCACGCCACTGAATAGTGAATGCATGCCGTTGACGGGGTCACAGGCCGCCATGGCACCGAACGTATCGCCGTGATAACCGTTACGCAGGGCCAGCAACTTGTCCTTGCCGGTGTACCCCTGGCTAAGCCAGTACTGCAGCGCCATCTTGATCGCCACTTCCACGGACACCGAGCCACTGTCTGCCAAAAACACTTTTTCCAGCGGATCCGGCGTCAACGCCACCAGCTTCTTGCCCAGTTCCACCGCCGGTTCGTGGGTCAGCCCCCCGAACATCACATGGGCCATCCGGTCAATCTGGTCCTTGGCCGCCTGGTTCAACACCGGGTGGTTATAGCCATGCACCGCCGCCCACCAGGACGACATGCCATCTATCAATTCGCGGCCATCTTCCAGCGTCAGCCGCACTCCAGCCGCACTGGCCACGGGAAAGGTCGGCAGAGGCTTCGAGGTGGAGGTATAGGGATGCCAGAGGTGGTCGCGGTCGAAGTCGAGATCGGTGCTCATGGGATGATCCGGATAAACGTGGACAGGAAGAATGGCAGCGGAGGAGAGAAAGTTCAAAGTTGAAAAGCGCGATTTCTGTAGGAGCACCTCTTGAGGTGCGAACCGCGTGTGAACGCGGAATCGGCAGCAGGACGATCAGGCGTTCCAGGGCTCAACAGACTTTCTGGAACGGGACGGGAGTAGCGGCAATGCCCTTTCCTCGCCCAGGCTCGGATTCGCACCTCAAGAGGTGCTCCTACCCTACAGTGCCACTAGTTGGCTGAGGGACGCCTGCAATCCTTCACAGCGGGCCATGTCCGGCACCAGCACCAACATCCAGCCCATCGGGTCCACCGGCTTGCCTGCCGGTAACAAGCCATCGCACAGGCCAGGCAGGGCCGTCAGCAGCCAGCGTTCGCCTTCCAGTTCCACCTGCTGGATCTGGCGTTTGAACTCGGGGAGCCGGTCGTCCTGGCTTGCCTGACGGCGCACCGCCCGCAGCGGCCGCAGGTAATCCGCCTCAAACTGCCCGGCCAGCTCCGCCAGCCGCCGCCCCACCCTGGCATCCGGCTGTTTACCCTGCTCCGCCAGCCACAGACCACACAACAGCAATGACACCGGCACCTGATATTCATCCTGCAGATGCAGACAGCCCTTCTCGAACGCCTTGTCCTGCCAACGGCCCAGCGCAAAACGCCACAGGTCCGGTGTTATCGTATTACTCACGGGTATCCCCTGGTTCACCGCCCTCGGGCAGGTTGGTGCTTAAACAGGCCATCGCTTACACTGCGCCGGTTTCCTGCACGTCTGTCACGGCACGCAGGCCACTGTCTTCAACATAGGCTCACCATGCTGTCTCTCGAACATATCAACCTTCGCCGCGGCCCCGACCTGCTGCTGGAAGATGCCAACCTGGTGCTACACAAAGGCTGGCGCGTGGGTCTGGTGGGCCGCAATGGCAGCGGCAAGAGTTCGCTGTTCAAGCTTATCATGGGCCAGCTGGAGAGCGACGGCGGCAACCTTAACCTGCCAGCCGACTGGCGCCTGGCCATGATGGCCCAGGAAGTCCCCGCGCTGGATCAGCCCGCCATCGAATATGTGCTGGACGGCCACCATGGGCTGCGCGCCGCCGAACGTAAACTGGCCGCGGCTGAACAGGCCGGTGACAATCACGCTATCGCCCTGAGCCACGGCGAGCTGGACGCTCTACACGCCTGGCAGCAACCGGCCAACGCGGCCATCCTGCTGGCCGGCCTGGGTTTTAGCGAAACCCAACAGCAACAGCCCGTAGCCAGCTTTTCCGGCGGTTGGCGCATGCGCCTTAACCTGGCCCAGGTGCTGATGAGCGATGCGGATCTGCTGCTTCTCGATGAGCCCACTAACCACCTGGATCTGGATGCCATCCTCTGGCTGCAGAGTTATCTGATTCAACAGCCCGGTGCACTGCTGGTGATCTCCCACGACCGAGCCTTTCTGGATGCCATCGTCACCCAGATTCTGCACATCGAACATAACAGCCTGAAGCAATACACCGGTGGCTACTCCGACTTTGAGCGCGAGCGCGCCGAGAAGCTGGCCCTGCAGCAGAAGATGCACGACAAGCAGCAAACCCAGGTGGCTCACCTGCAGAAGTTCATTACCCGCTTCAAGGCAAAAGCCAGCAAAGCCAAACAGGCCCAAAGCCGGGTCAAAGCCCTGG
Source organism: Alcanivorax sp. (assembly GCF_040118815.1). Lineage (GTDB taxonomy): Bacteria > Pseudomonadota > Gammaproteobacteria > Pseudomonadales > Alcanivoracaceae > Alcanivorax. The sequence goes on from NZ_JBEDTC010000019.1 coordinate 249,211, forward strand.
AAAAACTGGAACTGATCGCCCCCGCCCATGTGGATTCCGGCTTTAGCTTTGATTTTCATACCCCGGAAAAACTGCCCAACCCCATGGAGAATCTGGACGCGGTGCAGTGTGGCTATCAGAACGACGGCAAGAAAACGGTGATTCTCGATCAGGTAACACTCAGCCTGCGCCCGGAAACCCGCATCGGCCTGCTTGGCCCCAATGGCGCGGGCAAGTCCACACTGGTTCGTACCCTGATGGGGGAGCTACCCGCCATCGGCGGTCACTTTGAAAAAAACGACGACCTGAAAATTGGCTACTTTCATCAGCAACAGGTAGACCGCCTGGACGCCAACGACACGCCTTATCAGATGCTGTCGCGCTTCTACCCGCAATGGAGCGAATCGCAATTACGCAGCGAGCTCGGCCGTTTCGGCTTCCAGGGCAATGACGTGTTCGACCCCATCGGGCGTTTTTCCGGCGGCGAAAAAGCCCGCCTGGCACTGGCCATGATCGTCCAGCAAAAACCGGCCCTGCTGCTACTCGATGAACCCGCCAACCACCTGGACCTGGATATGCGCGAAGCGCTGACCCTGGCCCTGCAAGCCTTCGAAGGGGCCGTGGTGTTGGTCTCCCACGATCGCCACCTGCTGGAAACCACCGTGGATGATTTTTTCCTGGTGGCCAATGGGAACGTCAGCCATTTCGATGGCGACCTGGACGACTATGCTCGCTGGTTGCAACAAAACCGCCGCGACGGCAAGCCGGTAAAAGAAGAGCGCCCCAATGATGGCCAGGATGCCAAGGCCCGCCGACAGCAAGCAGCCCAACAGCGCCAACAGTTACGCCCGCTGAAAAAGCAGGTGGAAACACTGGAAAAACAACTGACCCAATGCAGTGACAAACTGGCCACCGTGGAAGACGGGCTGGGCGAAGACGCGCTATACACCGACGCCAGTCGCAAGGACGAGATGAACGGCCTGCTGGGTGATCAGGCACGGCTGAAGAAACAACACGACGAACTGGAAGGGGCACTACTGGACGCCATGGAAGCGCTGGAAACCGCCGAAAGCGAACTCGCCAGCTAGCACCCCATCACGCCACTGGCCTTACAAGTCCACTAGCTTGGTCTGATACACCACCGGCCCGGTAGGTTGCCCCGTCGGCGAACCGCCATGGGGTTCCAGGCTGATCGCCAGGGAACGGGATTGCAGCAATTGCGTTACCTGCTCATTGCTCAGCGTGATCCGCAACTCAGCCCCCTGAGTCGGCAACACCGACAGCGACACCGGCACTCCGGATTCCGGCAACAACCACAATTCGAAATCCTGATCATGGCTTGCCGGCAACGTGGGCGGCAGCGAGCGCAACGTAAGGCTATGATCTCCCCGGGACGCGTTTAGCACCCACAAAGGCTGCGCCTGCGCGCTCTGCACCACACCCACCAAACCACTCACCGTGGCCTCCGGCGGCACCGGCGTCCAGATCAACAACGCCATCAACCCGAGCACAGCAATGCCCGTTGTCCAGCGCCAGGGCAGCACCGACTGCCACAAGGGCTCTGTTTGGGCACTGGTTTCAGGCGCGGTAACAGAAGACGGAAACAGCCGGCGCTCCACTGCCTCCCAGGCATCCGCCGGCGGCTGCAAGCTGGGCGCCGATTCATTGAACGGCTGTAAACGCCGCTCCCATAACCAGACTTGCCGCCGCAATTTCGGCGACACCATCATCCAGCGCTCGAAACGCCTGCGCGCAGCACCGTGCAAGGTCCCCACCACATACTCTGCCGCCAGCGCATGGTTACGCTCGTGATTATCCGGCTTCATGGCCCCAGGCACCGACGCAATACGCTGAGCCCGCGGCGCACCCAGCTTTTCGTGGTACCCAGAGGCTGGCCCATGGCAACGGCCAACTCCTGATGGGTAAACCCCCGGAAGTAGGCCATCTCGATACTGTTCCGGTAGCGCTCATCCAGATCGCGCAAGCAGTCACTCAAGCGCTGCCGATCCACCATGTCTCCGGCATTCTGCATGGGCCCCGGCTTGTCGCAGGCATGATTCTGCGCCACCGAATCGAACTCCACATCGATACGCCGCCGACGCAGTGCATCCAGCCCCCGGTAGCGACAGATGGACATCATCCAGGTGAGCACCGAGCCCCGGTCCGCATGGTATTCACCGGCGTGATGCCATACTTGTATATAGGTTTCCTGCAGCACGTCATTGGCCTCGTCATTGTCACGCAGCAATTGCATGCACTGCCCATACACCGCACGGCTGGTTTGTTGATACAGCCCTGCAAAGGCAGCGCGATCTCCCTGCGCCACTTTTGCCAGCTGATCCACCAGCATGCCTTCCCTTGCTGCCATAACGAGGTTCTCCGGACGCGCCGTTGAGGTGACCTCCTTAATGACAGCTTATCTGTTAGTAATACGTGAAAAATCGCATAACGGATGCAGAAAAAAACAAAATATTTTTTGCATCCGGCAATCACCCTGCTGCGTACCGTAGAGAACACAAATAAAAGGAGTGTTCGTATGTTACGCCGCCCTGTTCTCTTACCCGCGGTCTGCACCGCAGCCGCGCTACTGGCCAGCAGCACTGCGCTGGCATCCAGCCACCGCGAGGCCCCATTCATTACCGGCATGCCCAAAGTCGATGGCACGGACTTCTACATGTTCAACAGCTATGAGTCCGGCCGTGATGGGTATGTGACCCTGATCGCCAACTACCTGCCGCTGCAGGATGCCTACGGCGGTCCCAATTATTTCTCCTTGGACGATGACGCCATTTACGAAATTCATATCGATAATGACGGCAACGCCATGGAAGACATTACCTTCCAGTTCCAATTCAATACGGAACGGAAAAACGCCACGGTCAATGTGGGCGGCACTGACGTGCCGGTACCGCTGATCAACATCGGCGCCATCACCGCCAACGACACCAGCGCCCAGAACGTGCTGGAAAGTTACACCGTAAAAATGATCACCGGCGATCGCCGTACTGGTAACGTGCAAAGCATCACCAATGCCGGCAGCGGCGAAGACACCTTTGCCAAACCAGTGGACAACATCGGCACCAAATCCATCGCCGATTACGCCACCTATGCCGACAACTTTATTTACGATGTCACCCTTCCGGACTGCCCCATGCCCGGCAAGGTATTCGTTGGCCAACGCCAGGAAGGCTTTGTGGTGAACCTGGGCGAAGTGTTTGATCTGGTTGCCCTCAACCCACTGGGCGCCCGTGATTCGCGCAGCAACACCATCGGCGACAAGAACGTCACCAGCCTGGCCCTGGAAGTGCCGGCGGACTGCCTGACCGGTGACAATACGGTCATCGGTGGCTGGACCACCGCCAGCATCCGCCAAGCCAGCGTGATCAACCCGGCGCCACAAGGTTCCGATGTCACCGCCAGTGCCGATGCTAAAGGCCCGGCCGTCAAAGGCGGCGCCTATACCCAGGTATCCCGTCTCGGTTCACCACTGGTGAACGAGGTGGTGATCGGCCTGCCCGACAAGGACCGCTTCAACGCCAGCGAGCCTAAGGACGATGGCCAGTTCGCCACCTATGTGACCAACCCCAGCCTGCCGGCCTTGGTGAATGTGCTATTCAGCGTGCCTGCTCCGGAAACCCCGCGTAACGATCTGGTTACCGTATTCCTCACCGGCGTCCCCGGTGTCACCCAACTTCCCACCGTTACCGCCAGCGAAATGCTGCGTCTGAATACCGGTATTCCGGCCACTGCCGCAGGTGCCCAGGTGGACCTCGGTGTTGCCGGCGGCGACTTTGCCGGTTTCCCCAACGGTCGTCGCCCGGTCGATGACGTGGTGGATATCGCCCTCACCGCGGCCGAAGGTTTCCTCTGCGGGGCGGACGTGAATGGCGCCGATCCCGGTGGTGAAATCGGTAATTGCGGCACCCAGGACAGCCAGGTCAACGGCGGCGCCATCGTCAATGACGGTGCCCTGCCCGACCCGGCCGCCTACCTGACCATGTTCCCGTACCTGAACACACCGCTGCCCGGTGCCGATAACGTGGCCGCCGCGCCGTAACCGCGCCCCATTACAGGAGGACATCATGCGTTTATTACTGGCAACCACAGTTTCACTGGCCACCCTCGGGCTTGTTGCCTGCGGAGGTGACAATGACAACGACCCGCCGCCACCCAGAGCGCAAGCCACGGTGGACTACACGGCCTTTGTGAAAACCCAGCTGGCCGCCACCAGCGATACCACCGACCCGGTTACCGTGAACAACCTGCGTTTCCGGAACCAAACCGACACCAACGAGGATGCCTATAACAGTGTCCTGGACTAACCCCCAAACAGGCCGCCGATTTCCGGCGGCCTTACTCATTCTCTGTGGGGGGCTGCTGGCCGCAACGGCACAGGCAGCCCCCTACACCCCTGACACTAACGCCACGGTGCTGGCCACCCTGTCAGAATCACAACAGGCACTGACGCCCTCCAGTCCGCCGCAAAACGAGGCCGATGCACTACGCCTGGCCCGCGCCCAGATTGATTACGGCCGCCAGCAGGGCGACCCACGCTTTCTTGGCTACGCACAACGCACCCTGGCGCCGTTTTCCCAGCCACCGTCACCGGCGGTGAACCTGTTATGGGCGGACATTGAGCAACAACGCCACCAGTTCAGCCAGGCCCGAATTCGCCTGACTGCCTTACTGGAACAGCACCCCAAGCAGGGTCAGGGTTGGCTGATGCTGGCCAACATTGAGCGAGTACAAGGCCAGTTCGATGCTGCCCGGCAAGCCTGTCGTCAGGCCGCCAACAGCCTGCCGCCAACAACTGTGGTGTTGTGCCAGGCCAGCGTGCAGGCCATGACAGGCCAACATCAGCACGCCTACGCCACACTGCAGTCACTGGCCGACAGCCGTCTGGTCAGCGACACAACCCAGGCCGTCTGGTTACAGATCCTGATCGCCGAAATGGCCATTCAGCAGGGCGAACCGGAACGCGCGCAGCAGGCGCTGGATGCAGCCCTGACCCTCGCTCCCCAGGATGCCTATTTACGCTACCTGCAAAGCGACCTGTGGCTACAGGAAGGAAAGCCCGACGCCGTGATTGATGATCTGAAAAACTGGCAGGACCGGGACAATGCCCTGCTGCGTCTGGCCATTGCCGGCCAACGTAGCCAACACCCCCACGCCAGCCAGTGGCAACAGGCCTACCAACAACGCCTGCAAGCGGCTGAAGAAACCGGCCGCAGCGTGCACCAACGCGAACAGGCCCGTTACCTGCTCCAAGTCGTCCCGTCGCCCAACGAGGCCCTCACCGTAGCCCGGGAAAACTGGGAGCAGCAAAAGGAACTGGCCGATCTACGCCTGTTGCTCGCGTCGGCCACGGCCGCCGACAACGCCGATGCCCAAGCCACCGTCCGGGATTTCATCGATAGTCACGGCGTCCATGACGCCATTCTCCAAGCGAGCGGGTCGGAGGTTCAACCATGAAGCATGGCCTGATAGTGATGCTGCTTCTCGCCTGCGCCCCGGCGTTTGCCCATAAGCCCAGCGACAGCTACCTGACCCTGAACAGCACCTCCGACAGCCCACAAATCGACGGACGCTGGGACATTGCCTTGCGCGACCTGCAACTGGTGGTCGATTTGGACAGCAACGACGATGGCGACATCACCTGGGGGGAACTGCGCAGCCGCCAGCCCGAACTGGCACAGCAAGTTCTGCCGATGCTCACCGTTCAGGCCGGGCAAGGCGACGCCCGCCAATCCTGCCCGCTCACGCTCACGGGCCTACAGGCCAATGAGCATGTGGATGGTACCTACGCCGCCCTGCATTTCCAGGGCGACTGCGCCGTGGCACCGACACAGCTGGCTGTTGGCTATCGTTTCCTGTTCGACCGGGACCCCAGCCACCATGGCCTGCTCAAGGCCAACCACGACGGCACCGAACTGGCGGTCACTTTCAGTGACAATCAACGCAGCCACCAGCTCGATACCAGCCGCACCGGGCAATGGCATGCCTTTCAGGGGTTTGTGCATCAGGGCATTCACCACATCCTGATTGGCTACGACCACATCCTGTTCCTGTTGACCTTGCTGTTCCCCGCCGTGCTCATCTGGCAGCGCGGCCGCTGGCAACCGGCGCCCACCATGGGCGGCGCACTGACCCAGACCCTGGCCATCGTCACCGCCTTTACTGTCACCCACTCACTGACTCTGGCGCTGGCCACACTGGGTATCATCACCCTGCCCGCCTGGCTGGTGGAGTCGGCCATCGCCCTTACCGTCGCCCTCGGCGCCGCCGCCAACCTGCTGCCGGGGCTGTTCCCGAAACGCTGGATCATGGCCTTCGTATTCGGCCTGGTGCACGGGCTGGGGTTTGCCTCGGTACTGGCAGACCTGGGGCTAATGGGGGACGGCATTGTGTTGCCGCTGCTGGGCTTCAATATCGGCGTGGAACTGGGTCAGATCGCCATCGTGCTGCTGTTTGTGCCGCTAGCTTATCTGGCGCGGGATACGACGCTGTACAAGCGTGTCTTTGTGCCGGTGGGCTCGGTGGCCATCATGGTGCTGGCCGGGGTTTGGCTGGTAGAAAGGCTCAGCTGATTCGCTCTCCGGCGCACCATAGAGGGTGGTCTGCTAGCGTTCCTGCCACTGGCGAGGAAACGGTATCGAGATACGAGTGATGAGTTGCGAAAGGCAAAACCCAAGATCCGAAGAGAGGGCTTGCGGTTCTGAACTTCGCTCCTCGAAACGCGTGACTCATCACTGCCCTTTCACCATGCAAGCATGGCTTCTACAAATAAAACCTCGCGCACAAAAAAGCCGCTCAGGGAAACCCGGGCGGCTTTTTTTCAAGCTGAAAAACACGAAGGCACCAAGGCACTAAGCTGAATGTCAGATGGCCAGCTACACGCCCGGCCGCGTTTTCACTTTCAACTTTTCACTTTCAACGACAGCATTTACAGCACTTCGATGATGGTCGCGTTGGCGGTGCCCAAGCCTTCACAAATGGCCAGCAAACCGTACTTGCCACCACGGCGTTTTAGTTCATACACCAACGTCCCCATCAGCTTGGAACCGGTGGCCCCCAGCGGGTGCCCCAGCGCCTGGGCGCCGCCATTCACGTTCAGTTTTTCGTAGTCTGCGCCCAGCGCCTTCATCCAGGCCAGCGGCACAGAACCGAACGCTTCATTGACTTCGTACAGGTCGATATCCGCCATGGTCATACCGGCCTGCTTGAGCACTTTCTCAGTGGCCGGGATTGGGCCTTCCAGCACCATGGTTGGGTCGGAGCCCACCACGGCCATAGCGTGAACACGGGCCAGCGGCGTCAGGCCCAGTTCTTTAACGGCTTTCTCGCTGGCAATCATCACCGCCGAGGCACCATCGGTAATCTGGCTGGCGTTGGCGGCGCTGATATGGCCCCCTTCCTGCAACGGCTGCAGCGCCTTGATCGCATCCAGCTCGGCTTCCCAACGGATACCTTCATCCACGGTATGCTCGTCGCTGCTGCCATCTTCCAGGGTAATCGGCACCGGAATGATTTCGTCCTTGAAACGGCCTGCTTCGGTGGCGGCAGCGCCACGCTTGTGAGAATCGTAGGCGAACTGGTCCAGCTCCGCCTTGCTCACTCCGTATTTCTCCGCCATACGCTCAGCGCCATGGAACTGGCTGAACGTTTCGCCCGGGTAGCGCTTGCTGATTTCACCGGTAAACGGGTTGCCCATTTCCTTCACCGCCATCACCGGGGAGCCAATCGGCACCTGACTCATGGATTCCACGCCACCGGCGATGACCAGATCCTGGGTGCCACTCATCACTGCCTGGGCGGCAAAATGGATCGCCTGCTGGGACGATCCGCACTGACGATCGATGGTAACGCCCGGTACGGATTCCGGCAGACAAGAGCTCATGATGGAGGTCCGCGCTACGTTAAAGGTCTGCGGACCGATCTGGCTCACACAGCCAAAAATCACGTCATCCACCTTTTCCGGCGCCACGCCAGTGCGCTCGACCACCGCATCAATAACACGGCCACCCATGTCCGCCGGGTGCACCTTGCTCAACCGACCATTCTTTTTGCCACCCGCGGTACGCACCGCCGCTACGATATATGCCTCTGCCACCATGCTCTCCTTATCATCATTGTCTGTTGAGCGTCAGCCCATGAATATGCTCCGAGGCTACGACGTCTCGGTCGCCAAGCTCAATGACCGAAGAAGACGGCCCGCGTGGGAATCGTGTCATCCGCGAATCAGGGCCTGTTCCGAATAAATCGAAAAATTCGATTAAATGGCCAACTCTATCGCACTGTTTCATCGAACAGCCATCTACGATTCTGGTCCCATTGAAGACACAGCGACGTATTACCTGCGCCGCTGCCGCTGGCAAAACAACAACGCTCTGTAGAAACAGGCAACAACCGCCCAGCAACGCGATATCCAATACGCGCGTGCCGGGCCTACCGTGCGCGTCACTGAATGCAGTCCCGGCGATCCGCTTACGCGATCCCGGAGAAAGACGGATACGGAGCCATGACAGAGACAGACATTGCCGACGGCCTTTTTCGTTCGCCCGGTTTTCCGGCCGCCAGCTTACTGGCGATCACTATGCTGGTGAGCCCCGGGCTGACCGGCGCCGCGGCGCTGTCCGACACCCCGTCCCCGCTGGCCCGGACCGAAAGCCCAGGGTTCGCCGAAACGCGCCCACGCCAACCTCGCCCTCAACCCGAACAGGAAGGCGAAACCGGAAGCTGGGCGCTGACCATGGATAACGACATGCTGGTGCCGGGCAGCCGCGATCAGGATTACACCTACGGCCTCAGCATGGCCGCCACCGGTACCAAGGCGCGCAATTTTTTACTCTCACTGGACACCCCACTAGGCTGGATCGATAACGCTCTAGGCATGAATCGCCTGAATGAAAATCCGGTTCGCGGGCACAGTTTCGAAGCGGGCATTTTCGGCTTTACACCAGAGGAAAAAGGCCAACCTGAACCACTCTATAACGACCGCCCTTTCGCCAGCATGGTGTATATCTCCAGCAGCCGAGTGCAGGTAAATCCCGAGGAGCAGGTGGCCTGGCACAGTACGCTGACCCTGGGGGCTTTGGGGCTGAGTTTGGCCGGCGATATCCAGAATGGCGTGCACAAGGTCATTGGCGCCGAGCGGACGGAAGGCTGGGATCACCAAATCAGTGATGGCGGCGAACCCACTGCTCGCTACGCAGTGGCACGACAGAAAACGCTGCCCGTTTCCAGCGACAATCTGGAAATAAAAAGCACCGTGGAAGGCTCTGTAGGTTACATCACCGAAGCACGCTGGAGCCTAAGCTTCCGCGCCGGGCGCCTGCGCAGCCCCTGGTGGCAAAGTAACCCGGAGCTGACCCGCTACGGCGAGCGCAACAACACCACCGCCACCAGCGAAGATAACGAGCACTACGTATGGGGCGGCATCGCCCTGGTCGGGCGCGCGTACAATGCCTTTCTGCAAGGCCAGTTCCGTGACAGCGAGGTGCGCTACGACAGCGATGAAGTGAACCATGGCGTAGCCGAAGCCTGGCTGGGTTACACCTATGCGTTCAGCAACGGCTACCGGCTCAGCTATGTGCTGCGCGGCCACACCTCAGAACTGAAAGACGGCGTGGGCGACCGCAACGTGCTGTGGGGCGGATTGGTCTTTGCAAAAACCTTTGATTAGGCAATGCCGGAAAAACGGCTTTTCTCTTGTGGTTGTCACACACCGCCGTGATTCGTGATGCAAGCATCTCTTTCCACAGAGAACCAGGGAGTGCTGGGCGTTTTTCCAAGGTTGCTAGTCCGTCACCTGCTCGCTTTCAGATACCGCGTCCGCGTAGGGCACGGCCTGCGACGAGTCGCCATAGATATCCCGCACCGGTCGCACCTCAATACTGCCGTAACGGGCCGGCGGAATACGGCTCGCCACGCGGATAGCATCGTTCAGGTCGTTGGCTTCGATCAGGTAAAAACCCGCCAGTTGCTCCTTGGTTTCTGCAAAAGGGCCATCCGTGACACTCACCTGCCCGTCGCGCAAGCGCACCGTGGTCGCAGTCGACACCGGCTGCAGGGCGGAGCCATCCAGCATGACGCCGGATTCTTGCAGCCCTCCGCTATAGGTCTGACATTCTTGGTTAAGCGATTGCCAGTGGTCATCGCCACGCTCTTGCATGGCGGCTTCGCTGTAGTACACCAAACACAAATAATTCATGACACTTTTCTCCCTTTGCGCCCCTTACTCCAGAATCAGGTATTGGCTACCGGCACCGGCGTATGCGCCGGCTGCCAGCCCATGATCAACTCACCACTGGCGGGATCAAACGCATTGGATAAATGCTCGTGCACAATCCGCCACTGCCCCCCTTGCTGCTGCCACACAAAAGTGCCGCGCATCCAGCCGGTCTGCAGTTCGCCGTTCTCATCGTCGCAACCACAATGAAACAACCCATGACTTACCGCCAGTGCTCCTTCCACGCTCACTTCCATGTCATACATTTCAAAAACCGGCTCGCCATTGCATAGCGCCATGCAACGATCCCAGTGCTGGCGGTAGGCTTCCTCACCACGTACCTGCTGAGCGAGAATCACATCAAAGGAACGGATCGACGGACTGTACAGCGACAACACCCCGTCCCGATCCTGGGCTTTGATCGCGGCCAACCAACGGCAGGTCAGTTCACGGATTGTGGCATGGGCCTGGGTTTCGGTCTGACTGTTCATGGTGTTCTCTCCTTGAAAACGCTTATGTATCAAGGAATCGAAAAGGGATCGGGTATTTCGACAGGGGATTGGTTTTTTTCTGCAGAAAGCGAGCAAGGCATTGAAAAAATCAGCACAACGCCGCCAATCTCCGGCGTAGAAAGCGCTGTTCCGCCGGCTGATTTGCCAGTGCCAGGGCACGTTGATAGGCCTGCCTAGCGGCGTCTTTGCGGCCCAGTTGCCGATGCATATCGGCCACAGCGGCATGGGCCAAGTGGTACTGCTGCAGAGCCTTGTCCTCCAGCAGCGGCTGCAACACAGCCAGACCCGCTTCCGGGCCATCCCGCATGGCCAGGGCCACGGCCCGATTCAATGCTACCACCGGCGTCGGCATCTGCTGCTGGAGCAAGTCATACAAACCGACAATTTCATGCCAATCAGTCTCTGCGCTGGACGGCGACAAAGCATGCACCGCAGCAATCGCGGCCTGCAGGGTATAAGGACCGAAACGCTGAGTACGCAAGGCGTGACGTATCAGCAAATCGGCCCGCTGAATTTCCTCCTGGTCCCACTGGCTACGGTCCTGATCTTCCAGTAGCACCAGCTCCCCATCCGTATCTAGCCGGGTGTGGCGGCGGGCATGGTGCAACAGCATCAGCGCCAACAAGCCCATGGCTTCCGGCTGCGGGTCCGGCAATAAGGTATTGAGAAGCTCGGCCAGTCGAATGGCCTCTTCACTCAGGTCATGGCGCAAGGGGCTGTCGGCGGAGGCAGACAGATAGCCTTCGTTAAACACCAGATAGATCACTTGCAGCACCACTTGCAAGCGCGTCAGCAGTTCATCGCCCTCCGGCACTTCGTAGGGAATACGCGCGTCACGGATCTTGCCCTTGGCGCGCACAATCCGTTGCGCCACGGTGGGCGTTTTCTGCAGGAAAGCGCTGGCAATTTCTTCCGTGGTCAGGCCACACACTTCGCGTAATGTCAGCGCCACCTGCGCTTCCGGGGCCAGGCTAGGATGACAACAGGTAAAGATCAACCGCAGGCGATCATCCTCAATGGCGGCATGCTCTTCCTCCATGGCAACAGTGGCCTGCGCTTCCAGTTGCTCCGCCTGCTGCAGAAGAATCTCGTTATAGCGGGCCCGCCGTCGCAATTGGTCGATGGCCTTGAAGCGACCGGTGGACACCAGCCAGGCGCGGGGCTTTTCCGGGATACCCGCATGTGGCCACTGTTTAAGCGCGGCGATAAAGGCATCCTGTAGCGCTTCTTCTGCCAAGTCGAAATCCCCCAGCAGGCGAATCAATGTGGCCAACACTCGACGTGATTCACGGGCAAACAACTGTTCTATTTTTATTTCAATTTCAATCGCCGTGCCATCCTTGGCAACCATGGTCACTATTCCTGTTCGCCAATATGTTGAAGCATCAACGAGGCAAGCCCACCGGCATTGCCGAAATAATCCAGCAGCTCGATGGACAGCTCCGGGAAACGTTCGCGGGCCTCCTCAATCTGCGCGGGAATATCCTTACCGACATGTTTACCCTTGTTAAAAAACAACGGGTAAAGCTGAACGGTTTTCACCGGCTGATGTTCCAGCTGTTGAATCGCTTCAATCAATGAAGGGGTCGCCAGTTCAAGAAAACAGGGCAACACGGCCACGTATTCCTGCCCGGCGGCGTGGGCTGATTCCGCCACGGTGTCCACCAGCGCACGAAACTCGTCGTTGGCCGTTTCACTGCGGCTGCCATGGGCCATGATCAACAAGGCTTTGGACATGCAATAACCTCCAGGCTCTTATGCAGGAGCGTCGCTGGCAGTGCGAAATAGCAAATTCGAAATACGGGTTGCGAGAAGCGAGTTGCGAAAATCTGAAATTTCCGTTCTTTAAAACTTTGCTTTTCGAGACTCGCTTCTCGCAACTCGCGGCTGCTGTTTCGCGCCGCCAGCGACGCTCCTACAAAAAGGAATGTACTTCAGACGCAGCTTCAACAACGATTGCATGGCGCTGCGCCAGCGCGTCACGATCATCATCGTAGCCGCCCCCGATCACCGTGGCCACAGGAACATTACGCTGACGGCAACGGGCAAGGACGCCCCGGTCGCGATCGGCGATACCCTGCTCGGAAATATGCAGGCGCCCCAATGGATCGTGCTGAAAGATATCCACGCCGGCGTCATAAAAAACCAGATCCGGCTGCACCAGATCCAGCAATTGATCCAGCGTCTCAAACACCGTATCCAGATAATCCTGATCCGTCATACCCAGCGGCAACCCCACATCCAGGTCGCTTTTCATCTTGCGCACCGGAAAGTTTTTCTCGCAATGAATGGAGCAGGTAAAAGCCCGGGGTTCATCAGCCAGCATGGCCGCGGTGCCATCGCCCTGATGCACATCACAATCAAACATCAGTGCTTTTTTCACCATGCCCCGGTCCAGTAACTGGCGCACCGCAAACGCCTGATCATTGAAGATGCAGAAACCGGAACCGAAATCGTAATGGGCGTGATGGGTGCCGCCAGCCAGATGGCAGGCAATACCCTGCTGCAGTGCCAGCTGGGCCGTCATCAAGGTGCCCATGGGGGCAATGCAAGAGCGTTTCATCAAGGCTTCGCTCCAGGGCAACCCCATGCGCCGTAACGCCTTGGCTTCCACGGTGCCGTTCACCATCGCCGATACGTATTGCGGGCAGTGAACCTGACTTAACAGTGTCGCCTTGGCCCGACCGGGGCGGAACTCGTTATCGCCATGGGCAATACCCCGGCTGCGCAGATGGCCATGCAGCCGAGCAAATTTCTCCATGGGGAAACGGTGTTTGCCGGGAAAGGGAAAGCTGTATTCGGGATGATAAACAAGCGGCAGCACGGGCAACCTGACAGGCTGGAGTCGATCGCCGTATTGTGTCGGTTAGCGGATCAAGCGGCAAACCAGGGGCACGTCAGGATTCCGCAGACGCCTCGCTCCCTTCACCCCCTTCACCCAATACCCGGTACAGGGTGATGCGCGACTGATACTGATTGTAGATCAGGTCCAGGCTGTTCTGGCGCGCACTGTTAAAGCTGCTTTGCGCGCTGAGCACGTCGGTGAGCTCGGTTTCGCCTTCCTGATAACGCACCTGCGCCACCCGATAGGCTTCCTCGGCTTGCTGGTATGCCTCTTCACGATACTGCTGCTGCTCAGCCAGCCCCTGCACATTACTCAACGATTGTTCTACTTCCTGCAGGGCCACCAGCAAGGTGCCGGTGTAACTGACCACCTGCTCTTGCCAGGCGGCCTTGCTCTGATCGATCCGCGCATTGCGGGCACCGCCATCAAACAGGGTTTGCGCCAACGACACGCCCAGACTGTACACCGCATCGCCATTGAACAACGACGACAGGGCGCTGCTGGCATAACCGCCACTGCCGGTGAGCGTGATGGACGGCCAGTAATCCGCCCGGGCGGCGGCCACGGAATAGTCCGCCGCCATCAGGCTGGCCTGGGCCTGGGCAATATCCGGGCGCTGGGCCAGCACCTGATCCGGCAAACCGGCCTGAATCTCCGGCAGCTGCAGATTGCTCAGGGTGCCGCCACCCACCTGGAATGCCTGCGGCATTTCTCCCACCAATACCGCCAGCGCATAACGGCTTTGTCGCAGCTGGTGACGCAAGGACGGTAACTGCGCTTTCACATTGGCGACCACGGTTTTCTGCTGGGCCAGATCCTGGGGAGAGACGGCCCCGTTCTCTACCTTGGCCTGCACCACATCCAGTACTTGCTGGGCCAGCGCCAGGTTTTCTTCCGAGAGCGCCAGGTTGTCCTGCAGATACAGCACCTGCAGATAGGTATTCACCACACTGGCAATCACGGTGAGTTGCACGGTATCGCGACTGAACTGGCTGGCCAGCAGGGAGGCTCGCGCCACATCACGGCTATTGCGAAGCTGCCCCCACAGGTCCAGCTCGTAGCTGGCACTCACGGAAGCGCTGTAGCTTTCACTGCTACCGCTTTCGCCGAATACACCACTGCGGCTGCCCCCGGTGCCCAATCCCAGAGTCGGGAACAGGGCTGAACCCGCCTGGCTGAGTTGCGCATCCGCCTGCTCGACCCGCGCCGTCGCCGCCAGTAAATCCGTGTTGGCCGCTAACGCCTGGTCCACCAATTGGTTCAGTTCCGCACTGTTGAACTGCTGCCACCATTGCGGGTGATGCACCATGGCTTCGCTGGCCTGCTGCTGGTTAAGCCATTGTGCCGGCATGCTTTGCTCTGGCGCCTCCAGGCCGGACCGCATGGCGCAGCCGGACAGCAGAACAAAAGCCGTCACCCAGACCAGCTTGCTCATTGTCTTAGTCATTACTGAGTGCCTCCACAGGATTCAGGCGCGCGGCCTTCAACGCGGGGGCAAAACCAAACACCAGGCCGATGCCCGCGGCGCAAACAAACGCGGTCACCATCACCGGTACCGAGAACACAATGGCCATACCGAAAGCGTCCAGCAACCAGCCCACCAGTACGCCAATCACTACACCGATCACCCCGCCCAGCGCAGACACCACCACCGCTTCGGTGAGGAACTGCTGCAGGATGTTGCGCTGACGGGCGCCGGTGGCCATGCGGATACCGATTTCGTGAATGCGCTCAGTGACACTCACCAGCATGATATTCATCACCCCAATGCCCCCCACCAATAATGAAATCGCGGCGATGGAACCCAGCAGCAACGTCAGGGTGTTCTGAGTTTCCGAAACCATATCCAGCAAGGAGGCCATATTGAAAACCCGCACATCCTCCTTGCCGTGACGCTGGGTCAATAGGTTAACCGCCGCGGTTTCGGTCTCATCAATGATGGCAACATCGTCCACCGCCAGGGTGATGGAACGCAGATAATGCTGACCGAACAAGCGCAGGGTACCGGTCGTCAAAGGGACAATGACCACATCATCTTGATCCTCGCCCCGATCACTGGCGCCCTGGGCGCTCATTACTCCAATCACCTGAAAGGGAATGCTGTCGAGCAGCAGGAACTGCCCCAGCGGATCACTGTCGGGGAACAGCTTCGTTTTCACCGTCTGACCAATCACTGCCACCGGAGAATAACTATTGAGATCCTCCTGCCCGAAAAAAATACCCTGCTCGGGCTGCCAGTCACGCAACAACGTAAAGTCTTCACTCACTGCCTGTACGCTGGTAGAAATATCCTTACCATTCGCTCGAGCGGTAACCCCACCGGAAATCTCGGGCACTGCGGTTAAAACATTCGGAAGCGACTTTAACGCCTCTGCATCCGAGGGCACCAGGGTAGCAATCACCCCATCCGCCACTCGTTGCATGCCTCGGGCTGGCCGAATCACCAGAAGATTGGTACCGCGCTCATTGATCTGCGCCACCACATCCTGTTTAGCGCCTTCACCAATCGCCAACATCACCACCACTGCGCCGACCCCAATCACAATGCCAAGCAGCGTGAGCAATGTTCGCATCCAATTTGCGCGCAACGAACGCAAAGCCATAACCACGGCTTCGATCACCTCACCCATATCCGGCATGGCCGACTCATGCGGCGGCTCCGTCACCGGCTTGGCTCGTTCCTGCTGATGCAGTTGATGGCGCGTGTCATTGATCACATTGCCATCATGGATTTCCACCACCCGGTCCGCATGGGCGGCCACCTTGGCATCGTGCGTAATCACGATGACCGTATGGCCCTGTTCCGCCAAGCTCCGCAACTGGGCCATCACCGCTTCACCACTAACGCTATCCAAAGCGCCGGTCGGTTCGTCAGCAAGAATAACCTTGCCGCCATTCATCAAGGCTCGGGCAATAGACACGCGTTGCTGCTGCCCCCCCGACAGTTGGTTGGGACGATTCTCCAGCCGGTCTTCAAGACCAAGATTCGTGAGTAGCTGTTGCGCCCGCCGCTTGCGCGCTTCTCTGGACACGCCAGCATAAATTGCCGGCAGCGCTACGTTTTCCCAGGCACTGGCAGTGCCAATCAGGTGATAACTCTGGAACACAAAGCCGAACATCTCCCGGCGTAACCAGGCCAGCTGATCATGATCCATGGCCGTCACCGGCTGACCGGCAAACCGGTACTCCCCTTCACTGGCTTGATCCAAACAGCCAAGGATATGCATCAGGGTGGATTTACCTGAACCGGAACTGCCCATAATGGCCACAAACTCACCGGCCTCGATGGACAAATCGATACTGTGCAACACCTCGACATCCTGATCGCCAGCAGGATAGCGTTTACAGATATTGCGCAGCTCAATCAGCGCCATTAGAACAATCTCCCTCGACGGGAACGCAGCTCACTTTTTTGCAAAGGTGCAGCGCCTTCCCGCTGGCCTAACGCAACGGTGTCACCTTCGGAAAGGCCCTCATCTATCACCACGCGCACGCGGTTATTAATACCCACTTTGACTCGCTGTGGTTGCGGCTCTCCCTTGTCGTTCAACACTCGAACGCTCCATTGTCCACGTCCTGCAGGTTTCGCTGCAGCCATGGGCAAGCTCAACACATCCCGAGCGGAATTAACCACGAAGAACACCTGTGCGGTCATCCCGGACATCAGCTTGCCATCGTCGTTCGCCACATCGAATTCAGCGGTGTATAGAACCACGTTGTTAACCACTTCCGGCGTCGGCAAGACTTGCCGTAATTCACTGTCATAGCGCACCTGACCATTGCCAAGGGTATTAAAGTAAACCGGCATCCCTGCGCTCAGCCGGTGAACGTCAGCCTCGGATACTTCCGTGGAAATGGTCATCACGGACAGGTCCGCAATACGCATAAGCGTTGGTGTAGTCTGATTGGCATTAAGCGTCTGACCTTCACGAGCATCCAGACTCACCACGGTGCCGCTGCGAGGCGCATAGATTTTTGCGTAGCCCAGGTTGGCCTGATCCCCTTCCACGCTAGCCTGCTTCTGACGAATTTGCGCCTTCAACACCTTTATCTGGGCACGGGTAATGGCAAGGGTTGATTCAGCGCTTTGAAATGCATCTTCGCTGGTGGCATTGGCATCACGCAGACGCTGCTGGCGCTGGTATTGAAGCTCTGCCAGATTCAGTTCTGCCTGCCGCTGTTCCAACTGGGCGCGCAAGGCTTCCAACTCTGCCAACCCGGCGTCCACCTGGGTCTGTTGCACGGAAGCATCAATTTCCGCCAGCAACTGCCCCTGCTCCACACTGTCACCCACATCCACATACAACCGGGTTAGCTGCCCGGACACCTGCGCCCCCACATCGACATAGTCACCGGGCTCCAGCGTGCCCAGCGCGGTGACCAGTTCTTCCACATCGCCACGCTCCACTGTGGCCGTTTTCCACTGAATCGCTGGCGCCGACGCGAATCCCCAGCGCCAGCCAGCAAGCAGCAGACACACCATCAGAATGACAAACAAAAGAGCCGTTTTCGGATAACGGCGAATCCAGCGGGACATGGGCAATTCCACAAACCAGTAATGATGGTTAAGGAATATAGCGGGAAAAGTTGCAAGAAATGTGGAGAGAGGGAGGGAGGGGGAGAAACAAGCGACAAGCTGCAACGCGGGCTGGGGGCGGAGCCACACGGCGACCGCCCTGCCCGCGACAGATCAGTTGAAAGTTCAATATGAAAAATTGAAAAGGAAACCGGGGGAACTTTTTCGGTTTGTCTTTTCAAGCTTGTAGCTTGCCCCTAGAACAACCACTCCATGCCGTGGCGCACCTGATTGCGGGCATTTTCGGTGATCACCTCACCGTGGGCCAGGCTGAGTTTTTCGAAGGGCCACTCGAGGATACGGGTAACACTGGCGCGGGCCTTGCGACGATTCAGGTACACCAGGCGCAGCACTGGGTGCCACCCCGGGACCTTCCACAAACCGCCCAGCTTCAAATACCAGCGGGTGAAACCGTGGTCGCATTGATGAAAGTTTTCAATCAAATCCGCCGCAATCAGGGTTTTGCTGGCCTGATGGTAGAACACCGTCTCGTGCAACATGGAGCCTTCAATAAAGACCAGCTCAAAGTCATCGCCCCAGTCCGGGTGTGGTGTTTCCGACAGTAATGCATCCAGCGACAGATCTTTGCGCTTGCTCGCCAGTTTCGCCGGGCCGTGCAGCACCGCCTGCGGATAGCGCTGCTTCACATCAGCGGCAAAAACATGGTGGAACAGATTGGGGCAAACAATGTGGGTCACCTCGCCCAACGCCGCCAACTCCTGCGCCAGGGGCTCATCCACCGGCACTGGAGAATGCAACAGCAAGCCGCCAGCAGACAATTTGACCACCGTCATACGGGCCCCCACATGTAGCCCCATGAAGCTATGGGGAACCGAATACGCCCAAACATTATTGGCAACAACATCGAGTAACGGCACAGCTGGCTCCTGAACATGACAATGCGCTCAGGATACCTGCTTGATTCAGCGGATACAGCCTATTTACGCAACGGGTCCAGCAGGTTTTCCGTGCCGTCCATTTTCAGCATCAAGGCCAGCGCCATCAGCCGCCCCAGCTCTCCCTTCGGAAAGCCTTTTTTGGTGAACCACAGCAGATAAGGCTCAGGGAGATCAATCAGCACCCGCCCGGCATATTTACCAAAAGGCATGGTGCGCTCGACCAGAGCGGTCAGGTCTTCCTGTTTGAAATCCATAGGTCTCAATCGTGATGGCAGAGGGGAAAGCCGTAATGGCAGACAGATGCGCCTCCAATACGGCCATGCAGCGTACCGCCCTGCTCACTCACCGCCAAGCCCCATCGCGCTTGCTCAGTCCTCGCATCGGTCACCCGTCACCGATTCGCTGCCGGCCTGACGCAAAATCGAAACCGCACTGTGAGTGAACAGGCCGGCAATCGCCACTGCCACCAACAAATCCGGCCAGCGGCTATCCAGCCAGAATACCAGGCTACCGGAAAGCAACACCGCCAGGTTGGCCAGCGCATCGTTGCGCGAACACAGCCAGGCGGAACGAATATTGGCATCGCCCTGGCGGTGGCGCAGTAATAACAAAGCACTGATCACATTGGCCGCCAGCGCCACGCTGGCCACCCCCATCATCAGCTCACCTTGTGGCGCACTGCCCTGCAACAGCGCCCAAACGCTGTTCGACAGCACGATCACGCCCATCACCAATAACGATACCCCTTTAATGCGCGCGGCACGTACCCGCCAGGCCATCGACTGCCCCAGCGCCCAGAGTGTTAACCCATAGGTGGCGGTGTCGCCCAGGAAATCCAGCGCATCTGCCTGCAACGCCCGTGAATCCGCCAGCACTCCTGATGCCGCTTCCACCACAAACATCACCGCATTAATGGCCAATACGATCCAAAGCACCCGCTGGTAAGCCGGGGCCGGATTTTCCACTATCTCGTGATCACAACAACCCATGTTGCCTCTCCTGTCTCTTTGAACCCAGCACGGCGCGGTCGCTCCTGCATCGCCCCGCTCCTTGATTCCGTTTCACCTTGACTCCATTTAAAAAGCTATAGTGACTACAGGTTCAAGCCCAAATTTCCCTTTGTGATGAGGTAATCATGCCTACCCTCTTTTCCATCGGCACTCTCAGCCACGCCACTGGCTGCAAGGTAGAAACCATTCGCTATTACGAAAAAATTGGCTTGATGCCCGAACCCGCCCGCAGTGAGGGTGGCCAGCGCCGCTACCATCGGCGCCATCAAGAACGATTGAGCTTTATTCGCCACAGCCGGGAACTGGGGTTCACGCTGGAAGACATTCGTGAACTGTTAACAATGAGAGAGCAGCATGGCTGCGCCGATGATATCGCCCGCCGGCACCGGGACGCCGTACAAAACCGCATCAGCGCACTGACCGCCCTGCGTAATGAACTGGACCGGATGATTAGTGAATGTGGGGACGGGCAACCGGGCGAATGCCGGGTGATTGAGGTGCTGAGCGATCACGGACAATGCCTGACCGACCACAGCGGCTAGTCCCCGCCACAGCGCTCTGGCCGGCTGAATGCAAACACTTTTACAACAGCTTCCATACCGATATACCCCATATGGGGGACGCAGATTATTGCCAGATTTCTACAATGATGCTGAGTGGCTCCTTGGGGAGCCATGGCTGCCGATAATGAAGGGAACAAGGGGAAGATCATGAAATGGACGCTTGGCATTACCGCGCTACTCGCATCACAATTTGCTGCCGCTGACTATTACTCCAGCCTGGACGACGATACTTGCTGGGATGCTCGCAACAGTGGCGGCGGCCCCTGCATGGTGGTCCACAACACCAAGTGGAGCCAGTACAGCAAAGGCAACTTCATCGTTACCTACCGCAACTCCTGCAACAACCGCATCTACGCCCGTTTCTGTAACGAAAGAAAAGACGGCTCAGAAGATTGTGGCGCCTCCGGGATCAGAGCTGGCGGCACTAAAAGCTGGTCCACCCACAATGCCAATGGCCGCTACAGCTACAACTCCATCGGCGTGGAGAAAGGCTCCAAGGACTGGGTTTGCTCTGGCAAGGTATCCGACTGGCACGACTGACACCCTGCGTGTCGCTAGCGGGCGCTTGAAAAGCGGCTAACGTTAGAGCCCGGCTTGCCGAGTTCTGACGCCTCTGCCCACTCCTCACTCAGGCGCACCTCAAGAGGTACGCCTGCCGAAGATGTCATCCTGTTTTGTAGGAGCGGTGGTTTGCCATGCCCGACGGGTGCCACCGCGATGCCAACAACGCGGGTTAGTGGGAGGATCTTGGCTTAGCTCAACCACAGGTGGTTATCCCACCAGCCCCCCGGCAGTTCCAGCCACTGGCTTTGTACCTCTGCGGTGCGGCTATCGTAGTAGCGGCATTTGCCCTGCCCCGAGGTCACCGCGAAACCGGCCGACACCGCACCAACACCGGCACAATCCGACATGGGCGCATCCAGCAGCGTGTCACCGCTATCCAGATCCCAGATAAAGAACCGGTTTCCCCGCGGGGCCGTCATGGCGATTTGTCGCTGCTCGCTGTGAATGGCAATGCTGGCCGTGTACTGATCCATCATCGCCAGCTGCGACTGGCTAACCGGGAACGGCTGGTAGGCTCCACCGGGCCGCTTGATCGCCAGCAACGGCACACGGTTGTAGGCCGGGCCATGGTACTGCTGGCCGGTGATCACGGTGCCATCGCCAGCCACATCCAGGTGACGGATGCTGCTTTGTGCATCGGCCAAGGTTTCTTTGCTGATCAGCTCGCCATGGCGGCTCATGATCACCAGGCTGGGCGCCATGGCCTCCAGGTTCATTTCCTGGCGACTGCCCTCTTCAGTACGAATGCCGCCATTGCCGATGACCAGAGATTCGCCGTCTGGCATCCAGGCCAGTTCGTGGGGGCCAACGCCATGGGTGCTGGCTTCTCCGTCATGCACCAGCTGCAACGCGGCCCGATCAAGGAGATAGCGCCCCAGCACGCCGCGGCCGGGTTCACGGGTGTCGTTTTCGGTGGTGTATAGCCACTCGCCCTGGGCATGAAACACCGCGTGGCCATAGAAATGCCGATCCGGCTGGCTGTGCAGGGTTTGCAGCAGTCGGCCATCGCGCAGGTCGATCAGGTAACTTTCCCGGGCCGGCCGACGCCCCACATACAACGCCACCGGCAGGAACGGGTGGCGGGCCACCGCATGACAGCGTTCGGCCACTGGCGTGGCAAATGCCCGCTTACCATTCAAGTAATAGCCCACGGCATAATGCTGACCGGCATCATCGTTGCGCGCGGAAAGCAGCAAAGGCGATTCCGCCCCCGCGCCGGGCCATAGCGACCAGCCGCCCAGCGCGGCCAGTCCTGCCATCGTCGCCCCCGCACCCAGCAGCTTCCGTCGTGTTAATGGCATAACGCTCTCCGCGAGCCCGCACTGCCAACGCCGTGCCTGGCTTTTTAACTTTTAACTTTTAACTCGTAGCTCACAGCTCACAGCTCACAGCTGACCCTAATCCCCGTCGTTGGCGTTAAAACCAATCTGGATATTCAGGTTTCGGGCCAGCTCTGTCTGTTGGCGGTTTTCCAAGTTATCCAACGCTGCATAGAGCACCGTCAACGTCTCGCTGTGTTGCGACGCTTGCACCAGCTCCATCAGCGGCGCAGGCAGGGCTGCCAGTTGGTTGGCCACGCCTGCATAGGCCTGGTCGATGTCTTTCACCAGGGCCGCATCGCTCACCAGTGAACGCACTCGTTCCCACACCGCCTGCGCGCCTTGCAACGACGCCTGCAGGTTTTCAATGGATTGCCGGCTGCGCCATGCCTCCGCCTGGTAAGGCTGAGCCACGCCCTGATTCAGGCGCCCCATGGGCGTGCCCAGTTTTTTCTTCAGCACATCCACCCCTGTGATCTGCATGCGCAGAATTGCCGCCAGGCCTTCATCCGCCGTGGCGTAGCGATCATTGGGGAAGTCGCGCAACTGCGTCAACATGCCGCCCGGCTCGTTCCACAGCGCCAGCACCGCCTCGGACAACGCCAGCTGGTGGCGGGCGATGCCGGTGAGCAGCGGGCAGTAACGATCACGGCTATCCGCCAGTGTGACCGATTCATCAAACAGCACATATTCAAAGGCCGTCAGCCCCTGCACCACCACGCTGGCCTGATCCAGTTGCTCACGGGTCAGCGGATCGGCCTCGTCCAGCAGCGTTTCGGTTTGCCGAATCACCATGTTGCGCTTGTCCGGCCAGAACTGGACCTGCCAGCTGCGGTTGCCTTCGGATAGCGGACCGACCATCAACGGCTGCAGGTACGACCACCGGGACTGGGCCTGATAAAACGCTGCTCTCAAACCATCCGTCGATGCTTGCGGATCAGCGCAGTACGTATCTGCACTGTCCTTCAGGGCGGCATTGCTGTCGCGCCATTGCTGGTGGGCGGGCAACAGCACATCGTTGGCAAGCCGAACGGTAACTTCCTGGCGCGGGTTACTACACCCCGTCAACAGCACCGACACAGCGACCGATACCAGTATAACCAGAGCACGCATAATCACTCCTCAACCTTAAAAACCGTGACAGGAAAAACGTTATAAAGAATTCAAAAACGCCAGCAGAGCAGCGCGCTGCTCGGCGTCAAAGGCCAACACCGCATCCCGCGACTGAGCCGCTTCGCCGTCATGCCAGAGAATGGCCTCCATCAAGTTGCGGGCACGGCCATCGTGCAAGAACTGGGTGTGCCCATTCACGGCTTCGGTGAGGCCGATCCCCCAGAGCGGCGGAGTACGCCATTCCTGGCCATTGGCCAGAAATTCCGGGCGACCATCCGCCAGCCCCGGCCCCATGTCATGCAGCAACATATCCGTGTAGGGACGAACAGTCTGGTTGCTCAATTCCGGTTCCGCGGCATCGGCACCGGTGGTAAACACCGGCACATGACAGCCCTGACAATTGGCCTGGAAAAACAGGCTTTTTCCCGCCAACACTTGCGCATCGTCCACATCCCGGCGGGCGGGCACCGCCAGATTGCGTGTATAAAAGGTGACGTTGTCGAGGATCGAATCGCTCACTTCCGGCTCGCCGCCGTTGGGCATCGCCAGGCAGTCGGGCTGAGCGGTGGAACAGGAATCCGTGGATACCAGATGGCTGGTCAGGCCCATGTCATTGGCGAAGGCTTCCGCATTCTGCTGACGCAAACTGGGCTGGCCGGCTTTCCAACCGAAGCGCCCCATGGCCGTAGTGTTGTTGCTGCGGTCCCAAACCCGGTTGGCTCGGCCGCTGATACCATCACCGTCCTCATCTTCCGGGTCGGCATGAGTCAACAGGTCAGCTTCCGGAATAGCTTCGAGCAAGCCCAGCCCGATGACTGGCGGGGCGATGCGGGCGGAAAACAGGGTCGCCGGATGCATATCACCGTAGGCCAGCTGGCTGAAACTCAAACGCGGTTCGCGCAGGCTAACTGAATGGCCATCCTCGAAGGTCACAGTGCGCTCGCGGTAATCCACCCGCACTCGCCCTTCCGGCTCTATGCCCGGAATGGCCGCATCCTGAAACTGCCCACCATAGTTTGGCTCAGGCATTAACCCGCCCTGGGTCAGGTCATCCTCGGCTCTGGCGGGCACGGACAAGCGCACCAACATGGAAACCGCCTGCTTGGCATCCGGCCCGGGAGGATGGCCACGACCATCCTTGATATGGCAGTTCTGACACGCGTTGGTATTGAACAGCGGCCCCAGCCCATCCCGGGCATCGGTGGAAGCCGGCGCGATCACCCAGGGATTGCGGAAAAAACTGTTGCCCACGCTGAAGTCCAGCCGCCGGGACGGCGATAAATTGGCCAATGGCAGCGAGAATGCATTCTGATCCGTCTTGGTGACGGTAGCCTCACCCGCAGACAGAATTTCGCCGGGTTCGGCTTCGGTAAACGTGGGGCCGGCATCACAGGCCGCCAACAGGGCGACGAGGGTCAGCGGGAGATATCGCAAGGGTCGGGCTTCCTTCTTTCTTGATGGCTGGCGGGCCGCTGGCTCAAGCGCGCCTGCAATCAAAAGGGGCCTGCGCCCCTTCTGTTCACGCGCGTCTTTCAGGTTCTGGTCAGAAGCTGTGATTGGCCGTATCCGGGTTCAGGGCCTGAATGTTCAGCACCCGCGCCGCTTTTTCAATGCTGGTGGTTTGCACTACCAGGGCGTCTATCGCTGCATTTACCGTGTCCGCGCCCTGCGCATTGCCCGGCGCAATCAACTGGTCAAAATGGGCGCCATTGTTGGCGCTGTCCACTAGCACCTGCAGCGCTGCTTCGCTGGCGTTCAGGTCGGTTTTTAGCTGGGTGTCGGCGGCCGGCTGGTTCGCCGCTACCAAGTCGCTCAGCGAGGGACCGGTCAGGATCTCGCCGTTCACCCGCTGATACTCGCCCAGGTACACATTGCGAATGCCCTTGCCGTTATAAAAGTGCGACGCATGGGTGTTATCGCTGAAGCAGTCGTGCTCGTCTTCCGGGGAATGCGCCGCCAGCGCCACTTTCATGCGCTCGCCGGCCAGCTCGCCCAGAGACAAGCTACCCATGCCGAACAGCATTTTGCGCAGGCCGTTTTCCACGCTGTCTGCCTCCAGCTCGGCGCGGTAATTCTCTTCCTCTGGGCGCCACTCATCGACCATCACTTCCAGGTCATCAATCAGCAGATCGGTCACCACCGACAAGTACTCGCGACGACGATCGCTATGGCCACCCGTGGCCTCTGAGCCGGTGGCAAAATCCGTTGCCGGGCGTTCGCCCGCACCAGCATCAGTGCCGTTCAAGTCCTGGCCCCACAGCAAGAACTCAATGGCGTGGTAACCGGTGGCCACATTCACTTCGGAACCGCCCAGTTCATTGAGGCTGGCCAGCAGCTCCGCATTCAGATCCGTCAGGTCCAGGGTCTGCTCACCGATTTTCAGGGACTCACTGGCAATGATATTGGCGCGGGCACCGGGGTTGCCCATCACCGCCTGGTAGTCTTCGTTGACGTAATCGATCAGGCCCTCATCCAGCGGCCAGGCGTTCACCTGCCCTTCCCATTCATCCACCACGGCATTGCCGAAGCGGAATACCTCGGTCTGCATGTAGGGCACCCGCGCGGCACGCCAGGCATCGCGAGCCGCGGCCAGGTTGGCTTCGGTGGGCGCCGCCAGCAGGGTGTCGATCTGCGTTTTCAAGGTGCGGGCGCCGGCCAGCGCATCGCCATAGGTAGCCAGCGCCACATCGCCGTAATGGCTGACCACCTGTTTGCCCTGCGCCTCATCATAGGCCGGAGCCGTGTCGGCGTCGGTGGATTGCGGTTCGTCGCTACAGGCAGACAAGAACAGGGAAGCCAGCAACAGGCCCCCGGTGGACAGGCGGGTCAGCATGAAAATTCCTCGATGACGTCGGACAAAACAAGCAAAACGCACCGGTGCACCGGCGCAAAAGCAATCTGGGTGCACATAATGCGAATTATTCTCATCTTTTTAAAGGGGGGCGTGCAAAATTTGCACATCATTCTCTATCTTTTCGCCACAATTCATCAGATAACGGCAGATAAACAGGTCGTTTACGGTGAACCTCGTTCACAAAGCGCCTAAAATAGCGCCGCTCTTCACTCCCACCTTTGCCTACCGTGCGAGTCGCCCGTCATGACCACCATTTTACTGATACTGGTAGCGCTGGGCTTTTTGTCCATCGTCGTCGAAGACGTCGTCCATATCGATAAAGCCAAAACCACCCTGTTTTTCGGGTCGTTCTCTTGGCTGCTTTTCTTTATTGCCCCCCCGGCCCACCTCAGCCACGACGCGCTGATGGAAAGCCTGAATGAAAACCTGCTGGATATCGCCACCCTGTGGCTGTTCCTGATGGCCGCCATGACCTTTGTGGCCTATCTGTCCGGCAAGGGCATTATCGACAGCATAGTCAACAAGCTGCTGCCCGAGCACATCAGCGAACGCAAGCTGATGCTGCTCACCGGCCTGTTCGCGTTTCTGTTTTCCTCCATGGCCGACAACATTACCGCCACGCTGGTGTGTATTGCAGTGTTGATGAACCTGAACCTGCCGACCAAGAAGCTAATGCGCTATCTGGTGCTGGTGGTGTTCTCGGTGAATGCCGGCGGCACCGCGCTAATCACAGGCGATGTCACCACGCTAATGATCTTTCTGGCGGGAAAAGTAAACATTCCGGATCTGCTGTTACTCAGCCTGCCTGCCGCCGGGGCGGTGGCGGCACTGGCCTTCATGTTGTCGCTTGGACTCAGTGGCGATGTGCACATAGAGAAGCAACACAACGCGATCGAACGCGGCGACAAGGTTATCGCCCTGCTGTTTTTCGGCACCATTATCGGCACCATCGCTGCCAACGTGGCGTTCGGCATCCCGCCGGTGCTGTGTTTCCTGTTCGGGTTATCGCTAATGTTCATGGTGGTACAGTTCCTGAACAAGGACGAACCGATTCTGGAATACATCCGCAAAATCGAGTTCGACACCCTGCTGTTCTTCCTGGGCGTATTGCTGCTGGTGGGCATGCTCAAAGAACTGGGGATGCTGGCCTACTTCCCGGCCCTGTATGACGTGATGCCACCGATAGCCGCCAACTTCCTGGTGGGCCTGGCCTCGGCGTTATTCGATAACGTGCCGCTCACCGCCGCCCTGCTCAATTCCGGCATCGAAATGAACCTGGCGCAGTGGCTGTCACTGACCTATTCGGTGGGGGTAGGTGGCTCACTACTGGTCATCGGCTCCGCCGCCGGGGTGATCGCCATGAGCAAAATTGAGGCGCTCACCTTCGGCAGCTACCTGCGTTACTTCGGCTATCTGCTGGTGGCCTATACCGTAGGGTTTGTTGCGGTACTCGGACTAGGGCAGTTGCTCTAGGAAGCCGACCAACGGCCTTCGCGTTGCAACTGGTTTTTCCATTTCCGCCAGCGGGGCTCAGCATAGGCCGGGCGGGGTTTCAGTGCCCTTAACGGCACCCAGCCCCCCGCCGCCAGGCGGTCTACCCACTGTTCACCGGGCAGGAAGGCCTCCCCTTCGTGGGACAACCCATCGCAGCTATAACGGAAACGCAGCAACCACAGCGTCTCCTCTCCAGCCTCTGGCTCATTGTATTGCGTCACGGACAACACCGCCCCATCCACATTGGTGCCGTGTTCTCTGAGCAAGGCCCGCTCGTAGTAATAGCCAATGCTGCTAACACTGGTCACCAACGCCATAATCATGACGCCGATGCCAATCAGCGCAAAGAAAGCCCCGCCAAACGCTGCCCCCCAATCATCGCCACCTTCGAACCAGAGCAGTCCGCCCCCAACCGCCGCAAACGGCAAGCCGAGAAAAAAGAAGAGCATGAAGAAAAGGGAAAAATGCTGGCGTACCGACTGCAGCAGCAGCGGCCAGCTGAGCGGCCCAATGGCCATAGAGTGACTCCCGTCCCTGGAAAAACCAGACAGGAGCATACCGAAAAAGCCCACGCAGCCCGAGGGTTAATAAACGGTTAAGTTTGAATCAATTAGCGCCGTACAGCTCGTTATCCAGATCCTTCAAATCCTTGTCCAGCTGTTGCCAGTTCGCCTGGCTATCCACGCTATCGGTACCGGCGAGCTCGTGGTATTCATCAATGCGTTGCTGCAATTCCGTCAGCACGTCCTGCAGGGCCAGCTGGTGCCGCTCGGCTTCAGTGCTGCGATCTCCGCCGCCCTGCTTTTCCAGTTGATCCAGCTCTGTTTCCAGTTCATCCAGTTTGCTTTTGATATCGGCAATCATCTGTTTACCGGTTTCCATAATCGCAACTCCTTGTTCGATCAGGGATTCACAGGCGAATCCGGTTTCAGAGTGGCCCCATTTATTGAACAGGGTCAAGTCTGCCGCCGGCAACGGTACAGACGGTCAGACAATCGGGCACCAATACGTGTTCCCTGAGCCCATAATGGTTATGGTCGTTGTTAACCGCTACATTGCGGAACCGCCTCCCCTTTCCCGATTGACCATGTAGGCCAACAATGAAAAAAACAGCAGAACGAGCAGAGCTGCTCAAGGACATGATTCAGGAAGCCATTGAAGATGGCGCCACCACCGTGGAAGACGTGCACCAGCATATTGCCGGGCTACCGTTTGACGCGCTGGAGAAGCTGGGCCTCTTTGAAGACAAGGCCCCGGCCCTGAAAGAAAAACAGCGCAAAACCATTGGCCTGGTGTACGACACCATTCGCAAGGTAAATCAGGAAGTGGGCACGCTGATTTCCGAACAATTTGCCGCGCTGGAAGATGCCCGCACCGCCGCCAAAAATATGGACAACAAGGAAGACTGATTACCAGCTGGAGCCGGCTTTAATGTAGTACGCCGTGTCTTCCGGGCCGCGCGCCACATCGACCCCCATGGTCATGCCGTAACGGCGCGCAATCAGATAACGAAAACCTGCTCCGTAACTATTGGCCACCTCCGCGTCAGACAAATCACTCAGACTCTCCGCCGCCCGGCCACCGCCGGCAAAAGTATTAAACCGCCAGCGCATGCTGGCTTTCCAGGTGGCTTCCACTTCTGCCACCGCCACCGCATTACCTTGATAGCGCACCGCGGGGATACCGCGCAAATCAATATACGGCGCCACATAAGGCGCCAACCGCGTACTGTCACTGACTTCGATACCGTCGTACTGCATGCGCAGCGCAAAATTAAAGTGCTCGTTCACATTCCAGTAGTTCAGCCCTTCCAGGGTGTAACTGCCGTAATTCGCATCACTGCCGATACTGTCGCCGAACCACACATAATTGGCTGAGTAGTACAGGCCGCTCTGTGGCGACATGGGGTTATCACGGGAATCGTATTCCATCAGCACCCCCAGGCCAGAGTTACGGCTGGTTTCGCCCAAATGATTATCCAGGTAACGATTCACCAATTGTTCCAGGCCCGAATTCGGCAAGCGGATATCCTCTTGCAACTCCAGCTTTACCTGACGATAAACCTGGCGGGCACCGAGCATCCAGCGGCTTTTACCCAATCGAAATTTCAGCTCTTGCACCACCGCCGGGCCATCCAGGTTCAGCTCGATCGGTCGATCCAGCTGCCGCCCACCGAAAGAGTAAAAATCCAGATTCAAATCCGGGTACAACGCAAACCCCCGGTAACGAACCCGGTCGTCATACCAAAAGCCCATGTGCCCCAGCCCCGCGGCCTTGGTACCATTTTCTGTCGCCCCCAAACCCGCCACCGTAATGTTGTTCGGCAGAATGGCCGGCGCAGAACCACTCACTCGCTGTTTTTTCTGCTCATCGCTTTCGTGAAAAAAAATGCCCGCCACGCCCAGACCATTGCCCACCGCAGGTTCGGTAATCAACATGGGAACCGGCAAAAAGCCCATCGGCACTTCAGACAGATAACGGCTGCCGTCCAGCATGCCGTCTTCGGGATCGATCATGTAATCCTGGAAAAAATCTGCCTGAGCGGCGCCTGCCATCAACCCCGTAACAACCGCCAGCATCCCTCGCTTGAGCATGACCCGATCCCTGTCAGTTTGAAATTATCGCGCTGTTGCGCTTTGATAATCGCAGACTTGCTGCGATGACTCCATCATGCCTCATATTTCGCCCTTTATTGGATTATTACTGGTTACCCTTCTCTCCACCGCCTGTCAGGCGCAGCCCAGCTATGATCCTGGCAACCGCCCTGCCAGCACCGCTCTACCCAGCCCTGCCGAGGGCCCCATCGCCGAAGGGTTGGCACAACTTCACCAGAACCCCGAGCATGAGAACCAATCCGGCTTTTACCTGTTACACGAAGGGCTGTCGGCCTTTGTGGCACGCGTCGCCCTGATCGAAGTGGCCCAGGTCTCGCTGGACCTGCAGTACTATATTGTTTCCGACGACACCTCGTCGCACATCATCGTCGCAAAACTGCTGGAAGCAGCAGACCGGGGCGTTCGGGTGCGGCTTCTGGTCGACGATCTGGGCACTCGCGTGGCAGAGCCACTCGTTGCCACTCTCGAACAACATCCCAACATCCACATCCGCATTTTCAACCCGGTTGCCGCCCGCAGCGGGATTAGCCGGGCGTTCCAAATGGCTTCACATTTCGGGCGCACCAACCACCGCATGCATAATAAACTGATGGTGGCGGACAGCAGCGTCATGATCACTGGCGGGCGCAACCTGGGTGACGAGTATTTCTCCAATACCAATGTGGATTTTCAGGATGTCGACGTGATGGCCGTGGGCAAGATTGTCCCGGACGGCGTTGCCAGTTTTGACCGGTACTGGAATACGCCCGCCTCGGTGCCGATAAACCAGGTTCTCGATGCCAACGATGCGGACATGGACCTACCCACCTTGCGGCACAGCCTGCTCGCCTTTCTGGATGAACAGAGAAACAGTGAATTTGCCAGCGCCCTCTCCGGCTCCAACCTGGGACGCCGCCTTGTGGAAGGGAAAGTGCCACTGGACTGGGGGCAGGCCACGCTCTACGCCGACCCACCGGAAAAAGCCACCGCCCGTGACACGGTGAGCCGCGACGATTATCTGGGCGCCTCTCTCAAGCCCCTCCTCGACAGCGCGCAACAACGGCTGCAAATCAGCTCTGCCTATTTTGTGCCCGGCGATGCCGGTGTGGCACTGTTTTCAGCACTGTCAGAGCGTGGCGTAAAAATCGATATCCTGACTAACTCCCTCAGCACCACCGACGTGGCTATCGTCCACAGTGGCTATGTGCATTACCGCAAACCGCTACTGGAGAGTGGCATAACCCTGTGGGAACTTCGCGCTGAAGCCGGGCAACAGGAACGCATGCACTGGTTCAAGGGAAAGTCCCGCGCCAGCCTGCACGCCAAGACCTTTGTCATCGATGACGACCGCACCTTCATCGGTTCAGTAAACCTGGATGGCCGATCGATTTTGCAAAATACGGAAATCGGTTTGCTGATTGAAAGTGAGTCGCTAAATCAACAACTCAGCCAACTGTTTGCCAGCTGGATTACCGAGGATTCAGCCTGGCATGTCAGCCTGAATGAAGAAGAGGAACTGCAGTGGCAAGCGCGGGACGCGAACGATCACACACCACTGACCGTGGACCACGATCCGGAGACATCTCGCTGGCAACGCTTCAAAGTATGGATGTTGTCGTGGCTGCCGATTGAATCGCAAATCTGAAAATGACGGGTCGCGGAACGTTACTCGTCATTGCCATCAGCTTCTTTTTCTTCATTCCCGTCATCACTGCCATCACCAAAAATATCCTTGGCCGTATCGCGAAAAAAGTGCCCGGTTTCACGGGTCGCATCACGGGTGGCGTGGCCGATATCGCGGGTGACATTGCGGGTGGTCTCACCGACCTCACGACCACTGTCCTTTATTTCCTGTTTCTGTTGGCTGGAACACGCGGACACCATCAGCAACACGGTCAAAACCATCACTATCCTGTTCATTACCACCTCGTCATTCTGCGCCCAGGCTGATCCCGTCGCGGCCACGTACAATCATCCTGTAAAAAACCCATTTATTGCACGTCGCTGGGTAGGCACATCAACAAATCCGTGACACCCACATCAACACCTGCTTGCGACATTAACGTAGTCACCTGGCCACGGTGATGCGTCTGATGATTGAAAAAATGCGTCAACAAACTGCCAAACCGCCGCCGGGCAGCAACGCCCTTGCTATTACGGTAGGACAACAGATAATCCAGGTCGGCTTCACGCAGCGCCCCACACCAATCCATTATTTTCTGATCCAGCCATAACCGGTGCATGTGCAGTTCTGGAAACGTGTCTCGCGCCGGCACATCCAACGCTGACGGTGTGGGCAATATCGCCATGGGCGCCAGGCTGTCAATGCACGCCGGGTGCAACGCAAACCGTTTCAACCACAGCGTGTCTGCGACCACCAGATGATTCAGCGTGCCCTCAATCGAGCCGAAAAAAGCGCCCCGGTCCTCCTGACGCATCGCGTCCGGCATGGTAACGGCGGCCCCATAAAGGCGCGCGTTCATCCACTGATTATAATCCGCCAGCAAACGAACAGCGCTCAATTCGCTCACGGCGCCTCAGCCCTCATTGATCCACGTCCGCACCGGCACAAAACGCTTCAAAGCCAGCGGGCGTATTGGCAAACCCCTCGGCCTCAGCCAGCTCCCAGGAGCGCTCGCAGGCTGCGGTCGCCGAACACCATTGATAGCCACCGGAAGGCAAGCAGCCGTGGCTGTCCCGGTCGGCCCCCACCGGCTTACCCGACTCACAGCCACCGAGCAGCCCTAAAGCCAACAGCATCACCGGTATCGCGGCCTTCATTGCGTTCATGCGCACTCCTTATGCACCACCGCGCCGGCCTCCGGCCACGGCTGGCTCTACGACGGATTTCGCAACCCGTCTCTCAACCGACCAGCGCATTATCATCGCCGGCCTTTCCCGATTAGAATGGGCGGCTGGCCCACCGATCCATTCTAATCGGGAAAGCAGCACATTGCTGCGGCCACCGACAAGCCCGTTTTCACAGCACCTGCAGTCGCCATGGACAACAGTATGCATAGGACGCAAACACCCGCGCAAACCGGCCCCGCCGGCAGCCGGCTGGTACAGCTGCTCGCCAGCCTGGACCCGAAAGCCGCCGCGTCCTCGCACCCCTGTTTCGCCGAACGGCTGGGCCGCCTGTTTGACCTGTCAGACACCATTGCTCTGGATGCCGCCACCCAGCACCGCCCCAATGGCCCCTTTTCCCCCCGGGACGACATTACCGACATCCTGCAGGCCGACCTGCTCAAAACCCGCAACACCCTGCTGGAAAACCTGAGCCACAGCTTTGCCGGCAAACAAGCCGCCTCGGTGATCAACCTGCCCGCCGTGAACGGTGACGCCCCGGCGGGCAAGCGCCCCACGTTCGGCCCCTATGAGCGCTTTCATCAAGCCCATCAGCGGCAAATGATCGCCGCACTGGCCAACCTGCGCCTGCGTGCCCGACGCCTGCTTACCGCGTACAGTGCCGAGCTGGCCCGGCTGGCCGAGCTGGATGCGGTGTTCGAGCAGAGCCTGCAGCCCTACGTACGCCGTTGCTTTACCGCCCTGCCCGCCTTTCTGGAAAAACGCTACCGCGCACTCTGGCAGCAAGGCCAGCACACACCCCCGCAAGACTGGATGGCCGCCAATGGCTGGCTCAACCAGTTCTGCCAAGAAATTCAAATGCTATTACTCGCTGAACTGGACGCCCGCCAAGAGCCCATTCTGGGCCTGTTGGGCGCCGCCACCGCCGCGTCCGGCAACGCCAACACCGGCTCCACGTTCGCCGACATTGATGACAAGGAAAGCACCACCCCATGAGACGTTTTTTATTTGCTCTGCCCTTTGCCCTTGGCGCCGTGGCCGTTATCTGGATTGGCTCCACCTTTCTGCGCAATCCGGTGGCCCTCACCGTTACCCTGCTGATCGCCGCCGTTTACGGGCTGGGTTTTCTGGAACTGCTGCGCTATCGCCGCGACACCGCCCGGCTGGATCAACAACTGCAGCAACTCCCCGAGGCGGATGCCGGCCGTGAATCCCTGACCCGCTGGCTCACCGACCTGCCCGGCACCCTGCGCCATGCCGTACAACGCCGTGTCGACGGCCAGCCGGCGGCCCTGCCCGGCCCGGTGCTGACCCCTTACCTCACCGGGCTGCTGGTCATGCTCGGCCTGCTCGGCACTTTCGTGGGCATGATCGTCACCCTGAAAGGCGCCGCCACCGCCCTGGATGGCAGCAGTGAATTGACCGCCATTCGCAGCGCCCTGTCCGCGCCTATTGCCGGCCTGAGCCTGGCCTTCGGCACCTCCATTGCCGGGGTGGCGGCCTCCGCCATGCTGGGGCTCACCGCCACCCTGTGCCGCCGCGACCGCATGGAGGTGTCCCGCCTGCTGGACGACGCCGTGGATGGTCAGCTGTATCGCTTTTCCCTGAACCATCAGCGCGAAGCCGCCTACGCGGCCCTGCAAAGCCAGTCCCAGGTTTTCCCGGAGCTAGTCACCGCCCTGCAGACCCTCACCGGGCGCATGGAACAAATGGGCGAGCAGCTCACCGGCAATCAGCAAGCCTTCCACAGCGGGCTTCACGAGCAATATCAGGGCCTGGCTCAGTCCGTCGGCGACTCCCTGCGTGACACCCTGGCCGACAGCAGTCGCCTGGCCGCGGAAAGTGTGCAGCCGATCATGGCCCAGTCACTGGCCAGTCTCAGCGAGCAGGTCCAAGGCACACACGAAAAGCTCAACGCCATTACCGAGCAGCAGCTCGGCACCCTTACCAAGCGCTTCCGCGACACCACCGAGCACGCCGCCGAACACTGGCGTGCCGGCCTTGCCGAGCACCAGCAAACCAGCGCCCGGCTGGTCAACGACATCAGCACCTCGCTGGCCGCTCACCACGATCAATTCCAGCACAACAGCAACGACCTGTTGCAACAGGTCCGGGACACGCAACGACAGCTTGGCAGCGCCAGCGAACAGCAGCTGGCCACCATTACCGGGCAATTTCAGACGGCCACCCGCCAGGCCCTGGATGACTGGAACGCCGGGCTGGAAGCCCACCGGGCCAGCGGCGCGGACTTGCTCGAGCAAGTACAACGCACCCAGCAGGCCGTGGCCGAACACAGCGAAAAACAGTTTGCCGCCATCGCCGGGCAATTCCAGGCCAGCACCGAACAGGCTGCCCAACACTGGCAAACCGGCCTCGGCGAACAACAACGGACGGTGGCTACCTTGGTCAGCGAAATCCGTAGCGCCCTGCACGAGCACAACAGCGAATTCCGCGACAGCGCCGCCGGGCTGCTTAGCGGCCAGCAAACCGGCATGGACAGCCTGATCACCCAGCTGGGCGAACAACTGCATGCGCTACGAGACCAGGAAGCGGCTCGCGGCGATGCCGCCAGCGAGCGCCTCGCCGGGCTGGAAACCACCGTCACCGAACATCTGAGTCGCCTGGGCACCGCTCTGGAAGCCCCCATGACGCGCCTTATCGAAACCGCTTCACAAACCCCCAAAGCGGCCGCCGAGGTGATTACCCGCCTGCGCGAAGAAATGACCCACAGCAGTGAACGGGACAACGAACTGTTGGAAGAACGCCGCCGCATCATGGCCGAGCTGGACACCCTGCTCAGTGGCCAGCAAGCGGCAGCCGGGGCGCAACGTGACGCCATCGACACCCTGATCCGCACCTCCAGCGAGACCTTGAGCCAGGTCAGTGACACGTTCTCTCAGCAGGTCAACGAGCAAGCCACGCGCCTCAATCAGGTGGCCGGCGATGTCACCGGCAGCGCCGCCGAAGTGGCCAGCCTCAGCGATGCCTTCGGCGCCGCCGTGCAGGTGTTCAGCACTGCCAACGACGCCCTGCTGGACAACCTGCATCAGGTGGAAACCTCGCTGGAAAAATCCTCCGCGCGCGCCGACGAGCAGCTGGGTTATTACGTGGAACAGGCCCGCGAGGTGATCGAGCTGAGCATGGCCTCCCAGAAAGAGGTCATCGACGCCCTCGCCAGCCTGCGCCATAACGATGCGCCCGCTCAGGGCGGCCAACGCCCGGCTTCCGAGGTCAATTGATGGACGAATTACACGACAGCGATGCCCAGGCCTCGCCGGTCTGGGCCATTTTCTCGGATCTGATGGCCGCACTGGTAGGCATTCTGGTGCTGCTGCTGGTGTGGGTCATCGGCATCCAGCTGGAATTAAGCCAGTCCCTGGAGCAGGAAAAAGCCAAACGCCTCGCCGAAGAACAGCGCCGCATGGCACTGGAAGAAGCGCTGGCCGACCCGTTGGCCAGCGGCCGGGTGACTTTCCACAATGGCCGCATCGGCATCAGCGGCAGCGTGCTGTTCCAGCTCAACTCTGACCAGCTGCAACCGGAAGGCGAAGCCTTGCTGAGCGATCTGGTTAAACCTTTACAGGTATTTCTCAGCCAGCACGACGACATGCTCATGGTCAGCGGCTTCACCGACGATCTGCCCATCAACCGAGGCAATGGCCGTTATGCGGATAATTGGGGGCTGTCAGCCCAGCGAGCCCTCACCGTCACCCGCACCCTGATCGAACAGGGCATGCCGACGGACCAGGTGTTTGCCGCCGCCTTCGGCGAAAACCAGCCGGTGGCCGCCAACGACGGCGCCGACAGCCGCGCCCGTAACCGCCGGGTGGAACTGACCACGGTGCCCCGGCAAAGCGGAGGCGGTGAGCCCGATGCACCCTGATCGCTCTCAACAATTGGATAACGCTGATGGTCCCGTGCTCGACGCTCTCACCGCTCGCCTGGAGGCGTTGCGTAAACAAGGAGCCGAACACTTCGACCCGGTGCAATTCCGCTATCTTGCCAGCCTGGCCCAACGGCTGGCTGCCTTAGCCCAGCCCCCCGCCGGCAGCCAGCACAAACTGGACAGCCAACTGGCCGCATACGAAGCTACGTTCAGTCAGGCAAAGGAGACCCTGCAACGCGCCGGGGTACCCACCGACCACCCCGACCAGTTCCGCCGGCAACTGCGCCGACTAAGCCAGCCGACGCAACCCTCACCGTTTGCGCTCTTACAACAGGTTTACAGCGCCGCCCCCGTAGATGACAGCCCGGAGGAGAAAAACACCCTGGCAGGCTTGCTGAAACAGCAGGAAACTCAGGTGCTGGCAGACAATGGGGCCAGCGCGCCACCGCCGCCACCTCGGCAACGGGAACTGAGCGCCCTGCGCCAGCTTCGTAGCCAGCGGCAAGCGCACCAGGCCCGCCAGCGCATCGACGATGCCATCACCCAGACCCCCAGCGACGCAGGCCCTCTCAACTCCCACCGGCTGGTCACTCGCTCCATCGAAACCCTGCGTGATCTGTCGCCTGCGTATCTGGAGCACTTTGTGCAGTATCTGGATACCCTGATGAGCCTGGAAAAACTCGCGCCGAAGCGCTGAACCCTCGCCTCGTGTTCTGCCTATCTCGGATGTCGGATTACGCCTTTCAGGCTAATCCGACCTTGTGTCTCTCCGGCGGAAGGATTTGCTACCCTTTCGCCACTGCTGGCGGGCAACCCGTATCCGACCTGAGGCCCTGAGCCTGTGACGTAGAT
Organism: Alcanivorax sp.; assembly: GCF_040118815.1. Lineage (GTDB taxonomy): Bacteria > Pseudomonadota > Gammaproteobacteria > Pseudomonadales > Alcanivoracaceae > Alcanivorax. Next base: position 287,307 of record NZ_JBEDTC010000019.1, read on the forward strand.
AGGTCTCGCCAGTATTTCTCT
>NZ_JBEDTC010000021.1:0-165589 GCF_040118815.1 Alcanivorax sp.
TGGGCGCAGTGAGCGCCTCCCGACCGGTCAGCTCATCCAGCAGGATGGTGGCAGCGGTACTGACAATCTCCTCGGGTTTAACACAGCCCTGCACGTGGTACAGGCCCTGCTCGTTCTTTACGAAAGTAGGAATATCCATTCAGGCCTCCAAAGCGGCATAAAGAAGCCCGCACATGGCGAGCTTCGAGATCGAGGGGAAAAAGAGGGGTTACTCGTCATCGAGGCGGAAGCTGTGACCGCAATCCAGGCATTCCAAGTTGTCGAGATAGGTATTGTCGAGCTTGGAGCCCAGTGCAGCACCGGCTTCACCGCCAGCCACACCACCTGCGAGGGCACCAAGCACAGCGCCAGCGATACCGCCGATAGCTGATCCGGCAGGACCAAACGCCATGCCGACTGTCGCACCGACGCGAGCACCACTAGTAGCCATGGCGACGCCGCTGGCGGCACCGGCAACCATACCAACAGATCCTCCTACCTTGAGGCCATTTTGGAGGGCGACAACGCGGATGGAGCGGCAGGACAGACAGTGAATGATCATGAGATCTCCATGAAATGGGCCAGGGGGCCATTCCTCCCTGGCTTCATGGAGGTGATATGTGTTTGAAATGATTTGGGATCATGGCTACCTTTTGGAACGTTACCTGTTTACTAGGCAGAGGGCTGGATTACTAATGAAGACGTATAGGGAGTGTTGGTTATCATTGGTGAGGTGATTTTAGATATCCCAAAAGAAGGGCAATTTAATGAAAATGAAAAGTGACAAGCGCGCTATCGACAAAATATATAAACGCAGAGATCGCTACGAGATCCCTGATTGGCAAAGGCAGGAAGTATGGGGTAAATCGAAGAAACAAAGTTTGATCGATAGCATCCTTAAAGGTTGGAAGCTGCCAAAGTTTTACCTTTTAAAAACGAATAATTGCCCTGAGGAATACGAGGTAGTGGACGGCCAGCAGCGCCTATCAGCGATATTTGAGTTTTTCGATAACGAACTTCCGTTGTCTCCTGCTACCGCTGAGAAATTTGGCGCTGAATTTTACCGAGAATTAAAGGATGGTGATTCTGATAGTTTTGATGATTTTGAAATTGAATATGACTTAATTGAAGACTCTACAGATGAAGAGGTTAAAGAGTTTTTTCAGCGTCTTCAGGATGGTTTGCCTTTAACAAGTGCTGAGAAATTGAACTCAGTGCATAGCAATTTACGTGACTTCTGTTCATCTATATCAAAAGAAAGTTTTTTCAAAGAAACAATAGGTGTTTCAGACAAGAGGCATGGTCATTTTGATATTTCGGCCAAGGCTGCCTGCATAGAAATTGATGGAATAGGGGTTGGCCTTCGAATAGATGATATGCAAGCTGTATTTGAAAGTCAGTCGAATTTTTCCTCTGATTCTGAAGTCGCAAAGAGGTTGAAAAGATCAATTTATTTTCTTTCCTCTTCTCTGGATGGTTGTAGCTCAATACTAAGAAACCGCTCTTTTGTTCAGTCCTTGATTACTCTTGGGTGCTCAATTGTTAAGTCGAACAACTACCATGGTTTGGATGGTGATTTTAAAGTATTTGTTAGTGAGTTTATTGGAAACTTGTCACTTCAGGTTGAGATGGGGCAAAGGGCAACCGATAAAGATTATATTGATTTTCAAAAGACGATAAGTGCCAACACTAAAGCAGGTCCAAAAATTCGTCATAGCGTGTTGATGCGAAAGCTTCTTTCTGGTTATCCGAGATTTTCTAAATGTTTTAACTCTGAAGAATTGGAAGAGGTGGGTGTTGCTCAAGAAGTTAAATTTTTGGGACAAAAAGTTAGCGATCAAATATCGAAAGTTAATGATATGTACTCTTCAAAAAGTGGAGGGGATCTTTTTAAACCAACAAACAAAACTGTCCGAGCCCTGCAGTCTCTTTCCAGACCTATTAGCGGCTATGGAAGTTATAAGAATCTGATTGAAGAAATGTATTTTCTTTTTCATGAGGGGCCAGGTAGCAAGCTTGACGGCTGTGTTCCTGGCAGTTTTATAGATGTCAACAAGCTTCGCACAAATCTGCAGCATGATGTGGATCATGGCAGGCAGGGTAGGGTGAAGAAGAAAATGGTGGACCTAGGAGGGTCATTTGAGAGGTATTCTGGGTATACGTCACCTGAAATGATTGAAGATGGTTCATTTGTGGTGGTCCAGGCAAATTTATTGGCGGCAGTGATGAAAGATTTGTTGGGGCTAGAGGAATGGATTAAAGGGCAAGATGCTTGATATCGTGGACTGAGTGCTAGGGAGTGTTGATTATGATTTGTGAAAAATGTTTTGCCACGTCCCAGACCAATGATATGAAAATTGCTCTAGGGAGCGAGATTTTTTCCTTTCTCAATTGAGGACATCCCCCAAAACGCACGTCAGTACTAAATCAGTGGGGCCGGTGGGGGCTTCACGCGACTATCCAGCATGAGTTCTATCAGTCGGCGCGGCGGCGAATCGTTTTCAGTCATGCTGGCGTTGCTCTCTGGGTGATGCATGGTACAGAGCGACACCACATTTGCCCGCGCCGATCAGTGAATGTGCGTCATTGAGCCTGCCACCTCAGAAATAGGTAATGGCATCGCCCTCTCCATCGTCTTTTCTAATGCAAAAGCGGCAGATTTCGTAGGCATCCAGTCACGACAGGGTGTGATATATAAAATAGGAGTAGGGGCGCATCACGGCGGTGTGGCTGGAGCCTCAAACCCGGCACGTTGCCGGTCGAGTTTGCCCTGGTCATCATCTGTTGATGGGGGGGGGTGGTCAGGAGTTCAGATAAAGTTTGATTATTCCTGACCAAAATTTTTCGTATTATAGTGAATGCAATCAGTTTACATTTTAATTTTCTCTGAGCGATGGAATCAGTGCTTGAAAGCCAACTTTTAAAATTGACTCGCGATTAACCACCGTGCGATATTTTCTGGAACATATAGCCGTGGAGCGTATCTGACATCAGTGGCAGGTAGGATACCATCAATAGGGCGGTCAGCATCACGGCAATAGGCAGAAGATACTTCTCGTGGCGACGGTAAAAGCTGCCTCCGTGAACTTTGGCGGATTCCACTTCCTCGTCGCCGACCACTTGTCTTGTTAATAAGTGGTTAAGTGCCACCGGTGGTGACAAGTAGCCCAGTTCGAAGGCCGCTAGAGTGATCATCCAGAAGTGCAGGGGCTCAATTCCATTGGCGAACGCCACAGGAGCTATCGTGGCGTTCACCAGTAACACCGCGCCCATCGGATCCATGGTCATGCCAATGATTACCATAGTGATCACCAATATAGTCATTGCAACCCAGATATTGGCAAAAGTTTCAGGTAAGTTTTCCATCATCCCAGAACGTTCTACGATGCCACCAAGGCTTACCGACATGCCCATCAAAATCAACAAGGCACCGATATGTCCGGTGGTTTCATTGGTGGCAAAACGCAGTGAAGACTCTAGCTTCTCTCCTGTGCCTGGTTCAGGCTGGTGGTGAGGTTTTGCCGAGGTTTTTTTTACTAGATGCTGCAGAATCAGGCTGACACTAAGTAACATATTGCGCCAGAAAAGCTCCCAGAACAGGCTGTTAAGTTCATTTTTTGAAGTGCCAGTAGGAATGTTGCCGCTATTCAGGGCCTCCTGCATACCAGCCATATTGTAAGAGGAGTAGAGAATGAGGGGGACTAGCGTCAACGAGAAGACGTGTAGAGATTTTACGCTAAGTTTCTCGTAACACAGAATCGACAGCATCATTACAGGCAAAATGATGGGGGCGTAGATTTCGTTTAACTCCGCACCCAGAATATCTCGGAAAAATACTACCACCGTGCCCATGATGATTATATAGGGAAGCAGTGGGACCAGGCGTTTAAGACTGGCGGGTACTGCTTCAGATAAGGGTGCAATACGGGCGGGTGATGTGCGTACAAACTGGCTGTAAACGAAGAACAAGAGCAAAGACAAAGAGAAAACCTTCAAGCCTGAGGAAAACATCTCATCTGTCGTCACTGCGTTATTCAATGCGGCAATAATCACTACCAGAAGACAAGGTCGAAGAACGACGCCGAGAGAGCCAGACATAGCAGTGGCTGCCAGAGCTAACTGCTTGCGGGCTCCGGCGCGAATCAGCTCATGGTAAACGGTGGCGCCAGCTGCGATTACAAAAATACCTGAAGCGCCGGTGAACGCTGTCGGGATTGCGGTAATTGCTAGCACGACAAAACACATGAGCTCTGGAGACATTTTCCAGGGTCGCAGTACATCAAATACCAGGTGGGCGAGTTTGGTTTGACGTAACATCATGCCTATCCAGATATACAGCGCGAGGCTCAAAAACAGTGTGGAAAGCTCCATGAGCATACCTAGGTATACACTTATTCCGTGATAGTAACCTTGTTGGGCGAACTGGATACCTGCGGAAATACACATGATGCTGTACAGCGGAATGGTCAGCAGCGATTTCCCCCAAGAGCCGCCATCGCTTAGATCTTTCGGCGGACGGAGCAACTGGTAGAACGCTGCCAGGCTGAGAATACTAAATCCTGCAATCCAGAACTGATGAAGATAGAAGTGATCAACGTTGACTCCATCTGCCACTGCGGATAATTCTGCACTGCGATAAACCCATGCTGACGCCAATAGCATCAGGTTTGCACTTAGCTGACCAACAGTTGAGACCAAATGATCCTTGCGCGTTTGAGCAGGCCGAAGTGCGATGTGGTGCCGGGAGAATGTAGCTGTTGCTGCACAGATTATGATAAGTAGGCAGAGTAAAAGGCGCTTGTAACCCCCAAGGGTGGTGACCAGATGGGCCACCCCTGTTTCCAGGTTGCGGAAGGCAATCACTCCAGGAGTGGCGTTCTCTTGAACCATCCTGTAGTCGCTCCATTTATTGCGACAAATGGAGCGGGATGACTCCAGCGATTGACGTATCGCTCCTTCGTTCACCTCTGATCCCAAAATTCCGGCTAATGGATCGGCCGCCATTCGTGCTTTCTTCTCGGTGATGGCCTTCTGGATCTCCTGTTCAATGTTAGGATCTGAATTACAGGTGGGGGCGCCGACAAGTCCCGCTGTTCGCAGCTTGAAGTAACCTTCCCATGTGCTCTCACCAATCTTGAGTAACTGGGAATGAATCACTTCGCCAGAGGCTAGAAAAATAGTGAGCAATAGCAGGATTATGGTTGGCAAGGAGGAAAGCCATTCTCCCGCAGATCGCTGTGCCATGCTCAAACTGGCAATATTCATCGGTACTTCCTTGCTCTATAAATTTATCGGTTACAAACGACAGGGTCGAACCGAATGTTTAAGGGAATTCTGAATATTTCGTAAAATGTGGTGATTCTCACTTCTTGGCTTTTGATCGGCCCATAGCGCTGATATTTAGCGCATCTTTCATGGTCGAATCACTACTTCGAAAGTTATAAGCATGAAACTTAAGTGGTTTTGCCGCTTTGTAGGTTTGTTCTGGTTGACATTTGGTTAGTTGACCAAATAACATCGAAGGATGTCAACCTAAAGACAACCTGTTTCATTGGAGGAATTATGACTTCTTTGCCAATCCAGCCACGTAAAGTTGCTTTTGATGTCTCATCAGTGCCGCGGCACTGGAATGGCGGTGATCCCGTGCTGACCCGCTTTTTTGACGCCCTCTCAGTACATTTCCCGGAGGGAGAGCGCTTCTTTATCCAGTCAGTGCGTAACTTCAAGGATCAGGTGACAGATGATCAGCTGATCGAGGACATTCGTCACTTTATTCGCCAGGAAGGTCAGCACGGCATTGTCCATGATCGTTTCAACGATGTGATGGCCAGCCAGGGCGTGGATGTAGATAAGGTCACTACGAATTTAAGGACGTTTATTCGCACCACACAAAAGTACCTGCCGAAGAAGTATCAGCTCGCCATGACTGCGGCGTTTGAGCACTTTACGGCAACCCTGGGCGAAGCCATGGTTAGCGAGAAGAGCGACATGTTTGGCGAGGCCGATCCCGTCATGAGAGCGTTGTTTCTTTGGCACGGGGTTGAAGAAGTAGAACACAAGGCCGTGGCCTATGATCTTTACCAGGGAGCTGCAGGTGGGGGCTACCTGACACGCGCCTCCGCGTTGGTGGTCGCGACTCTGATGGTTCACCTTGTCGTGGCTCCAGTATTTTGGAATATGCTCAAGCTTGATGGTGTGACGCGCCAGCCTAGTGTGATTCTGCGGGGCCTGAATAAGCTTTATGGGCGAAAAGGTATTCTCACAGGCATGCTGCCTGATTTTCTCGCTTGGTTCCGCCCTGGGTTTCACCCTTGGGATACCGGTATGCCTGAGAAAGTTGCCGCGTGGTTGGCGGAGTATGAGGCTCATGGAGATCCGATGCGGGCATCGGAAACTATTTATTGTCCGGCTCCAGTGAGTGAGGCAGCCTGATGCAGGGGGACAAGAAGGATAACCCCAGTACCTTTGATGTTCCTCATACACATCGGCCTGGGCGTCACTGTGGCAGTTCGGCTATCAGAGACCTGCTGGAGTTTCATGGGCTTAATTTGACGGAAGCTTTCTGCTTCGGGCTGGGTGCCGGGCTTGGTATTACCTATGTAGAAATACCAGGCAAGGACACCCCGTTTATTGTCCATGTTCGCTCAATGGGCTTTGAGGAAACAGTGTTCTCTACACTGGGTGTGCCGTTTCGCTGGGAGAGCTGGCAGGATCGGGATGTTGCAGCGGATGCGTTGGATACCTATCTTGATGCGGGGCGGCCTGCGCTTCTCTTAACTGATATTTTTCACCTTCCTTATTTTCAAAGCAGTACACATTTTCCCGGTCACGCCATCGTAGCCTGGCAGCGAGCTGAGAAGGGCGAGACTCTGCTCGTCAGTGACACCGAGCGACCAGGACTTCTAGAGGTGCCCCGTGACAAGCTGGCTAAAGCCAGATTTTCTCTGTCGCCACCCTTTATCCATCATGGTTCATTGTTCGCACCCGAAAGGGTTTCGGTGCAGGTTTCTGCCGAAAAAGTGCGCAGTGCAATTGTCCAGAATGCTGAAAATCTCCAGAAGGGGAGCCGGAACCAGGGTATAGAGGCTTTGACGACCTGGATAAATGATCTTCCTCGCTGGAAAGCGGTTGATAAATGGCAATGGTTACTCCGTTTTGCCTATCAAGTGATTGAAAAACGAGGGACTGGAGGTGGCGGATTTAGAGCGATGTATTCAGAGTTTCTCGATGAAGCGAGTGAAATTGTTCCTGAAATACATGGGGCAGGCTTGGTCGAGCTGATGCGCACTAGTGCTGAGGCATGGTCTGCTCTGGCCGATTGCCTGCGAAAGGGGTCCGAAAGTGAAATATTCCCTGAAGAGGCAATAACGGCCGCCATTGAATCTGTGCGTGTTGAAGAGACCCGATATGCGGATGCCGCTTCAAAACTCTGATGAAAAAGTTGCTAAATATGACAGCTGAAAAATCACTTCCGAGAGAACTGCTTGCTGCAAAGGCGTTTTTTGGTTCAGGGCATCCGTTATTCAGGGTTTTTGGTATCGCAATGGATGAAATGACCAAAGATGGCGCGGTAATGAGCATGCCTTGTGTGGAAGAGGTTTGTGATCAGCAGGGTATGCTTCATCGAGGAGCCATCGCTACCTTACTTGATACGGCATGTGGTTTGGCGATTTTTGTGCGTCTCGGCAACATGCGGCCGATTGCGACAATTGATTTGCGCGTTGATTTTATCGCTAAACCTAAGCCTGGCGAAGGGGTGACTTGTAATGTCACCTGTTTTGCAGTTGAACAGAGTATTGCCTATGTCCGTGGAGAGGCGTTTGGACGTGATGGAGGAAATCTGTTGGCGTCGGTATCAGGGAGTTTTGCGATAGGAACTGCAGGCCCTTCTTTTGATCAGTCAATGAATGCTGGTCATGATAATAATCCCTCGGAGAAAAAAACAGCCGATGATGCAGGACTCATAAGCTCCGAAAAAGAAAGGATGACAGCTCCCTCTGCTGTGGCCGGCGATGCATCACCATACGAAAAATTCCTTGGTATTGCGGCTTCGGGTGATAACGGTGAAAAAACCTATAAAATGCCGTTTCGTGAGCAGCACATTGGTAATCCACTGATCAAGACTTTCCATGGCGGTATTATCGCAAGCTTCGCGGAGCTCGTTGCCGGCATTCACTTAACAAAGAATCAGGATGAACAAAGTAAGCCCGTATGCTCAAGTATGACTTTGGATTATTTGCGCCCTGCCTTTGCGGGTACGTTGGTGGCCAAACCGAACATTATTCGTGAAGGGAAGCGCTTCATTGTAGTTGTTGTGGATGTATTTCTTGATGGCGACCAGGTATCCCGAGGCCGCTTCATTTATAAGAGAGCCTTCGCCTCTAGCTAATCCAACCTATAAACATCCACCTTCTGCCTCAATAGAGGAGCTCTGTTATGTATATTTCACAGACTTTGCGCCGTGCCGTTCAATTAAACGGCCAAGGAACGGCGACTGTTTTTGCTAGCCGGCGGCAAACCTGGCGAGAGTTTGAAGATCGTATCGCATGCCTTGCTAACGGGTTGCTGGGTCTGGGCGTCAATGCGGGGGACAGGGTTGCCATACTGGCGTTAAACAGCGATCGATATCTGGAGTATTTCTATGCAGTGCCGTGGGCCGGTGCGGCAGTGAATCCAGTCAATATTCGGCTCGCGCCACCGGAAGTCGCCTATACCTTGAATGACTCAGGTTCCACGGTGCTTTTCGTTGATGACACGTTTGCAGCGTTGCTGCCATCCCTGCAGTCACAGCTTGAGTCTATCAAGCATGTTGTCTTCATGGGCGAGGGTGAGTGTCCACAAGGGTGTATTGATTACGAACCCCTTGTCGCCAACTCCGATCGAATCAGTGATGCCAATGCCGGCGGCGGCGACTTGGCGGGGCTGTTTTATACCGGTGGCACCACGGGGCGATCAAAAGGCGTGATGCTGAGTCATGACAACCTGGTGTTCAACGCGCTGAACGTGGTTGCCGAAATGGGCTATGACAGTGACACCATATATATGCATGCCGGGCCCATGTTCCACTTGGCTGATATGGCAAGCACGTTCGCCGTGACGCTGGCTGCGGGGACTCATGGCATTGTTCCTCGCTTTGATGTTGATGAAGTGCTGGCTTTCATTGAGCAGGAGAAAGTCACGAACACCCTGCTGGTGCCGACCATGGTCAATCTTTTGGCCTCATCTGGTCGCATCGTCAATTACGATGTCAGCAGCATAAAACGCATGCTGTATGGCGCATCACCAATGCCAGAGGCGGTGTTGATTAGCGCTATGGAACAAATGCCGACAGTGTCATTTGCTCAGGGCTATGGTCAGACCGAAGCCTCCCCGATTATTACCTCGCTCGGACCGGAACATCACATTCCTGGCGGAGAAAAATTACGCAGCGCAGGCCGTGCGGCATTGGGTGTGGAGGTGCAGGTGCTTGATGAAAATGATCAGGCGGTATCTCAAGGTGCGGTTGGCGAAATATGTGCGCGAGGACCGAACGTCATGCTGGGCTACTGGGGAATGGAATCAACAACCGCTGACACCTTGCGCAATGGTTGGCTACATACCGGTGACCTTGGCTACATGGACGAGGATGGCTTTGTCTTCATCGTTGATCGTGCCAAGGACATGGTAATCAGCGGTGGAGAGAATGTTTTCTCTGTTGAAGTCGAAGGTGCCATTTATAGCCATCCTGCGGTACAGGAGTGCGCGGTACTTGGTATTCCGGATGATCGCTGGGGTGAAGCTGTGCATGCAATCGTGGTTCTGCGTGAAGGAGAGCACGCCAGTGAGGCAGAGATTATCGAACATTGCCGTGAAAGAATTGCAGGTTACAAAGTGCCTCGTAGCGTTGATTTTAGGGTCGAGTCGTTGCCGGTGAGTGGGGCAGGAAAGGTGCTGAAAAACGAACTGCGAGCCCCCTTTTGGGAAAAGAACAGTAAACAGGTTAATTGAGTAAAAAATAACCTTGTATTACGAAATTTATTGGTTTGGAGGCTTCCATGAATCTGGATTTCAGTAATGACGAAAAAGAATTTCGCAAGACTATCCGGCAGTGGATGAAGGAAAATGTGCCTGATGATATCCGGCGCTGTACTGCCCGAGGAGCGATGCCAGACAAGAATATGCAGCAACGATGGGAGCGTTTGCTGGGCAGTCAAGGTTGGCTCACTTCTACTTGGCCAGAACAATTTGGTGGCCCAGGGTGGAGTGCAACCCAGCGGTATATTTTCGATCAGGAACGCGCCTCGGCGGGTGCTCCGCCAACAAGCCCTTTTGGTGTGGCCATGGTTGGGCCGGTGCTATATACCTTTGGTTCTGAAGCGCAGAAGGAACGATGGTTGCCCGGCATTCAGCGTGGCGAAACATTCTGGTGCCAAGGCTATTCTGAGCCCAATGCGGGCTCAGATCTGGCCTCGTTAAAAACGCGAGCCACGCTTAATGGCGACCATTATTTGGTTAATGGTCAGAAAATCTGGACGACACAGGCCCATTGGGCAGACATGATGTTTTGCTTGGTGCGAACGGATAGCACCGTGAAACAGCAGCAAGGCATTTCATTCCTGCTGATCGACATGAAAACCCCCGGGATTGAAGTGCGGCCGATTTATTCAATTGATGGGCATCATCACCTCAACGAAGTCTATTTCACCGACGTGAAAGTGCCAGTGGAAAATTTGGTAGGCCAAGAAGGGATGGGATGGACCATCGCCAAGTTTCTACTTACCCACGAACGCACCACCATTGCCGGTGTGGCGGATCTTCACTACGAGATCCATCGTCTTAAAAGCGCAATCGATGCGCTACCAACGGAAACAGATAAGCAGCTGGCGACACGTCGTTTGGCTGGCTTGGAAGTCGATCTTATGGCGCTGGAATACACCAATTTTCGCACCGTTGCTGCCACGGATGAAGGCAAACCGTTCGGCCCGGAATCGTCAGGGCTGAAAATCAAAGGCACGGAACTACAGCAAAGGGTTTCCCAGGCGATGGTAGAAATCGGAGGTTTGATGTCTCTTCCATGGGATAACGAGGAGCCCATTGGGGAGAAAATTTTTAATCAGGCCAGTCGTCGCTATAACTTCCTGCGCGCGTGCACCATCTATGGTGGATCTAATGAGATCCAGAAAAACGTGTTGGCGAAGATGTTGCTGGGATTGTGAGGTGAAAAATGGATTTCAAGTTACCCGAAAATACCAACATGATTGCGGACACGGCGCGCCGCTATCTTAAAGACAACTATTCATTTGATACCTACATTGCACAGTTGAATGAGAGTAATCACCTTGAAGCGAATCGCTGGCAGGCCATGAATGATTTGGGTTGGTTTGGCCTTCCTTTTGCTGAATCCGTTGGAGGGTATGGTGGGGCATTGCTTGACGTGTGCGCCATTGTACAGGAGTTGGGAGCCGCGCTTTGTCTTGACCCTTTTGTCGATTTAATTGTTTCTCCCGGCAAGTTACTGGAGTACGCCAACACCCCTGCATCCTTAGCGTTACTTGATCGTATTATTGCAGGTGAGACACGTGTAGCGTGCGGTCTTTATGACAGGCATGCAGGTTATCATGTACTGAATCCTTCCTTGAGGCTAAACGGAGAACGACTATCCGGGCAGAAGCACGTTGTGTCTGATGGTGGCGTTGCAGACACCGTGCTCGTCTCTGCTATGTCTGGTGATGAGTTGATCATTGTCGCGCTACCTTTCGACGCCTGTGGCGTTGAAAGATATCGACTGCTCGATGGAAGCCGTGCTGCCAGTTTGACGTTTGATGATGTGCTCATCACAGACGAAATGGTCTTGTGTCGTAGTGATGCAGCAAAGCAGGCGGTTTCTGCCTGGTTCGATTATCTGTGCGCATTGGACTGCGCACGTATGTACGGTGCCTGCCGAGAGGTTTATCAGGCCACTCTGGAATACGCTCGAACGCGTAAACAGTTTGGTACAACGATTGGCAGTTTTCAGGTAATCCAGCACTACCTTGTTGATGCGTTTATTGATCTCCAACAGCTGGAATCCATGCTCTTGATGGTGTCAGTAAAAGGAGAGAGCGCAAACGTTTGTGAGCGCAGGCGCGCGATAGCGGCGGCAAAGGCTTACTACGCAAACCAGGCCGTCGGTATCACTCAGCAAGGTATCCAGATTCATGGTGGCGTTGGGGTTACGGAAGAGCTGAACATTGGCCATTACTTCCGTCTGGTGACACATGCGTCATTGAGTCATGGCGACCGAGAGCACCACCTGTCACGGTTTATTCAGTCGGGGGTGAGTCAAAATGAAGTCGTTTGATTTCATCGTCGTGGGAGCGGGCTCTTCCGGCTGTGTTCTTGCTAATCGGTTGAGTGAGTGCGGCAAGTATTCCGTTTGTCTTATCGAGGCCGGGCCACATGATAATAGCGGTTTTATTAATGTTCCGTTCGGACTCATTGGTCTGATTAAGCAAGGTAAACGGAACTGGGGTTACGACACTGCACCACAAAATTATCTTAATAAAAGACGCCTCTACTGGCCGCGGGGTAAAACATTGGGTGGTAGCAGCTCAATCAATGCCATGGTCTACATTCGTGGCCAACAACAAGACTATGATGAATGGGCTGCCCAAGGCGCAACGGGATGGGCTTGGAAGGATGTGCAGCCAATATTCAATGCACATGAAAATAATGAACAATACTCCGCTGACAATTGGCATGGTGTGGGTGGACCACTGAATGTCACCCGAGTCAGGGATGTTAATCCGTTAACCCTGCTGTTTATTAAGTCCGGTGAAGAGCTGGGTTATACCAGAAACGATGATTTTAACGGGCCAGAACAGAAAGGCTTTGGTCGATTTCAGGTAACACAAAAAGATGGGCGCCGATGGAGTGCCGCACGAGCCTTCCTTGATCCTGCTCGTGGCCGCGATAACCTTCAAATCATGACCGATGTGCAAGTGACCAAGGTGCTAATTGATGATGGCAGAGCGGTTGGGGTTGAAACTCATCATGGTGAGGATGGGTTCTCAATCGTTGGCGCCAACAAAGAGATTATTCTATGTGGTGGCGCGATCAATAGCCCTCAGTTGCTTATGTTATCAGGTGTTGGAGATAAAGAGCATTTGTCGAGAATTGGGGTTGATTGCTTGCTCCATTCTCCAGAAGTAGGGGGGAATCTTCAGGATCACCTTGATATGACAGTTATGATAAAGGACCGAAGCCGGCAGTCCATTGGAATGTCACCGTTTTTTATACCTCGCCTAGTTAGCGCCTGCTACCAGTACTTTCGTTATAGGCGTGGTTTTCTTGCCAGCAACGCGGCGGAAGCTGGTGCTTTTGTTGATCTGCTCAACGATACAAATCGCCCTGATGCGCAACTACATTTTTTGCCGGCTTTTTTGCGAGATCATGGCCGTAAGTTAACGCCAGGATTCGGTTGTACCATTCACGTTTGTCAACTTCGGCCGAAGAGCCGCGGCCGGATCAGGCTGGCTAGCAGCGATCCTCTGGCCGCGCCAGTGATTGATCCTAACTACCTTTCTCACCCTGACGATATTCTTGTGCTCCGTGAAGGGGTGAAACTAGCCAGAAAGGTATTTCACAGTCAGTCTTTCAGCTCTGCCTTTGGCGGTGATGATGAACCGGCTTCCAGTGTGGAGAGTGATGACCAGATTGATGCTGATATTCGACAGCGCGCTGAAACAATCTATCACCCCGTCGGCACTTGCCGAATGGGTAGTGATGAAAAGGCGGTGGTGGATATTCGTCTGCGGGTTAACGGCGTGCTGGGTTTACGTGTCGCGGATGCCTCGATCATGCCATTGTTGATCAGTGGTAATACGAATGCGCCATGTATGATGATTGGCGAGCGAGCGGCACAATTCATTCTAGAGGATGCGCAATTCAATATCTGGTAGAGAAAAATATTATAAAAGGTGTGATGCCGGAGTTGCGTGGAAACAATTCCGGCATTTTTTTGTGTGTCTATTAGCAAACGGTAGTGACGGCGTCGTCAACTTTTCAGGAAATGGAAGGGGGCTCAGATCTATCTGGCTAGTTAAACCTTAGTTTTAACCTAAAACCCCCTTGAGCGTTATCATGCCGCCGGATTGCTATACAGTTCATGAAGCTGGCCACCTTCAGCAAACAAATTCTCGCGCCACAGTTTTTCCAGCCTTTTGGTGTCATGTTGATCGGGGTGGAAATTCGGCTGAATGAACTCAGGAAGGCGCGAAATGATTTGCGATACAAACCCGTTACGACCAAACAATATATTCAGACCTTTGACATTATCGCTGATTTTGCCAAGCTGGCCGTCTTTGACAAGCATCCAGCTCCAGGTGATGCCCAGCATCGGCAGCAAGACGACCATGGAGGCAAGGGCTGCAGCCACGCGCTCTGTACGGCTGTTGCCAATAAGCTCATACACGTCGTAGGCAACGGATTTGTGTTCCAGCTCTTCAAGTGCGTGCCATTGCCATATCTTGATCATCTCTGGGTCTGCCTGGCGTACAAAATTCTCGTCTTCAAGAAGCTGCTCGGCAAGAAGTGCAGTAAAGTGTTCCATGAACGTGGTGGCTGCCAGCCGTGTGCTCGGTGGTAACTTCTCCAGTATCGCCAGGCCAATTTTGACAAACCGATCTGGTGACTGCATGTCATAGCCGTATTCGGCAAGAATCTGGTTCAGCCTGTCATGCTCACGTCCGTGAATGGCCTCCTGACCCATGAAGCCGGAAATAGCCGCCCGTAGAGATTCGTCCTGGACCTGCCCCCGGAAATGTCTAACGGATTCCATGAAATAACGTTCACCAGGGGGGAAAAACCCGGATAACATGGCAAAGAAGGTAGTTGCTGTGGCATTTCCAGCATAAAAGTACTTTGGCATGGAATCCGGGAATTGAAAATTGATATGACGCGGCGGAATACCCACCAGTGCGCCGCTCAGTTTCTTAATGCTTTTTACCGTATTAGACGAGCGCATATCGCCTCCAGTCAATTATGTGATAGTTAAAGTGAATAGTGTCAGGCCATGCCCTGATTCGTTTTTTCGTTTTTGCCGCTTTTTTGCTTTTTAAACATAACTTCAAGCAAGCGTTGGTAGCCTGTCGGCATAAGTCTCTGGGTGGTGTCCAACATGATTGCGTCACCGCCTACCAAGACTCTTCGCCGGTTTTTCCGCACGCCTTTAAGGATGGTTCTAGCGGCAGTTTCGGGTGTGGTCATGGCAATTTTTTCGAACATGTTGGCAATCTCTTCTTTGTCGCCCATGCTCATGCTGCCCATGTCCCCCATGCGACTATTACGCGCGATGTTGGTCTTTACTCCACCTGGATGAACGCAAGTCGCGCTGACAAGGCCGCCCGCGATATCGAGCTCTTCACGTAATGATTCTGTAAATCCGCGAACAGCAAATTTCGCGGCATTGTAGGCTGACTGGGTTGGGACGCCGATAATTCCGAAAACACTGGAGATGTTGACGATATGGCCTTCACCTGCTTGCTGGAGATGGGGAAGAAATGCCTTTGTACCGTATACGACACCCCAGAAATTGATGTTCATCAGCCATTCGAAGTTTTCATAGCTCATGTTATCAACGGTCTCACCAAGGCCGACACCGGCGTTATTCATGATGAGGTTAACTTTCCCATGCGTTGCAACAGTATCCTCTGCGTACTGGTAGACAGCCTTCCTGTCACTTACGTCTACCTCATGAGTGCTGATCACGACAGGGTAGCCCGCCAATAGCTCTACGGTTTTGTCTAGGCTTTCCTTGCTGATATCCGAAATTGCCAGATGGCATCCTTCTTGAGCCAAGGCAATTGCTGTAGCTTGTCCGATACCGGATCCAGCGCCAGTAATAGCGGCGACTTTTCCTGAAAAAGATTTCATCGTTGTACCTCACTGAGTGTGCTGCCAAGAAGTTGTTGGACGAGACCGCGTTTTGTTTTGTGGAGGCTTGCTCCTGAGAATTTCAGATAGCCATCATCTAGCTTTCCATAGCGGAGCGCCGGAAGGTCGTGAAGGTAATCGTTGAGATTCTGCCAGGGGTCTTTATGACCTTGGCGTGGCAAACGGTCGTCCGCGCGCTGAATGTAACCGGATCGAAGGTTGAGAAAATTGACATCAGAGACACAGTCTTCATTGTCAATAGGGGTAACCTTTTCAGCACCAGTCTTTTTCATGTGCTTCAGTAGGCGACAAACAAACTCCGAGGCAATGTCTGCCTTGAGTGTCCAGGACGCATTGGTGTAGCCAAAGATCAATGCCATGTTGGGTACGTTTTCCAGCATTAGTCCCTTGTACATTATTGCGTCAGATATGTTGACGCTCTTGCCGTCAACACGAAGATTAGCGCCACCAAACATTTGCAAATCTAGGCCAGTGGCAGTGACGATGATATCGGCTGGTATCCAATCCCCAGATTCCAGTTTTATACCGGTTTTGGTGACATTTTTTATATGATCCGTCACCACGGAAGCCTTGCCTTCACGAAGCACCTTGAAAAGATCCCCCTTCGGAACTGCGCACATTCGTTCCTCCCAGGGGTTGTAGTGAGGTTGGAAATGTTTCATGTCGATATCCGGGCCCAGTTGTTTGCGGGCAGCGGCCAGCAGTAATCTGCGGATTGCTTTGGGCTTGCGAATCGACAGGTTAAATACGGTTCTTTGCAGCAGGATATTGCGTGTGCGCGCCATGCGGTAAACAAGCATTTCTGGCAGTACTCGGCGCAGATTTTTCGAGATGAGATCTTGCTCAGGGACGGAAGCAACATAAGTAGGGGAGCGCTGTAACATGGTGACATGGGCGGCGTTGTCGGTCATCGCGGGCACCAGTGTTACGGCGGTGGCGCCGCTGCCGATCACGACAACTCGCTTACCCGTATAGTCGTATTCATCTGGCCAGTGTTGCGGGTGAATAACCTCGCCGCCAAAACGATTGATTCCAGGGATTTTCGGAGTGTAGCCGGCGTCATAGTTATAATAACCGGTACAGTTGAGGACAAACCCTGCGGTGAAAATCTCCTCTTCACCGGTTTCCTCGTTCAGCGCGGTAACCGTCCAGCGATTGAATTCGCTGCTCCAGTCCTCGTCGGTGACTTTGAGGCCAAAATGAATATGTCTGTGGACCTGATGATGCTCAGCGGTTTCTTCGATGTAATTGCGAATAGAGGGGCCATCGGCAAGCATCTTGGTGTCTGTCCAGGGCCGAAAGTTATAGCCGAGTGTGAACATATCTGAGTCTGAACGGATGCCGGGATAGCGAAATAAATCCCAGGTCCCACCAACGCGCTTGCGTCGCTCAAGGATACCATAGCGTAGATCTGGGCACTTGCGGCTCAGATGACAACCCGCACCGACGCCGGAAAGGCCCGCGCCAATGATCAGCACGTCGAGATGTTTATGTTTCATGGTGTAAGTCTCCGATCGGTGGAGCGTATGTGAATACATTGCGGGTCAAGGTGCTGAAGAAAGTCCAGCACTGCTCCGGTAAAAATATTGTTGCGGTCACCCGCTACCATATGGCCTGCTTGACCGATCACTCGGTACTTGGCATGTGGCACCAGGGCTAATAATTCCTGGGCTCCTGCTTCGCTGAGTACATCACTGTGATGGCCGCGGATGAGTAATATCGGTAGTTTGAGTCTATTCGCTGCACGATTGAGTCGCGCTCGGCCGAACATGCCTTCATCTGCTTCAGGGATTACCGCATGATCAAGAAATGCAGGATCCCAGTGCCAATGGAGACGGCCATTAGCGTCCTGGCGGAGGTTTTTTCGCAAGCCCTGTGAGTTTGATGGTGCTTTTCGTGTTGGATTATAGGCAGCCACGGCATCCTGGACCTGATCCAGAGAGTCGAAACCGTCAGGGTGGCGGCGCATGAACTCAATCACCCGGCGAACACCTTTGGTCTCCAGCCGTGGGGCCACATCCACCAGTACCAGACCTCGACAGGGCAAGGGGGGCTCCTCCCCAAGGGTAAGCATGGCCGTAAGTCCGCCCATTGACGCGCCCACGATATAAGGCGATGAGGGAAGTGACTGAATGATGACGCGGAGGTCTGATACCAGCGCGGTACCGCTGTAATCACCTTCAGGGGACCACTGGCTTTGACCATGACCGCGGGCATCAATGCTGGTAGCGCAGTACCCGGATCTGGCCAGAGCTGTTGCCGTGTGCGCCCAAGCATGACGGGTCTGTCCGCCGCCATGAAGCAGGAGCACCTGCGGTGACTTCGGATCTCCGAACTGGGTTGCACTTAGAACCAATCCGCCGTTTCCCAGGAACTGTATGTCCCTGCCAGATTCCGGTGAGTGCTTTGAA
Organism: Alcanivorax sp.; assembly: GCF_040118815.1. GTDB lineage: Bacteria > Pseudomonadota > Gammaproteobacteria > Pseudomonadales > Alcanivoracaceae > Alcanivorax. The sequence continues at coordinate 18,303 of NZ_JBEDTC010000021.1, forward strand.
CCGCGCCAGTTAAGGCTTGCGGGGCTGTCGTGAGGATGCATCATTATAGACATTTATTTATTTGGCTAAACAACCAAATAATAGCGTTTCATCTACACAAAGAAAAGTCCTATTTGAAGATATAGATGATCATTCAGCGGTGTTGTATACGGAGAGGACAGAAAAAAGCCCCCATAAAGGGGGCATGAAAGTGCATAGGCACTAGGGGAACGGCTTAAAAATCTTTTACCGGCAAAAAGGTGAAGGTCAGGTCTACGCCAAGGGGGGGGACTTCCAGCTCGATACCCGCCAAGCCGATGCCAAGGAGGTCAATCTTGGCCGGTATGATGAGAGGCTCCGGGTTGCGGACTTTCAGAATTAGACGGCCATCGTCAACAAAGCGAAGAGGGCCTTCCAAGGTGACTCCGGTTATTACCTTGCTGCGGATGTCATGTCCAAGCTCAATAATTAGCCGTGGCTCTAACTCTGGTGCATCCACCATGAGATCAAACGTAGTACTGAACCAGGGACCATCCGGGGTTTCGGTGATATAGCCCGTAATGGGGTGATTGTTTTCGTATCCCAACCGAAGGACCAAAGGGCCAGTGTCTAGCGGAATTGTGATTAACCCGAGTGCTCGAGCTTCCAGAAAGACACTGGTCGTTGGGAGAACGGTAGGGAAGACTTTGGCAATGACGGCGCCGGTGACTTCATTTGAGGTCATTGGGTCGCTGTCGATGAGGCGTCGGTTGATGGTGACATCCGGCTCATACTGGCTTACCCCGGCTTGCAAGGCGCCTGACCCGATAAAGGCAAATTTCTTTTCCGGGCAATCGTCGCCTATACCACAGCCAATGTTGGCATTGGTTATTACACCTGATTTACTTTTGAGCCTAAGCTGCAGATAGTTGGCATCGGCAATGGCTCCGCCGTTACCATCGGGTAGCGCGCCTTGCTCTTTGTCATCGATGGTGAGGTTAGCGTTAACATCTGCTACTGGGAGAGAGCGTAAAGATACGCGAGTGATCTGATCCTCTTCCCCAGTGATCACGAAGTGATTTGTTAGCTCAGGACCTCCCTCTCGAAGCCCCGGAGCAGAGGAGCTGGACTGAGAGATCTGGCGTGTTTGTAACGGTGCGCCATCAGCTGAGCATATTGCATCGATGCCACAAGCAGGAGAGTTTTGCTCGGAGTGCAGGGTGTAGCGATAAAGCTCGCCAATCTGCCAGGGGTTGTCCGGAAAAAACTCGATTCGCTGGGCAAGCACCTTGAGACGACCATTGATGGGCTCCCATACGGTGTTTTCGCTATCAAAGTGCTCAACAACAAAAGTCTGGTCGTTGACTGTGTCTCCGTCGATAGTACGGCTGAAGATAACCCGGATACTAAAATCCTTAAAGAGGTTTGGTACTGGATAAAGCGGGTCGGTATTTTTGCCGCCCACGCATCGACCGTTCCGCCAGTTTTCGCGTTCGCCGGTAAGAACAGCCCCGGTTAGTGCGCATGGGTAACCAGGGAAAACAGCGGAGACAAGTGGTGCTCGTAATTCGTTGGCGTTGCCATTGGGAAGAACTAAGTCCGGCAAACGAATGTCTAGGGTCTTGTCATCGTTAAGTGGGGCGCCCTGAGTATCTCGAAGCAGGCTGGTAAGAGTGATCTGAATGTCTTTATCGTGTTGAAGGATGTCTCCACCGATGATAATTGTGGCGCCATCGTGCCTCATGGGAAAGTTTTGTTCTATGCCATCAACTGAAATCTGCAAAGCGCCGTCAAGAAAAACTGAAGCCGGGTCCAATGGTTTGTTGAAGTTCAGGATAACGGGGTCACCAGGCCTTGCATTGGGTTGGAATATTTCCCCCGGTGCCCAAGACTGGAGCTGCAAGGGCCGAGTGTCTTGGCTTGGGGTAGGCGCTTGGCGCTGGTTCTGATAGGCCTCCATGCGGAATGAGAGCAGACCGGATGCCTTCTCCAAGCCCAGTACTTCAGGTTCAACCACACTGACCGCATCCAGTACCAGTACACCATCCTTTACAACGGCTAAACCCGCTACCTGAACATTAAGCAGGTTCTGGCTGAGAGCCGCATTGGACTCTTGACCTGCTGCAGTCATTGCTGCGTCCATATTAAGCAGGGCATAGCGGGGAACCGATGGGGAATCACTGAATGGATTCGGGATCAGATACCCGTTAGCGTCGCTGAGTATCGTGATGGTGACTTCACCGGTTTCCAGCCCGGACGGTATTTCGCCCAGTATATTAACGTCCACGGGGGTGCCTCGGAGTACGGAACCAGCGGGTACTCGCAGTGGAACGGCATTAGGAAAGTTGGGAGCAAAAGCCAGATCTGCAGCCAGGTCCCCGTTCAACCCGGTAAATGATTCATCTCCCAGCACAAAGGATTGTACTGGAACCTGATTGATCGGGTTGCCGGTTAAAGTTGACACTAGTTCAGGTTGCTCAGCTCCAAGACTGCCAACTTTGAGAACGGATGTCGCGCGGGGAAGTGTCGAATCAGGAATAAAAGTACGATTGTATTCCGGTAGCTCAGCGCCGGTTGTTTGAGCGAGCAAACCCGTGATGGTTAGTGTGTGCTCAACGGGTTTCAGGTCTTGATGAGGGTCAAGGGTTAGGTGGCGGCCCTGCAGGAATAGGGATGCGGGCACCAGCTTGCCTAGATTATCACGAAGTTGAATAGATCCATCTTCATCATATTCTGTGCTTGTTGGATCAATCGTTTGATTGAACGACATCCTGAAGGTGCTCATGTCATTGGGATGACTGGCATCATCAATCGATTCAAGCAATGAAGGCTGGTCCAAAGGGGTGGCTGAAAGCAGCATAAAGGGACCGGTTCCCATGCTTTTCGATGCGCCCGCTTGATTGCCTGCAGTACGAAACTGAACCTGGGCTACGGAGTCGTTATCAATGGATCCCAAACCATCACCGTTGACAACTAGATGGTACCTTTCAGCCGGGAGCAGGCGGGATTGAGGGTGCAGAGCCAATCCTCTGCCGTTGTCTATTACTTGATAGTCAACCATGACACTGCTGCCATCTATATCGCTGATCAGTTGTAGTCGGGCATCAATGTCATCAATTACCGCTTGATCTAGCACGCTAGAGAAGCGCAGGACCACAGGCGCGGTAGGTGGCACTTCTGTCTGGCCGGGATATGGGTAGGAAAAAATCAGTGTATCCGGTGTGCTCCATTGATTGGTCACATTGCCCTTGTCGCCACCGCAACCTGTCAACTGACTTGCTATGACTATGGCCACGCTAATAAACAGTGTGCTAATGATGTGTGATTTTTTATTCATTGCTCTTCTCCAGGTATTAATCGCATGCATGCTGTTAAAATTTCAGCGATAGGGAGGAAGAAAATACGTTTATTTCACCATCGGCCCGTACAGTCTCGTAAGGTGACGGATCGGTGGGAGAGTTAATGGAGGTTAATTCGAAATCAGCCTCATCCAGCATTTGATACTGGTAAGCGAAGGCAACCTCCAGCGGCATATTAATTACCGGGGCACTGGCTATCCGATAGCTTGCGCCTAGCCCGAAAACTTTTTTATCTGTGTCCAAATAATTGACGTCTTGGGAGCGGGTGGACTTTAAGGGTGACTCCTCCAAGGCTGCGCCAGCAAAGAGCTTCATGGATTCCGACCACTGATAACTGATGCCAATACGGGGAATAGTGATGTCGTCAAACGCGAGATTGGCCTGGTCTCGAACAGTGTCACTCGCAAACTCGCGTCCGAGCGCAGACCATTTGTGCTGCTCGATGCCTGCCGTCAGTTCGAATTGTCCTACTGGAAGCAAAAAGGCTGCACCGAGAACCTCGGGCTGATAAGTGTCGATTGTACTCAGTGCCAGACTCAGACCTGGTTCGGGTATAACCCCTGGCACAACCACATTGGCATCGACTGAAACTTCGTAACTACTTTCACCGCGCCAAAATAGTGCGAATTCCAACTTGTCCATGCCGAAAGGCATGCACTGACTGGTACCGCAAAACATTTCGCCAGAGCGGATGTTGATTCCCAGGGCCGGCGATAGTGACGGAGATGCTTCGAGAGAAAGCTTTTCTGAATCAGTGTTGCCGCCAAGGTCGGAGACTGTTTCCAGGTTTGCTTTGGCTTCCAGGGTCAGGCGCGCAGATGCGCCGACGTCGACGCCTCTCAGGATATTACTAATGGCACCACCAAACGCGAGATAAAGTGGCTGCGATTCATAGCGTAGAAACTGCCCTTCCTGGTTAGTGTTCGCTTGGTATGGCAGCAGGTTGGATGAGTATTCGTCAACGCCAACGTTAAGCCCGAAATATATGGGCTTGTCGATACTTGAGATGCCGGCTATGCGACTTTTGAAACCGATTAATAATAGTTCGGAACTGGTATCGGAGAGCACATCATTCTCGCGTGCTAAAGGCGCGGCTCCCCCCAGGGATTTAGCACGTAATTCCTGGTCACCATATTGCACGATGACGCTCAGCTCGCCTTCCGGTGAGCCGGCCATGGCTGCTGGGTTGTAATAAACCGACCAGCTGTTGGATGCAAAAGGGCTGAACGCCAAGGCGGTGCCGGCATTCATAGGGCCTAGCCCATAATTAGTTGCTCCGTCGCCAGCTCCCGCAATGCTTAAACCGGGGAGTAGTGCGGCTCCGCAAGCGAAAAAAAGAAAAGGCAATTGTTTTGTTTTTGTTGAAGACATTATGAGCTCCTGAGATATGTTGTTCTAGTTCTTAATATGGTTGGTTGATCAACCAAAATTATCGAAAGCTTTGATTGGTGTATCTATGACTGTGCTGACTTCTTGCCTTGTCGCTCCGATATTTCCCGCATTAATGCGTATTACACCGCCGTCGCCTATGACGAGATGCAGTGCCCTATTGCCGATTAGGGGTGAGGCCACCATCTGAAGTAATGCCTGCTGTGGATGAATTCCAGGCACACCCATAGATAGACGTCATCTGTATGTTTTTCCGAAATGGTCCTCACTGGTTTGTGTCCCGAAGCCAGCATGGTTGCCCAGTTCACTGAACCGGTAGTGCTCCATCGGTAAATGTTTGGCCCGCCACAGCATTTCCAGAGAGGTAGAGGGGCGCAGCATTGGCGCGTCACCATGGTGATCGAAGTAGTAACTGTTCGACAGCGCGCAGTTGTGATTAAGGAATACGGTGTTCTGCTGACGTTTCTGAATATTTAGGAAATAACTGTCGTGGGCTGACTGCCGAATTTCAACCTGGGTGGCGCCACGCTGATTGGCTTCGCGAATGCAGCGTGAAAGGTGAATGGAATTTCCTTCAACCATCTTGAAGTAAGAGGTTCCGATAAGGGCATAGGGGCCGAGCATGATGTAGAAGTTCGGGTAGCCAGGAATCGTCAGCCCTTCATAGGCCTGGTAGCGATGGTCATGCCAGAAGTCACCCAGGCTAATGTTGTTGCTGCCGATAACGTCGAACGAGGGGATATTTCCTTTCTCAAAGGTTTTGTAACCGGTGGCGAGGATCAAGGTATCGATACGCCGTGAGCGGCCGTTCTGGGTGGTGATGCCGTGGGACGTAATACGCTTGATCGGGGCCGTGACAAGCTCAACGTTGTTTCGGGCAAAGGTTCGGAAATAGTCGTTGGAGAACGTCGGTCTTTTGCAGCCGAAACCGTATTTGGGCGTCAGCTTTTCCCACAGGTCTTTGCGGTTGGGGAGCTGTTCACGCAGGTTGCTAATGCCCGCCTTTTCACACATGCGGACCAGCCAGGGGGCCTGGCGGTAATAAATGGCGGAAAGCACCATCAGGGTTTCGCTGACGGTGTCGGTGGCAGCGCGAAGGCTGCGTTGCAGGCCCGGTACTGTTCGAAACAATACCTTGAGCCAGCCAGGCAGAGTCTGATCCGGCTTCTTCAGCACCCAGATGGGGGTGCGCTGGTAGACGTCCAGTTGACGAGCCTGGCGGGCAATTTTCGGAATCAGTTGCACTGCGGTGGCGCCAGTGCCTATTACCGCTACTCGCTTGTCACTAAGATCAAGGTCATCTGGCCAGCGTGCAGTGTGAATGACATTGCCCTGGAACGTATCAAGCCCCTCAATATCTGGCATCTTGGGTGATATCAAACCGCCACAGGCGGAGACAATATGGCGTGCACTAAGTCGCCTGCCATCCGTAAGATCGATAAACCAGACATGGTTGTCGAGATCAAAACGGGCGCGACTGACTTCGACACCAAAGCGAATCAGTGGGTAGATTCCATACTTGCTCGTTACCTGCCTTGTATACTGGTAAAGCTCGTTTCCCGGTGCAAAAACGCGAGACCAATTTGCGTTTTGTTCGAAGGAAAATGAATAGGTAAACGAGGTAATGTCGACAGCAATCCCGGGATAACGATTATCGCGCCATGTGCCTCCCACGTCCTCGCTTCGCTCAAGGATTAGGATGTCTTTGATACCATCGGCACGTAGTTGGATTGCCGCACCAATTCCAGAAATGCCCGCGCCGATGATGATGACTTCATGATCGGGGGTCACGCTGGGGCGAGGGGAATGGATTGCGACAGCAGCTATGTTCATGACGAAATTTCCGCAATTGCTCCAGTGCCAGCGTTGGCCGTTTGGGTTGGTGCCTTGCTGACTTGAGTGCTGGTCAGGTTTTTTTCCAGAAAGCGGATGATGGAGGGGAGGTCCTGTTTTGCCTCAGGCAGCAGAAAGGTGAATACGGGCCAAACGTGCGGCATATCATCGCGCTCCAGAATCTGCACAGGTACACCCGCGTCCCGGGCGCACTGTGCGGCTGCATGGGTGTCGTCGCGTAAGCACTCTTCGCTGCTGACAGTGAAAAGCAGAGGAGGTAAGCCGGTGAAATCTGCGGTGATTGGTGAGGCATACGGGTGATCGGGATCAGCCCCGGCCAGATAGATATCCGTAGCCATCTTAATCATGTCATGGGATAACATGGCATCACTGTCGCTATTTGCCTGTCTAGACATCAGGGTCCCTCGAGCATCCGATGCTGGTGAAATGGCAAGGGCGCAGGCTGGCATTCTTAGCTGATGATCACGGGCGCGTAGAAGTGTGACTAACGTCAGGTTTCCACCTGCCGAGTCTCCTGCAATCACCATGGGCCGAGGGTCAGCTATCAGTTCGCGATACACGTGAAAGGCGTCATCCGTTGCTGCCGGGAAAGGGTCCTCGGGGGCAAGCCGGTAATCCGGGAGAAATACCCGCGCGTTCAGCGCGTGAGCCAAACGACCACAAAAGTGGTGATATGTATCAAGCCGCCCGCCGATGAAGGCACCACCATGCAGGTAGAGTATGGTGAAGTGTGGGTCTGTAGTGCCTAGCCAGTGGCCAGGTATTCCAGCAACCTTGCCTCGCTTGAGCTGCACTCCACGTGGCAGCAGAGAGGGGGCCAAAGGCGCGTTCATGACTCTTCGCAAGTGTTTTACCAGTTTGTCTGGATCGCGTATATCGTGCTTCAGACCGGTGCGAAAAAGCAGCTTCATGATTGTTGTAGGAATGGAGGCCATCTTGGGTTCCTTGCGTGTTTCGTTTCCACTAATGCGGTTTAATCAGCCAGCATTCTGTAAGCTTCGCCAATCGCGCGGGCGTATAGTCGTGGCGTCAGGCGTTTCAACCGCCAGGCAAGCCGGCCGTCAATTTGTGGCAGCATGTAAAGCTCACCACGATCCAGTGCATTGAGGGTCTGTCGGGCCACCTGGTCGGCGTTGGTGAGGGCATAGCGGGTCATCGCTGAACGGGCAAAGTCACGGCGACGCTCAGGCAGGCGCCCATTCTCGACGATATTGGTCGGGACCACGGTTGGGCACAGGGCCGTGATTTTTACGCCGGTACCGGTCAGTTCAGAAGACAGCGTTTCGGACAGGGCCAGCACCCCCGCCTTGGTGACGTTGTAGGCGGCCATTTCCGGGGCGGACCCGAATGCGGCAGCAGAGGCCACATTGATGATGCCTCCATAGCCCAGATCGCGAAGCTGAGGGGCAAAATAATGGCAGCCGTGAATAACCCCCCATAGATTGACGTTCATGCACCAGTGCCAATCTTCAAGTGACACCTCGCCGATTGGGCCGCCGAGGCCGACGCCGGCGTTGTTGATCACCAGGGTTACCGGCCTGCCGAGCAAGCGCTCAGCATTATCCGCTAGGGAGGCCATCTGTTTTTCATCGCCTACATCACACCCCAGGGCTACCGCGTGAGTACCGAGTGCTCGCAGGCTGATCGCCACCTGTTCGGCGCGCTCTTCATTGATATCGACACACAGTACCGAACCGCCTCGACGGGCAACTTCGTAAGCAAAGCTACGACCGATGCCACTACCCGCCCCGGTGATGACAGCTGCCGCCTGAGTTGACGGGGGCAAGGGTGTCTTTTTCATGCCTGCCCCCATGCGGGTTCAGGTTGTGGCGTTTCGGATGTACCGTGTACATTGTTGGCGCGATGGTCTCTGAGCGCTTGATAGGCCTTATGAGGGTCGCCAGTTCTTTCGTAGGCGCGTTTCCAGATCCGGATCACGTCACGGTTATCGTCATCCCAGGGGTGGAAAGTGGGAGAGAAATAGGGGGGCACGCCAGTCAGAACCTTGGAGAGAATGCCGGGACGCCAGAACAGCACCTTGGTCATTTTGGCGGCTGAGCGCAAATTCAGAATTTGACGATCTTTGTAGAGCAGATAGGTCTGGTTGCCGATCATAATGGGGAAGCCCAGGGCAATAGCCAGTAGCATGCCACTGAGACGCAGTCGGTAACTGCGATAGCCGCCACCACTGGCATCGACGAACACGTCATAACTGACGCTCTTGTGCTCGGTTTCTTCGACAAAATGCCAGTAGAGCATGGCACGCAAATCAGGGTGGGTTTCGTCAAACAGTTCCGGGTGCTCAAGCAGCACTGCGGAAATGATGGCCGTGAAGTGCTCAAACGCCGCTGCGATGGAGCTCTGCATATCGTCACTGAGGCGGTGTTGGAGTTGTTTACGGATCAGCTTGAACACGCCTTCAACCTTGTCGATGGGAACCCCGTGTTGCACGCCGATGGCGTTCATTTCATCGTGCTCACGAGCATGAATGCGCTCCTGACGAATGAACTCTTTAGCTGCGTTCAGCACTTCTGGATCGTCAAGTTTGCCAAGCTGCCGTCTTGCGGAATTCATGACCCAGCGTTCACCGTCGGGGACGGCGGCGAGAATGGCGTTCATCCAGTGAGTGGACCAAGGGTCGTTGCGAAACCAGTGGCGGGCCACGTTTTCGATGTTCATGGGAAAGTGAATGTCACGGGTTACAACCTCGTCGTAACCAATCTTGCGGTTTGCCAGAGCCATTGGGTCGCTCCCAAGTAAAGTGCATTCACTGGACTTTATTTGTACGACCAACCAAATTCAAGATTTTAGGGTAAACAGCAAACTTTAATCTGTATATTTCCGATATTGCTATCGGCCTTCAAAGCTGGGCCGACTTTAAAAGGAATGCTAGAATCAAAGGCTTACAGCATGGGAGTGCCTTGTGGGAAGAAAGAAAAATCAGGTAACGCCGGTGGCGGAGGCGGATCGAGTGTTTGTGCTCGGTGCTGCAGCTCGTCTATTTCGTCAAAAGGGGTTCGATAAAACCACCGTTAAAGAAATCGCCGAGGCTTGTGGCATGCTGCCTGGCAGCTTGCATTACCGTTACCCCTCCAAGGAAAGCATTCTGGTCGACTTGATGCGCCTTGCGCTTGAGCAAGCGTCTACGGCCTTGTCTGAGGCCATTCGGGGGGAAAGTGAGCCGCTTGAGCAGTTGCGTCAGGGGATTAATGCTCACCTTGAGTTGCTGGTTGGTGGGTCGGATATGGTCTATGTCCTCCTTTTTGAATGGCGCTCCTTGCATGGAGAGTCCCGCCAGGAAATGATTGATCTACGAGACAAATACGAGCTTCTTTGGTCTGCCATGTTGCAATCTTTGTCCTCTCAGGGCCTGATTCGTGCTGATGTGGATCGTGATCTTTTGCGTCTTATCGGGCTGGGCGCGTTGAACTGGGTAGCAACGTGGTTCAATGAGGGGGGGCGATATACGGTGAAGGATGTCGGAGATTTTGTGTGGACGGTAATTAAGGATGGTGTGCTCAAGCGGTAGACGTTGCTATTCAGTGAGAACTGATGGCCGTACTCGCTGCTGATTGTGAGTGCAGTCTGTTTATAAACACTAACCTGCATGCTGCCTGTATTGATCGGGTGTCTGACCAAACCAGCGTTTAAATGCCCGTCTGAAGCTCGCCGTGTCGTGATAATTCAACAGTGTGGCGGTGGCTTCGACGGACAGCTGGCTATTGCACAAATAGCTTACTGCTTGCTTCGATAGTACCTCCTCGCGAATCTTCCTGAAACTGCTGTTCTCATTTTTGAGTTTCCGTGCCAGGGTGCGCTTGCTTATAAAGAGAGAGGCAGCCGCCTCTTCTTCACTAAGTGTTCCGGGTGGCCGGGACAGCATCATTTTCTGTAACCGAGTCCGATAGTCCGGTTCAGGACTCTGAAGACGCGCAAGCATGGATTCGCACTGCTGAAAGGCTAGATGATAGCTTTCATGATTGGCCGATGCGTTCGGTTTTCGACACAACCCCATTGCCAATTTTAGCTTGAAGTGATCGGAGTTAAAGTAAACCTTGCCTGGTAAATACTCACGGTACATGCCCTGGTAGACGGGAGCTGGATGAGGGAAGTGGACTTCAGATTCATATAGAGGGCGGCCTACGATGAACTCGCCGATTTCGAAAAAAGCCTTGATCACAGTATCTTCCAGGCAGCGCTCCACATCATTTTCCATCGGTACTTGGAAGTTTACAACGCATTCCAGGTAGTCCTCAGCCCGCTGCAAGTCCACTTGAATAAAGCTCGCCCGGGTAGGCAGGAAAGTGTGAACGGCTTGCAGCGCGGTATAAAGGTCGGGGCTGCTGTTAGCAACAAATCCCATCACCCCATGGGTTGCGGGGGTGAGACGCCTGCCCAGCCGTAACCCGAACTCTGGTTTGCCGGATAAATCTAAAGCATTACGCAAGATCTGAATCTGCTGGGTTGCAGTGAGCAAGCTTTCATCTTTGAGTAATTGTTCGACATCTACACCCGTGTTGCGCAAGAGGCTAGGGAGTTCTCGTACACTCAAGCCAAGTTCTCGGGCGATAAGGCGTGAGTAGTTCGACGGGATATCCGCATCCACGTTTTTCAAACCCTGTTTGAGCGTCGTTATTGCCATCAGCGATTCCTCGGAATGCGGTAACTGTCTTTAAATGTCCCCGGTCTGTCAAGAAATGTCCTCGTCGGTGTTCCGACACATAGCCAATCTTCAAGGTAGATATAAATGCTAGGAGACACGCTGTGGGAAAAATTATCTTTATTGAACATGACGACACCGAGCATGTTACGGAGTTCGGGGTGGGTTCTACGCTAATGCAAATCGCCGTTGATAACGCCGTTCCAGGTATTGACGGTGACTGCGGCGGCGAATGCGCCTGTGGTACCTGTCACATGATTGTTCCCGATGAGTGGTTCGGCAAGACCGGAAGGGTTGGTGACGCAGAAGAACAGATGTTGTCCATGACCCCGGAGCGGGCGAGAACCTCGCGCCTGGGGTGTCAGGTAGAAATTACTGAGGCGATGGACGGTATGACCGTGCATTTGCCTGAATTCCAGATGTAAACAGGGAGAATGCTATGTCAACAAAAACAAGATCAAGCAATGCGTTTCAGACAAAAGTATTCAACGCCTCGTCCAAAGTGGTGCCGATGCATTTTCAGATTAAAACGATGAAAATGCTGATGAAGGCGAAGAGAAAGACAGTGGGTTCTCGATCCACACAAATGGAATTCGTCGAAACCTCCTTGCCTGATGTCAACACCTTGGCACTCGAAGATATCGACACCAGCAACCCTTTTTTGTATCGACAAGATCAGTGGCGGGCCTATTTTAAGCGGCTGCGAGATGAAGCTCCGGTACACTACCAGAAGAAGAGTCCATTCGGGCCTTTCTGGTCGATAACTCGCTATGAAGATATTTTGTTCGTGGACAAGAGTCACGAACTGTTCTCCTCTGAACCGCAAATTATTCTGGGTGATCCACCGGACGGACTATCGGTGGAAATGTTTATCGCCATGGATCCGCCCAAGCATGATGTGCAACGTCGGGCGGTGCAGGGTGTGGTAGCGCCAAAAAACCTTAAGGAAATGGAAGGTTTAATCCGGTCCCGAGCAGCCGAAGTGCTAGACAGCCTGCCGCTGGATAAACCCTTCAACTGGGTGCCTGCAGTATCCAAAGAGCTGACTGGCCGCATGCTGGCTACACTGCTGGATTTCCCTTATGAAGACCGCCATAAACTCGTTGAATGGTCTGATCGCTTGTCCGGTGCGGCATCTGCCACGGGTGGCGAATTTACCGACCAAGATGTCATGTTTGACGATGCGGCAGACATGGCGAGGGCGTTCTCAAGGCTGTGGCGAGACAAGGAGGCACGTCGTGCAGCCGGCGAAGAACCCGGTTTTGACTTGATCAATATGTTGCAGAGCAACGACGACACAAAAGACCTGATCAATCGGCCGATGGAGTTTATCGGGAATCTGACTCTGCTCATCGTTGGCGGCAATGACACCACAAGGAATTCCATGAGCGGTGGTGTCTTGGCCTTGAATCAATTCCCCGAGGAGTTCACCAAGCTGAAGGCTAATCCGGACCTGATTCCGAACATGGTTTCGGAAATCATTCGTTGGCAAACTCCACTGGCCAACATGCGCAGGGTCGCGACACAGGACGTAGAACTTCGTGGCCAGACCATCAAGAAAGGGGACCGGGTGTTAATGTGGTATGCCTCAGGTAATCGAGACGAACGCAAGTTTGACAACCCCGATCAACTCATTATTGATCGCAAGGACGCACGGAACCATATTTCTTTTGGCTACGGTATTCATCGTTGTATGGGTAACCGCCTGGCCGAACTGCAATTGCGCATTTTGTGGGAAGAACTGCTCAAGCGCTTCGAAAATATCGAAGTGGTTGGCGAGCCGGAGCGTGTACAGTCCAACTTCGTGCGCGGTTATTCGAAGTTGATGGTCAAACTGACGGCAAAAAATTAATGAAAAGTTTGACCGGGCTGGCGACTGAAGAATTCGACTATATCGTTGTGGGCGCTGGCTCGGCAGGGTGCGCGGTAGCCAATCGTTTGTCCGAGAGTGGCCTCTATTCGGTGTTGCTACTCGAAGCCGGGCCGGAGAGTCGCCGCAACCCTTTCGTCAACACGCCGCTGGGATTTTTGCAGTTGATGTTCAGTCGCCGTTTCAACTGGCAGTTCTATACCGAGCCACAGCGTCACATGTACGGTCGTTCGTTGTTCCAGCCGCGGGGCAAGATGCTTGGCGGTTCGAGCGGGATTAACGCCCAGGTCTATATCCGTGGTCACGCCAGGGATTACGACGAGTGGGCACGGCAGGGGTGTCACGGTTGGTCATACGCCGAGGTGCTGCCGTATTTTCGTAAGTCAGAACATTACGAGCCTGAGACGGTGCCGGGTACGGCAGTATTCCATGGTAAGGATGGCCCTCTCAATGTGGCGGAGCGACGTTATACCAACCCGTTGAGTGCGGCGTTTGTCGAGGCGGGAGTACAGGCGGGGCATCGACGCAATCGGGATTTCAACGGCCCCGAACAGGAGGGGGTGGGCTATTACTATACTTACCAGAAGGACGGCTCGCGTTTTAGTAATGCGCGTGCTTATCTTGATCCAGCGACGGGGCGTTCGAACCTGAACGTTCGTAGTGATGCACATGTTACTCGGGTGTTGTTTGATGGCACTCGCGCTATTGGTGTCGAGTATCGCAGCGCAAAGGGTCTGGTGCGAGCTCGTGCAGGGCGTGAGGTTATCCTCTGCGGTGGTGCGTTTAACTCGCCGCAACTGCTTATGTTGTCAGGCATCGGTCCCCGCGAGGAACTTGCTCGACATGGCATTGAGCTACGTCATGCACTGGCGGGTGTGGGTCGCAATCTTCAGGACCATATCGATGTTTTTGTCCGGGTCAGGGCTCGCAGCCGTCAGAGTATCTCGATGCATCCGAGCTACTGGCTGAAGGGCGCGTGGGCCTTACTGCAATACCTGAGCGGTCGTCGAGGTGTGCTGTCGAGCAACGGGGCTGAAGCTGGTGGGTTCATCTGCTCCCGGCCAGAGCTGGCGATACCTGATCTGCAACTACACTTCGGGCCAATGCTGTACGCCGATCACGGGCGAGACATGAAAACCGCAATGAGCGGTTATGGCTACATAGTGATGCTCTATGGGCTCAGGCCTTTGTCCCGTGGCCGTATTGGTTTAAACAGTGCCGATCCGCTGGCGGCCCCGTTGATTGATCCCAACTATATGGCTGAGCCTGCCGATGTCGAGCAGCTCGTTCGTGGGGTAAAGCTTGTTCGTAAGATCTTGTCGCAGCGTGCATTTTATGTGCACCAGGACGTAGAGATTTCACCAAGCCAGTCCATACAGGAGGACGTAGATCTCGCCGAGTGGGTGCGTCGCAGCGGCGAATCGGCATATCACCCGGTCGGCACCTGCAAGATGGGGAGAGATCCGATGGCTGTGGTGGATTCCCGACTTCGCGTGCACGGTTTGCAATCGTTGCGGGTGGTTGATGCTTCCATCATGCCAACTCTGGTTGGTGGGAATACTAATCAGCCGGTGACCATGATCGGTGAGAAAGGGGCTGCGATGATTCTTGAGGACGCCGCGATGGCAGGCGGTTAGGCATCATGTGCCTAGCTCGCTGGATATTACAGTTTCTTGTTCTTCACTAAGTTTTTGGCTTATGGATAACTCGGTTCCAAGGCGCATAGAAAGAGACAAGTTATGACCAAAAAAAAGAAAGAGACCACCGTCATCATTGGTGGTGGACACGCAGCGGGAACACTTCTGACCGCCTTGCTGCAAAAAAAATACCCAAATGAAGTGATTTTGGTTAGCGAAGAGCCACACCCTCCCTACCAGCGGCCGCCCTTGTCAAAGAATTACCTTGCGGGGGAGGTTGATCAGGCATCGTTATACCTTAAACCGCCTTCGGTTTACGAGAATGCGGGACAGCAATTACGGCTCGGCGTGCGCGTAGAACAGATTAACAGAGACGACAAAAACCTCATTTTGTCAGATCAAAGCACCTTACAGTACGACCGACTGGTCTTGGCCACTGGCTCACATGTCCGCCGCCTTAACGCGCCGGGCTCAGATTTGAAAGGCATTCATTATTTGCATGATATCGCGGACACGGATGCCCTGCGTAGTGAGCTAGCACCCGGCAAACGCCTAGTCATCGTGGGGGGCGGTTATATCGGACTTGAAGTGGCAGCCAGTGCGACCAAGCAAGGTGTTAATGTTACCGTCCTGGAAGCTGCTGAGCGTCTGATGCAGCGTGTTACGGGGCCAGAGATGTCCGAATTTTTCTACGCCAAACATGCGAGGGCCGGCGTTGATGTACGCTTGGAGACGGCTGTAACCGGTTTTGAATCAGATGGTCAGGGGCACGTCTCTGGCGTGACCTTGTCCGGTGGGGGCAAGGTGCCAGCGGATATCGTGCTTGTCTCAATTGGTGTAATACCGGAAACGGTCTTGGCTGAGCATGCTGGCCTGCTCTGTGATGACGGCATTGTCGTCGATGAATTTACTCGCACCGATGATCCTGACATCTTGGCAATCGGCGATTGTACCCGCCACCGGAATCTATTCTTCGACAAGAGGCAGCGCCTTGAATCTGTGGCTAACGCTGTGGATCAAGCGCGTACGGCGGCGGCGACTCTTATGGGCGAGGAGAAGCCCTACGATAGCGCCCCCTGGTTCTGGTCGAACCAGTATGACGTTCGCCTGCAGATGGTAGGGTTGTCGCAAAATCATGACCAGCGCGTACTACGTGGCAACATCACTGACAAGGAATTTGCAGTTTTCTATCTATGCGAGGGGTGTGTCATTGCTGTTGATGCAGTCAATCTGCCTATTGCTTTCATGGTGGGTAAGAAGCTGGTGCAGCAACGCAAAAGCATCAGCGCTAAAGCATTGCGTGATCTGAATTTTGAACTGAAGTCTTTAATCTGAAGTACGGAACTAATTGTTATCTGTAACCGGTCTTAATGACGAGGTGTGTCAATGAAGGTCGTACTTTCGTCCAAGAGTGTCCATGTCCATCCAGCTGAAACCACGGTTTTTGTATAGCTTATGGTGTAGCTAGCCTTATATCCCTTATCCAAAGCAGTAAAAACAGCCGCAAACACACCTGTGCATCATAGGCGTATGTTGGCTCAGGTCCGCGCTCACAGGTCCTCCATGGGGGCAATAAATCAGTGGGCGGTCATGATATAGCGATATGGGAGAGGATTCATGGGGGATCTGGACAGTTTGGGCGAGTGGCTATCTCTGGGGGCTCATTGTCGGGTCGATATGTGGGCCGGGCGGGCCTTTGACTTGGGCAAAGAGCATCACCCTTCAGGGGGGATATACTCATCAGCAACACGGGGGAACGGGGAGGTGGCCTAGATGTCTCTTCGTATCGGGATGAGATAGTGCTGTCTTCGGGGGTTGGCGGGGGCTCTTCTTCATTTCTGCACTCTTTTACGCATGTCATTCTTGTTAGCGCTTTTTATGAAATGAAGTTTTTAGTCGAGCCTGCCCATAAAGATAGATTTTCCCGGAACGGAACGCTTTGGACCGTCGTTAAACGCGGCCGGCAGCGTGGCAATGTCAGCGGTACTGCCTGCGATGTTGATGTCTGGACGCTGCGCGAATGTACTTGCCAGTTCGCAGAGATGCTGGGGGTTTTCGCTTACCACCACCCAGCTGTAACGTATCCCTTGCCGACGATAGTGAAGGTATTTTCTGGCTATCTGGGCGCCGGCTGATAGCAGGCCAGGTATTTTCCCTTTTTCTGTAACCTTCCCGAGCAGCGGATGTACTGAGGTAGCATAGGCGCGTGAGGACGCGTTGCTGCGCGCCAGAATACTGATCAACTTTTGCTCGACGTCCGGTGACGTGTCCGGAGCTAGGTTCACGATGCTGTCCGCTTGAACCTGAGCCATCTGGGCGCGATCCCGATAATCCACCGCCTGGCAATCACCGAGAGCGCGAATCCAGTCGAGGTTATGTCGGCTAGCGGTTGCGGTGATACTGGCCCCCCAAGCGGAGGCGAGCACCAGCGCAATACTGCCGACGCCGCCGCTAGCACCATTGATCAACAGTGATTTCCCCTGCGCCGTACTGGGGTTGATACCAGCCGCATGCAGGGCCTGGATTGCGGTCAGGCCTGCATAACCCAGTCCTGCGGCCTGTGAATCGGTCAGGCGGTTGTCATTAAGTGGGGTGAGGCATTTAAGGGGGAGATTGAAACGCCTTGAGTAGGTGCCACCGGAACGGGCGGTACTGGCCACCAGAACACGTTGGCCTGCTTCCAGCCCTTTCACCTTGTTGCCAATGGCCTCGATTCTGGCTACGGCATCCCTGCCAGGAATTACCGGAAAGCGCTGTCCGGGGTTAAACAGCGGGGCGCCATAGCCCTTTACCAATTTTTGATCGAAAGGGTTGATGGAGGTGCCGATCAGGGAAAGTTGAACCTCGCCAGAGGCGGGCGGTAGAAGGTCCGGGACATCAATCGCGTGCAGCTTACCGTGTTGGTAGTCTCCAATGGCGAGGGCTTTCACTAATGGCTCTCCTTTCTCATTGGATCGCGTTGACAATAAAGGGGAATTTTTCCAGCTCTGCGCAAACGGGTTCCTTGTCGTCCGATGGGCTGAGCGTGACGTCAAGAATGATTCCCTGTGATTTCTCTTCTCTTACGGCGAGTGCCTGGAAGCTCAGACCTGCCTGCTTTAGCGTATCAGTCATCACATTATGAATCTCCTGATGCTTGAGGGCTGGCTTGAAGACCTTGCCGACAGCCGTTAGGGGAATTTCGTCGATGATCTCAATGCTTTTGGGCCAGGCTGCACGTTCGGGAATGTTGTCTTGGACAAACTTCAGTAGAGCTTCTTTGGTCACGGCCTCACCGGGGTTTAATTGCACATAGACGACAGGGAGTTCACCGGCATAAGGATCCGGACGCCCAATGGCGGCGGCGGCCTGGACGGCAGGGTGGCGATGCAGAGGCTCTTCAATGGTGCTGGGATCAATATTGTGACCACCACGAATGATCAGCTCTTTCTTTCTGCCAGTAAGGTAGAAGTAGCCGTCCGCATCCTGCCGGCCAAGATCTCCGGTGTTCATCCAGCGCTGCTGGTCCCCGCAATCGACCCACAGGCCCTTGTTCTGCTCCGGGACCTTGTAGCCAGAGAAAACGTTTGGCCCGCAAATGACAAGAACACCGACTTCTTCGGCATTGGCATCACGCTGGTAGATACCATCGTCGTTCAGGATAACGGCCTTCATTTGCTGGCCCGGTATTCTCAGTCCGATGGAGCCGAGTCGGCGATCGCCTAGTGGAGGGTTGACGCTGCTGACACAGGTGCCTTCGGTGAGTCCGTAGCCTTCAAGCATCTTCAGACCCGTATTGTCCTGAAATTTCCGAAATACTTCGCGAGGCAAGGGAGCGGCGCCACACAGGCCGTATTCAAGGCTGCTGATATCATGCTGCCCGATCGGGTTTTGCAGAAGTGCTGAGAACAGTGTCGGAACGCCACTAAAGAAGTTGATGCGATGATGTTCAACAATTTCCCAGAAATCGCTGACTACGCCATCGCCACGATACCCCTGAGGGGTGCCGAGGATCACATGTGCACCTTTAGAAAAGGGAACTAGCCCGGTTACTAGCACCGCATTGACGTGAAAAAGCGGCAGGCCACAAAAAATATTCTTGCCTTCGCCTACGCCTTCCCCCAGAAACTGGGAGGCACTCCATGCATTGGCGACCTCATTGCGGTGCGTGCGCATGGCAAGTTTGGGAGTGCCGGTCGTGCCCCCTGTACAAAAATAGGATGAGGTTTCGTCGGCTGAAAATGTGCGACGGCTGACCAAGTGGTCTGCTGGCTGTCGTTCGATTTCGCGATTGAAATCATAAACGGTGCATTGGGCAAGGCTGCCGCGAATACCTGTTATGCCATGCAGGCTGATTTCCTCTTTCTTCTGAAGCGCGCGGGCAATGGTCTTCTTTATGCCGCCAAGATGATTGGTGAGGCTGATCAGTGCCAGATGACGAATACAGGGTGTCTTTTTGAGCGCCTCATGGGCCACAGGTCGGTTCCCGGGAATGGCGCGAGGGTCACTAGAACCGAAGCGTTGGCAGCATTAATCAGCTCTGCCATGGCATCGGGTTCAAGGAGCGGGTTGATCGCACAGACGATCCCTGTTGCCTGGCCTCCCCAGATTACACAATGGGTTTCCGGGAGATTTGGCAGGATATAGGCAATGACGGTCTCTTTTCCCGCGCCTATACTGTTGAAGAAATTGGCGGACTGGTTGATGTGGTCTGACAGATCCTTATAGCTCCACACCTTCGATTTTTTATGCTGGGAGGTTTGCAGGAAAAATGAAATAGCAGGAGCTCTTGGTGTTTTCTTGCACGACTCCTGGATCATTTCGTAGGTACTGTCAGGCAGAGTGAGTCCAGCCATGCCTGCTTCGATAGCTTCTACATCCTGATAGGATCCAATGCCACTTTGAACAGTCATGATTCGCTCGCAATAGCGTGGGTTTGCTTGCCGAGATCGATTTTTCCATCGGTGCTGACAATGGTGGATTCGACAGTATCGCCGACTTGCAGATATTGAGAGCGCTTCTTTTGACTCTTGATAAACAGCTGCCACTTTTTCGCTTCCGGAAGCAACCCTGAAATTTTGACCAGGGCCGGGCTGGGAAGACCAAGAGCGCATCCAGAAGGGGTGCCTGTCATTAGGATATCGCCAGGCTCAAAGTCGTGAATCTGGGAATATTCCTGAATGGTCTCGGCGGGCTTGAACATGAGGTTATTGGTGGTGTCTTTTTGGCGTACCTCGTCATTCACCGTCAGCAGTACGCGCAGCTCTTCGAGATAATGCATCTCATCCTTGTCCAGAATGCACAACACCGGGCCCAGCGGGCAGAAGGTGCGATAGCTCTTGCCCTTGTGGAACTGCATCTGCGGGATCTGTATGTCGCGGGCAGATATGTCGTTACCGATACAGATGCCGGCAACGAATTCGTGCAAATTGCTATTGTTCACTTCCACCGGCCCAGTCGTCTTTTTGCCTATTACCAGCGTCAGCTCAACTTCATAGTCCAGAAGCTCTACGTGGCTTGGCTTGATGATGCTGCCTCTGGGGCCGGTCACAGACGTGGACGATTTGGTGAAGAACATGTTGAACTTCTTCGCATCCGGATCCATGCCAGAATCAATCATGTGCTGTCGGTAATTGGCGCCCTGACAGAGCACGTTGGTCGGGGTGGTGATCGGCGAAAGCAAGGTCACATCCTTGCACTCGTAGACTGCTCCGTGGGATTCAAGACAGCCGTGAATACCGCTATGCCCAAGAGAAACAAGTTCCCCGGTGGTTTGTGCGCTGGTGTTCAGGGTCATGACCTTGCTGTCCTGAAGAAGTCCCCATTGGGGGTGGCCATCAGTAGTGAAGCGGACGATGTTCAGTGACATGGTTTTCTCCTGTTAGCCAAAAATCTTGGCAAGTGTTATTAGTTTTTTAAGCGTAAGATCCGGGCTGTGGCGAAGGCTATGCACGATGGCTTTTATTGCTTCCCCTGTTATCTTGGGTTTAGTAAAGCTGGCCGGCATGACCTGCCCCCATTGGGACATGGCTTCACGGCTGACGGGATGGATGCCGGTGGGTTTGTCGGCAGTAAACAAATCGCCATCACAGTAATGTTCGTGTTTATCACCCCAGGGGTCTTGCCAGTAATCAAAAATCTGGCTGCCAAGAATATGCCGCCCAATACCCCAGGCGTGTTTCCATCCTTTTTCACGCAGCACGCGTTGTCCCATGCCGACGGCATCAGCATCAACGACTTCATAGGCGCTATGGCTATAGACAGGCATGACCCCCTGCGCCATTGCCAGGGTGTGGTGGTCCGCAGGCTGGTCGCCCAGATCCAGACGCAAAAATGTGACGGCGGGGGAGCCATCGTTCAGCACCTGAACATCACTGGGAATCAAACCCAAATGGCGTGTGTACCAGCCACAGGTGGCCTGGAAATCAGCGACTTCAAGCACCACGTGACCAAGACGAAGAATTTCTGCTGGCGCGATGGCGGGGCGCTGCGTTTCATTAATGCGGGGGCGTTCATCGTAGTTCAGTGGCAGCGCCGGGCGGTAGGCGAGCGGTTCCACCTGTTCCTGCCCAAAGATGACTTCCACATGAAAGCCTGAAGGGTCTGTGAGAGTAATCATTTCTCCGCCGCCCGGGTAGTCGACGGCGCACGGGGCGGTGGCGCCCGGCAGTTTCGACAGGGCGATCAGGTCATCCCTAACAGCAACGCGGAATGCCAGTCCGGCAAAGCGGTTTTGCTCGCCTCGAAGGACGCGGTAGCAGAAGGGGGCGCTGTCTTTGCCTCTGAGATACAGCTCGGATTCGGTTTGTTTGACGACCTGCAATCCGAAATCGGTCAGAAACTCCCGTGCCTTGTCCAGATCCGTCCGTTCGAAAATCAGATAGGCCAGCGACTGGGCCTTTACGGTCGGCGATTCATGTCTTGCTGGTTGTGGCGTGGAAAGCGCGATCCCATTCATCAGTGTTGCCTCAGGGTTTGTTAAGCCTTTGACCTTATTGGCCCTGGAAAGCCATGCGCGTAGTAAGGCATCGGGTGCCCGGCGCCTGTCATTCAGGTGCGGCTTGGGGCGGTGAGTGCTGCCGTCAAATTGAAAGGTAATCCAATATTGAGTATTGTGTCAATATGTATTAATAATACACGTCATCACTCTCGGCCCGCTCCAGGGCGTGTTGGCTCGGTATATACCTGAATGTATGGGCACACTATGAACAACAATGAATCTATAGAGTTGCTTGCTACCACAGATGTTCTTGTCGTCGGCTATGGTCCTGTGGGGGCAGCGCTGACAGCCGCGCTTGGCCGCTTCGGGGTGAATGCCCTGGCAATTGACAAGGTGGAAGAGGTGTTGCTAATGCCCAGGGCAATTGCTCTGGACAATGAGGCTTTGCGTATCTTGCAGATGTTTGGGCTTGGAGAGGATGCGTTTGATCGTATCGCCATCCCTGAGGTCAAGATGCGTTGCCCTTATACCGGGGATTTCGGCAAGGTGAATTCCGGAGGCAGCATTGATGGCCACCCCAAACTGGTGACGTTTTATCAACCAGATCTTGAAGCTGCTCTGCGCAAAGAGGCTGGCAAGCATACGTCAGTTTCCTTCCGTTCGGGTTTGCAGCTGCTAGACCTGGAGGAAGTCAGCGATGGCGTCGTGGCAACGGTCGAAACGGAAGACGGCACGCAGGGCCTGATTAAGGCGTGTTACCTGGTCGGGGCTGATGGATCAGGCTCAAAGGCTCGCACCTTGATTGGCCAGGATTTCAAGGGGCAGAGCTACGCGGAAGATTGGCTGATTGTGGATGCTGGTGGCCGAGAGAGAAAAGCCATTGATCATATTGAGTTTATTTGTGACCCCAAACGCCCGACTCCACATATGCCTGCCCCGGGGGGGCGGGAGCGCTGGGAGTTTATGCTCCTTCCCGGAGAGACTCGTGAGGAGATGGAGAAACCAGAAACGGTTGCTAGGCTGTTGTCTCCCTGGATCCCCCCGGAGGAGTTGAATATTGAGCGTAAGGCGGTGTACCGCTTTCATGCTCGATGCTGTGACAGCTTCCAGAAAGGACGAGTCTTCCTGGTTGGGGATGCTGCCCATATTACTCCGCCGTTTGCTGGCCAAGGGTTAGTGGCAGGACTCCGGGATGCTGCCAACCTGGGCTGGAAGCTGGCTTGGGTGGTTGATGGCAAGGCGACGCCTGCACTGCTGGATAGCTATGATCAGGAGCGTCGCCCCCATGCACAAGAGATGATTGATCTGGCCAAGTTCATGGGGCGACTGGTGATCCCCAGGAATGCATTGAGTGCCATTGCTATTCACGGTGCAATGCGTCTGATTGGCTTGATCCCTCCGGTGCGCAAATATCTCGAAGAGCTCGAAATCAAGCCGGATAACAGCTTCAAAGCCGGTTGCTTTATCGCGGGTAAAAAGAAGCCGTTGGCTCGTGGAGGCCAGCTCCCACAAGCGCTTGTGAAGATTCCAGATGGCATTATCTTGAGCGATGACAGCTTGAGTGGCCGATTGACGCTGGTTGGTTTCGGCGTGGATCCTGCAAGCCATTTGAGCCGCGAAGCGAAGGAGGCGTGGGCGGCGGTGGGCGGCGCATTTCTTCAGATTGGTGTTCGTGGCCAGAAGGCGCAGCCAGGATCTGCGGCAGATTTTATTGAATCGTTTGATGATGTGCTGGTGCCGGGTATTCCGAGCGGCCATGCGGCGATTGTTCGGCCTGATATGGTAGTCATGCACAACGGGCCCGCCACCGAGGCGCAGGCGATGCTGGATGACTGTTTGAAATTGATGAAAGTATAGTATCTTCCAATATTGAGATATATTCACCGCACTTCTGGAAAGGTCGGGATTCAAGGCATGGCAAATAAAGCGGTAGCGCCAGCGTCGGCAGCGCGAGAAGCTGGATTGACAAGAGGCCACAAAAAAAAGGCGCGCACTCGCAAGCAGCTAATTGAGGCGGCAATGCGAATCTACGCCCGGCAAGGGGCCGCTGAACTTGCCCTGAACCAGCTGGCAGAAGAGGCCGGCGTTTCCAATGGTACGGTGTATAACTATTTCCGTAGCAAGGAAGACGTTCTGGACGCGGTGGGCATTGCGTTGGCAGAAGCCCTTTCCGTTGAGGTTACGGCCTTGAGTCGTGATCTTACGTCAGGAGCCGAGAGAATCGCGGTGGGGGTACGATCCTTTGTGTTGCACGCCATTGATGACCCTCAGTGGGCCAGCGCCCTGGTCAGTGTTGCGCACTATGCAGAGGGCATGCGCTCGCTGTTGGCAGTCAATGTTTGCTCTGACTTGCAGCTGGGAACCAGTCAGGGAGATTTGCACTACGAAAACAAAGGGCTGGCGATGATGATGGTAGTGGCGATGACTACCGGCGCGATGCAGACCCTTGCCGGGGGCAAGGTTTCGCCAGACTGCGATTGCATGGTTGCCGAAATGGTGCTGCTGGCATTGGGCCTGGACAGAGCGAAAGCACGGGCATTCGCCTTTGGAGCCATGCCGGAGCCTGCTGGGCGCTGACAGATTATTCAGCAGATCATACTGCTGAAATGGTGCTCGCACTGCCGATTGTTCGGTACTGTTCCAGTGCTGCCTTACGCAGGTAGTCAAAACTTCTTTTCAAGATACCGAGCCAGAAAACTACCCTCATCCTAAAGTGGAGTCACAACTTTTCTGCCGAAACGTCACCATTGTTGATACCTACGCTTTGTCGTTGAGCAAGGTCTGGTAAACCGGCTAACGGCAAGGTGAGATAATGAAAACCTCTCGTCGTTAATTCCTCGGTGTACAGGCGGTGCTGCTGTGGCAGGAATGCTGAGGTTCACAATGGCTTCCCGTGGGCAGCGGCCTCGTGCTCGGTTTGCTGCGCGGCTGACAGCGTCAGCCTAATATCTTTCCATTCACTGCCGCTGAAGCCAAATCCGATGAACCGATTACGGTTTCCGAGAACGACCTGGTAGCAGAATGGTGCGGTACCTGCGCCACGCAGGTACACATTAAATATCAGGTATGTCAGTGGCTGGGCTTTTACCGTTGGTGATTAATGCCTTTCCGGCTGCGCCGTACAGAGCTTTATTTTCTGCATAACGATTTTCTCTTGCATTATTATTCAGCCAGTTTTCTGGCGTTTATAAAAGAGAGATAAAGGCATGATGCCTTTTCAGTTCCTCCTATCGTAAGAGGAACTGAAAAGATCGCTGTTGAAGACATCCCACGTTTTCATCAGCAAGAAATAAAAAAAAGCGCATGAAAACGACTCGGGAGAGCGGCATGCGCAAAAGTGAAACTGCTATGACTGTTTGGCCCTGAAAGATAAAATGGCACATCCACAAGGCCTGGCTACGCAAAGATTAAAGGTCGATTTGCTGCCCATCTTTCACGATGTAGAGCTTCCCTGAGTAGTGCTCACCTATACCGTACTTGGTGACTAATGTACTCAGTAGGCCGTTTGGTTCTGGGATTACATGTGTTAAAGCAAGGTTTTGTACCCCAGCTTTCTCTGCAAACTTTGCAATCTCCAGGGTTCCGGTATGGTAATCAGGAACACGTTCAAGAAGGGTGGCTTTGTCTTCCCATCCTGCTTCTCTGGCGACGCGCGCGGCCTCATGGACGAGATGTTTTGTCATGGCTTCATGAATAACCAGATCCGATGTTTGCATTGCAGGAAGATAGATATCATCAATCATCGTGTCCCCGCTAAAAAACACAGATTTGTTGTTATAAGTTAGCTGGAAGCCCACAGCCGGTTTAACCGGATCATGATTTACCTTCCATGCCATAACTTTCACTTCACCATCATCATAAACAAGGCTTGAGTTACTGTTGTTTTCAAAATTTATTGTCTTGGGTGATCCAAAGGCTAATTCGCGATCAGGAACAAAGTGTTTTGACCTGTAATTAGCGTCCAGTTCATAGGCTTGGCGAAGACCATTAATAATGTCAGTAATCCCTTCTGGACCATAAACGTCAAAAGGGGATTTTCTTCCATAGATCCATGTGTAGTTAATTAATGCGCCAAGACCATTGTAGTGATCTGAATGGTAGTGGGTGATAAATGCCTTATTTACTTTGTCGAGGGGAACTCCATATTTCTCGATGGACCGGAACGCATTTGAACCGGCATCAAAAAGAAAAAGTTTTCCACCAGCAGAGATAACAATGCAAGACTGTGTTCGTAGTGACTTTCGCTGGGGCGAGCCTGTGCCACAGAAAAGAACGCGTATTTTGCCATCGTGGTTAAGCCATTGTTTATCATAGGAATCGGCTAGGTTGTGCTTCACGTAGCCATCCCAGATTTCTTCACGAAACGCGACTATTGATAATGCGAAAACCATAAATAAAAAAGCAATTGTTTTTTTCATTGTTATCTCTTTTCTCTTTAAATGCTGGCTAATCAGCGAATGACTGTTATCGATTTAGCAAGTCAAGCGCCACATCCACAATCATGTCTTCCTGACCACCGACCATCCCTCGTTTGCCAAGCTCAACCAGAATATCGACGGTCTTGAGGCCATACTTTTGTGCTGCGACTTCTGAGTGACGCAGGAAGCTGGAGTAAACGCCGGCATAGCCCAGGGCAAGGGTCTCCCGGTCCACACGGACGGGGCGTTCCTGGAGAGGGCGTACAATGTCATCTGCCGCGTCCATTAAGGTGTACAGATCAGTGCCATGCTCCCAGCCAAGACGTGCGGCAGCAGCGATGAAGACTTCAAGTGGCGCGTTGCCGGCGCCTGCGCCCATTCCTGCAAGGCTGGCATCGATCCTGTCACAGCCTTCTTCCACGGCGGCAATGGAGTTCGCAACACCGAGCGACAGGTTGTGATGGGCATGGATGCCAGTTTCTGTCTCAGGCTTGAGTACCGCCTTCATAGCGCGGAAACGGTCGCGGATATCCTGCATGCTCATGGCGCCACCGGAGTCGACGATGTAAATACAGGTCGCACCGTACTCTTCCATCAGCTTGCCCTGGCGGGCCAGCGCTTCCGGCGTCGTCATGTGGCTCATCATCAGAAAGCCGACGGTGTCCATGCCCAGGTTGCGAGCATAGTCGATGTGTTGTGCTGAGATATCGGCTTCGGTGCAGTGGGTGGCCACACGTACCACCCGCGCGCCTGCCTGGTAGGCCGCTTTCAGGTCGTGAACTGAACCGATGCCGGGGAGCAGCAAGGTGGCGATACGTGAGTGGCTGACAACATCTGCCACCGCTTCAATCCATTCAAGATCGGTGTGGGCGGCAAAACCGTAGTTAAAGCTGGAACCTTGCAGTCCATCGCCGTGGGCAACTTCGATGCTGTCCACCTTGGCTGCGTCCAGCTCTCTGGCGATGTCTTGTACATTCTTGATGGAATATTGGTGGCGAATAGCATGGCTGCCGTCACGAAGCGTCACGTCAGAGATATACAGTTTCTTTCCAGGATCGTAGCTCATCTCTCTCTCCTCAGTGGCTGGCCAGGTGTGCGGCCATGCGCTCGGCGGTTGCCATAGCGGCGGATGTCATGATGTCCAGGTTGCCGGCATAGGCGGGGAGGTAGTGGGCGGCCCCTTCTACTTCCAGATAGACGCTGACTTTCAGGCCGCTATAGCGGCCCACACCAGGAATGTTGACTGGCTTGTCAGCGGGGATTTCATCGAACTGGACATCCTGCTTCAGGCGATAGCCCGGTACGTAGGTGTTAACCTGTTTCACCATGGCTTCGACAGACTGTCGGATGGCATCCTGATCAGCGGCTTCACACAGAGCATAGACTGTGTCACGCATTATCAGCGGGGGCTCTGCCGGGTTCATGACAATGATCGCCTTGCCTTTACCGGCACCACCCACATCTTCCAGAGCGCGTGATGTGGTTTCGGTAAATTCATCAATATTGGCGCGGGTACCGGGACCTGCAGACTTGCTACTGATGGAGGCAACGATTTCGGCGTAATGGACTTTTGCCACCTGCGATACGGCCGCCACCACGGGAATGGTTGCCTGCCCACCGCAGGTCACCATGTTCACGTTGTTATGATCCAGGTAGGCATCCAGGTTCACGACAGGCACACAGTAGGGACCAATCGCCGCAGGGGTCAGATCGATGCAGCGAATGTCCGGCTTGTGTTCACGCAGAAGCGCATCATTTTTGACATGTGCCCCTGCTGAGGTGGCATCAAAAATGATACCGATATCCATGAACTCAGGCATGGCAACAAGCCCATCAACGCCTTTGTGTGTGGTGGCAACGCCCATGCGCTCAGCGCGGGCCAGGCCGTCGGATTCCGGGTCTATACCAACCATCACCGTGACTTCCACGTTTTCACCATGGCGTAGCAACTTGATCATCAGATCGGTACCGATGTTGCCGCTGCCAATAATGGCGGCCTTGATCTTTCCTGTCTCTTTCTTGACGGTCATGGGATTACCTCTCAATCCATTTGGCAGCTGACGCTGCCCAGGGAGCCAATGCGTGCGTTGATGCTGTCACCAGCCTGTACGCCGACCATGGGGCCCAGTGCGCCAGAGAGAATGATTTCCCCGGCGTTCAGGCCCTCACCGCGTTCGGCCATGGTGCAGGCCAGCCAATAGGCGGCACGCAGTGGATGGCCCAGGCAAGCTGAGCCGCTACCCACGGACTCAGTCTGGCCGTTTCTGTCCAGTTGCAGTCCGATGTCTGCCAGGGATACCTGGCCAATAGGGGTGGGCTGGTTACCGAGCACGAACAGACCGCAGGAGGCATTGTCGGCGACGGTGTCCGCCAGAGTGATTTTCCAGTCAGCAATGGCGCTATCGACGATTTCCAGTGCCGGCAGGGCATAGCTCAAGCAGGCCAGGAATTCGCTATAGCTTGGGGTCGGGCCATGCAGGTCTTTGCCGACAACAAAGGCGACTTCTGCTTCGATCTTCGGTTGCATCAGGCGAGCCATGGGAATGCTGTCGCCATCAAGGTATTGCATGTCCTGAAATAGCAGGCCGAAGTCGGGTTGGTCTACGCCCAGTTGTTTCTGCACGGAGAGGGAGGTCAGGCCGACTTTCTTGCCAATAATACGGCCTCCGTTATTCACCCGGGCCTGGTTATTGATGGCTGATACGGTATAGGCGTCCTCCAGGGAGGTGACGCCATATGTTTCGCTTATCTGGCTGATTGGCTTGCGGCTGGCGCGGGCCGAGTATAAGGCGCTCGCGGCTTCCTTGATGTTGGCAGTCATGATGTTTTCCTTGAAATCGGTCGCTGTTCAGATTCGCTGTTGTGGTTGTGAAGCCGCCGCGGGGTCTTTGAGTTCTGGACTGGCGTATTCCCAACCCATCTGTTCCTGCAGCGCTTCCAGAGCCAACGTCTGTTCTTCAGGTTTGACCATGGCGAAAGTGAATTTGTCAGGGCGGAGTATTGCGACGCCGTGCTTGCGGAAACCGGCTTTGCGGAACCATTTGACCATGCTGCCGGTCATGTCTTCCGCTTCCTGAAGGCCGTCAGCAGCATCGCTTTCTACGCCGTCCATTCCCTGCGGACGATGGGCGTACGGATAGAGGGCGATGTAACGGGTATTGAGTTTGGACAGAAAATCCATGTCCGCATTACTGAGCGTCTTGCGTGGATCAACATTGAGCCCAATCACGGTAAAGCCATCGCTGGTCAGTTCATCCAGCGGCATATGACGGCCATCAAGCAGGCGAACTTCGGGTTGGGGTGCCATCGTACCTTCCTGCCCCCTGAAGCCGCGTGGTAATCCCAGATATTGCCCTTTGGTATAAATGGGTTTTGGCTTAACTCCGCCTTCTTCAACCCATTTTTTAAGGCCTGGCACCTTTTGTACTGTGAGCATGACAGTATCGCGCACTCGGGAGCCAACGGGGTGAGTCGTGGAGACCAGGTCCTTGAGGAAGACCGAGATGTTAATCATGGCCTGGGCGTGGTCATGCCGTTCATTACCGTAGGTATCCAACAGCTTTTCGCTGGCACAACCCTGAAGAACAGCACTCAGTTTCCAGCCCAGATTGAACGCATCCCGCACGCCGGAACTGGCTCCCTGCCCCATGAACTGGGGGGTCATGTGGGCGGCATCTCCTGCCAGGATAACGCGGCCTTCATGCCATTTCTCTACGATCAAGGCGTTAAAGGTGTACACCAGCTTGCGCATGACGTCGAACTTGTCCGGATCGATAAACTTCGACAGGTACTCCCTGACAGTCTCCGGCTTTTCCATGTACTCCTTGGTCTGGTCAGGTTTCAGCA
Source organism: Alcanivorax sp. (assembly GCF_040118815.1). Taxonomy (GTDB): domain Bacteria; phylum Pseudomonadota; class Gammaproteobacteria; order Pseudomonadales; family Alcanivoracaceae; genus Alcanivorax. The sequence continues at coordinate 48,213 of NZ_JBEDTC010000021.1, forward strand.
TAAACTCGAAGCGATGGAAACCGTCGGGCTGAATGCAACTGACGACAGGGAGTTTTGGATCTACCACAAAGTTGAAATAGGGCAGGTGGCGAAGCCCTTCATTTCGATCCTTCTGCTTAAGATCGACCACCAGCCAGGGCTCTGGAAAGTTACGGCCGGTCATTTTTATGCCAAGAGTTTCCCTGACAAAACTACGGCCACCATCGGCGCCGACAAGATATCGGGCTCGTAAGGTCTTCAGATCAGAATCCGTTGTGCTTTCTGTCAATCCATCGGTGTTTTCGGAATAACGGAATTCGCGGGTCGCCTGGTGGGTGACATTGACACCGTTGCTGTCTTGTTCAAAACCACAAACCTCTCTGCCACGCTGGATAACCACATTGGGGTAACGCTCCAGCAACTTGGTCAGGGTCGTTTCGAGATAGGGCTGGTAAAAGAAGTTGACGACGGGCCAGCCGAAAGGACGTTGGCGAGGACAATATTGTCCCAACACTGAACCATCAGGGCGGACAAACTGCACCGGTGTTTCTTGCAACATGTCTTTTGCGATTTCGTCTGCAGCACCAATATGCTGGAAAATTCGCATGCACTCGTCATCGGTATATACCGCGCGGGCGTTGCCATAGAAAACGGGTTCCCGTTCCAGAACAATAACATCATGGCCCCGCATGCCGAGCATGTGTGCCAGTACCAGACCGGTAGGGCCCATGCCTGCAATGGCGACGTCAAATTCTGCTTTACTGTTGTTTTTCATAATCGGTCTCGAAAGCGTTCAGAACGGAAAAAATTCCTTGTGACGAAGGGAACGAAGGCCTTGAATCAGGTTAGCGCCGTTAAGGCTGAGAAAACTGATCAGGCCAGTCTTCTGGGGCTTGTGGCCCCAGAGGCTGATGCCCTGGTAGTGATTGACCTGCCAGGACTCTTCGTTAACGGTAAGTGCGTCACAGCCAAGCTCGATTTCAAAACCGGATGGCGAAAGCGCGTAGAAGGAAATTTCCTTGTCGTTGGGGTGTTGTCCCACTTCATGGGCCATTTCATAGCCAAGGCTTTTCAGGCGACGAAAGGCACTGCCGACATCGTCAAGGGAATTAGACAGGAAGCTGATGTGTTGGACTCGCGTGCGGATCGGATCGAGGTTGGGCTCTTGTGTAGCCGCCACGGCGATGGAGTGATGACGCTCGTTGAAACGCAGGAAGGTGATGTCGAGCGTGATACCAGCAATGGTTTCGCGAATAGAGTCACTGAGACGCGCATCGAAAAGGGATTGCCAAAACGCCATCATGCGATCCGGGTTTCGGGTGGTAATAGCAACATGCCCCATGCCGCCGTTGCCAGTGACAAACCCACTGGTCAGCATGTCCAGTGGTGCATCATCCCTGACCGCCCCGCAGTACACTTCTACCTGTAATCCCTTGGGGCCTTTGAAATACCACAGGGCCTTGACGCCACGCGACTGTGCATCAGCGTCATTGCCTTGCTGCACGGTAACGTCGAGTTTCTCAAGGCGTTTCAGTACGGCATCCAGTACCTGGCGGTTAGCCATTGCCATACCAACAGCGACCACATCTTCTGCCGGCCCATGCTGGATAATCAAACGTTTTGCCTGATCGTCGATCCGAAAGGACACTTCTTTATCGCTATCGACAGCCACATGCATTCCCAAGCCTTGCTCAGCAAATGTGCGCCAGTCTGCCAACTTTTTAGATTCGACTACCACGTAGCCCAATTGAACCTGATTGAATAGTTCTGTCTTGTTGTTATCCATTTCGCGATCTCCTCTTTGCGACCCTCACAAGGCGTGCATATCAGCTTGGGGTGTTTTCTTGCATAAAGGCGTTGGTGACAGCGTTGAATTCTTCTGCACGCTCCCACTGCACCCAGTGACCGGTCTTGCTGAATTCATAGAGGTCACAATTGAGCATGGTGCTTTGTAGGCGGCGACCGCCGCTTGGACGGTTAACCTTGTCCGCTTTGCCCCACAGAACCAGGGTGGGGATCTGGCACTTTTTCAGGCGACGGTCACGGGTAAAGTCCATACGTATCGCCGCCGGAAGGCTGTTGGGGCGACGCAGAGGGGGTTGTGCAACGACATCGGGATCAATGCTGGCCTCGTAACGATCGCGAATAAGAGCGTCGGGTACCTGGCTGCCGTCGTAGACCAGATCAGAGCGAATGAAATCGGTGAGTTTTTCCAATGAGGGGCCACTACCGGTGTAGTAGTTGAGCAGTTTGTTCAGCCCTTTGGTGGGCAAGCCACGGGTTGTGCCGATTCCGCCTGGGCCCATCAGTACCAGTGATCGAACCCGTTCCGGGTGATCCAGTGCCATGCGCAGTGCGCATGCGCCTCCCAGAGAATTACCAACCACATGGGCCTGTTTAATGTTGAGCGTATCCATCAGGCCAAGAATGCCTTTTGCCAAGTCGCCAAAGGGATCGCTGCGCTTAATCCCCTTGGTGGATTGGCCGTAGCCCGGCATGTCTGGAACCAGTACTCGATAGTGTTTGGCCAGGGCATCCACGTTGCGGGAGTAGTTGGACATACCGTTGGCGCCGGGGCCGCCACCATGAAGCATGATTACCGGGAAGCCGCTGCCAGCTTCGCTGTAGTGGATATTCCATTTGCCCACGTTGATCTGGTGGGTCTCCATTTGAGGTTGTGTTTTCTTATTGGTCATATCGCGCTCTCGGTTCTCGATGACATGAAGGCATCTTAGCTATAAGATGACGAAAGTGTCAACATGACATATATGTCATTACAAGGAGGTCCCATGCCTGACTCTAATAAGGAATTTGCCGTGCCATCGCTGCGTACTTCGCGATTACTGTCCCTCTGTCATCGTCTGTACTTCAATCCGGTGTTTCTGGGGCTTGAGAGCATGGATCTTTCTCGTCCCGCCCTTTGGGTGGGAAACCACACCTTGTTTGCCATGCTGGATATTCCGTTGCTGAGCCATGCCTTGCGGGAACGCGGGGTGATGTTGCGATCTCTGGGTGACCGTGGCCATTTCCGGGTGCCGGTGTGGGGGGGGCTGTTGCAGCGGGGCGGAATGGTGCTGGGAAGCCGCGAAAACTGCGCTGCACTGATGCAGGCCGGTGAACACATTCTGGTGTTTCCAGGTGGGGCGAGGGAGGTGTGGCGGCGCAAGGGCGAGGCATACCAGCTGATATGGAAAAAACGCACCGGATTCGTCCGTATGGCGATGGAACACGGTTACGACATCATTCCTTTTGCCTCTCTCGGGCCAGATGAGGCTTTTGATATTCTTGCAGATGCCAATGATGTGCAGGCGTCCCGGGCCTGGAAATGGCTGAATAAATCACTGCCCTTGGAGGACATGACCCGTGGGGGAGAGGGCATTCCTCCGCTAGTAAAAGGGCTTGGACCCACATTGGTACCGCGCCCACAGAGGCAGTATTTCGCGTTCGGTGAGCGGATTGAAACAATCGGGCTTGCCGGCAAGGTAGACGATGAAGACGTGGTTTGGGCTTTACGGGAGCGGGTTGCGGAGAGTGTGGGTTCGCAACTGGAGAGCCTAAAGGCCTACCGGGCAGATCACCGGCCGTCTGGCTGGAGTCGGTTGCGGCGCAGGTTGGCGCCGGTGTCTGTGAACGTGCTGGGGAAATCCGGGAAGGGGAAGGCATCATGAAACAGGATTTGACAGGCAAGGTTGCTCTGGTGACCGGGGCGAATACGGGGATTGGTCGGGTGACCGCCTTGCAACTGGCAAAACGGGGTGCCCATGTGTTTCTGGCCTGCAGGTCGAAACAAAAAGCACAGCCGGTGGTCGATGAGATTCGCCAGTGTGGTGTGGGTCGGGGTGAATTCCTGCACCTGGATTTAGGCGATCTGGTTTCCGTGAGAGAGTGTGCAGAAGACTTTCTTGCGCGTCAGCTCCCTTTGCATATTCTGGTGGCCAACGCTGGTCTGGCAGGCAAAAAGGGCATGACGGCGTCGGGGTTTGAGCTCAGTTTCGGTGTTTGTCATGTGGGGCACTTTCAGCTGGTGAAATTGCTGAAGCCCTGCCTGCTGTCGTCTGCCCCGGCCCGTGTCGTAGTGGTATCGAGCAAGGCGCACCGGCATCTCAAGGCGCTGGATCTTGATGCCGTCCGGCAGCCCACTCGCAGCCCCGGTGGCCTAAAGGAATACGGTGCTGCCAAGCTGGCAAATCTGCTTTTTGCCAAGGAGTTGGGGCGCCGTTTGGAGGGTACCGGGGTGACCGTCTACGCCGTACATCCGGGTATTGTGGCCTCCGACATCTGGCGGCGCGTTCCGCAGCCAATGCGCATGCTGATCCGCCGGTTTATGGTGAGTCCAGAGGAAGGGGCCCAAACCAGTTTATACTGTGCAACCGACGAAAGCCTTGCGCTGCACACCGGGGGTTATTATGAACGCAGCCAGCAAGTGGCTGCGTCGCCTTTGGCAAATGATATCAATCTGGCTGGCCGGTTATGGCATGCCAGTGAGAATTGGGTTAACGAGTCATGACTGCAAAGCTGGATCCAGCAGAGAGTGTTGATCACCGTACACGTGTGGGATTAGAGCGACGTCGCAAGATGCGACTGCGCCTTATAGAGAGTGCCTTTGTGGTATTCTCTGAAAAAAGCGTGGATTTGTCGCAAATCGATGATGTCATTGCTCAGGCCGGGGTGGCTCGAGGTACCTTCTATAACTACTTTCGCACCAATGAAGAGTTGCTTTCTGCTGTCGGGGAAACGCTGTCTAACGAGTTGATATCGCTGATTGAAGAGACGGTTGGGGAGATTGAAGATCCGGTAGAGATTTTGGCCACCGGGCTCCGATTGTTTCTTCGTACCGCGAGGATGTACCCCAAATACGCCCGCTTCATGTGGCGTGCCGGTTTGAATGCGAACTCTGCTGGTCATCTGGTGTACACCTATTTGCCCAAACACATTCTCGGCTGCGTGCAACGCGGTGACTTCAAGGTGAAGGATCCGGTAATAACCCTGGAGTTGTTGTTGGGCATGATGTTGGCCGCCATGCATGCCATGTCGACGTTATCGGTTGCTAACGATATGCCCGAGGAGGCTGTGCGCCATGCGTTAATGGCGTTTGGGGTGGCAGAGGCACGCATTTCCACATTAATAGCCTTGCCCCTTCCGGAGATCAGCCTGCCGCGCGATTCCCTTTTGGTGAAAACGGCTGGCCAGGATTAGAAGCCTCCCAATCTCTTCGGGGCAACCGCTGTGGTGGCGTTTGCTCCTTTGTCTTCGTTTTGCCATAGCCCGGGGATCGCTGAGCCCCGCCGCCGCAACACCGCCCCCTGCATGCTTCCACACATGGATGCCATCCTTGTTAGCGCTGAATCTATGGCATAATGCCGAAAAAGGCCTGCCATAGCCTGGCAAATGAGGAAAAGGAATAGACATTGAAAGCCCGCCCTGTTGCCCTTCGTCGAATACATGATGCCGCACTTCGTCTCTACGCCGAGAAAGGCACCTCCGAGGTCTCGGTGAGTGAGCTGGCCCAGATGGCGGGGGTGGCTCGAGGCACCATCTATAACAACCTTGAGCAGCCTGATGGGTTATTTGAAAAAGTGGCCGGCCAGTTTGCGGAAGAAATGAATGCCTATGTTGTCGAGGTGCTGGGGGAAATTGATGATCCGGCCCAGCGCCTTTCAGCGGGTATCCGGATGTATGTACAGAGAGCGCATGAGGAGCCTCATTGGGGGCGCTTCATGATCCAGTTTGCCTATACCAATAGTGCCTTGCGGAGTCTGTGGACGGGGCCACCAATGCAGGATTTGCAAAGCGGTATTGCAAGTTCACGATATGATATTGGCCAGGAGCAACTCCCCTGTGCCCTGGGGTTAATTGGTGGAGCAACGTTGTCTGCGGTGATGCTGGTACTGGAAGGGCAGGCCACTTGGAGAGACGCAGGGACGCAAACGGCAATGCTGGCGCTGAGATCCTTGGGAGTTGATATGGCCGAAGCCAACAGAGTCGCCCGCCTTGAAATACCGCTTTGGCGTAGCGGTGACTAGCCTGCAGGCTTTGCGGCGTAGCTGGACCAGGGGAGCTTTTGCTCCCCTTTCCATTCCCGGATTACGCGTCCTCCAGGCGCCTGGACAAGCTGGGAAACTGCTTCAGCGCATTCTCCCTTTCTACAGATAAACGCTCCTGATCAGTGAAGGTTTCGCTCAGTCTGGGTTGTGGGTCGCCGGATGTAGTGACGGCGAATGCCGGACCGGCAAACGGCCAGTCTGTCGCAAACAGGATGTGATCCAAAGAGGTGACCTCTCTCACCGATTTCATGGCTGCGGGTGCTGGGGATAGTGCGGTGTCGTAAAACAAATCGCCGTAGCTGGCAAGGATCTTCACTTCGTCAAGCACCTCCAGCCCCAGGGAGTCTGCCAGTGCTGGCGTTACCGTGAGAAGGCTGGTTCGGTAAGACAGGTACGGTATGGTTCCTCCCGCATGGGCAAGCAACCATCTAATCCTGGGGTAAATGCGATAAATGCCGTTATAGAGCATATTTACCGCAGCCCGGGTGGTGTCGAAAGTGAACTCAAAAAGAAAGGTGGGGAGGATGATGCTGTCGGGCTTAACGGGGGTTACCGGGTGAACAAAAACCATGCAGCCCAAGGTGTTGAGTGTCAGCATGAGGGGAGTGAATCTCGGGTCACCGAGGTAAATACCGTTATAGTTTGAAAGTAACCCAATGCCGTCCATGCCAAGAATCTTGATGGCTCGGGTGGCCTCACTACAGGCATTAATGATATCCAGTGGGTTGTTAGGATCGCCGATCGGCAATACCGCAAACCCGCCAAAGCGACCAGGGTAGTGGTTTGAGTAAATTAACTCATTGGTTGTGTAGTTGTTTACCTCCATGGCCATATCGAGCCTTTCCTGTGGGGTGGAAAGATAGGCAACGCCTGGCTCGGAAATAGACACGATTTGAGTCTGAATGCCGTATTTATCCATGAAATCCACAGCCATACTAGGTGACCAGGCCGGGATAGGGATGCCTCCGGCCGTTACGATTCCATGCTTGGCAAGGGATGCTCGATAGAAATCAGGGATATGATGGCAATGCACATCAATCCGGAAATTTCCTGTTGGGAGGGTGGGGGCATCGGGTGTAGTCGGGTCAGGAATGTCATCGTTATTGTGGTTCCCGCCACCAACAGCATTGTCTTGGCCTGTCGTTGTGCTCGGCGTGTTTGATTCGGTGCGCGCTCCGTTGGAACCGCCACATCCGGCGACGGCTAGCCCGCCAGCGGTTAAGGCGCCAAACTGAAGAGCCCCCTTAAGAACGGTACGGCGAGCAGTATCGATTTTGTCGTTGTCATTATTTTGCACAGTTTATCTCCAAGAGCATTTGTCATTAAAACCTAGCTGTCTTGGAGCAATTGAACACAAGTGTTCAATTGTGATCTATGGTGACTATCTTTCTGATCGTCTGATATCTGTTACGCGTAGTTACCAACTGTTCCTCGAGCGTGGGACGGGGAGAGCCTGGGCAAACACTGTCTGCTTTGCCCAGGCATTGTCCGCAGCGGGCTCTTAGCCGGATTGGTGGATTCTCAGTGCGAGGTTTGGTAGTTGCGCCAACGCATTGTCGCGCTCTACCTGAATGCGCTGAGTATTCGTGAAGGTTTCACTGAGCAGTGGTTGAGGATCCGTTGTTATCGATGGGTTATAGATTGGTCCTGCGAAGGGGAAGTCAGATGCAAATAAAATATGGTCTGGCTTCGTGACTTCTTGAAGACATTTCATTGCCGCGCTGGAAGGGGATAGCGCTGTGTCGTAGAAAAGGTTGGCGTAGCTTTCCGCTACCTCTTCTGGCGCTAATTGCTCAAGTCCGAGCGCAGATGTTAACGGTGGCGAATAAGTTAACAGGCTGGTGCGATAGGATAAGAAGGGGATGGCCCCTCCAGCATGGCCTAGCATCCAGCGAATGTTTGGATAATTTTTGAATACGCCGTTGTAGAGCAGGTTCACTGCCGCGCGGGTTGTGTCGAATGGAAATTCATAGAGAAAAGAGGGCAGAGCAAGCCTGGATGGGACTTCTTGTGGGGTTGCAGGGTGTACGAACACCATAGCGCCCAAGTCGTTGAGGGTTGCCATTAGGGGCTCGAAAACAGGATCTCCCAGGTAGACACCGTCATAGTTCGAGTAGATTCCTATGCCATCCATGCCCAGAACATTCATGGCTCGGCTTGCTTCTGTGCTGGCATTTGAAATGTCGACACTGTTATCCGCGTCCCCAATGGGGAGTACTGCAAATCCTCCAAATCGCCCTGGGTGTTCTATCGAGTTAATAAGCGTGTTTGTTGTGTAGTCATTGATCTGCATAGCCATGTCCAGCCTTTCCTGGGCTGTGGACAAGTAGGTCACCCCTGGCTCCGAGATGGACACGACCTGAGACTGGATGCCAAACAAATTCATGAAGTTTACGGCAATCTGGGGGTTCCAGTCGGGGAGGGGGATGCCTCCCGCGGTGGTAACACCATTCGATTCCATTGATGCCCTGTAGAAGTCAGGAATGTGATGACAATGGACGTCGATTCTATAGTTTTCTGAGGGAAGGGCCGCCTCCGTCATGGACTCATTGCTGGATGAGTTACGGGACGAGCTGCTGCTTTCCCCCCCACACCCGGCTAACGCCATGCCTCCGGCTGTGACTGCACCCAGTTTAAGGGCTGAACCAAGTAAAGCCCGTCTTTGGAGGTTGACTTTGTTGTTGTCGTGTTTCTCTTTCATGCGCATAGCTCCCGGACCAAATGGTCGTTTCTTGTAATTTATTGATCCCATTTGTATCAAATTGAACATAAATGTTCAATTGTGGGGGCTAAGGTCCCCGATTGCCGGTGAGCTATCGTTGTCGAGGGTGGTAAATTCTGGGGTATCTCGGCAAAAGACATGCCTATCGAGAAAGGACTACCAGTCACTATCGCCAACGACTGATGGTGTCAGGTGAAACAAAAATAGCTGCGGATAAGCAATTTCTTAACTATATACGTTTGAGTGTGGTGAGCTTATTCGTATCCCTCGATCGTAATTCGTAGCCAGGATCTTCCATAACCTCGACAAAAGCCTACATGAAGCATCGATTCCTCCCGATTGACCGTTGATAACCAAAGACAACGAATAAGGTAATGCTCCTGAACAAAAAAACCGGATGATAGGACTCTCGTGCCTGCATCGTTATAGTCAGGTCAAAGCGACACCGATAATAATAAGGAGCAGTGAAATGGCCCGTAAATTGTCCATTATGGATTCCGGTTGGTTGATGATGGAGACCCGCGAGACCCCTATGCATGTGGGTGGGCTGGCGTTGTTTGCCATTCCTGATGACGCGCCTGCGGATTACATAGAAGGGATCTACCGCTATCTGGTAGAGGTGAATGGGATCTGCCGTCCCTTTAACCAGAAAATCCAGTCGCATCTGCCTATGCGCATGGATGCTGCCTGGGTGGAAGACAAGACGTTCGACATTGATTACCACGTGCGGCATTCCGCGTTGCCGCGCCCGGGGCGAGTGCGTGAGTTGCTGGCACTGGTCTCACGGTTGCACGCTCAACGTCTGGATCCCAGCCGTCCGTTGTGGGAGAGCTACCTGATTGAAGGGCTGGAAGGGAACCGCTTCGCCCTCTACACCAAGATGCACCATTCCATGGTGGATGGAGTGGCCGGGATGCACCTGATGCAGTCACGACTGGCCACCAGCGCCGAAGACCGTTTGCCGGCGCCTTGGTCTGGTGAATGGGATGCGGAGAAGAAGCCGAGAAAAAGTAGTGGCGCTCCGGCTGTGGCTACCGGAATGAAAGGCACGGTAAATAATCTGCGCCGGGGCAGCGGCCAGTTGGTGGACCTGCTGCGCCAGCCGAAGGATGGCAATGTGAAGACCATCTACCGGGCGCCCAAAACCCAGCTCAACCGACGGGTAACCGGTGCCCGGCGCTTTGCCGCTCAATCCTGGTCGCTGCCACGGATCAAGGCCGCGGGAAAACAGCATGGCGGCACGGTGAACGACATTTTTCTGGCCATGTGTGGTGGGGCTCTGCGGCGTTACCTGTTGAGTCAGGAAGCGTTACCGGATCAGCCACTGGTGGCTCAGGTGCCGGTGTCGCTGCGAAGTGCGGACCAGGCGGGCGACGGTGGTAATGCTATTACCACCGTGCAGGTCAGCCTGGGAACGCATATCGCGGAGCCTCTGAACCGGCTGGCGGCTATTCAGGACTCCATGAAAGGGGTGAAATCCCGGCTTGGCGATATGCAGAAATCCGAGATCGATGTCTATACCGTACTCACGAATGTGCCGTTGTCGCTTGGTCAGGTGACCGGATTGTCCGGGCGGGTAAGTCCCATGTTCAATCTGGTGATTTCCAACGTTCCTGGGCCCAAAGATCCGCTGTATCTCAACGGTGCCGAAATGTTGGCTTCTTATCCTGTATCGCTGGTACTGCATGGCTATGCGCTGAACATTACCGTGGTCAGCTACAAGGACAGCCTGGAATTCGGCGTTATCGGCTGCCGCGATACACTGCCGCATATCCAGCGTTTCCTGGATTACTTAGAAGAGTCACTGGCGGAACTGGAGAACTAATTCGGTAGCTGTTTTGCGATGATAGGGATTGCGCCTGCAGCACTTGCGGCTGAGTGGCCGCCAACGGGAATAGGCGCCACTCAGCAGTGATACTGACCTTGCCGCGTTTAGTCCCGGAAGAACCAGCGCACACCAACCTCGTATTCAGTTAGGTCCAGGTCATCGTAATCGCGCAGGGTGGCAGAAAGCCCAACTTGCGGGGTGACTTTATAAATGGCTTCAATAAGCGAGGCGGTGTCGCGGAACAGCACATCGGATTCGCCGAGCTCAAGTCCAATCTGCCATTTTTCATTGAATTCATGTCTGAGGCCGATGTGGTGGTACCAGCCGCGGTCGATAGAGCCGTTTTGTAGCTCAAGTTTGTTGTGGTCTGAGCCCGCGAAAATGGATGTTTTGGCGTTGAATGGATAGTGAATCCCCAAGCCAATCACCGACCAGGATTCTTGCTGTGCGTTTTTTTCCGGCAACCGGACATTGCCCGCATTGTAACGGCCACGGGCGTGGAACCAGTTAAAGGCAGAGACACTGGCCTTTACGGTGCCCGAGCTGCTGTCGCCAAAACCGGAATAGTCTGTGTTCTGCCTGGAGTAGCCAATGTCGACGTAATCGAAGGTGTTGGAAGCTTGTGCCAATGGGCTAAGGAGAAGAGGCGCAGCCAACGCAATGCGATAAAGGGTGTGCACGATTAAGTCCTTTTTGGTTTTATTTATGGCGAAAAAGGATACGTTATTTTCGCAGGCATGGGGATTCCTTGTTTCCTGTGTTGTTTTGCAGAGTCCCCTATGGCGCTGAATAATCAGGCGAGCGGGGTGTTCTTCCCGACGTTCCCCTCATTTCTTCCTGGCAGCTTTCTCGCCGTCTTTTCCTCCTGACGTTTGTCAGCGGTATACAGAAATCGCGCAGTTACAAAACTTCATCAATAGCGCTGCTGATTAAAACTGGACAGTTGACCAGATTAAGTGATTGACTCGATTTAGGCCTGCGAGGCCCTTTGAGAAAGACCAGAAATAACAGCAAAAGAATAATCCGGGAGAGCACAATGAAATTCGATTACGTCATCGTCGGTGGCGGTTCTGCGGGAGCTGTATTGGCTACCCGTCTTAGTGAGAACCCTTCTGTTTCTGTATGCCTGCTTGAGGCCGGTGGGAATGGAGACCATATTTTGATTCGCGCCCCGGCGGGGGTGGTGGCCATGATGCCGGGGCACGGCAAGATCAGTAACTGGGCGTTCAATACCGAAGCTCAGCCAGGGCTCAACGGGCGTCTGGGTTATCAGCCGCGGGGCAAGGCGTTGGGCGGCTCCAGCGCCATCAATGCCATGCTGTATGTACGTGGCCACCGGGAAGATTATGACGGCTGGGCGGAGCTTGGCTGTGAGGGCTGGTCCTGGGACCAGGTGTTGCCGTATTTCCGTAAGTCGGAAAACAATGAAAATGGCAGCAATGAATACCACGGCAGTGATGGTCCGTTGCACGTTAGTGACCAAAAAACCCCGCGACCGATGACCCATGCCTTTGTCGAGTCAGCCCGGCAGGCGGGTTATGCCGGCCAGGCGGATTTCAACACCGGGGACAACGAAGGGGTCGGGATATACCAGGTAACCCAGTTTCACGGTCAGCCCAAAAACGGTGAGCGCTGCTCGACCGCGGCCGCGTTTCTCCATCCGGTGATGGAGCGCAACAATTTGACGGTGTTAACGGGAGCTCATGCCACTCGGATTGAGTTCGAAGGCAAGCGGGCGAAAGGTGTTCGTTACCGGCGCAAGGGCGAAGATGCAGTGGTGCAAGCCAGTCGTGAGGTGCTGTTGTGTGGCGGAGCGTTTAATTCCCCTCAATTGCTACAGCTATCCGGCGTTGGTCGCCTCGAAGATATTACCCCCCATGGTATTGATATGGTCCACGAGCTACCCGGGGTGGGGCAGAACCTGCAGGATCATCTGGACTTCATTTTGGCCTACAAGAGCAAGGACACTGACAACTTCGGGATTGGTGCGGTGGGTACGGTCAATCTGATGAAACACATTATGCAGTGGAAGAAAGATGGCACTGGCATGATCGCTACGCCCTTTGCTGAAGGGGCGGCCTTCCTGAAAACCGATGAATCGCTCTCCAGGCCGGATATTCAGCTTCACTTTGTCATTTCCGTTGTCGACGACCATGCACGCAAGCTGCACCTTGGTCATGGCTTCAGCTGCCACGTTTGCGCGGTGAATCCGTATTCACGTGGGCAGGTGTTTCTGAAGAGTGCGGATCCTTTGGCTGATCCTGGAATCGATCCCAAATTCCTGTCCGATCCCCGTGATCTGGAAACCACCATCAAGGGTGCAAAAATGACCCGAGAAATCCTGGAGGGGGAGCCGTTGGCCAAATACCGCGACCAGGAGCTGTTTGGAATCCGCGATGGGCTTAGCGACAAAGAGTGGGAGGCTCACATACGTTCTCGATCGGACACCATTTACCATCCCATCGGTACCTGCAAAATGGGCGTAGATGACATGGCCGTGGTCGACCCACAGTTAAAGGTTCATGGAATGGAAGGGCTGCGTGTGGTGGATGCCTCTGTGATGCCAACCTTGACCAGTGGTAACACCAATGCCCCTACCATAATGATTGCTGAAAAAGCGGTGGATATGATTCTTGCTGACGCGGCCAACCACTAAGGAGAACAATATGAATGCGAACATGAATGGAACCATGATGTACCAGGCCCTGACAGTGGGCTCATTGATTGACCATGCAATGGATTATCACTCCGATACCGAAGTGGTGTCGGTGGAAACCAGTGGTGATGTGGAAACCCACAATTGGGGTGTTGTTGCACACAATGCCCGTCGTCTTGCCGCTGTGCTGGAAAAGCTGGGCGTGGAGCCAGGTAGCCGCTGCGCTACCATCGCCTGGAATAACCGCCGTCATTTGGAAATTTACTACGGCGTGGCATCCAGTGGACGCATTACCCATACCATTAATCCGCGCCTTCATCCGGACCAGCTCACCTTTATTGTGGAAGATGCGAATGATCAAGTGTTGTTTCTTGATCGCACCTTTTTGCCCGCCATCGCCAGCCTCAAGCCGAAGTTGACTAACATTAAACACTTCGTCTTGATGGGCGGCCGCGATGCGGAAGCGGAAGCCATGCTAGACGGGCTAAAGTTTTATGATGAGTTGCTTGAGGAAGTCGAGCCGGTGAGTGGCTGGCCGGAGCTGGATGAAAACGCACCCGCCGCCCTGTGTTACACCTCCGGAACCACCGGCAACCCCAAAGGCGTTCAGTATTCTCACCGTTCACTGGTGTTGCATTCGCTGGCGGGCAACCAGCCTGACGGCATTGCCATTGCAGCACGTGATACCGTTTTGCCGGTGGTTCCCATGTTTCATGTCAACGCATGGGGCGTCCCTTATATTGCCGCCGCAGTCGGAGCCAAGCTGGTATTGCCCGGGCCGAATTTGGATGGCGATAGCCTGGTGACGCTGCTCAATGATCAAAAAGTCACTCTGGCCCTGGGCGTTCCCACCATCTGGATGGGGCTGCTCGAAGCCCTTTCCCGGACTGGAAAAAAATTGGACCACCTGGTGCGTACCGTGGTGGGGGGCTCGGCGCTGCCGCCATCTATGCTGCGTGAATTCCGCGATAAGTACGACGTTGAGTTGATTCACGCCTGGGGTATGACGGAGACGTCACCGTTGGGCACGGTCAACCAGCTGCTACAAAAACATGACTCTTTAAGTGACGACGAGAAAGCGCAACTGCGCGAGGGGCAGGGGCGGCCGCCTTATGGTGTCAGCCTGCGTCTGATGGATGAAAACGGGCAACGCCTTCCCCGCGATGGGAAAACCCAGGGGGATCTGCAGATCCGCGGCCATTGGATTGTGGAAAGTTATTTCGGGAAAAACCAGACCGCACTCACTGATGATGGCTGGTTTGATACCGGCGATGTGGCCACTGTGGATGCCGACGGCTTCATGATTATTCGTGACCGATCCAAAGATATTATCAAGTCTGGCGGGGAATGGATTTCCACAGTGGAGCTGGAAAATATTGCTATTGCTCATCCTGCTATTGCCAATGCTGCAGCCATTGCGGCTCGTCACCCCAAGTGGGATGAGCGCCCGATATTGGTCGCTATTCGTGACGAGAGCGTCAATGTGACCGAGAAAGAATTGCTCGAATTTTATGACGGCAAGGTTGCCAGTTGGCAGGTGCCCGACAAGGTGATTTTCGTGGATGCTTTGCCGCTGGGAGCCACAGGCAAAGTGATGAAAAATCGCCTGCGCGAACAATACGGTGATATGTTGCTAAAGGAGGGTGAATAACATGGATGCACAACAAAATACGCCCGAAATTTTCGCCCCTTCGCAGGCCGCATTGACTGCTCTGGATGGAGCCAAAGACCAATGGGCTCAAACGACCATTGCCGAGCGGCTGGTCATCCTGCAAGAAATCAAGGATGCCCTGGTTAAGGTATCGGAAGGCTGGGTGGCAGCGGCTACACGTGCCAAGCAACTTCCTGCTGACTCGCCGTTGCAGGGTGAAGAGTGGTTGTCCGGGCCCTATGCCCTTATGGGCGCCTGTAATGGCTTGATGCAAACCTTGTCGGAAATGGATGGTAAGGCGTTTCTCAATAGCCTGCCAAAACGCAAGCTGGTGACCGGTCAAACTGCTGTGAAAGTCACGCCGCACTCCATTTGGGATCGGCTGTTGCTGTCCGGTGTTAAGGCGGAAATCTGGATGCAGCCGGGCGTCACAGAAGAAAACCTGCCTGCCAATGCGGCCACCTTGTATGACACGCCTCGTGCGGGCCGTAAGGGTAAGGTGTCGCTGGTATTGGGGGCCGGTAATATTGCCGCCATTGCGCCATTAGATGCCTTCCAGAAACTGTTTGTAGAAAATCAGGTCGTGATTCTGAAAATGAATCCGGTGAATGAGTATTTGGCTGAATACTTGAGTGCTGCCCTGCGCCCGCTGATCGATCGTGATGCATTACGTATTGTGAAAGGCGCTGGCGATGTTGGAGCCTGGCTGACCGAGCATCCGCTAGTAGAAGAAATTCATATTACCGGTTCCGAGATTACTCATGACGCGATTATCTGGGGTGTAGGAGAGGAGGGGCGTGCTAACCGCGAAGCTGGAACGCCTCGAGTGGATAAGCGAATCACTTCGGAGCTTGGGGCTGTGTGCCCAACTATCGTGGTACCCGGAAACTGGTCCGCTGCGGATATTCGTTTTCAGGCAGAACACCTGGCCACCCAGAAACTGCACAACTCTGGCTTTAACTGTGTTGCTTGCCAGGCGTTGATTATGCCCAAAGGCTGGGAGCAGGGAGCGGCACTGCTCAAGCAGTTGCAGCAGGTGATGGGGGAATCCCAGCGGCTGGCGTACTATCCCGGCGCCCAGGATCGTCTGGACAGGTTCCGGGGGCACGGCAACAGCGTGTCTGCGGTGTCTCGAGGCAAGGCGCCAGCGGCGGTGATTACCCGACTGGAAGACGATCCCTGGTTCTGTGAGAACGAGGTTTTTGCCCCGGCACTGTCCACCCATGAGCTGGAAGCGCCTGATGCCGAACAGTATCTGAAGGCCGCCATCGACTTCGCCAATGAGAGCCTGCATGGAACCCTTGGTGCCAATATCGTGATTCATCCGTCGACGGTAAAGGAAATTGGCCGTGAGCGTTTCGAGGCATTGATTGGCGAATTGCGCTACGGCACGATCGCCATTAATGCGTGGACCGGGTTGGGCTTCTTGATGACTGCTTGTCCCTGGGGCGCGTTTCCTGGTCACACTTTGGACGATGTACAAAGTGGCATCGGTACGGTGCACAACACATTTATGCTGGAAAGTGTGGAGCGCACGGTGGTTGAGGCGCCGTTTCGGCCCTTCCCGCGCTCCGCCATGGCCGGTAGTCCGACCCTGTTACCGAGGCCGCCGTGGTTTATCACCAATCGTCGTCAGCATGAAGTGGGGCGCCTGTTGACCCTGTTCCAGTATCAGCCGGGTTGGCTAAAGCTTCCTCGTATTTTCCTCAATGCCCTTTTGGGCTAAGGTGCGCGCTTGCCACGGGGCTTTGGCCCCGTGGTAACGCTTCATCATATGGATACAGAGACAGCTATGACTGCTTCGGCACCCGCAAAACTACAGAAAAGGGCGACTCGAAACGCGCAAAAGCGTAGCGAGAAAAAGGCCATGATTGCGGAAAGTGCCCAGCAGGCGCTGCAAGAGTTGGGGTACGCCAATACCAGCTTGCGAGATATTGCCGCCAAGGCGGATTTGTCGCTGGGGATGCTTCACTACTACTTTGAAGACAAGGCCGAGCTGATTACCTATTGCGTGTCTGCCTACAAGGCTGACTTCACCGCCTTGGTGGAAAACGCCTTGCAAGGTGTCAGTGACAGGGAGGCGGTGATTGCCCGTTTTGCGGATGCTCTGGCTGAATCCATTTACCAAGATGCGGCAACGCATCGGCTTTGGTATGACATCCGCAATCAGGCGTTATTTGATCCAGCGTTTCGGACAAGCGTGATGGAGATCGAGGAAACCCTGATACAGGTGGTCAGTCGAGCTTGGTGCCTTGCTGGCAGAGATGCTGACGCCTTTAGTGCGCTGCATTATTCGGTGGTCGATGGTGTTTTTCGCTATTTGATGCAACGCCAAATGGCGGGTGAATCCCGTGATCAGCAAGCGTTATCCGCAGAGATTCGTAGCGTATTGGATTCCTTGTTCTAGCCGTACCTTTCCCTCTCCTCCTTTTGTATACCTTGTAAGACGGCTCACGCACAGGGTGCTTGGATGGCGCCGCAACTGCCCCTAAACTAAGCGGCTACTATTCTCTGGAGCAAGATTCCTATGGGCCGCGCCTATCAAAACCGCAAAGAATCCATGGCGAAAACCTCGGATATGAAAGCCAAGGTCTACAGTCGCTATGGTCGGGAAATTTATGTCAGCGCGAAATCCGGTGGTCTGGACCCTTCGGCGAATCTGACGTTACGCAGCCTGATCGATCGCGCCAAGAAAGATCAAGTGCCCGGTCATGTCATCGACAAGGCTCTGGACAAGGCCAAAGGTGGTGGCGGTGAGGATTACTCGCCGGCCCGCTACGAAGGCTACGGTCCCGGTGGCAGCATGGCGTTGATTGAATGCCTCACGGATAATCCGAACCGTACCTTTGGCGACGTGCGCATGGCCTTCACCAAGACCAAATGCAAGATCGGTACCCAGGGCACGGTGAGTCACATGTTCGACCATGTGGCCATTTTCGTTTTTGCCCACGAAGATGAAGACGGGGTGCTGGAAGCGTTGATGGAGGCGGATGTGGATGTCAGTGAGATTGAAAATGATAACGGCATGCTGACGGTTTTTACCCCTAATACTGAGTACTTCAAGGCCAAGCAGGCGCTGGCGGAGGCTTTCGGCGAGCTGGAATTCGAGGTGGATGAGATTCAGTTCGTGCCGCAGAGCTACACAACTATCGGTGCAGAGGATATGGAGTTGTTCGACAAATTCATGGCCATGCTGAATGATCTGGACGACGTGCAGAACGTGTATCACAACGTAGATTTGGGTTAGCCACGCATGCCAATTTGGGACGACGATATTCTCACTGCTGCACAGGCCCTGGCCGAATCGTTGGCCCAGCAGCGATTGATGTTGACCACCGCAGAGTCGTGCACCGGTGGGGGTATTGCAGAAACCCTGACCGGCATTGCCGGCGCCTCCGCGTGGTTTGATCGGGGCTTCGTGACGTACTCCAATGAGGCCAAGCAGGAGATGCTGGGCGTGCAGCCGGCAACCCTTGAGGCATCGGGGGCCGTCAGCGAGGCGGCCGCGTTGGAAATGGCTCGGGGCGCGATTAGCCATTCCCGCGCCCACGTCAGTGTGGCGGTGACTGGCATCGCCGGCCCCGACGGGGGCAGCCCGGACAAGCCGGTGGGTACCGTCTGGATTGCCTGGGGCCAGAAGCTGGGTTACGCCGAGGCCCGCCGTTTCCAGTTTGACGGTGACCGTAACGCCGTCCGTCAGCAGACCATCCACGAAGCCATACTGGGCTTGAATGCCCGCCTCAAGTAGCCACAATCGGGCTATTCATCGCTGCCCCGCCGAGGCGGGGTGGCAGCAACAGTGATTTGGACAGAAGCAGGGTGGTTGCAATGGACAGCCAATGCTGTTCATAATACTGTCCATATTGTCAGCACTGACCGGAAGGCCAGATAAGACAGATCAGATACGGTTGGCGTCAATGAATGACGCGCCGCAAACGGAGAGGGGTCACAATGAGCGATAAAGGTAAGGCGCTATCCGCCGCACTGTCACAGATTGAGCGCCAATTCGGCAAAGGTTCCGTCATGCGCATGGGCGATCGCAAGCGCGAGCGCATGCCGTCCATCTCCACCGGCTCACTGGGGCTGGACATCGCTTTGGGTATTGGCGGGCTGCCCAAGGGCCGTATCGTCGAGATCTACGGCCCTGAGTCCTCTGGTAAAACCACCCTGACCCTGAGCGTGATCGCCCAGGCCCAGAAAAAAGGCGCTACCTGTGCCTTTGTGGACGCAGAGCACGCCTTGGACCCGGATTACGCAGAAAAACTGGGCGTGAATGTGGACGACTTGATCGTCTCCCAGCCGGACACCGGTGAGCAGGCGCTGGAAATCACCGACATGCTGGTGCGCTCCGGTGCCGTGGACGTGATAATTGTGGATTCTGTGGCGGCACTGGTGCCGAAAGCCGAAATTGAAGGCGAAATGGGTGACAGCCACGTGGGCCTGCAGGCTCGCTTGATGAGCCAGGCGCTGCGCAAAATTACCGGTAACGTGAAAAACGCCAATACCCTGGTGATGTTTGTTAACCAGATCCGTATGAAAATTGGTGTCATGTTCGGCAGCCCGGAAACCACCACCGGCGGTAATGCGCTGAAATTCTATTCCTCGGTACGCTTGGACATCCGCCGTATTGGTGCGGTGAAGCAGGGTGATGAAGTCACCGGTAACGAAACCCGCGTGAAAGTGGTCAAAAACAAGGTGTCGCCGCCGTTCCGTCAGGCCGAGTTCCAGATTCTTTATGGGCAGGGCATTAACCAGATGGGCGAAGTGTTGGATTTGGGTGTTCAGCAGGGCTTGATCGACAAATCGGGCGCTTGGTATGCCTATAAGGGCGACAAGATTGGCCAAGGTAAGCAGAACGCCTGTGAGTACCTGCGCGAGAACCCGGCCATTGCCGAAGAGGTTGAGACGCAAATTCGTGCGCGCTTGCTGCCGGACCCCACCGCGGAAGTGCCGGCAGCAGATGAAGGACGAGTAGCAGAGGATGCCGCCGCTGACGATGAGTGAGCCGCTGACGGAGGCCGAGCTGCGTCAGCGGGCGATTGCCCTGCTGGCCCGGCGCGATCATGCCCGACGTGAACTGGTCACCAAGCTGCAGCAGCGGCTGGGTGATCAGCCAGCGCTGGCTGCCGTGCTCGCCTGGTGCGAAGAACACGACTTTATCGATGACCGGCGCTTTGCCGGTTTTTTTGTGCGTGCCCGCATTGAGCGAGGGCAGGGCGCCCTGCGCATTCGCCAGGAATTGCAGCTCAAAGGCGTGGAGAACGACTGGATCGCCGAAGCACTGGAGAATGCCGAGGTAGACTGGTTTGCCTTGGCCAAAGAGGTCCGAGCCCGGCGGTTTCGGCACTACCCTGCTGACCAGAAAGAAAAGGCCAAACAGCTACGGTTTTTGCAAAGCCGGGGGTTTGATGCCGAGCAGAGCTTTGCGGCGCTGGATTCTTCTGAGGACGATCTGGACTGACCCCTGCTTGCTCCGATAAATCCCGTAAGAAGCGGGCTACACATAATTCCTGCCGCTACCCTGGCGCCTTGCTGTAGGAGCGTCGCTGGCGGCGCGATACCCCGAACCCGGAAAGGCTGTTTACCACGTTTACTCCACAGGGTCAGAACTCACCGGGGAAGAGTGGGGTTTTACTCCGCGAACGTTGCCCCCTCTGTGCGGCAACGGTTCTTGATCCAGGCATGAATCGCGCCGTCAGCGACGCTCCTGCGGCGCGCTTGGTGGGTGAGACTCGTATACAGCCCCTGTGCCCTCAACACATTTTGCTGGCGGGTGGGTCAGGGTATCCTTGTGCTTTGTGAAACCGGACTGGGAACCCCATGGAATATCTATCAGACCCCTGGTTAGTGGCAGCGTTGCTGGGCGCCGGTGTGCTGGCGGGGTTTATCAATACCCTGGCGGGTGGCGGTGGCTTGTTGATTCTGCCATTGCTGATGCTTACCGGTATGGGGGCTGCGCTGGCCAACGGCACCATGCGGGTGGCGGTACTGATTCAGAGTGCGGAAGCGGTTCGCCAGTTCAACAAACGGGGCTCCATGCCGTTCGCCGCCTTGCCGGCGATTCTGGTGCCGAGCCTGCTGGGCACCCTGGTGGGCGCCGGCGCTGCGGCGTTTCTTCCGGAAACCATCCTCAAACCGGTTCTGCTGACGACCCTGGTGGTGGTGGCTTTGCTGATGGTGCTGCGTCCGGCGCAAATGTCGCCGTCGCCGGATGCTATCCCGCTATCCCCGAACGCGAGCCTGTCCGGGTGGCTCGGCCTGTTTCTGGCCGGCGTGTATGGCGGTTTTGTGCAGGCCGGTGTGGGCTTTGTGCTGCTGGCGGTACTGGCGGGGCAGTTGCACTACGATCTGCTGCGCAGCAATGCACTGAAATTGGCGATCACTGGCAGTTTTACTGTGCTGGCACTGGCGATTTTTGTGGCCCGAGGGCAAGTCGCCTGGCTGCTGGGCCTGGTGGTAGCGGCAGGCAGTCTGCTCGGCGTTCGGCTAGGGGTGGGCTTTGCACACAAGGTCTCCCCCCGTGTACTCAAGCGTATCCTGCTGGTGATGGTGCTGGCGGTGTGTCTGGCGGCGGCGATCAAGGGCTAAAAACGAGCTGCGAGCTGCGAGCTTCTAGTTTCTAGTTTCTAGAATAACCCGAAAACAGAAGGTGGCCTCTTCTTTTGTCTCATAGCTAGAAGCTGGTAGCTCGCAGCTCATGAACCATCGCAACCGGGCCTTGAGGGCGCTATACTCGGCCCTCTCTGACAGCCAGCCAATGATTGTTTCTCCTATGAAGAGTGCTGAACTACGCCAGGCCTTTCTGGACTACTTCGCCAGCCAGGGGCACACCAAGGTGCCGTCCTCCTCGCTGGTGCCTCACAATGACCCCACGTTGTTGTTTACCAATGCGGGAATGAACCAGTTCAAGGATGTGTTTCTGGGCCGTGAATCCCGGGATTACACCCGTGCGACCAGTTCCCAGCGTTGTGTCCGCGCCGGCGGCAAGCACAATGATCTGGAGAACGTGGGCTACACGGCACGCCACCACACCTTCTTCGAGATGCTGGGGAACTTCAGCTTCGGCGACTATTTCAAGCGCGAAGCCATTAAGTTTGCCTGGGAATTTCTGACTGGCACCCTGGGGCTGCCGGAAGATCGTCTGTGGGTCACGGTGCACGTGTCCGACGATGAAGCGGCAGATATCTGGCTCAAGGAAATGGGTGTCAGTGCCGAACGTTTCTCCCGGCTGGATGAAGATAACTTCTGGCAGATGGGCGACACCGGCCCCTGCGGCCCAAGCTCGGAAATTTTCTACGACCATGGGGCGCATGTGCCCGGTGGCCCGCCCGGGTCTGAGGGCGAAGATCTGGATCGTTATATCGAGATTTGGAACCTGGTGTTCATGCAGTACGATCGCCAGCCGGATGGCGAGTTGCAGCCATTACCCAAGCCCAGTGTGGATACCGGCATGGGCCTGGAACGTATTGCGGCGGTGTTGCAGGGCGTGCATTCCAACTACGAAATCGACCTATTCCAGGCGCTCTTGAAAGCGGCGGCTTTGGCCACTGGCTGTGACGATTTGGAAGAGAAGTCCCTGCGCGTAATTGCTGACCATATTCGCTCAGCCAGCTTCCTGATCTGCGACGGGGTGATACCGTCCAACGAAGGCCGCGGTTATGTGCTGCGCCGTATCATTCGCCGTGCCCTGCGCCATGGCCACAAGCTGGGGCAAGACAAGCCGTTCTTCTCCACGCTGGTGGTCGCTTTGGTCGAGCAGATGGGCGAAGCCTACCCGGAACTGGTCCGTGACCAAGCGCGCATCGAAAAAGCCTTGTTGGCGGAAGAAGAGCAGTTTGGCCGCACCTTGGCGGCAGGCATGAAAGTGTTGGAAAGTGCCATCGACCAGCTCGATGGCAAGGTACTGCCCGGTGAGGTGCTGTTTAACCTGTACGACACTCACGGTTTCCCGCCGGACCTGACTGCCGACGTGGCCCGAGAGCGTGATCTGACTGTGGACATGGATGGCTTTGAAGAGGCCATGAACGCCCAGCGTGAACGGGCGCGCAGTGCCGGCAGTTTCGGCAATGATTACAGCGACCGGCTGAATATCGAGGCGGTGACCGATTTCTCCGGCTACGAGAAGCTGGCCGGTGACGATGCGGTGGTGGGCCTGTACAAGGATGGCGAAGCGGTCGAGTCCCTGAATGCCGGCGAAGAAGGCATGGTGGTGCTGGCCAAGACCCCGTTCTATGCGGAGTCTGGCGGTCAGGTAGGCGATACCGGCGCGCTGATGGGAGGCGATGACAGTGAAGCTCGTTTCCTGGTCACCGATACCCGCAAGCGCCAGGCGGCCCACGTGCATGTGGGCAAGCTGGAAAGCGGCAGCCTGACGGTGGGCAGCAAGGTATCGGCCTATGTGGATGTGGATCGTCGCCGCGCGGTGATGCGCAACCATTCCGCTACACACCTGATGCATGCGGCGCTACGCGATGTGCTGGGCGAACATGTGCAACAGAAAGGCTCGTTGGTGGCTGCTGACTATCTGCGCTTTGACTTCTCCCACGGCGAAGCCGTCAGTGAAGCCCAGCGCGAACAGATAGAAATTCTGGTGAATCGCCAGATTCTGTCGAATACCGCCGTGACCACTGAATTGATGGACATTGACGCGGCGCGTGAAGCAGGCGCCATGGCGCTGTTCGGCGAGAAATACGATGATCAGGTGCGCGTGCTGAGCATGGGCAGTGACGGTTTCTCCAAGGAGCTGTGTGGCGGCACGCACGTGAACCGCACCGGCGATATCGGACTATTCCGTATTACCCTGGAAGCCTCTGCAGCCGCCGGCGTGCGCCGTATCGAAGCGGTGACCGGCGAGCACGCTCTGGCGGTGATGCGCCAGCAGGAACGGGCGCTCAGCGATATCGCCGCCACGGTGAAAAGCTCACCGGACAATGCGGCCGAGCGGGTGCGCAGCCAGGCGCAAAAAGTGCGTGAACTGGAAAAAGAAATTGAACGCCTTAAGCAAAAACTGGCTAGTGGCGCCGGCGGCGACCTGACCAGTGATGTGCAGGACATTAATGGCGTGAAGGTACTGGCGACACAAATCGACGGCGCCGATAGCAAAACCTTGCGGGTTACCATGGACAAGCTGAAAGACAAGCTGGGTTCCGCGGTGATTCTGCTGGCCGCAGTGGAAGGCGATAAAGTGGCGTTGGTGGCGGGGGTCACCAAGGACCTGACCGCCAGATACAAAGCGGGTGATCTGCTCAAGTTCGTGGCCGAGCAAGTGGACGGTCGCGGCGGCGGTCGCCCGGATATGGCCCAGGGGGGCGGCAATAATCCTGCTGCATTGCCCGGGGCGCTGGAAAGTGTAAAGGGCTGGGTGGCTGAGTAGGGAATTGGGCCGGAAATAGCGGATATTTTTGGCCTGAAAAACCCACTTTGGGGGCGGAAAGGGTCGCAGATCTGATTCGCCATACCACCTGAACATGAAATCCCGGCGCGTTTCTGCTAAAGTAGCGCGCTCTTTTTTGCAGAAAAAGCGACTTTATGGCTCTTATCGTGCAGAAATACGGCGGTACCTCAGTGGGTACGGTCGAACGCATCCAGGCCGTTGCCGAGAAGGTAGCAGGCTTCCATAAACAGGGTGACCAGGTGGTCGTCGTGGTATCCGCCATGAGCGGGGAAACCAACCGGCTGATCGAGCTGGCCAACGGCGTCAGCGACAAGCCCTCTCCTCGGGAAATGGACGTGCTGGTGTCTACCGGCGAGCAAGTCACCATTGCATTGCTGTCCATGGCGCTGCAGAAGCAGGGCCTGAACGCCCGCTCCTATACCGGCAGCCAGATTCCCCTGCGCACCGACAACTCTTACTCCAAAGCCCGTATCGAAGAGATCGACGACAAGAAAGTGCGCGCCGATCTTGATGGCGGCAGTGTGGTGGTTGTGGCCGGTTTCCAGGGCGTCGATGGCGACGGCAACATCACCACGCTGGGCCGTGGCGGTTCGGATACCACCGCCGTAGCACTTGCCGCCGCACTAAAAGCGGACGAGTGCCAGATCTACACTGATGTGGACGGGGTTTATACCACCGACCCGCGGGTAGTAGATAACGCCCGCCGCCTGGACAGCATTACTTTCGAGGAAATGCTGGAAATGGCCAGCCAGGGCTCCAAGGTCCTGCAGATTCGTGCTGTGGAATTCGCCGGCAAATACAATGTGCCGTTGCGTGTCTTGTCCAGTTTCCAGGATGGCCCTGGGACTCTTATTTCCGTCGAAGACGAGGTTGATATGGAAAAGCCGGTAATCTCCGGAATTGCCTTTACCCGTGATGAAGCCAAGATCATCGTGCGTGGCGCCCCGGATACTCCGGGTATCGCCTACAAGATCCTCGGCCCGGTGAGTGCAGAAAACATCGAAGTGGACATGATCGTGCAGAACGTGGGGAAAGACGGCGCTGCCGATTTTACCTTCACTGTGCACCGCAACGATTTCGCCCGCGCCCAGGAAGCCCTGCGTAACGCGTCTGAAGAGCTGGGTAACCCGGAAATTATCGGTGACGACAAGATCGCAAAGGTCTCTCTGGTGGGTGTGGGTATGCGCTCTCACGCGGGTGTGGCGTCCAAGATGTTCGAAGCCCTGGCTAACGAAGGGGTGAACATCGAGATGATTTCCACCTCCGAAATCAAGGTGTCTGTGGTCATTGCCGAGAAGTACCTGGAGCTGGCAGTCCGTGCCCTGCACTCCGAGTTCGAGCTGGATCAGCCCGGCACCTGATCGGCATACCATCAGGTAGGTATGGGGCGATGACCGGTTGGTCTAGCCCCTCTCACGGCAAGACTTGAGAATCTGATTCAGGCATACTACCGGCCCCGTGCCAGGGGTGGGTTAATGGTCTCTGCACCAAGGAGTCGTCAAGGACGGCAACCCGTGAGCCTCAGGTACGGAAAGCGCTCACGGAAATGAAAGGACCCCAGGAGGGATCATTATGTTAATTCTTACGCGTCGAGTTGGTGAGACCCTGATGGTGGGTGACGAAGTTACCGTCACTGTTCTGGGTGTAAAAGGCAATCAGGTCCGTATCGGTGTGAACGCGCCGAAAGAAGTTGCCGTGCACCGTGAAGAAATTTATCAGCGAATTCAGCACGAAAAATCGTCAGATAGCGAGTCTGCCTGATTTTTGGGCTGTATTTTGTTCGCAAAATCGTTATGATGCGCGGCGAGTTTGGTGACAGCGCCGATTAAGAGCGTTCACCACCAAACCACAAGCAGTACCGCATTCCGGAGAGGTGGGTGAGTGGCTGAAACCAGCTCCCTGCTAAGGAGCCATACGGGAAACTGTATCGCGGGTTCGAATCCCGCCCTCTCCGCCATATTCGAAAACGCCCCGCATCGCGGGGCGTTTTTCGTTGGGGAATATTGTTGTGGGCGTTTGCCTGCATGCAATATCGTTCAGTCTGGGCAGCAATTGCCAGCAGGTTGGCTCCCACCTCCGCCTGCCCTCAAACTTACGCTACACTACGGCCCCGAAACGCCCCACGAACTCTCACGGTAAAAAGGTGACCCCATGACCGATACCCTGACCATTGCCCGTCCTGACGACTGGCATCTGCATTTCCGCGATGGTGATCTGCTGGCGGAGACGGTGCCGGCCACGGCGAATGTATTCGGTCGCGCCATTGTCATGCCCAATCTGAACCCGCCGGTGAACACCGTGGCCCAGGCCGCAGAGTACCGTGAACGCATTATGGCCCAGGTGCCGACAGGGGTAACTTTTGAACCTTTGATGGTGCTGTATCTCACCGATAGCACCCCGGTGGAGGAAGTGGAACGCGCTGCCAAAAGCGATTTTGTGCATGCCTTCAAGCTTTACCCGGCGGGCGCTACTACCAACTCGGACAGTGGTGTCTCCGACCCGGGTAAGATTTTCCACTTGTACGAAGCCATGGAAAAGCACGATGTGCCGTTGCTGGTGCACGGTGAAGTAACCGATGCGGATATTGATATTTTTGATCGGGAAAAGGTCTTCATCGACCGGTACTTGAACACGATCCGCAGCCAGTTTCCGGCTCTGCGTATTGTCTTTGAGCACGTGACTACGTCAGAAGGCGTCAACTTTGTCCGTGAGGCCAACGCGCTGACCGCCGCGACGGTAACGCCCCAGCATTTGTTGATGAACCGCAACGACCTGCTAGTGGGCGGTGTGCGCCCGCACAATTACTGCCTGCCGATTCTCAAGCGTCGCCAGCACCAGGAAGCGATTCAGAAAGCGGTGATCGACGGCCACAGCCGTTTTTTCCTGGGCACGGATTCTGCGCCGCACGCCCGTAACAAGAAAGAAGCCGCCTGTGGCTGCGCGGGCTGTTACTCGGCCCGAGCGGCTCTGCCGCTGTACGCCACCTTTCTGGAGCAGCACAATGCGCTGGACAAGCTGGAAGGCTTTGCCTGCCATTTTGGCGCCGACTTCTATCGCCTGCCACGCCACACGGATACTGTGACCTTGCTGCGCAAGCCCTGGGATGTACCTGCTGTGATTGAAGCAGCCGGGGAGCCGGTAGTGCCGTTTTTTGCCGGTGAGCAGCTGCCCTGGTCGCTGGGCTGATTGCCATGGAAGAACGCATTCCGGTGGTGGTACTCACCGGCTTTTTGGGCAGTGGCAAGACCACACTGCTCAATCGCTGGCTAAGCGAGCGCAACGATGTGGCCCTGATCATCAATGAGTTGGGTGATATCGGCATTGATCAGCATCTCACCGGTGCTGAAGGGGTGTCGCTGTCGTTGTTGGCGGGAGGCTGCCTGTGCTGTGTGATACAGGGCTCCCTGTCCACCACGCTGCGCAACCTGTTCATGGCTCGCAAGAATGGCGATATTCCTGCGTTCACTACCGTGGTGATTGAAACCACCGGCGCGGCGGATCCCTTCGGTGTGGTAGCGCCGCTCGATCAAGATCTCTGGTTGAAAAAGCGCTTCGTTTGTCAGTCGGTGCTGACCGTGGTCGATACCCGCGCGGGTGCCGATGCGATTGCCCGGCATCCGGAAGTCCTGGAGCAAATCCACGGCGCGGATGTGCTGCTGCTTTCCAAGGCAGAGCATGCCGATCTCGCTGCTGTACAGGAATTACAGGCGCAGCTGCATGAGCTGAATGCGTCTGCGCGGCAATACCGGCTGGATAGCGACTGCCCTGACGCAACGTTGCTCGATGAATCGTTCCCGCGCCGTTGTCGGGTGACCGGCCTGTTTGCCCCTGTGGGAAAAAGCGCGCCCGCCGTTCAGGCGGCTGCGTCCCTTCCTGCCGGACAGAATGCGTCCCGCCATAATCTGTTCAGCGCTTCGCTGTGCTGGCCCCATGGCCTGGACTGGCCGCTATGGCAGGCCGCGTTACAACAATTGCAGGCGCAGTGCGGTGATGCGTTGGTGCGAGTGAAAGCGCTGTTGCAGGTAAACGGGCTGGACGGTCCCATGCTGGTTCAGTGGGTGGCGCAACAGGCACCGGAGATGACGCCACAGAACCAGTGGCCGGATCAGGACGCCGACTCGCGCCTGGTGCTGATTGTTCGTCACCGTGACGCTGACTTCGCGGCTCAACAGCTGGCACACTGGCAGGTCTTGTTGAATCAGCTGCAGGTAGCCCCTTCGGTCTGAATGTTCGGTTTAATAGCCAGCCCTTGCCTATTGTTACGGAGTTCTTATGGGTTACCTGTACTTGTCCATTGCCATTCTGGCTGAAGTGGTCGCGACGTCAGCGTTGAATGCGTCCCAGGGCTTCACTCGGCTGTGGCCATCGGTAACGACCGTGGTGGGCTATTGCATTGCGTTTTATGCGCTTTCCCTGACCTTGCGCACTATACCCATGGGAATAGCCTATGCGGTCTGGGCGGGAGTGGGTATCGTATTGATTGCCTTGGTGGGCGCGGTGTTTTTTAAACAAATGCCCGATTTTCCCGCCATGCTGGGCATGGGGTTCATTATCGCGGGTGTGGTGCTGGTCACGCTGGTGTCCAATGCCGCTAGTCATTGAAATTGCGTGAATGCTAACTACATGAAGAGAATGACAAGGAGAGCTCGTGACGGATCGAATTAATCAGGTAGAGCAGGCGGTAGACCGGGTTATTGATGCCACGGGCGGCGAGATTCGCCTCGCCATGCCGTTGGGGCTGGGTAAGCCCAATCGATTTGTGAATGCACTTTATGCCCGCGTGGAAGCCGATGCAGCTTTGAGTCTGGATATCTATACGGGATTGTCGCTGGGCAAGCCGGGTGCCGGCAGCGACCTGGAAAAACGGTTTCTTAATCCGTTTGCTGAGCGGCTTTTCGGTGACTACGAAGAGCTCACCTATCTGGCGGCGCAAAAGCGCGGAAATCTGCCCGCCAATATTCGGGTGTTCGAGTTTTTCGTGCAGCCTGGCAGCATGCTGGGCAGTGATGTGGCCCAGCAACATTACATCAGCAGTAACTACACCCATGTGGCCCGGGACCTCAATGCCCGAGGCGTGAATGTGGTGGCGCAATTGCTGGCTCACCGGCAGGTAGACGGCAACGACGAGTACAGTTTCTCCTGCAACCCGGAAGTCACTCTCGACCTGATGCCCTTGCTCAAGGCTCGCAAGGAAGCCGGTGAAACCATCGTGTCCGTGGGCCAGGTGCATCGGGACTTGCCGTTTATGGGTAACGATGCCCGGGTGGATGACTGGCTGCCGGAGATGGATATTCTGGTGGACGACCCGGAAGGGCACACACGGCTGTTCAGCACCCCGAACATGCCGGTGAATATTCAGGACCATTTTGTCGGCCTGCATGCCAGTACCCTGGTGCGTGACGGTGGCACGCTGCAAATCGGTATTGGTGCCCTTGGCGATGCGCTTGTGCATCACCTGCGTCTGCGCGAGCAGGACAATCCCCGTTACTTGAGTGCGTTGAAAGCCTGGGATGTGCCGCCGGAGCATGACGCCTTGATTCAGCGGGAAGGGGGCACCGGGGTCTTTCGTGAGGGCCTTTACGGTTGCAGCGAAATGATGACCCACGGCCTGCTGACCTTGATCGACGACGGCATCATACGCCGCCCGGTATATGACTGGGCACCACTGCAGCGCCTGGAAATGCATAACCCTGCGACGCCCGGGCTGGCATTGCTGGATGCCCTGCGCCAGCAGTCGGCAATCAGCCGGCGACTGGATCGGGCACAGCTGCGTACCCTGAAACGGTTCGGTATTTTTCGCGACGGTATTAGCAAACACGGTGACGAACTGCAGCTGCCCCATGACGTGATCGTGCCCAATGACCTGGATGATCGCACCACCCGTGAAGCCCTGAAGGCGGTGTTCGGCGAAAGCCTGGCCGGTGGCGTGGTGATGCACGGTGGCTTTTTCCTGGGGCCCCGGGATTTCTACGCTCGTCTGCGGGAGATGACGGATCAGGAACGCGACAGAATCAACATGACGCGCATTAGTTTTATCAATCATCTTTACGGGGATGAAACGCTGAACCGTTTGCAGCGTCAGGATGCGCGTTTTATCAATACCGCGTTCACGGTTACCTTGTTGGGCGCTGTGGCTTCGGACCAGATTGAAGATGGCCGCGTGCTCAGTGGTGTGGGTGGGCAGTATAATTTTGTCAGCCAGGCCCATGAGCTTGAGGGCGCTCGTTCTATTCTGATGGTGCGGTCATGGCGTGAACGCGGCGGCGAGGCTATGAGCAATGTTGTGTTCAGTTATGGACACAACACCATTCCCCGGCACCTGCGCGATATGGTAATCACTGAGTACGGCGTCGCGGATCTGCGTGGCAAAACCGATGAAGAAGTGGTTATGGCTATGCTTAACGTGGCCGATAGCCGTTTCCAGGTAGAACTGATGGAGCAGGCCCAGGCAGCGGGGAAACTTCGCCAGGGTTATCAGATCCCCGAGGCGCACCGTCGCAATAATCCGGAGCATCTCCATGACATCGCAGAGCAGTGCGGCAACGAAAGCTTCCCGGTTTTTCCTCTAGGCACGGATTTCACCGAGGTAGAGCAGCGCTTAATGACGGCCCTTACCTGGTTGAAAGAAAAAGTCAGTCACAAGGAATATCTGAAACTGGGCCGCAAAGCGTTGTTCAGTGAAGGCAGCCCAAGCGAGTTTGCGGCGCAATTGGATCGTATGGCGCTGACGGACCCGGATGGAGTGCGTGAGCATATTTTTCAGCGCTTGCTGCTGACAGCACTGGAAGCTACTCAGGAAAATTAATGTTAACGATGAGTGGATAATGGCGGCTAAGTTGCCGCCATTATCGGTGTTTTATTTATTGTCGCTTTTATTGTGTTTTTCCGGTTTTTTTCTTTGCGCGCGAGGGGGGCTGCCGCCTGAAAGAGCGCGCCAGAAAGGAATTCGCCGGGTCACAGCTACCATTTCGTCCACGCTGTCGCTGATGCCGGACAAGCGATCTACTGTGTCACGTAAGCCCACCAATTCATCTACATGCTCAGAGATTTTGAACACCACCATGTAGAACTCCAGTAGTGCCCTCAGGATCGATGCTGCGAACAGAAAGGTCAGTGGGGCGGCAAAGAAAAAGTAAAAAATACCGCGCCAAGTCGACGCCATAAAGGCTTCCACGCACAGATACAGTAGGCCGATGGCGATGGCGGTCAGTGCAATGCCGTAAACTCCCGGCATGACCTGGATAATCATGTATTTATCGAACTTGAAATTGAACAGTTCGCGCCAGTATTGCACTACCCAGAAGTAGCCCCGGCGGATTTTTTCGTTAAACTTTTCCGGTACGGGGGGCTGGCCGGTGTCTGCGCTGGAATCGCGTTTTTGATCTACCATTTTGCGTACTGCTCCTCGACAAAACCGTAGTGGCGTTCGATAGGCAGGCGGCGCCCGTCATCCAGGCGGAGCTCGCCATCGAAGTGGCCAAACAGCTGATTGAAGTTGCTGGCAAAGAGCCCCAGGTTAAGGCGCTCTTTGTGGTTTCCATTGGGGGTGAACTGAAGGTGTACCCGGCCGCACAGGCTGCGAATTGTCCAGGGTTGCATCAGCTCGTCACGGTTGTAATCAAATAACACACCGCCGGTGGGGACCATGACATCATCGATCCACAGGCAGTTCTCGGAAAAGGTTGTCTCATTGACACCACAGGATAGATTGAGCCCGACCCGGGTATCGCCAACCCGGGTGGACAGGCAGGCCCAGTTCCAGAAGGTTTCGCGGCGCATATAACCGGCAGAAAAATCATGGTGCCCGTTGGCGTTGAGGGCGCTTAGGTCGGTGTGCTTGCCCTGGCGCTGCAGTGAACCGGTGACGGCTTTCCCCGCCACTTTGTTGGCATAGACCCAGCCATTAATACCGGTGCGGGTGCACAGGGACATGGGCTGGTACGCCGGGCCTTCGTCCATGTGGGCATTCAGTGTCAGCTCATCCAGTTTTATCGACAGGCTTTTGCTCAATGCTCCCCGGTCGTCCTGCTGATAGCCCAGCCGGATATCCACGTTTTTTTGCCGGAATACGCTTTCGCCATGTTGCGGTGACGCGGACATTCGCAGGTCCTTGCCCAGTGGCGAGCGCCAGGTGTATTCGTGCAGGGCGCCGGTTTGAGGCTCAAACAAATAGAAAAAAGCCATGCCCAAGTAGCCGGTATGGGCAAAGGCGCAACCGGCCAGAAGTTCATCACTGATAATCCCGAAATACTGGAACTGCTTGTAATGAAAGTGCCGGGCGAAGGCGGAGGCGGACTTGCCCATGGGGGTGCGGTAATCGGCTTCGCGGCCGTTAATGCTCGCTACGGTTTGCGGGAACACACCGAAAGCGACCTGACCCTGGTTATCCACCAGTGCCGGCGGTTGTTGTTGAAATTTCATGGGGTTGGCCAGCTGACAGGAACAATGAAACCCGGTTGGTCATGGTGTGGACCCGTGACCATGAGAGGGCGTGAATGGCCTTCAACATAGTCAATCACGGTGGCGCGATCAACGAAATGGGTACCTTTGTCTGACATAAACGGCGTGGGCCAGAACGGGCGCTCAATGATTGACCAAGGGCCGTCCTCCAGCTCGTCGGTGGTGCGCCACCACCCCCGTTCGTGCCCGTGGCCTGGTTTCACATCGCCGGGTGGGGTGGCGCGATGATAGAAGAGCCTGCCACGGGTCAGCAGGGCTTGCCCGTGCACCTCCCAGCCCTGTTCGGCCAGCTGGGTGCGGGCAACATCTGATTGTGAGCGAGGCAGTTGCTGCTGGTAGAGATGGTGGGCCTTGCGGGCCAGGGTGTCGTGGCGATTGGGGCCGTACCACTGCTCGGCGGTGGCCAGGTAGAACTTGAGCGCCAACTCCCAATGCCACAGTTCGCCGCTCAGCCGGTCACGCACCAGCATATCCAGCTCGCCCAGGGTGCGGCCGCCTTCGCGAATGGGCAGGTTGCTGGTAATACGTTCCAGGCCCGGGCTGGCATCCACCAGCGCAGCGACCCACGTCTCGAAAATTAGCCCCAGGCGGCGCGGGGCGGAGCGAGTCTGTAATTGGGTGGCGGCGCGATAAAGCAATGCCGGATCTGCTTGCCGCTCTCGCTGCAGCAGGTGTCCGGCATCCTGAAAGGGGGAGCAGGGCAACAGGGCAGGGGCCTGAACCAGCCAGTCGAGCTGGCGGATCAGGGTGTCTGTTGCGTTGTGGGTCATTACACCGATGTAGGCACCGATACTGGCCGTTCTTCACGCTTTTTCAGGGCGCTGCGAACCTCGTCAGCCCAGTGCAGCCAGGCTTGCTGGTCAAGAATGCCTCGGCGCAGGGTGAGGTAGGTAAAGAGGTCACGATCCTGGCTGGTGTCATCCAGTTTGCTGGCTAGCGATTCGAAGGTATTCAGCCGTTCACGGCGCAGGTCGGCCTGGTCGTCCAGCTCGCGCAGTATGGACGCGCTGTCGGACAGATCCCCGCCAGCAATCTTGACCATGAAGGCATCGCGGATGCGCGGGGGTGCAGCAGGCTTGCGTAGCCAGCGAATCAACTCGTCGCGTCCTTCATCCGTGATCCGGTACAGTTTCTTGTCCGGTTTGCCGTCTTGGGGGATATGGCGATATTTCACCATGCTTTGATCGTTGAGCTTCCCCAGCTCCAGATAAATCTGTTGGTGGGTGGCGTTCCATACCAGCCCGATACTGTTGGCAAATTCGCGAGCGAGGTCGTAACCGCTGGCTTCCTGGTCTTGTAACAGGACAAGTATGGCATGGCGCAAAGACACGGCTCACTCCTCGTTTTTTTGTGATGTAATTCCAATTTGATAGTAGAGAGCTGTGTAGTTGCTGCGCAATCCGTTGAATAAGTAGTTTTGTAAAAACTTGGTGAAGTTACCCTACAAGACTCGGCAAGTGTAAGTATTTGTTATCAAAAGAGATGCACTGTGTAGGCCGTGTAGCGGATAAAGGAAAACGACGTTGCACTTCCATGTCAGTGCAACGTCAGGGGCTCAGCGGGTGCGAGGGGCAAAGGATAGCAACATGCTTTCTTGATATTGCGCCGAGGCGAGCAGCTGCTCCGGCCCCAGCTTGGGGATCAGATTGTTGATCAGGCTCCGGCTGGCCTTGCGGGTGGTTTCCACGCCCACGCTGGCGACTTTGCGCAGTACCGGGCCGAATCCGAGCAGAGCCATGGGCCGCTGGAAGTACCAGTCGATCGCTTCATCGGTGAGCGTGAGCAGGTAGGCAGCCAGTTCCCGGCGGGCCTTGTCTGCTTCTCCCTCCTGGCACAATCGGGTGACGTCCTTGCACTGGGCGCAGAGAGCCTCGCTGACCGGGAAAGCCACATACCAGTGATCACCGTCGGCGGCGGGCTGGCGTACCTGATCCATATAGTCGGCGGCGGCCTGGTTCTGTGTCAGGTCCATTTTTTTTGCACTGCGGCCGATCACCAGGTGGGTGGTCTTGCTGATGGTGTTGCAGGTCATGTTGACCACTTTGAACATGCCGGGGCTCAGGTCTGCGGCCTGTGCCGCACGGGTGATTAAGGCGGCCAGTGATTCTTCAATAAATTGGGCCATGATGGCCTCGATTTCCTTGGGTTCCGGGCGCTTGGCACCATCGTTCATGCGCTGGATAAAGCCGTCGGTACGCTGATGAAGGCTGTTACTGGAGCGGAAGGCCACATGGGGAGTTGTCATTCTTTGAGTCCTGTCAGGCAATCGGGCACGAAAGCCCCATCTTACCCAGTGGATATTCGGGGATGAAAGACCCCAAGTGTCGGTCGGGTGGCTATTTCTTTTTTCCAGCGAATGGCAGATGATTCGCGGCCGGCAAGAAACCTGCGTGATAGCGGGTCTGAGGAGAATGTCATGTTAGGCGTCGTGAACGCGGATGCGGACCAGGTAAAACGCTGGTTGCAGCAGGCCAATATCCAGCACTATATCTGTGAGGACTGTCATGCGCTGCACCTGTCTGAATTGCAGGGCCGTGAAGGGGTGGTGGATGCGCGGTTGTTTGTGGAAGACGACGGTATCTTGCTGACCAGTGAACTGGAAGTGCGCCCGGCAACGCTGTTTGCGGTGCAGGCGGAACTGAGCCGACTGAATATGACATATCCGTCAGTGAAGCTGTTTTTGGATGTGAACGATGACTCCCTGCCCCGCCTGGTAGTGTGCGACCTGTTGCTGGGGCGTAATGGGGTAACCTTCGAGCAGTTCATCTATTTCGTGCAGGCGACGGTGGATGCCACCTCGCAGTTGCTGGATGAGTGCCAGGAGGAAGGCTGGCTGTTATGGCCAGACGACTTTGATTCCGACGCCGGTGGGGCGTTGCACTAATCGCGAGAGGGCACGGCCGTGCATGACAATGCGGATCTGTTTGGCGGTGTGGGCGGCAGCCCACTCGATGGTCTGGTTGACGGTTTGGCCCGGCAGGGTTTCGCGGTGGCGCCGGGATACTTTCCGGCTGCGCTGGTGCGAGCCTTGCGCGAGGAGGCACGCTACAAGGACCAGCACGGTGAATTTCGTCTGGCCGGCATTGGCCGTCGTCAGGAACACCAGAAAGATACCCGCGTTCGCAGTGATCGCACCTGCTGGCTGAAAGGCGACTCGCTGGCGCAGTGCCAGTTGTTTGAAGGGCTGGAAAACCTGCGTTTGGCAGTCAATCGCGAGCTGTTCATGGGCCTGTTCGAGCTGGAATCCCATTTTGCCATTTACGGGCCGGGGGATTTCTATCAACGCCATGTGGATGCCTTTAATGGCAACAACGGCCGCTTACTGTCAGTGGTGCTCTATCTTAACGATAACTGGCAAAGCGAGTGGGGCGGGCGCCTGCGTATTTGGCCGGAAGCGGATGCGACCTGTGTAGCCACGGAGGTGGAACCCCGTGCGGGCACGCTGGTGGCTTTTCTCAGTGAGAAAATCCCCCACGAAGTCTTGGCAGCTACCCGGGAACGCTACAGTATTGCCGGATGGTTCCGTTGCAACAACACTACCGCCGATTGGCTCGATCCGCCGCGTTAATACTGGCCTGCCTGCTACTGCCGCATCCGGTAGCAGCGGCGCTGTGTGCCGAATCGGGCCGTGATGGCACCATGGTAGCCGGTAGTCTGCTCAATGGTTATTTCTCCGGCCCGGACAGCCAGGCGCTGCTCCCGGGCACCCGTTTTCTGACGCTGACCCACTCCCGTGGTCGGGCTGATCTTCAGTCCGGCGACCTCGCCCTGTTAATGCAAGTCCAGGGCACTCCCATCAATACCGCCAATGCTCCCGCCTACGGCCAGGTGCGTACCGATGCGCCAGCCTCGTGGGCTCAGGAATGGGTGCGTATCGAACGAGTGGACGGCGCCAGAGTGCGCATTTTCGGTGCGGGGCCAGGGGGCGGGCTGCTTCACCATTATGAGAATGCCACGGCGACCGATGAGCAGGGCCGCCGGCGATGGCAGCTGGTGCGGGTGCCACAATTCGACAGCTTGACCTTAGAGCAGGATATCGCCGCCTTACCTTGGGATGGGACAACCGGTGGCGTGTTGGCGGTAGATGTGCGTCGCCAGCTGGATCTCAATGGCCACACGCTGTCGGTGCGCGGGGCGGGCTTTCGCGGGGCGCTGGCGGTGTCGTTGCAGGGAGCACTGGGGCGGCCCGATGACTGGCGCTACGCAACGCCCAGTACGGATGATCAGGCGGTGGGCTATGGCCACCATGGCAGTAAGGGGGAAGGCATAGCAGGCACCCCTTTGATGTTACGGCCCGCTGCGGAAATCGGTTACCCCCGAGGCGACATGGCGAAGGGCGCGCCTGCCAATGCCGGCGGCGGGGGCAACGGGCTGGATCTGGTCCACCGACAACTGGGTAATGGCGGTGGCGGTGGCAATGGTTCTGCCGGTGAACGCGGCGCCCCGGCGCAAGGTGGCGGTGAGGGCGGCCATCAGGCACAAACGGGCTGGATACTCGGCGGCGGTGGCGGGGCGGCTGCCCGGCGCAGTGGTCAGGGAGGCAACGGTGGCCAGGGTGGCGGCCTGCTGGTGATTCGGGCTGCGCGGGTGGTGGGGGATGGCCTGCTGGATATGCGCGGTTTGCCGGGCGAGGCGATCACAGACACAAGCGGAGCTGAAGCTATTGGCGGTGGCGGAGGGGCTGGCGGAACGCTCTGGCTGGATACGCCCAATGCAACAAATATGCCGGCAAGGATTGAGCAAATCGGTGGCGCCGGCGGCGGACTCGGTGGCGACGGCGGTGCAGGTCAGCGATTGGCCGCCCGCGATGGCGTCAGGTCGGGATTTGACGTGTTGCCCGTAGCGGGTGTGGCGTCAGGTTATCGCTGCCGGCCGGCGGGCCACTGGATCACCGGGCAAATCTTTGAGGACAATGGCGCGGGGCAGCCCGCTCTGGCATTTAATGGTCAACCGGATCCGGGTGAGCGCCGTTTGATCGGCTGGCCTGTGAGTCTGGCGGGCGTCGGTAGTGGGCCCGGCAGCATCGCCACGGCTGAAGGGGGAGACTTCCAGTTCCGGCTTTCCGAAGCGCGCAGTCAGGGGCAGTCGCTGATCCTGACTCTGCCCCTGCCCGAACGTTGGCACGCCCCGCAATTGCCACGCCTTAATGGCCAGGCAGGCGAGCATCACGCTGAAACACTGCGCTGGGGGCTGCGTGCAGTGCCGGATCAACATTCCGGGCCGCTGTTACTGGGGGTGGTGTCTGACCCTGTTTGGCAGGGGCCCAACGATCAGCTTTTGGAGGCGGGCAGCACCACGGTGCTGCGCTTTGAATACCGTGCCAGCCTGACCGGGCAGGTGCAGTTCGCCAGTGGCCACCCTGCGGTGCGCAGCCTGCTGATGGATCGCGACTGTTCTGGCAACAGCGAACAATGGCAGAGCGGTAAAAGCCCGGCCTGGCCAGTGACTGCCGGGGAGCGGGTTTGTGTGCGAGTGCCGGTCATGTTTGAGGGAAAAAGCACGACCCTTTCCGTGACCGCAACCACAATGGCGACCGGGGCTCCTGAGCCTTTCACGCTCTCCCCCCAGGCTGCCACAGTAAAAATGCGTCCCGCCCCTTGAAAGCGGTTTGCAGACCCCCATTTTCTTATCCAGTGACAACTGGCCGGTTGGAGTCTGCAGGCAGTCTTATAACTGCCTGCGGCTCTGCGTCACAGCAACGTTTTTAAACCGTTTTCCAGCGGATGCCTGCGGGGTCTGCTGGTGAGATTGGAATGAGGATAATGTGATGAATACCGGATTTTCCCTTGCCCCGTTGTTTCGCCATTCTGTGGGTTTCGATCGTTTCGATGAACTGCTGGACGCAGCGTTGCGTGCGGACCAGTCGAATGGCTACCCCCCATACGACATCATCCGTGAAAGTGATGGCCGCTACCGGATTGTCATGGCCATGGCCGGCTTTGCGCGCAGCGATCTGGATATCACTGTGCAGGAAAATGAATTGCGCATTCGCGGCAACCTGAAAGCCGAAGGTGACAATGAGCGTACCTGGTTGCACCGGGGTATTGCTCGCCGCGCTTTTGAGCGCACTTTTAAGCTGGCCGACCACGTGGAAGTGGAATCGGCGGGCCTGGAGGATGGCCTGCTCACCGTGACATTGAGCCGCGTGGTGCCGGAAGAGAAAAAGCCCCGTGTGATCCCGGTTGACGGCGCGCCGACACCTACAAAAAGTAATTAATCGCTCACAGTTTGTGACGCGGTTTTTGTGACACAGTAAAGGGGCCGGTATGGCCCCTTTTTGTTAGTTTCGGAGGTGGCAAAGACAAGGGCGACGCAATATGGCGGGATGGAACAACCGGCTGGCGTTGTCATCACAAAAGGATCTGATCACGGCGGTGAGCAGTCTTTAGAAACACGGCCGGTCAGGAAGATTGGCGCACGTACGGTTCGCGTACTACACGCACTCAGCGACCGATTGTTCGCCATTTGTTTGCCACAGGGAGAGGCAGCAATGAAACGACTCTACTATTTCACCAAATCACTCGCGTCCGTTCAGGGCATCACCGGGGAACTGCGCCAGGCAGGGATCGGTGAAAACCGCCTGCATGTCATGGGTACCGACACCATGGCCATCGCCCAGGCCCATGTGCACGGCACCACCACCTGGGAAGAAACCGATATCATGCATTCGGGCTTTCTCGGCGCCATTATCGGTATGGCCGCGGGCTTGTTCGGTGGCTTTTTGCTGGCAGGTGCCGACCCCTGGGGAACCAACCTGGATAGCGGCGCCATCATTGGTATGACCTTGTTCGGCACCTGTTTCGGCGCCTGGCTGGGCGGCCTGCGTGGTGTTTCGTCTACCAACCATCACCTGTCTCCGTATCTGGACCGCGTGGAGCAGGGCGATTACCTGATGATGGTGGATGCGGATGACGACCTGCAGGCCACCAAGGTGGAAAAAGTCATGAATGGCCACCGTCACGAAGCGCAAGAAGCCGGCCGGGAAGAGCATTTCAGCCCATTTGATTGACTGAGCGCCGCAGGCCAGAGGCAGGACGCGTGATGGTCGGCGCCGGACAAAGCAATAACCGCCAAGGCGCTTGACGCGAACAGTGGCCTTTACACTGTCAGGCGTCAGGCGCCAGCTCTTCCATCCAATGCGCTGCCACATCCAGCATGCGGTGGCTGAAGCCCCATTCGTTGTCGTACCAGGCCAGCAGCTTCAGTTGTGGGCCCAGTATTCGTGTGTGGTTGGTATCCACCACGCAGGAGTAGGGCAGATGGTTGAAGTCGCTGGACACCAGGGCCAGATGATTCATCGCCAACACCCCCTGCAAGTCTCCATGGGCCGCATTGCTCAGGCTCTCATGGACGGCCTCCACTGTGGCGGGCTGCTCCAGCAGTAGCGTCACATCTACCAGCGACACATTCAGCGTGGGGACGCGCACTGCCATACCGTCCAGTCGCCCGGCCAGATGCGGAAGCACTTTGCCTACCGCCTTTGCGGCCCCTGTGCCGGTAGGAATCATGTTGACGGCGGCGGCACGGGCCCGCAGTAAATCCCCGTGGGCCTTGTCCACCAAGTTCTGGTCGTTGGTGTAGCTGTGGATCGTCGTCATCAACCCCTGTTTGACGGTAAAGGCGCGGTCGAGCACATCCACTAGTGGCGCCAGGCAGTTGGTGGTGCAGGAGGCGTTGGAGACTATCTGCTGGTTATCGTCAAGCAGGCCGTGATTGACGCCGTACACCACCATGGCGTCGGCATCGTCTACCGGGTAACTCACCAGCACGCGGCGGGCGCCGGCGTCCAAATGGCCCTGGAGCTGAGCACGCTGTTTGTAGCGCCCGCTGCATTCCAGCACCAGATCCACGCCCTGTTCAGCCCAGGGCAATTGATTCAGGTCGGCGGTGGCGAAGCAGGGCACCCGGCGGCCATCAATCTCCATAGCGTCGCCGTCATAATGGACAGAATAAGGCCAGCGGCCGTGGGTGGTGTCGAACGCCAGCAGATGGGCAAGTACGTTGAAATCGGCCAGGTCATTGATGGCGACCAGCTCAAAGCGATCCCGTGCCGGATGCTCGCTCAGGGCCCGAACCAGGCAACGGCCTATGCGGCCGAAACCATTAATGGCAATGCGAATAACGGGATGATTGTCCATGCTGCCTCCCTGTCCGCTGATAGGCCGGGCAGGGCGTTTGCACGCCCCTGCCCAGTTACTTTGAGTGTAGCCCTGCGGCCTGTTTGGGGCCAGTCTGTTCAAGGTTTAGCCAGCTGATTGCCCAGGCCCTGCGGTCCTCTTGCAATAGCGTGAGGCATTCGCCACAATGCGCGCTCGTTTCGCGGCTGCCATGCCCGAAGCGCGTTATGGTCGACCCGTCGGTCCCCCCGCAACGATAAACTGCGAACCCCGCCAGGCCCGGAAGGGAGCAACGGTAGCAGTGGACTTGTGTGCCGGGGTGCGGCTGGCGGGAAGACCGCTCTAACTTCTCCTCGCTACACCTCTCCCGCTTTCACGTAACACGCTTCTCGCACTGTCCTCCCTTCGGGAACTTCGATAGCATAAGCGCTCTGATTCCAAACCTTTTGTATTGGTGGCCATGATTGCCGCTGGAGTGCTATGAGTTATCAGGTTCTTGCCCGTAAATACCGCCCTCGCACCTTCGATGAACTGGTGGGGCAGGAGCACGTTTCGCGGGCCCTGATGCATGCCCTGGATCAGGATCGACTGCACCATGCTTACCTGTTCACCGGGACGCGCGGGGTGGGGAAAACCACCATTGCCCGTATTCTGTCTCGTTGCCTGAACTGTGAGCAGGGCGTCAGTGCTCGCCCGTGTGGTGTTTGCCCTACCTGTCAGGAAATTACCGACGGCCGCTTCGTGGATTTGATCGAAGTGGATGCGGCCAGCCGCACCAAGGTGGAAGACACCCGCGAACTGCTCGACAACGTGCAGTACGCACCGACCCGGGGTCGCTACAAGGTGTACCTGATCGATGAGGTGCACATGCTCTCGGCGCATTCCTTTAATGCGTTGCTGAAAACCCTGGAAGAGCCGCCTCCCCATGTGAAATTCCTGCTGGCCACCACCGATCCGCAAAAACTGCCGGTGACCGTGCTGTCCCGTTGTTTGCAGTTCAGCCTCAAGGCGTTGCCCGCTGAGCAGATCGCCGGGCACCTGAAAGCCCTGCTCGACAAGGAAATGATCCGCTACGAAGACCCGGCGCTGCTGTCGTTGGGCAAAGCGGCTCAGGGCTCCATGCGCGATGCGTTGAGCCTGACGGACCAGGCGATTGCCTTCGGTAGTGAGCAGCTTAGCAGCGAGGCGGTGAATGCCATGCTGGGCACGGTGGATCGTAACCACGTGCTGACCTTGCTGGTGGCGCTGGCGGAACAGGAGCCCGGCGGCGTGCTGCAGGCGCTGGCGGCGGTCAGTGAGCATTGCCCCGGCGAACTGGCGCTGTTGGATGAATTGATCAGCCAGCTTCATCAGTTGGCGGTGTGCCAAGCGGTGCCCGGCAGTTATGACGAGACCCAGCAACAGTTGGCCGCGGCACTGACCGCAGAACAAATTCAGCTGTATTACGACGTGGCCCTGCGTGGCCGCCGTGATCTGCAGGATGCACCGGATAGCCGTGCCGCGTTGGAAATGCTGCTGCTGCGAATGGTGTTGTTTACGCCCAAGGGCGTGCTGGTGCAGGGGGACAGCCCCTCCGCAAAAAAGCCTGAAGCGGCTGCGCCGTCGGCAGAGCCCGGCGGTAAGCCGGATTTGCGTGCGCTGCTGAACAGTACGCCTGCCGCTGCGCCTCCGCCTGCTCCTGTTGCGTCTACCCCCGCTGTGGCTTCGGCCCCTGAGCAGGCCCCGGCTGCGCCCGTGCCAGCCACGCAAGTGGCCCCCGTTGAGGCGGCGGCAGCTCCTGCGCCTACGGATGATCCTCCGCCCTGGGATGAGAGCCCGGCATCCTCTTCGTCAGCCCCTTCGGCCTCTGCTGCGTTGGCCCAGGTGGACGCGCGGCAAACTGAGCCCGCTGCCGAGACATCGCCAGTGGCTGCTGTGCAGCCGCAGAGTGAGTCAGAACCTGTTCCGGAACCAGAGCCTGAGCCGGAAGAAAGTCTGGCACCGCTGGCGGAGCCGACGGATGAGGCGGAAGTGGCCACTTGGTGGGCAGCGCTGCTGCTGCGCCTGGATGTGGATGGCACGGTGCGCAATATCGCTCGCAATGCGGTGCTGATCAGCCGAGAGGAAAGTGTCTGGACGTTGCGGATCAGCCCCGGGCATCAAGTGTTGGTTAACCGGGAGCGGTTGGAGGAGTTGAGCGGTGCG
This sequence comes from Alcanivorax sp., assembly GCF_040118815.1. Taxonomy (GTDB): domain Bacteria; phylum Pseudomonadota; class Gammaproteobacteria; order Pseudomonadales; family Alcanivoracaceae; genus Alcanivorax. Next base: position 91,248 of record NZ_JBEDTC010000021.1, read on the forward strand.
CTGGGTAATTACTTCCAGCGTCGGATTCAGGTTCAGGTGGAATTTGAACAGCAGCCGGGGGCGACCCCGGAGCTGATGGCCGAAGCCCGCCGGCAGGAACTGTTGGTCCAGGCCAAGGACACCCTGCACGCCGACCCGGTGGTGCAGCAGTTGGTCACAACCTTTGCGGGGCGATTGGACGAAGAGAGCGTCACCCCCAAAGAGATAGTGGAATAATAAACGCTGCACGCGGCATGCAACAGGCAACACGGTAAACCGCTTTTGTCTTTTTACCGTGTTGCGTGAAGCGTGCAGCCTGATGCGTTGTTAGTGGAGCAAACAATGGATTTTGATATTAACAATCTCATGCAGCAGGCCCAGGCCATGCAGGAGAAAATGAAGAAAATGCAGGACGAGGCGGCCAATACGGAAGTGGTTGGCGAGTCTGGGGCGGGCCTGGTGAAAGTCACCATGAATGGTCGGCACGATGTGAAAGGCGTGGATATTGATACCAGCCTGATGAGTGAAGACAAGGAACTGCTGGAAGACCTGCTGGCTGCCGCCGTGAATGATGCGGTGCGCCGGGTGGAAAAACAGCAGCAGGATAATATGCAGAACATGGCGGGGGGCTTTCCCTTTCCGCCAGGTTTCAAGCCGTAAGCCAGCGACGAGATACTGAGACTGTGAAACACGCACCGCTGGTCGACCAGCTGATTAATGCTTTTACCTGTCTGCCCGGAGTGGGCCCCCGTTCTGCCCAGCGCATGGCCTATGCGCTGCTGGACCGCGGGCGCGAATCGGGTCGCCGGTTGGGCGATGCGCTCCATGCTGCCATGGACGGCGTGCAGCATTGCCAGCGGTGCCGGAACTATGCTGAAGCAGAACTTTGCCCTGTCTGCGATGATCCGCGTCGCGATGCCTCACTGGTTTGCATCGTTGCGACCCCCGGGGATGTGCTGGCGTTTGAGCAGTCCGGCGAATACCGGGGTCAGTACTTCGTGCTGATGGGGGAGCTTTCGCCACTGGATGGCGTGGGACCCCGTGAGTTGGGGCTGGATGTGCTTGAGCAACGCCTTAATGAAGGGCAGATCAGCGAGTTAATTCTGGCCACCGGCACCACTGTGGAAGGCGAAGCGACCGCACATTATGTGCTGGATCTGGCGCAAGATGCCGGGGTCGGGGTTAGCCGTATCGCCCAGGGTGTGCCCATGGGCGGTGAGCTGGAATTCGTGGATGGTGCCACCCTGGCCCAGGCGCTCAAGGGGCGCCGACCGTTCGAATGAGTGCAGCAAGGTCGAAGTGTCGCACGACACGATAACTCTCTAACGACGCCGTTTCTTCAGGAGAACCCTTCCCCCGGTTCTCCGGCCAACCCGCTGTCTGGCCGCCGGATTGGCCGTTTCACCTTTTTGCTTTGACGAGTCATCTTTCCGTATTTTTCGTTTTGTGCGTGTCGCGTGAAGCCTGCTGTGAATTCATGCTATGTTATCAACCAAGCAAGCGCTAGGTTGAGCGCAATTAACGAACGAAAGGAGGCCCTGTGAGCGCCCTGAACTATTTCAATGAAACCCACCAGATGGTGCGCGATACCGTCCGAAAATTCGTCGAACGAGAAATTCTCCCGGCGGTGGATGATTGGGAAGAGGCCGGGGAGTTTCCCCGCGAGTTGTACAAGACGGCGGCGAATGCGGGCATTCTTGGCATCAACGCCCCGGAAGAATTTGGCGGGACGGGCGAAGATGTCTTTATGAAGATTGCCGCCTGCGAAGAGCTGGTGCGCTGCTCGTCGGGCGGGCTTTGCGCAAGCCTGGGCTCACTGGATATTGGGCTGCCGCCGGTCTGGAAGTGGGGCAGTGATGTCATGAAACAGCGGGTTATTCCCGAGGTGATCAATGGTGACAAAATCTCCGCTCTGGCGATCACTGAGCCCAATGGCGGCTCTGACGTGGCGAACCTGCAAACTCGTGCGGTGCGAGAGGGCGACCATTATGTGGTGAACGGTGCCAAGACCTTTATCACCAGTGGTGTGCGTGCGGACTATTACACCGTGGCGGTGCGCACCGGGGATAAGGGGTACGGCGGTATCAGTTTGCTGCTGATCGAGAAGGGCACACCAGGCTTTACGGTGGGCCGCAAGTTGAAAAAAATGGGTTGGTGGGCGTCGGATACCGCTGAGCTGTTCTTCGAAGATTGCCGAGTGCCGGCGGAAAACCTGATTGGACCAGAAAATGGTGGCTTCTACTGCATCATGAGTAACTTCCAGATGGAGCGTTTGATCCTGGCTGTGACAGCTAACAGCACCGCTCAGTTGGCGCTGGATGAAGCCATGAAATATGTGAAGGAGAGGGAAGCCTTTGGCCGCCCCCTTGCCGGGTTCCAAGTCACTCGCCACAAGCTGGCGGAAATGGCCACGGACGTAAAAGCCAGCACCGAGTTTACCTACCGGGTGGCGGCTCAGATCGCGGCCGGTGAAAACTGCGTGCTGGATGTGTCCATGGCGAAGAATGTGGCCACTCGCTGTGCCGATCGGGTGACCTATGATGCGGTGCAGCTCTTCGGCGGCAGCGGTTACATGCGCGGCACGATTGTCGAACGCCTGTACCGCGACAACCGCATTCTCTCCATCGGCGGCGGCACCCATGAAATCATGAATGAGGTGATTGCCAAACAGATGGGACTTTAAGAGACGCGACACGCTTCATGCTGCACGCAACAGCGCGGACCGAGAGTGTCGCAATCTGAAACGCAAGAGGCCGCGTCCATGAGTTTGGGCGCGGCCTCTTTGTTGTTAAGCGTGCCTTGCGTGATGCATGCAGCGTGGTGCGTCTCCCTTTAAGTGCACTCCGCCCGTGCCGGTTCCATCTTGCAGCGAACCTTGCGCAGCAGGGTCAGCATGTTCTGGTCGTAGTAGCCTTCATCGCGGAGCTGATTGCGGGCTTCCTGCATCATCACTTCGTACTCGGCCTTGTCTGCGTCGGGAATTTCTACCCACCAGTGTTCGGCTACCTGCTCGGCTTCTTTGTCCAGTTGATCGGTAATGCGGTGCAGGTTTTTGTAGAAATACTCCCGGGATTTTTGCGCCATGTCCGCAGGGAACCTGTCTTTTTTGGCGATCAGCTGAATGGTCAGTTGGGCCAGCGGATAGTTGATGATGCCACCGTCAGGGCTCAGGCCCTTGTACAGCTCCAGCGCGTTGTAGGCGATCAGTGGCGCGGCAATCACGTCCACTACGCCATTGTTGAATTTGGTGGAAAAATTGGTGATGTCCGAAGCAACGGGTGTGGCACCGACCTGGGAAACCAGTTTGGCCTGGGTTTCATCATATTCCAGCACGGCGACCTTCTTGCCGGCGGCCTTGGCCAGTGAGTTGACCTGGCGGTCGTTCACGAACACATACGCAGCACCGGCGGGTGCAATCCCCATGATCTGATACGAACCCTGTGACAGTTTGTCTGCGCTCTGGGGATGGGAGAGAACCTGTAAAACTACTTTCATGTGATCCATGGAAGGGATGGCGCCAATAGAATCGACGGTGCCGGCGTACTTGTTGAATGCCCGGCCGCGGATGCCGGTAATCAATGAAGCATCACATACACCGGCCTTCAAATCTTCAGCAGCAATGGCTTCGTTGGTGTAGGGCACCAGCTCGGTTTCCAGGCCCCAATCCAGCGCGGCGGCTTTCCAGTCCTTCATGGCGCCCATTACCGGGCCTACATTACCGACAATATCGAATACGCAGATTTTGCGTTTAATGGTCTCTGCCTGTGTGGTAAACGGCACAGATAAAGCACAAATGGCCAGAACGGCGGTAAACAGCTTCTTCATCAGTGGGTTCCTGTTTGTTATTGCTGGTATCTCTGCTGATGGGCAGTCATTTCGATACTAGGGACGTCGTGCGAGAGCGCAATGCCTTTAATGTCGTGCTTAAAGGCGTTCGGGTCAATCAGGGCTTGAGTCAGGCGCGATGTTGGCGACGAACGTCTCCCGGGTTGCGCCCGGTCCAGTTTCGGTAGGCCTTGCTGAAGCTGGATGGATCGCTGTAACCAAGCAGGCTGGCAATTTTTTCCAGGGACATGCAGGTTTCTTTCAGGTATCGGGTGGCAAAGGTTTCCCGCACCTTGTTGCGAATACCACTGAACGCGGTTCCAGCCACGGATAGATGCCGGCGTAATGAGCGGGGGCTCATGTCCAGCTTCTCAGCGATGATTTCCAAAGAGCTGTTGCGCCCAGGGTCATTGAGGATCGACTGCCTGACCAGGTTGACTACTCGCAGGCTGTCGTTTGTATCCAGCTGTTTTCGGGAGCGGGCGGTGGCGAGAAAGTTGGCCATGCTGGCATCATCGATTCTGGGCTGATGCGGCGAGATCGACATGACAATTCGGTTAGTCGGGCGATTGAAATGAATGGCCACATTGTCAGCTAGCTTGTTCCAGCTGAGTGATTTGTCCGGGCAAGGGAAATCACATTCAAAGGTGAAATCCCGGCAAATTTGCGTGCCCAGTGAATAAATGCTGCCCATGTAGATGCTGATAATGGTCGGTCTTAGTTCTGCGTAATCCCAAGCGTCACTCAGACCGATAGTAATGATGTCGCCAGTGAACTGAATATCCATATCCATGAGAGGAATGGACACGCGAAGGTACTGGACGACCATTCTTGCCAGCTTTCGAGGGTCATGTTGTCGCAGCAGGGCGAACCCTAAAATGCCGTGGCCGTGAAGATCCAGTTGCTGACCAAATCGAAATCCCGCGGTGACATCGTTTAGCAGAATGCTGCCCTTGCGCAGAACGTGACAGACCTGGCGAATGGTCATTTGGGTGTCCGGATCGTTCACGGTATTCAAATCAAGGCCGGAATTTTCGAGCACTGACGTGCCAGTTATTCCGTGAGTTTGTACGAATCGTAAATAATGTCGACCGTAATGAGAGGAAACGAGAGGAACGTCTAAAGCTCGTCCCTGGTTTTTCATGGGTTCATTTTCGATTAACAACAGGGCAAATGATTCAAAGTTGCATAAAGGCATTTCACAAAAAAAACACCTTAGCGATAAGTAAAAAAGATTTTGCCATTTTTAACAAAAAAATGGCCGTTTTTACTATTAAGCCAGTGAGCATTGCTGGCCATGATTGCGCCGGCTTTCACATCAAGAATAAACAGGGGGTGCCGTAATGCAAAGGGAAAAGAGTCACAGATTGAAAGCGCGCTATGTTCCTATCTCTAAAGTATCAGTACCAATGATACGGCGAATGTATGAGGTGTATTCAGGGTACTACGACAATGTTGGTCTTGAACTATTTTGTGATGACTTGTCGGAAAAAAATGGGGTGTTGCTGGTTGAGGATCGGGCCTCAAAAAGGATTGTCGGTTTCTCTACCATGAAAACCTTGGACCTTCGTGCAGGAAACAAAACCGTCAAAGGGATTTTTAGCGGGGATACGATCATTGAGCAGGAGTACTGGGGCAGTAAAGCACTTCAAGTGGCTTTCTTCCTGCGTCTTATTCGTGAAAAGTTGCGCCATCCCTTCCGGCCCATGTTCTGGTTGTTAATCTCCAAGGGCTACAAAACCTACTTATTGATGGCGAATAATTTTTATAACTATTACCCGAATTCCACGAGCCACTGTGAAAGGCTTGAGGGTCTGGTAGACAACTACTGTGATCAGCTTTTCAAACCCTATTATTGCTCAAATAAACGCATTCTGGATTTTGGCGAGGGTTATACTCACCTGAAATCCAATGTGGCGACTATTTCCGATGAAATGCGCGCCCAGAATGACAAGATTCATTTTTTCGAGAAGCGAAACCCCTCCTGGGAGCGGGGCACGGAATTGCCCTGCATCGGTGAAGTCAGCTATGCCCTCATTTTTAAATACCCTTTTGCGCTTCTGGGTAAGTTGCGAAGAAAGCAGCGAAGGACGCCGGTGCCTGCTATAGCGGCCAATAACTAGGATCAATGGGGTATTAATGTTCGGTCATCGATTATTGAAGCTGGCCACCGGTTCCGGTGAACGCCGCTTTGCCTCCTCGCGCCAGTCCCTGCAACAGGTCCAGCGGGAAAACCTGTCCCGGCTTTTGAGTCAGGTGGCGGGTACGCCAATGGCCCAGCAGACGGGTTTGCTGGCAGGGATGAGTTGGGAAAAATTTACGTCAACGCAACCGGTGACCGATTACGATCACTGGCGTCAGGCCATTGAAGGGCAGCGTACTCTGGGCGAGCAGGGGTTAAGTCGCTCCCCGGTTAGTCGCTTCCAGCCAACCAGCGGATCGACGTCGGCAATTAAATGGGTCCCTTATACCAAACAGTTTCTTGGGGAGCTGGATAACGCGATTAGCCCTTGGGTGGTCGACCTTTACAGGCAATTTCCGCGCCTGTTAAAAGGGCGCCATTACTGGTCCATGTCCTGGGTGCCCACCTCATTGCGGGAAAGTATGAGCGAGGAGATCAACGATGATCTGCAGCTCATGTCGTTGGGTAAACGGCTACTGGCAGGGGCGACGCAAGCGGTGCCGCAGAATGTGTCTTTGGCTCGAACCTCCGATGATTCCCTGTTTGCGACCCTTGCCTGGCTGGCGGCGGACCCATCGCTTTCGATGATGTCTATCTGGAGTCCTACCTTTGGGTTGGGAATGCTGAAAGACATGGCGCGCTGGCGGGAAGAACTGGCTGATGTGCTTGCCAGTGGCCAGTGGGGGCAGCGCATGGCGGGGGTGAAAAATCCCGGCTGCCCCAAGTCGCCAAAGGCGGCGGCGATGCTGCGCGAATGGGATGGCGCCTTGAACCCGGATTTCTTTCGGGCGCTTTGGCCATCGCTGGCGTTGGTCAGTGCATGGGACACCGCCGCTTCCGGCCCGTGGGCGAAACAGCTCCACGAGCTTCTTCCCCAGGCGAGCTTTCAGGGTAAGGGCTTGTGGGCCACAGAAGGGGTGGTAACGATCCCATATCAGGGCCGGCACACCCTTGCCTACCAAAGCCATGTGTATGAATTCCAGAATCCGGACGACGGTTGTGTCTATGCCCCTTGGGAGTTGGAGATCGGCCAGGAGGTAATGCCTTTGCTGAGCACCGGTAGCGGGTTATTGCGTTACCGACTGAAAGACTTGGTACGAGTGGATGGTTTCAACCAGGGGGTGCCTGTGCTGACTTTCCTGGGGCGTGCCGGCACCACTGACCTTGTGGGGGAGAAGCTCACTGCTCCGGCACTGGATACCGCGATTGCGTCGCTGTCACTACCAGATGCGGTAACGCCGGTGTGTACTGTGGCGGTGGATGATGCCGGGCAGGGGAAACCGGGTTATCTATTGTTGCTGGAAGGGCAGGCGGACCGGCCTGGGACGATTGCCGAAAAAGTGGAAGACCAGCTGCAACAGCATTTCCACTACCAACTGGCCCGCAATCTGGGTCAGCTTGAGCCGCTGCGATGTGTTGTGCATCCGGGCATGCGCGAGCGCTATCTGCAGCAGTGCCGAGAGCGCGGCATGATCGAAGGCAATATCAAGATGGAGTCCCTGCAATACTGGCCTGGGCCATTGCCGTCGTGGTTGTCCGCATTGACGAAAGTCCCTGCGGTAGCAGACAGGGAACCGGCGCTGTGAGCTATCAGATTCGGCCTGCCTGTGACGCCGACAATGATGCCATTTTGTCGTTGCTGCAGGGGACACCCCAGCAGGGGATGATTACCCTGAATTTCGAACGTCAGCCGGATTATTTTCGTGGCGCACGGGTAACCTGTGAGCAACCTGATGTATGGGTGGCAGAACCCCGTGATGCCCAGGGAACCGTGGGGGCAGTCTATAACGTGGGTTGGCGTAATCTCTGGATTAATGGCCAGGTGCGTCCCATTCGTTATGCCCATGATCTGCGCATCGCGCCGGAATTCAGAAATGGCATGATTCTGCATCGCATGTTTCGGCATCTGCGCAAGCAGCTGGCGGAAGGCGAATGGATGCAAACCACGGTGCTCAGGGGCAACGACGCTTCTCTGTCTACGGTGGCCAGTGGCCGTGCCGGTTTGCCGGTGTATTACCCGGCAGGAACCATTGAAACCAGTATGCTCTATACCCGTTCCCGGCGGGTAAAACCGCCGTCGGAAGTGTCGGTACGTCAAAGCTGCGCGGAAGATCTCCCCGCCATTGCGGCACTGCTAAAGAAAGTCGGCCAACAGAAACAGTTTTTCCCATGCTGGGATGTGGATCGTCTGCAAGGCGACGACTATTGCTACGGCTTGGGACCCAATAACTTTCTTTGTTTGTGGATCGGCGACGAGCTCAAGGGGGTGGTGGGTTTTTGGGATCAGAAAGCCATCAAGCAGACTCGGGTGCTGGGCTATAGCCGCGGCATGGGGTTGTTGCGACACCTGTATAACTCCCACAGCATGTTGCGCGGCGGAATGCGTCTGCCGCCACCAGGGGGGGTGTTGTCCTACCTGACGCTGCACAGCGTGGCGGTGGAAAATGACGACCCGGAATGGCTGCAGTTATTGCTGGATTATGCGGTCAGCCATTTCCATGGCCAGTACGACGCACTGGTATGTGGCTTCTTCGCCAATGATCCATTGGCCCGCGTTGCCGCCCGTTACCGACGCCGACTGCTGCTAAGTGAACATTTTTTGGTGAGCTATGATGGCGACCCCCGCGAGCAGCTGGACAGCCATCGGCCATGGTACGTGGAGATCGCCAGACTGTGATGGCAACGTCGACGGATTATATCGGTATGTGGTACCGGGCCCGCGCTCGCTTGGGCGTGGATGACCGGATCGAGTTCATGTTCATCAATCCTGCCAGCGGCGATCGACGTACCGTGGCCCTGCGTCACCGGCATTACGATGGCGCCGCTGGGATTCAAGTATCGGCTCGCCAATTGGGTATGCAGTCGCCACAAACAGCGTCATCCCGTCAACGTAAGGCTCCCGGGTTTTGGCGCCGTTGGCAGGGGTCGCCGGAATCACGTCAGGCGGCAACGCCACAGTGGCGGCAGCAATCGATTTCTGGCAAAGACCATCGTGAGCCGGTGGTGCAGTGGCTGAGCCTCGAGCAAACGAAAGCGCTTTATCAGCGCGCTGCCGAGCAGAAAGTGTCGGTGAACAGCCTCTTGTTACTTGCTCTGCATCGGTCTATCTCCGCGACCCTGTTAGAGACAGGTCAGCCAGGGAGTTGGTGTTTCCCGGTGAACATGCGCAATAGCCTGGCGGGCCCCCAGCCGGAGATGAATCTATCCAGCGCTTTCTATATGACGGTTGCCGAGGACGATAAGCCGGAGCGTATCGACCGTTCCATCCGTGCTCATCTCAAGGCGAATGTGCATTGGCGCTATTGGCATCTTGCTCGCATTGGCCGCTGGATTGGCCAGCGTGGTGTGAATTGGTTGTGCGAAAGATTGTTGAACGGCCCTCAGCATTTGGGGTCGTTTTCCAGTCTGGGCGAATGGCAGATGAACTTTGCCTCGGCGGGCATGAACGACGATACCGTGTTTGCCTGTTGCGGGCCGGGCAGCCCCACCCACCCGGTGGCGAATGGTGTAATTGTGGTCAATGGATGCATGAGTCTGGCGTTGAAACTCCATCCTTCCCTGGGGGCGCAGCAAAGCGAGGCTGAACGCTGCTTGCAACACTGGGTTAATGGACTGGGAGTGGCTGAATGAGCGGGCCTGCCGTTTTTCGTTTTTTTAGCTTGCGGGCATTGGTGGCGATACTTGCCATCGTGGCGATGGCGCTGGCGGTTTGGTCTCTCTATCGGATACCACCGGCGGCGCCACCAATCAAAGCCCAGGTGAATGTGCTGGCGTTGGATACCGTAAAGGTGGACTGGCGTGATGTGGTGATCCCGGTGTTGAGTCAGGGGCAGGTCAGGGCACGTCATGAACTGCCGCTGAGTCTTGAGGTATCCGGTCGAATCCAGCAGGTGTCAGCAGCATTTGCCGATGGCGGGCGCGTGAATGCCGGGGAGCTGTTACTGCAGCTGGACCCGGAGCCCTTTGCGCTGGAAGTCACCTCGCGGCAAAACAATGTACACGCGGCGCGCCTGCATTTGGCGGAAACACGAGCCAAAGCGCGAGTGTCAGGTGCCTCTGGGCGCGCCTCGGCGTTGGGACGTTTCGAGCCGCAACTGGATGAAGCGCTAAGTCGCCTCAGCGCTGCCCAGGCAGGCTTGCGTCAGGCACAGCGTAACCAAGAGCAAACCGAACTGCGGGCCCCCATCAGTGGACGCTTGAAAGCGGTGCAGGTGATGGCCGGGCAGCATGTGCAGGCTGGCAGCAAGCTGGCCCAGCTGTATCAGGAAGACCAGGTGGAAATTCGTTTGCCGGTACGCGATGACTGGCTGGCGTTGCTGGGTATTGTGCCCGGTGATGATACGACCCTTGAAGCTGTCAGCGTGCGTCTTAGCGGTCGTTTTGCGGGCCGAGACGGGCATTGGCAGGGCAAGGTTGTGCGCCGGGAAGGCGGCCTCAACCGCAACCAGATGATGTACCTGATTGTGCAGGTTTCCAATGCGGGCCAAGCCTTACCGTTGGAACCTGGCGTGCTGGTGCAGGCGGAGCTGCATGGTGCGGCTACCTCGGCGGTGGCCGTGTTACCCCGTTCTGCCCAGGCAGGGGATCAGGCTGTTTGGGTGCTGGACGATGAACAGCGTTTGCGTCGTCAGTCAGTATCCGTTCTCCATCAGGATAGCGAAAACCTCTATCTTCATGATGGCGTAACCAGCGAGGCCGAGGTGGTGCTGGCCGGCGACCTGCAATTGCTGGAAGGCATGCGTATTAAACCGCAACCGCGTCAGGCCGAGCTGGCCCATCGTAGCGTGGAGACTCCATGAATCGTTCCATTGCCTGGTTTGCCAGTAATGGGGCGGTGGCCAATTTGTTGATGATAACCCTGCTGCTGGCAGGCTTGTTTTCGATTCCCCATACCCGACAGGAAACCCTCCCCAATGTGCCGCTTGATCGGATCGGCATCTATGTGGCCTACCCGCAAGCCACGCCGGAAACGGTGGAGTCATTGGTGTGCACACCGGTGGAGACGGCGATTGACGATGTGGAGGGTGGCACCGAGCTGATCAGCGAGTCTCGCGAAGGTCTGTGCACAGTACAGCTGGATGTCTTGGAAGGTCACGATACCGGCGATGTGCTCGAACAAATACGCACACGGTTGGATGCCTTGGAAAATCTTCCCCAGGGTGCGGCCAGTCCCCGTGTACAGGAACTGATTGTTCGCAATCGGGTGGTGCGGTTGCTGCTCAGTGGCTCGCTGTCGCGCACGGACCTGTATCAGCTGGGCAACCGGGTTCGTCGCCAGCTGCTCAATCACGATGCCATTTCCAGCGTGGATATCGAAAACCTGCCAGAAAGGGAAATGGCGGTGCTGGTCTCCCGTGATGACCTGTATCGCTACGAGCTGACGCTGGATGGTATTGCGGCTGCAGCCAGCCAGAGTGTGCAGCGCATCGCCGGCGGTGTGTTGCGCAGCGACAAGGGCGACTGGCTGCTGCAGACCGGCGAGCAACCCGGTGATGCCCGGGCGTATGAGCAACTGGTGATCCGCCAGTCGGAGCAGGGGGACTTGTTGAGCCTGGGCGATGTGGCGCAGGTGCAGGACGGTTTTTCCCGAGACACCCAGGCCGCCTGGCTGGATGGCAAACCGGCGGTGGCATTGGATGTGTACCGGGTTGGCGATCAGAACGTGCTGGATGTGGCCGGGGCTGTACGTGACTACCTGGCTAAGGCGGATCTGCCTCCCGGTGTTGGCTTGCAGGTGTGGAGTGACGATGCTCGCCAGTTCAGTGAGCGCTCGAACCTGCTTTGGCGTAATGCCTTGCAAGGCCTGGTACTGCTGACATTTATGCTGGCCATCTTCCTGACGCTGCGGTTGGCGGGCTGGGTCGCGCTGGGGATCCCCGTGTGCATGCTCGGCGCCTGCGCCATGCTGCCGTTGCTTGGCGAGTCCTTCAACACGATTTCCCTGTTCGCGTTTATTCTGGTGCTGGGGATTGTGGTGGATGATGCGGTGATCGTGGGCGAAAGCATCGACCACCAGCGCCGCCAGGGGCTGACCGGCAGGCAAGCCGCTATCAGTGGGGCACAACGGGTGGCGAAACCGATTTTGTTTGCGGTAATGACCACGCTTTTTGCCTTTGCCCCCTTGCTGTTCCTGCCTGGCCCGGAAGGGGCATTGATGCGGGTCATCCCCATCGTATCGATGACCATCTTGTTGCTGTCGCTGGTGGAGTCCCTGTGGATTTTGCCGGCCCACTTGAGCCACGACCGTCCGGCGCGTGGGCTATGGCTGAAATCGGAACAGCTGGCCACGCGACTCAACGATGGCCTGGAGCGTTGGTTGGACCGGCGAGCCCGGCCCATACTGCGCGGCTGCCTGCACTGGCGGTATGTGTTGGTGGTGGTGTTCGTGGGCTTGTTCATTTTCTGTTGTGCGCTGGTCAATAGTGGTTGGCTGACCATGGTGCTTTTTTCCCGGGTGGAAGGAGACCGGGTAATGGCGGAAGTGGTGTTCCCACAGGGAACCGGTGATCCGCGCCTGGCCCGGGAAGTGCGAGAGCTGGAAGATTCTGCCCATGGGCTGGCGCAGCAGTTGGCGGAAGCGTCGGGCGGCGATGAAAGCGATGCACCGATTCAGATTGATGCGGTGTTTGCCGAGCAGGGGGTGCGCCAGAAAACCTCCAATGCCCGCGATCCGGGGGCCCGTTATCGGGTGCGGGTGACATTGGCGGTCAGCGGCGACACCAGTGTCCTGCCGCCGCGTGAAATCGCTCGTTTATGGCGTGATCAACACGGTGTCATTGCCGATGCGCTGTCGGTGAAGTTCCATGCCAGCCTGATGCAGGTGAAACCGGACATTCATCTCAATCTGTTCCACCCTGACTTGGGCACCCTCCAACGCATGAGTGAACAGGCGGCGCTGGCACTGACGCGCATGGAGGGCGTTCACGAGGTGGCCAACAACCTGCATGCGCAGCGCACCATCGTGGATATCAAGCTTCGCGATGAAGGTGAGCGGGCCGGTTTGCGGGCCGAGCAGGTAGGCGCGCAGGTTCGCAATGCGTTCCACGGTATTGAGCTGGATCGCTGGTTTGAACAGGATCAGGAGGTGCCGGTGATGTTGCGTCTCGCCCAGGCCGACAGCCGTCAGATTACCGACTTGGAACGGATGCCGGTGCAACTGGCGGACGATGAAATGACTGTGCTCGCTGCTGTAGCCTCACTATCGCGCCGCCAGGCGCCGGCCATGATCAGCCATTACGATGGGCGCCGCAGTGCCACGGTGAGTGCCTTTGTGGATGAACACACCACGTCTCCGGCTTTAGTCATGGCCGAGCTGCGGCAATCACTGCTGGATCCAATGATGGCGGCTGACGATAAAGCCGGCTGGACTGTGGCGGGCAAGCAAGCGGCGATCAAGGATTTTCTGTCACATCTGTCCATCAGTTATTTGATTGCGTTGGCGGCCATCTTTTTCCTGCTCACCATTCTGTTCGGGGGCTATGGCCAACCCCTGTTGGTGATGGCCGCAATTCCGTTTGGTCTGGTCGGGGCATTCATGGGGCATTTTTTGCTGGGCTACAGCGTGACACTGTGGTCACTGGTGGGGATCATCGCGGTGAGTGGGGTGGTGGTGAATGACAATCTGGTATTGCTCGATGCCATTAATGAACTCAAGGAAAAAGGGTATGCACTGCGCGATGCGGTGATTGGGGGAGTGAGCGGGCGTCTGCGGCCAGTGATGCTCACGTCCATTACCACTTTTGCCGGTGTCGCACCGCTGATGCTGGAAACCAGCGTGCAAGCCCGCTTCCTGATCCCCATGGCGGTATCACTGGCGTTTGGGGTGCTGTTTGCCACCTTGGTGAGCCTGTTGTTGGTGCCCAGCCTGTTGGTGGTCTCCAATGATGTGAAAGGGCTGGTCACACGCTGGCTGGCCCGTTCGCGAGCGCCGCTGACATCGGAACAGGATACTGTGGACGTCGCCTATGAACGCGGCCAGCTCACCGACTGGTGGGGGGCGGCGAACCCCTATGAGGACTCGGTGCTACGTTCGGCGTGGGAAGCGGGGCGGCAGGATCAGGGTGACGATGGGGAGGTACCGCAACAACTGTAGATTGTCTCCTTGTAGGCGATGATATCGCTTGTAGGCAAGCTCCCACGGCAGCAGACAGCAGGCCGGTACCGTGCCAGTGAAATGCGAAGGACACAAAAAGCCCGCTCCAGTTTCCCGGAGCGGGCTTTTTGTCAGGCCTCTAGCGTCAGGCGTCTAGCGCCCTTATGCCTTACCCTGATTGGCCACTGCTTCCGCGGCTTTCGCCGCTTCTTCCGCGTCACCCAAGTAGTAGTTCTTGATGGGCTTCAGGTTGTCGTCCAGCTCATAGACCATCGGCACGCCGGTGGGGATATTGAGTTTGACGATTTCCTCGTCGGAAATGTCGCCCAGGTATTTCACCAGTGCGCGCAGGCTGTTGCCGTGGGCGCAGATTAGCACCTGTTTGCCGGCTTCAATTTGCGGCTTGATCTCGCTTTCGAAGTAGGGCACGAAGCGATCGACGGTGTCTTTCAGGCTTTCTGACAGGGGGATCTGTGCTTCGCTCAGATCCTTGTACACCCGGAAGTTGCCGGCGTAGCGTTCGTCGTCCCGCTCCATTTTCGGCGGTGGCGTATCGTAGCTACGGCGCCAGATGTGCACCTGGTCGTCCCCGTACTTGGCGGCGGTTTCCGCCTTGTTCAGGCCCTGCAAGGCACCGTAGTGGCGCTCGTTCAGGCGATAGTCACGGATTACCGGGATCCACATCTGGTCCATGTTGTCCAGGATGCTCCACAGGGTGCGCACGGCGCGCTTGAGCACCGACGTGTAAGCCACATCGAACTCAAAGCCGGCTTCCTTCAGTAGCACGCCGGCAGTGCGCGCTTCCTCGCGGCCTTGCTCGGTGAGATCCACATCTTTCCAGCCGGTGAAGCGGTTTTCCTTGTTCCATACGCTCTGGCCGTGGCGGACCAGTACCAGTTTCGTGCTCATTAGCGTCATTCCTGTGCGATTTCAATGCGGCGCAAAGAGTAGCAGAAATGCGCCGGGAAATTGAGCGCCACAGCCCGTATAATCGTCGCAAATTCTGTTATCGCTGCCGGCGAGGCAAGGCCTGTGTCTTTTTTTGCAGGCTATTTCGCCCTTTTCATGGGCAGCGATGACCTGCGAAAGCCCCTTCAAAGGCTTTCCCATTTCCCCGATAAGGCGAAAAAATGGCGTATCTGTGGTGCGAGGACAATCAGGCAATCAGCGAATGGCAGGGCGGGCTGGCAGCAGGCTCCCCGTTGTATCTGGACACGGAATTCATGCGCGAGCGCACCTTCTGGCCGCAATTGGCGCTGGTACAAGTGCACGACGGCGAACAGATTCGCCTGATTGATACCACCCGGGTGGTTGGACCCACGTTATCACCGGTATTCCAGCAGCACACCTTGGTCATGCACGCCTGCTCGGAAGATCTGGAGGCCATTGCCACCTTTACTGGCCAATACCCGGCAGCCATCGAAGACACACAGATTGCCGCGGCTCTGACCGGTGAAGACATGCAATGGGGCTATCAGAAAGTGGTGCAGATGCTGCTGGGAGTCGACCTGCCTAAAGGGGCCACGCGCACCAACTGGCTGAAACGGCCGTTAAGTGACGAGCAGCTCCACTATGCCGAAGATGATGTGAAATACCTGCCGGACGTGGCGGCGATTCTTGCCGAACGGCTCGAAAAACTCGGCCGCCGATCTTGGTGGGATGAAGAGTGCGCGCGGTTGCTGAACCATGCCCGCAGTGTCACACCGGCACAGGATGCCTGGCGCAACGTGAAGGGGGCTGGCCTGCTGGAGGGGAAAAGCCTGGCGGTGCTGGCTGCCCTGGCGCCTTGGCGCGATCGCATGGCCCGTGAGCGGAACCTGCCGAAAAGTTTTGTGCTTAAAGATGCCCAGCTACTGGATTTGGCTCGCGCCAACCGTAGCGATCGGGGGTTGCTGGCGGATCTGGGCTTTCACCCGAAACAGATTCGCCGGGATGGCGATGCGCTGTTGGCATTGATGGACGAGGGGCGCCAACAAACCCCGCCGGACCCGCTGCCGGGACCGCCGGATGCGACCGAGAAAAAACTCGCTAAAACCCTGCGCAACCGGGTGGGCCTAATTGCTGAAGAGATGGACATGAAACCCGACGTTTTGATGCGTCGGCGCTGGCTGGAAGCCCTTATTCGTCACCCTGACCGGGTGCCGGAGCCGTTGACCGGGTGGCGCAATGAGATCGTCACCCAACCCCTGCTGGAGTTGTTGTAGTGAGTGAGGGCGTGTTGAAAGGCAAGCTGTTTTGTTCGATCTACAAGAGTCGTCGCAAAAGCGGCATGTACCTGTATGTGGATCGTCAGAAAGGCCTGAAAGAAGTGCCAGACATATTGATGGGCCAGTTTGGTCATGCCGAGCATGTGACCGATATGATCCTTAACCCGGAGCGGCCCCTGGCGCGTGCGGATGTGGCGCAGGTGATGGGCAAGATTCGTGAGCAGGGCTTTTACCTGCAAATGCCGCCGCCGCCGGATGAAGACCTGTTTATGGCCGATGGCCACCCGGATAAACCGGCTGGACGTGATGCCTGAAGAGAGCCTGCCACTGCGCGCGCAGTTTTGGACCCTGCCGCTGGGCGAGCTTAATGCCCGCGAGTGGGAAGCGCTGTGCGATGGCTGTGGCCGTTGTTGTTTGGTCAAACTGGAAGATGAAGACAGCGGCGAGTTGGCGTTTACCAATCTGTCGTGCCGTTTTCTGGATAGCAAAAAATGCCAGTGTCGGGTGTATCAAGAGCGTTTTGAACGGGTGCCTGACTGTATCCAGGTGACCGAAACGATTGCCCGGGATACGGACTGGTTACCGTCCACCTGTGCGTATCGCCTGCGCGCCCATGGCCAGCCTTTGCCTGCCTGGCACCCGCTCCTTAGCGGCGATGCAGACAGCGTGAAGCAGGCCGGAATCAGCGTGGCCGGGCGCGTGGTGTCCGAGCAACTTGTGCCGGAAGACGATTGGGAAGAGCATATTGTTCACTGGATCGGCTGAATGCAGGCGTGGGCCTGGCAGTGGGTTCAATCACACGAGTAGGAGAAGTTGTGACAACACAAGCATATCTATGGGGCTGGTTCGCCTATCTGATCGGTAGCATCGGCGTATTGTTTGTCTGGTGGTGGCTGACGCGGCCGCTTTCATCCTGGGGCAAGGTGCCGCTGCGTACCTTGCTGACGGCCCTGTTGTTGACCCCCTGGTCTGTCTCTCCGCAGCATGACGAATGGGCCCCGGCCTGGGTGGTCAGCCTGTTCGATGGCCTGGCGCAGGAAGATGTGAGCCTGTGGCGCGCCGGTGGCCCCTTGTTGGCCATGCTGGTGGTGGCATTGGTGGTGGCGGTATTTGAGCTGTGGCGGCAGCGGCGCAAACAAGCGGCCATGCCGGTTCAGCAATGAGCCAGTGTATTTTCTGCCAGATCCAGGCGGGCACGTTGCCCGCCAGCGTGGTTTACGAAGATGAGCAAGCCCTGGTGATGCTGGATCTCTTCCCGATCCGTGAAGCCCATTGCCTGGTTATTCCGCGCCAGCACGCCCCATTGCTGGAAGGGCTGGACGCTGGCGTGACGCACCATCTGATGGATCTGGCGCGGCGGACTATTGTGGCGCAGAAGCGTGCCGGTCTTGCGGTCAAAGCGCACAACGTGGTGGTCAACGATGGTCGTGAAGCCAATCAGCATGTGCCCCACGTGCACGTGCATGTGATTCCCCGGCGCGGCGGCGATACGCTGGTAACGGCGTTGACCTGGGCAACCCGCCTTCTCAACGTATTCGGGATGGCCAAACGGCGCCGGCGGCTGGATCGGCTGGCTGGCCTGTTGTCCGAACATTTCCCCAACGAACTCTGATTCGGTTCTGGCTTGCCGCTGCGATTATCTTTCACTGGGCGCCCGGCTTTCGCCAGGCACGCACCCGTAAAGGCCAGTGCACGGTTCGAGTGTTCGGGCCCCACTGTTTGCGTAATTCTTCACTGAATGGGGCGAGCGGATGCTTCCCGGCTCTGGCGGCCCGCACCAGCGCGGACCAAGTATCTAGATAACCGATAAACGCTTCTACGGACCACTCCCGTTTTATGGTGGTCTGCGCAAAGGGCAAGGTTGGCCAATGCAGCTGCGCATGTGGATGGCCAGCCAGTACATCGGCGCGTTCCGCCGGCCACCATGGGCCCAGGGCGCCATCATGGAATGCCCTGACCTTACCTTCTAGGCCCTTCACATCACACAGACCATAACTGACCAATGCCATCACCCCGCCGGGTTTCAGGATTCGCTCAGCTTCAGAAAAAAACGCGGTTTGATCGAACCAGTGAAAGGCCTGGGCGACAGTGATCAGGTCCACGCAGGCATCCGCCAGGGGAAGTTGATGTGCCTGGGACGCTATGAATACCGCGGCTGAAGTCGGTGCTGCCTGAAGTTGTCGGAAGCTGATATCGGTGCCGATGACTTGCTTAAAATGAGGCTCCAGGCCGCGGCTGGCCTGACCGCTGCCACAGCCCACATCCACAGCAATATCGGTGGTGGGGCTTTGGGCGCTGAGCCATTCAAAAAGGGTGTCGGGGTAGGAGGGGCGAAACTGCTGGTAGTGCTGACCGCGTTGAAACAGGTTGTCAGTCACTAAAGTAGCCGCTGGTATCAAAATGCGCTGCCCACAGGCGTCCATCGGCCCGTTCAAGATCCAAGGCGACGCCGGCAAGTAGGTGGCCTTCCGGTGCTGCGCACCAAGCGATGGTGCCATAAATATGGTAGGTGCCATGCCCTTCGAGTAGGGCAACCCAGAGTTCCACATCTGTATTCGGTTTGATTGGTGCAGGAAGCTCTACGCTGATGCCGGCCAAAGAAATGTCGTGAGTGGTTAAATAAAGTCGATCTTCCGGGTCAACGGAGCTTGATCCGGCCGGTAGCAAGGTAAGAGACAGGTTCTCTTCCCGGCTGATCCGTGGGTGACGTCGGTTGTCCATTGTTGTAGCCATATGACTTACCCGTAAATCATTCTGTCAACAACGTAAGCTGCGGTGGCCATGGTGGCAACCACTCCGGCCAGAAACAACAAGAAGAGTAGTGCGGGCTTGGCTGTTTTAGGAAGCGGTTCGGTTTGCCGTGAAGCTTGGGGTTCCTGCGTTTTGCTCATCAGTTATCTCCCTGACAGATACACGCACCTTACATTATCAGTTATTTTGGGACGATAGGAAACTGACTACTCACAGGTAGATGATTGCTCGGTCCCTGATCTTGGGTATTGCGTTGAGACTTGTCGAGTCAGTCGAGTTTTGGGGCCGTGTTAGGGGGGGGGAAGAAAGCCGCAAGAGTAAAGAAAATAGTCTGTGGGGGTTAAGTGGGGGGGTACTGCTTGCTTGGGCAGAAACACAGTGCTGGAAAACAGTATCGTTTGTTTCGCATGATTTAAAACTAAAAAAGGGCCCGTCTGGGCCCTTTTTTAGTGGTTTCAGCTAGCGTTAATGAGCGCCGGCCTGGATCTTCTGGAACAGGAACTCGTGAAGTGAGTCTGACAGCAGCGGCAGGTAAGACACCATCAGCAGGGCAGTCAGCATCACCGCGATTGGCAGCAAGAACTTCTCGTAGCGGCGATAGAAACTGCCGCCCGGTACCTTGGCCGATTCCACTTCCTCGTCGCCGACGACTTGCCTTGTCAGCAAGTGGTTCAACGCCACAGGCGGTGACAGATAACCCAGCTCAAAGGCCACCAGGGTGATCATCCAGAAGTGCAATGGATCAATGCCGTTATCAAAGGCAATTTGCGCAATGGTGGCGTTCACCAGGATAACCGCCCCGTAGGGGTCCATGATCATGCCGATAATGACCATGGTGACCACCAACAGAGTCATGGCCAGCCAGATACTTGGGAAAGTTTCTGGGAGCATTTCCATGACACCGGAGCGCTCAATGATGCCGCCGACACTAACCGACAGAGCCATCAGCATCAGCAGTGCGCCAATGTGACCAGTGGTTTCGTTGGTGGCAAAGCGCAAGGAGTTTTCCATCTTGTCGCCCACGCCTTGTTCCGGCTGGTAATGCGGATCCATATCCGGTGTTTTTACCATGTAATGCACGATCAGGGCCGCACCGAGAATGGCGTTACGCCAGAAGAGACTCCAGAACAGACTTTCCAGATCGGCGGCTGAGGTGCCGGTAGGAATGGCACCCGCATCCAGTGCACTGTTGATAATCCACAGGTTGTAGCAGGAATACACCAGCAGTGGCACCAGGATGACAGAGAAAAAATGCAGGCTTTTGGTGCTCAGCTTTTCATACGCGAGGATGCTCAGCAGCATCACCGGGAGAATGATCGGCGCGTAGTTCTCGTTCAGCTGGGTATCAAGCAGATCACGGAACACCACGACCACTGTGCCCATAAGAATGACATAGGGGAGCAGGGGAAGCAGGCGTTTCAGGCTCTGCGGAACGGCTTCTGAGAAAGGTGCGATACGTGCCGGGGCAGTACGCGCGAACTGGCTGTAGATGAAGAACAGGAACAACGACAGGCCGAAGATCTTCAGGCCGGAGGTGAACAGTTCGTCGGTGGTCACACTGTTGTTCAGGGCAGCAATAATTACCACCAGAAGACAGGGACGTAGCACCACACCCATGGAACCGGACATGGCCGTGGCCGCCAGGGCCAGTTGCTTTCGAGCACCAGCACGAACCAGCTCATTATAGATAGTGGCACCGGCAGCAATAACGAAAATACCGGATGCGCCCGTATAGGCAGTAGGAACGGCAGCAACGGCAAGCACCACGAAACACATCAGTTCCGGGGACATTTTCCAGGGGCGCAGCACGTCGAATACCAGATGCGCCATTTTGGTTTGGCGCAACAACATACCAATCCAGATATACAGTGCCAGGCTCAGGAACAGAGTAGATAGCTCCATCATCATGCCGAGATAGACGCTGATGCCGTGGTAGTAGCCTTGGCTGATGAACTGCGCACCGGCGGTAAGACACATGAAGCTGTACAGGGGAATGGTCAGCATCGCCTTGCCCCAGGTGCCGCCTTCTTGCAGATCTTTGGGCGGGCGGACCAGCTGGTACAGGGCGGCCATAGATAGCAGCAGGAAGCCGCCTATCCAGAACTGGTGCAGGTAGAAGTGGTTAACCTGAACGCCATCGGCCATGGCGCTGACTTCTTCGCCCCGGTACAGCCAGGCAGACATGAGTAGCATGACGTTGGCGGCAAGTTGCCCCACGCTGGACACAAAGTGATCTTTTCGAGTGTGTGCCGGGCGCAGCGAAATATGATGGCGGGTCAGTGTGGCAGTCGCGGCACAGATCATCACCAACAGGCAAAGCAGCAGGCGTTTGTAGTTACCCAGAGTAGTAACCACTTTGGCAACGCCGCCTTCCAGGGTCCGGAAGGCAATCACACCGGGGGTGGCCTTCTCCTGAATAAGCTCGAAACGCTCCCACTTGCCGCGACAGTTCGTCCTGGACGATTCCAGCGACTTGCGCAGCGCAGTCTCATCGACATCTGTGCCGAAGATGCCTGCGAGTGGGTCGTCAGCCATTTGCTGTTTTTTCTGCTTGATGGCTTTTTCAAGTTCCTGATCCAGGTCTGGATCACGATTACAGGTGGGTTGTTCCACCATGCCCGCGCCACGCAGTAAGTAGTAGCCGTCCCAGGTATTTTCGCCGATTTTCAAAAGCTGAGAGTGAATGACTTCGCCGGAAGCCAGAAAAATAGTCAGCAGAAGAAGAATCAGGGTGGGAAGGGAGGATAACCATTCCGCCATGGAACGGTTTGCAACAGTCAGAGAAGGTTTATCCATTGTGCACCCGGTTATTGTTTTACCGCTGAGAAAGCCATAGAGGTGAGGGCATCAGAGGAATCAATGCCTTAACCCCCCACATTTCCAGAACGGTGTAAACGTGTTGTTTACCTGGTACCCGGAGATAGGGTATCAGAAACTCTGGTTGTTAGGGAAAACGGGGCCAAGCTAGCCCCGTTGGATCATACAGAACTGCTTATTCGACAGGGTTTACGCATTCCGCGCGAGAGGCTTCATGCTTACAGCGTACCTTGCGCAACAGAGACATCATGTCTTTGCTGTAAGTGCCGTCTTTGGTGAGGGCGATGCGAGCTTCGCGCATCATTTCGTCATAACGAAGCTTGTCGGCCTCAGGGATGCGAATCCACCACTTCTTGTTTACTTCATTGTTGGCATTTTCAATCACTCGCATGGCACGGTCAAACTGGCCCAGCATGTATGTGCGCGATTGCGCGGCGAAGTCGGCGGGAAACTTGTCCTTTTTCAGAATCACTTGAGCCGTCAGTTGGCCGAGGACGTAATCAATGATGCCGCCGTCTGGCTGCATGCCCTTATACAGTTCCAAGGCAGAGTAGGCCGCAATCGGTGCAAAGCAGATATCCACGGAGCCGTTGTTGAAGCGCCCGGAGAAATTAGTGATATCTGACATTACTGGGGACATGCCCACGCGGGACGCCATGTTCGCCTGCGCGGTATCGTATTCCAGTACCGCGATGGACTTGCCGGACAGTTCGCCGACGGTATCGATGGTGCGGTCTTTCACGAACAGGTAGGCCGCCCCCATAGGTGCAATGCCGCCCACTTCATAGGGGCCGGAAACCAGCTTGTCGTTGATGGACGGGTTGCCGCTGGCGAGTACCGTCATAACGGTGCGCATGGCGTCATAGCTGGGGATGGCGCCAATGGAGTCCATGCTGCCTGTGTACTTGTTGAACTGACGGCCACGGATACCCGTCAATACAGCCGCGTCACATTGCCCTGCCTTCAGGTCTTCAGAGGCAATCTTTTCATCGGTGTAGGGCTTGAGCTCAAGATCGACACCCCAATCCAAGGCAGCGGTCTTGTAGTCCTTCATGATGTTATAAATGTCGCCGTTAGCGCCGATAATATCGAATACGCACATTGTGCGTTTCTCGGCAGCCTGGGCGGGGTTTAGCGTCAGTGCCAGAACGGCAGTGGCGGTGGCTGTTAACGCCTTAATGTAGCGCATGATTGTCTCCTGGTTACTTCTAAACTGAATCAAAAAGCGGCCCGAAGGCCGCAAAAGGCTTAAAGCAAATCGTCAATATTTACAGAGGAGCCGGATTTGGATTGGTCATCCCAGAAGGTGCCAATGCCACCAATCGGGGTCCGTTTACCGGTGTTTTCGGTCCATTCACGGTCTGAAATGCCCAGAATGATGAAGCCGGCAATGGCATCCAAGAGAGCGTAGTCAGGGTCAAGGTTGTTGTCGTTGGCTGCGTAGTCTCGAACAGCTTTACGCAGGCGCTCGTCATTGCCTTTGCTAAACGCGCTCATGGCATACAGGGCACTGCCCAAGCGGATGCCGCTGTCGAAGCCTGATTTGGCAGACGCTTCAAGCTCTGCCCACGCATCGGCGTTAGGTGGAGCCAGCATTGGCAGAAGGTTCCAGACGGCAGCACGGGTACCGCGTGGAACACCCCACCACTTGTCATTATCCAGACACTTCATGTTGCGCTCGACTTTGGCAGCGATATCGCGTGGCACACCTACCGCACCATCGGAAGCACCATCGTTTAGCACGGCCTGAACGCCAGAAATGTTGCCAACCATCCACACCATTTCGTCGAAATCTGTTTTCATTTTGGGGCATTCACCGTCCTTGACGTTACCGAAGGACTCAACCATATGGTTGTATGCCTTGAATTGGCGCTGGGCGGCGACGGCGGACCAGCGTTTTTGCTCGATACGCGCATCTTGAGCTTCGCTGACCCGTCCGTCTTTCACTGAACGCATATAACGAAGCTCTGCTTCTATCGCGATTTGTTCAGCGCAGGTGCCAGCGGTGGTGAAGACCATGGTGCCCAGTTTTTCGGGGGTTGAGCCAACGCGTTGGAAAGACATCAACAAGGGGGTTTGTGCTTCGCCAGTAACGCACGCCATGCGTACGTCGTCGTAGGTCATCATGTAGGGCACTAATTCGGCACGCCCGAAACTGATGAGGACATCACCAGTGGTTTTGTAGATAACACCACAGCCTTGCAGAGCCAGAACGGCGCCCCCTACCAAGGCCAGACGGGAATGTCGTAGCATTTTTTTCATGGAAAGAGAACGCATTAGTATGCTCCTTGTTATTGTTCTCAAAATAGCGCCGTCAAAGGTACGAAAGTCCGCCAATTGGCACAAGCGGCAATTACAAAAAAGCCTGCAATCAATTACAAATAATAAATTTGCTATATCATGGATGCTGTTCAATAACCCATGGAATTCACAGGAAAATACGACTTTATTATGAGTGACCACAGTGGCGTTAAAGACATGCGGGCCTGGCTGGCGGGCGAACGGAGTGGCCTTTCTCTGGCATTGAATACCGCTCGGGGCGGCTTGCGTGTTCTCGAAACGCTCGGCGTACTGGGTCGCCAGAGCCTCGGTTGGGCATTGGGAGATCGCCCACCAGTACCGGCTTTGCTGCGTACTACCTTTGAATCTTTGGGGACCACTTACATCAAATTAGGGCAGTTTATTGCCAGCTCCCCATCGATTTTCCCTGAAGAATATGTAGAAGAGTTCCAGCGCTGCCTGGACCGCACGCCCCCCCTACCTTTTCATTACATCCGCGAAACCATTGAATCCGAGCTGGGTGCCAGTCTGGAATCGCTTTATCAATTTGTTGATCCCAAGCCATTGGCCAGTGCGTCAATTGCGCAGGTTCATGCAGCAAAAATGAAAAACGGCCAGGACGTGGTTATCAAGGTTCAGCGCCCGGGTGTGAAGAATGTACTGCTGACAGATTTCAATTTTCTCTACTTTGCCGCACGAATTACCGAGAAGCTGGCACCGGGATTGTCCCGTTCGGCCATTTCCGGGGTCATTGAAGAGTTGCAGGCCGGCATGCTGGAAGAGTGTGATTTCATCAAGGAAGCGAACAACCTGAAGGCGTTTAACGTGTTTTTGCGCGACACCGGAAACACCCAGGCGGTAGCGCCGGAGCCGATCATGTCGCACACCACAGGCAAGGTGTTGACCATGGAGCGTTTCTTCGGGGTGCCGCTGACGGATATGAATGTGCTTAAAAAGTATACTGATGATCCGGCAGGCACCTTGATCTCCGCCCTTAATACCTGGTTTTCTAGCCTGATGTTGTGTGATTTCTTCCATGCGGATGTGCATGCGGGCAATTTGATGCTGTTGGAGGATGGCCGGGTAGGGTTTATCGACTTTGGCATCGTTGGGCGGATACGCCGAGAGGCCTGGGATGGCATGGCGACCTTTTTTGACGCCATTGGCCGGGGTGATGTCCGCCAGATGGCAGAGGCCATGGCTGTGATCGGCATGACCCGTGAGGAGGTGGACGTCTCTGCACTGGCTCGCGACATTGAAGGTCTGCAGGGCTCTCTGGGGCAGGTGGATCCGTCAGCACTGGTGCAGGCTGACCGGAACGACAAGGAGGTGAATCGCCTGTTGATGGATATCGTCAAAATTGGTGAGAGCCACGGTATCCGTTTCCCGCGAGAGTTTGCCCTGTTGCTGAAACAGTTCCTCTACTTCGATCGTTATGTGCAGGTGCTGGCGCCGGAAATGGATATGTTCAGCGATAACCGGGTGGACATGTTCGGTGCCGTTGACGAAATGCCGGGTGGCTTTCTGCACTAATAGCAGCAAGCTGCGACCTATGAGCCACAAAAAAACCGTACCTGCGAAGGTACGGTTTTTTTGTTTGGGCCTTGATGCGAGTGACGAGTAACGAGTTTCGAAAATCAAGAGATGGCGTTGTCAGCCTGGTGTTACTTACTGCTTCTTGCTCTTCGAAACTCGAAACTCGTAGCTATCATTCCACCGGATTACTACACTCCGCTCGGCTGGCGTCCAGCTTGCAGCGGATCTTGCGTTGCAGGGTCAGCATGCTCGGGTCGTAATATCCCTTCTTGCGCAGTTGCAGGCGGGCCTCTTGCATCATGATTTCATATTCCTGTTTGTCTTCCTTGGGGATCTGAATCATCCAGTGTTCTGGGACTTTGGCCGCTTCGATTGCCAGGCGCTCCATGATCAGGTGATAACTGTTGTAGAACTCTTCGCGCACCAGTTGTGCCACTTCGTTTGGAAACTTGTCCTTGCGGCCGATCAATTGCATGGTGATTTGCGCCAGCGGGTAATCGATGATGCCGCCGTCTGGTTCCATGCCTTTGTAGAGTTCCAGCACTTCGTAGGCGACCAGTGGTGCTGCCAGAACGTCCACCACACCGTTGTTGAATTTATTGGGTGCAGAAACAATATCGGACGCGACCGGTGTTGCCCCAATCTGCGAGACCATCTCCGCTTGCGTGGGGTCATAGTCGAGCACCGCCACACGCTTTCCTGCTGCATTGGCAAGGGTGTTGATACTTCTGTCGTTAACGAAGACATACGCGCCGCCAGCCGGAGCCAGGCCGAGAATGACATATTCACCGCTGGCCATTTTGTCCGCACTTTTCGGGCTGGCGAGCACCTGCAGCAGAATTTTCATGTGCTCATCGGTGGGCAGCGCGCCGATGGCATCAATTGTGCCCGTGTATTTGTTGAACTGACGACCGCGTAAGCCGGTAATCAGTGCAGCATCACAAATGCCGGCTTTGAGGTCTTCGGCAACGACGCTTTCGCTGGTGTAGGGCTGCACATCCAGATCCACGCCGTATTGCAGCAGCCGTGTGCGCTGGTCTTCTGCCGCTTTGAAAATAGGTCCGGCGCGGCCTGCGATATCCCAGATGCAAATACGTCGTTTGAGCGGTTCGCCCTGGCTGAAGCCCGCCGCTTTCTGCATGGCTTTGATGCGATCATCCAGGCTTCGGCTCTGGTCGAAGGCAATGGTGCGCAATTTTTCTGCCAGCGCGGGGGTTAACTCCACACCGGGGGCAAAGCTCTCCAGTTCAGCCTGCTGGGCCGGCGTCAAATCAAGCCTGTCATCGCTGATAGCAAAGGGGCTGCCAATTAGCAGGGAAAGCAGAAACAGGTGACGAAGAAATCGCACGATAGCCTCCGTGGTCATTATTGTTTGTTGTTGGCATCACGATCAGGTGTTAGCCGTAATATCGTTACAGCATTGTGGGCAGGTTAGGGGCGGTGCGTCGCTGGCTGATTAGCCCGCCTGCCTGGCGGTGCCGCCAATCGGGCTGATCAGCCTTGCGTGGGATACGGTTGGCTACTCTGCGCTTTGGCTGCATTCCGGTCGGTCTGCTTCAAGGGTGCAGCGTATCCTTTTCATAATGCTCAACATGACCGGGTCATAATAGCCACTGCTACGCAGTTTGATGCGTGCGTCACGCATCATGCTGTTGTAGTGGCGTTTCTCCTCATCCGGGAGGGGAATCCACCAATGTGAAGGAATGCGTTCGGCCTCTTTTTCCAGAGCTGTCTGGACGGACTGAAAGCTGTCCGCGGCTACTTCGCGAATGAGTGCGGCAAAAGCGGGAGGAAAACTCTCTGTATGAGCAATCAGTTGGGCAGTGAGCTGTACGATGGGGTAATTCACAATCCCGCCGGCGGGTTCCATTCCCTTGTAAAGCTCCAGAGCTTGATAGGCAATCAGCGGCGCAGGCAGCACATCGACACTGCCATTGTTGAACTGGCTGGGGGCCGTGGCCAGAGTGCTGGCAACGGGAGTGGCGCCAATTTGGGTCACCATCTTTGACTGGCCAGGATCAAAATCCAAAACCGCCACTTTTTTTCCCGCTACTTTGCCGAGGGAGTTCAGGGCACGATCATTGACGAAAAGGTACGCGGCTCCCGCAGGCGTAATGGCCAGTGTTTGAAACTTTTTGCTGGCCATGTTCTCGGCCAGTTGCGGGTGGGCCAGCGTGCGTAGCAGAAGGTTGACGTGTTCCAGTGTTGGCAGCGCACCCAGTGCATCAATGCTGCCGGTAAAACGATTGAACTGACGGGCGCGAAATCCACTCATCAGGGCGGCATCGCAGTGGCCGTTTTTCAGTGAGGCAACCAGTACTCCCTCATTGGTGAATGCTTCCAGGCTGATATCAACATCATAGCGCAGCAAGTCCACGCGCAAATTGGTGGCGCCGTTATACACAGGCCCGGAACGACCAGATAAATCCCAGAGGCAGATATGCCTTTTCAGCTTTTCGTTTTCCGCAAGGCCCATAGACTGTCGGGCCTGCTTGAGCTGTGTTTGTTGTTTGTCGGTAAGCGTCAGCGCTGAGCCATTGGCTGCAGCAACAAAAAGCAGCGCCATGCATAAGTATCGAAACGTCCCCATGACCAATCCTTTGTCATTAAATGAAACGCTTATAGCATGTTGCCAGGCGGCGAAGTTTTACCGCCTGTATGACAATTGTACGAAGCGCCCTGAAGGGCGCCGCGGGGCAGGGATCTTGTGTAAGTGGCTACCCTGGGAGGTTACTGGGTAATGCTGCACTCGGAGCGTGCCGCGTTGAATTTGCAACGAATTTTTCGTTGTAGCATCAGCATGTCGCTACTGTAATAGCCTTGCTTGCGCAGGACGTCACGGGCGTCTTGCATCATGACTTCGTATTCCTGTTTGTCTTTTTCCGGGATATGGATCATCCAGCGGTCAGGTACGCGTTTGGTTTCTTGTTCGATGCGCTTCATTACCATGGGGTAGGCTTCAAAAGAGGCTTCACGAATCAGCTGCGCCACTTCATTGGGGAACTTGTCCAGCCTGCCGATTAACTGCATGGAAAGTTGCGTTAGCGGGTAATCGACAATGCCGCCATCTGGACTCATACCTTTATAAAGTTCCAGAATTTCGTAGGCAACGAGTGGTGCCGGGAGGATGTCAATCTGGCCGTTGTTGAATTTATTTGGAGCGGAAACGATATCGGTGGTGACCGGGGTGGCGCCGATGGCGGCGACCATTTCCGCCTGGGTCTGGTCATAATCCAGCACGGCAACACGGCGGCCGGCGGCTTTGGCCAGTGAGCTTATGCTGCGGTCATTAACAAAAATATGCGCAGCCCCCGCGGAATAAATACCCATTACCACATAGTCGCCCTGGACCATGTGCCCCGCCTGTTTAGGGTGGGACAGGACCTGCAGCAAGGTTTGCATGTGTTTGTCGTCAGGGACTGCACCAATGGCATCGACGCTGCCACTGTAAAGGTTGAACTGGCGGGCGCGCAGGCCACTCATTAACGCGGCATCACAGCGGCCGGCTTTGAATTCTTCCACCATCACGGTTTCGTTGGTGTAGGGCACCAGGTCCAGGTTAATGCCGTACTCGACAGCTAGCGCGCGTTGCTCCATGGCTGCATTGAATACCGGCCCATTGCGCCCGCCAATATCCCAGATGCAGATGGTGCGCTTCAGCGTGCTGCCAGCGGGCATCTGATCCAGTCCGACCATTTGGCTGATGGCCTTGAGTCGGCTGCGAACCGGCATCTCCCGGGTATAAAAAACGTCTTCCAGTTTTTCGATGATATCGTCGCTCAGGGTGACGCCGGGCAGCAGTGTTTTTAGCTGTGTTTTTTGTGCGTCAGTCAGTGTGGCTGCGCTCAGGGTTGCGCACAGCAGGGAGAGAATAAAAAAAAC
This sequence comes from Alcanivorax sp., assembly GCF_040118815.1. Classification (GTDB taxonomy): domain Bacteria; phylum Pseudomonadota; class Gammaproteobacteria; order Pseudomonadales; family Alcanivoracaceae; genus Alcanivorax. The sequence continues at coordinate 120,799 of NZ_JBEDTC010000021.1, forward strand.
AGAAAGTCGGGTGCGCATGGCAATCTCCGGGCGATGTTGTTGTTATGGGAAACGCTGCAATGAATAGCCTTTTTATGCGCCAATATTTATATGGGTATGGCTGTTCATGTATTAATAATGCGTTTCGATAAAGGTTTTATCAGAATATCAGTGGCTATAGAAATAGCATGGCATTAAAGCAGAAAGGAGGACTTTGGCGCAGGGAGTGGCCGCGTTGCGGCAACTGCCGGCAGTCGGGCTGCCGGCAGGTAAACAGTTGTCGTGCTAATGGTGATTATTTTGGCTGGGCATCCAGCGAATGACCGTTAATGTTGCGGCTGTCCGGGCCCAGTAAAAACAGATAAGGCGCCATGATGTCCGCCGGGGTTTTCAGCGTGTTCGGATCTTCGCCGGGGTAGGCCAGGGCGCGCATGTCGGTGCGGGTGCCGCCGGGGTTGATGGTATTGACGCGAATGTTGCTGGTGTTTTCCAGCTCTTCGGCCAACACTTGGGCCAGATTTTCGGTGGCCGCTTTGGAAACTGCGTAGGCACCCCAGAAGGCGCGACCCTTGCGACCGACACTGGATGAGGTGAATAGCAGGCGGGCATCATCGCTGGCGCGTAACAGGGGCAGCATGGCCTGAGTCAGATAAAAGGCACTGTTCACATTGGTCTGCATGACTGACTCCCAAGTGCCTGCGCCGTAGCGGTCCATGGGGGTGATGTCGCCAAGCAAGGATGCGTTGTGCAGGATGCCATCCAGGTGCCCGAATTCTTTATCGAAAAGCCCTGCTAGTTCCTGGAAATCTTCCGGGCGGGCAACGGTCAGATTTACCGGCGCCAGAGCCGGTTCCGGCCAACCTGCTGCTTTGATTTCATCGTAAACCGCTTCCAGTTTTTCCTGGGTGCGGCCGAGAAGAATTACCGTGGCACCATGGGCTGCCAGTGACAGCGCCGCGGCGCGGCCGATGCCAGCGCCGGCACCGGTGACCAGGATAATGCGGTTCTTGAAGGCGCCATCGGCGCATTGGTAGTTGAGGGCTTGTTGCTGGATGTCGGTCATGACGGTTCCTGTGTATCTTGCGCGGCAGGTTACGGCCTGGCGCGTTTAATCGTAGGGCGAAAGCCGGCGGAACCGGTTTCCGCCATGCGGTCAGTGTGGCGCTTGTTGGTAGAGGGCTTGTAAGAGCGGTAACAGATCAGTGCCTTGTTCCAGATAATAATTGGCCTGCCAGCCGCGTGGGTCATCGTCCGCATCAATGTAGCCGAAGGCCGCAACGGCGGTTTCCATGCCCGCATTCTGGCCTGCCTGTATATCGCGCAGATGGTCGCCCACGTAAAGGCAGTTTGCCGGATCTACTTGGTCTGTGCTGGCCGCGATCAACAGGCCTTCCGGATCTGGCTTGCGCTGTTTAACGTCGTCTGGGCAGAGCACTGGCCCCACTCGTTTATGCAGCCCCAGCCCTTCCAGCACCTTGCCGGTAAAGCGAGCTGGCTTGTTGGTGACGATGCCCCAGGGGATGCCGTTTGCTTCCATCCAGTCCAGGGTCTCGTCCATGCCGGGAAACAGCACGGTATCTACCGCCAGGTGTTGCTCGTAGGCGTCCAGCAGTTCGTCCAAGAATGCCGGGAAGGTGAGATCCTCCGGCCCAGTGCCAAAGCCCAGTTCGGTGAGTGCACGGGCTCCATTGGAGACATTGGCGCGTACCGCAGAGTAGGTTACTGCCGGGCGACCGTGTTGCTCCAGCAGGGTGTTGAGCACCGTATGAAAATCCGGTGCGGTATCAATCAAGGTGCCGTCCAGGTCGAAGTAAACAGCTTCAAGGCGTTCCATAGCGTTCTCTGTTCTTTGATCGTTGGTGCTTACGGTGAAGACCTGAAAGCAGACGCGAGTTTCGAGTAACGAGTTGCGAAGATCAAAACCGGTTTTGCCTTTCGAAACTCGTCACTCACGACTCGACTCTTTCTTAGGCCCCTTTGTGGGCGTGCATCAGATAGTTCACGGATACATCCCGGTTCAGCTTGTAGACCTGTGTTAGCGGGTTGTAGACCATGCCGGCGGTGTCTTTGACTTCCAGCCCGGCGTCACGGGCCCAGCCGGCCAGTTCTGACGGCTTGATCAGTTTGGCGTATTCGTGGGTGCCCCGGGGCAGTAGGCGCAGAACGTATTCGGCGCCAACAATGGCAAACATGAAAGCTTTGGGGTTGCGGTTGATGGTGCTGAAGAACACTTGCCCGCCAGGTTTAACCAGGGTGGCGCAAGCGCGGATTACCGAAGAGGGGTCTGGCACGTGCTCCAGCATTTCCAGGCAGGTGACCACGTCGTACTGGCCAGCACGCTGCTCGGCGATTTGTTCCGCCGGGGTTTGCAGGTATTCCACCGCTACGCCGGCTTGCTCTGCGTGAATGCGTGCCACGGCCAGCGGGGCTTCGCCCATGTCGATGCCGGTGACCTCAGCGCCACGGCGGGCCATGCCTTCGGAAAGCAAACCGCCACCGCAACCGATGTCGATGACTTTTTTGCCCGGCAGGCTGACGCGCTCGTCAATATAGTTGAGGCGTAGCGGGTTAATGTCGTGCAGTGGACGAAACTGGGAGTTCGGGTCCCACCATTGCTCGGCCAGGGCGTTGAACTTGGCGATTTCACTCGCGTCTACGTTCTGCTTGGAGGAGTGAGTCTGGGCTTGTTGTTCAGTCACGGTCGGCTCCGGCAATTTTTTCCTGCCACTGCTGGGCATTGTTGAGGATCAGGGCTTCATTGAGTGTGGTTAGCTGGCGGTTGTCCATCAGGCAGCGGCCGCCGACCCAGGTATGGGTGATCTGGTCCCGGGTGGCGGCGTAAATCAGTTGGGCCACTGGGTCGTAGACCGGCTGGGTTTCCAGTCGGTTCAAATCCACGGCTACCATGTCAGCTTGTTTGCCGATTTCCAGTGAGCCGATTTCATCGTCGCGGCCCAGTGCCTTGGCGCCGTTCAGGGTGGCCATCTTCAGCGTTTCCATGGCGGGCTGGGCATCGGCTTGCAGGCTGACACCCTTGGTCAGGAAGGCCGCAGTGCGGGCTTCACCCAGCATGTCCAGATCGTTGTTGCTGGCGGCGCCATCGGTGCCCAGTGCCACATTAATGCCGGCTTTGCGCAGTTTTTCCACTGGTGCGAAACCGCTGGCCAGTTTCAGGTTCGATTCCGGGCAGTGCACCACGTGGGTGCCGGTTTTAGCCACCAGGGCGATTTCGTCGTCGGTGAGCTGGGTCATGTGCACGGCCAGCAGGCGCGGCGACAGCAGCCCCAGGTTATGCAGGCGGGTGAGTGGGCGCTCGCCGGTGTTGCCCACGGCCATCTGGATTTCGCCGGCGGTTTCATGCACGTGCATCATCACTGGCACGTCCAGTTCTTCAGCCAGGGTGATCACTTTCTGTAATGGTGCATCAGACACGGTGTAAGGCGCGTGGGGGCCGAAGCCGATCTGGATGCGTGGCTCATGCTGCCATTCGTCCATGGCGTCGGTGGCAAGGCGCAGGTAGTCCTCCGGCCCGGACCCCATGGGCGTGGGGAAGTCCAGCAGCGGGCAGAACAGGCTGGCGCGCAGGCCGGCCTCTACGGTGGCGCGGGCTGCATGGGCGGGGAAGAAATACATGTCGGCAAAGCAGGTGGTGCCGGAGCGGATCATTTCCGCGGCGGCCAGCCGGGTGCCGTCATACACAAAGCTCTCGCTGATAAAGCGGCCTTCGGCGGGCCAGATATGCTTTTCCAGCCAAGTCATCAGCGGCAAGTCGTCGGCGATGCCGCGCAGCAGGTTCATGGCTGCGTGGGTGTGCGCATTGACCAGGCCAGGGATCAGCAGGTGATCGCCTAAATGCTCCTCTTCCTCGCTCTGCCACTTCTGGTTAGCCAGGGCGCTGGGTAGCAAGTCGGCGATACGGCCGTTCTTGACCACCAGTGCATGGTTTTCCAGCACGGTGCTTTGCGGGGCCACCGGGGCAATCCAGCGGGCGTGGACGATCAGGTCGGCCTGATTGTCGCTCATGCATAACTCCTTGATCGAACAGGGGGCTGAGCCCTCGATTTGTGCGCCGTAGTATAGCGTGTCACCGCGCCTTTTGCCTTTGCTCTATGACGAGAAAGTGCTCTCAGGCGGGTAGAGGAAAGCCATCTTGCGAGGATCAACGCGAGTATGGCGCCGATACCGTCCAGCTGTGCTATCATCCGGGGCTTTTCCGGGCTTTGTGAACCGGAATTCGCGACGGCAGTGGGGCCGGGTAGGGTGTCTGCCCCCTGAAATTCCACTGCCTATAAGAACAGACTGCACGGGAGGCCATAGGCATCCTGTGAAATCGGCCCGCTGACGGGCCGGCTTGGGGAAGCCGCAGGGGCTTTCCCGACACCTTGTGGACAGTAAGGATCGCTATGACGGATCTCGCCAGAGAAGTTACCCCGGTCAACATCGAAGACGAACTCAAGCAGTCATACCTGGATTACGCCATGAGCGTAATCGTCGGGCGGGCATTGCCGGACGTGCGCGATGGCCTTAAGCCGGTGCACCGCCGCGTGCTGTTCGCCATGCACGAGTTGAACAACGACTGGAACAAGGCTTACAAGAAATCGGCCCGTGTGGTCGGTGACGTAATTGGTAAATACCACCCCCACGGTGATTCGGCGGTGTACGACACTATCGTGCGGATGGCGCAGCCTTTTTCCCTGCGCTACATGCTGGTAGATGGCCAGGGTAACTTTGGTTCCATCGACGGGGACTCCGCGGCGGCAATGCGTTATACCGAAGTGCGCATGGCCAAGATCGCCCATGAACTGCTGGCTGATCTGGACAAGGAAACCGTGGATTTCGTCGATAACTACGACGGCACGGAACGCATTCCCGATGTGATGCCCACCCGGGTGCCGAACCTGCTGGTGAACGGTTCTTCCGGTATTGCCGTGGGCATGGCTACCAACATCCCGCCCCATAACCTGGGTGAAGTGGTGGATGGTTGCCTGGCGTTGATCGACGACGACAGCCTGACGCCGGATGACTTGATGGAATACATCAAGGGGCCGGATTTCCCCACCGCTGGCATTATTAACGGCCGCGCCGGTATTGTGCAGGCCTACCGCACCGGCCGTGGCCGTGTGTACATGCGCGCCCGTGCGGAGATCGAGCCCACCGACAAGAGCGGTAAAGAAGCGATCATCGTTAACGAGATCCCCTATCAGGTGAACAAGGCGAGGCTGATCGAGAAGATTGCCGAGCTGGTGAAAGACAAAAAGATCGAAGGCATCACCGAGCTGCGCGACGAATCGGATAAAGATGGTATGCGCATCGTGATTGAGTTGCGTCGGGGTGAGAATGCCGAAGTCGTGCTCAATAACCTGTATCAGCAGACTCAGATGGAATCGGTGTTTGGTATCAACACCGTGGCGCTGGTCGATGGCCAGCCGAAGATCCTTAATCTGCGCCAGCTGTTGGACTCCTTTATTCTTCACCGCCGTGAGGTGGTGACTCGCCGGACTGTATTCGAGCTGCGCAAGGCTCGTGAAAAAGCCCATTTGCTGGAAGGCCTGGCGGTTGCCCTGAGCAATATCGATCCGGTGATCGAGCTGATCAAGGCGTCCCCCAGCGGTGCAGAAGCCAAAGCCAAGCTGTTGGACAAGGGCTGGAAGCCTGGTGATGTGCTGCAGATGCTGGAACGTGCCGGTGGTGAAAACGCGGCCCGTCCGGATGGCCTGGATGAACAATACGGCCTGGTGGATGGCTTTTATCACCTGAGCCCGGAACAGGCCCAGGCGATTCTGGATCTGCGTCTGCAGAAGTTGACCGGTCTGGAACGTGAAAAGCTGATTAATGACTATCAGGAACTGCTGGAGCAGATCGCCGAATTGCTGAAGATTCTGGGTAACCCAGAGCGTCTGATGGAAGTAATCCGCGAAGAGTTGCAGGCGGTGCGTGAGGAATACGCCGACGAGCGTCGTTCCGAGATCGTGGCGTCCCGTCAGGACTTCAGCATGGAAGACCTGATTGCCGAAGAAACCGTGGTGGTGACGTTGTCTAATGGCGGTTACGCCAAAATGCAGCCTATCGACACCTACCGTGCGCAGAAGCGTGGCGGTCGCGGTAAATCTGCCGGGCAGCTGAAAGACGAAGATTATGTGGAGCACCTGCTGGTGGCGGGTACCCACGACACCCTGTTGCTGTTTACGGATGCCGGCAAGGTGTTCTGGTTGCGCACCTTCGAGCTACCTCAGGGTGGTCGAGCATCGCGTGGCAAGCCGCTTGTGAACCTGCTGCCAGCACTGGGTAATGAAGGACGAATTACCGCTATCCTGCGTTTGGATGCGGAAATGGTGCGTCAGCAGAAGGCCGGTGGCGAAGAAGACGTTGTCGATGCAGATGATGTGGCTGAAGTCATTGAAGATGAGGCGGAGAGTGATGTTGAGGTTGAAGCCGAGGCGGTAACCGATACCGTTCCCGGGCCCTTTATCTTCATGGCCACCTCTAGCGGTATCGTCAAGCGAACAGCCCTTGCCAACTTTGCCCGTCCGCGCAGCTCCGGTTTGATTGCGGTGAAATTGCAGGAAGGCGAGCACCTGGTGAATGTGGCTATTACCCAAGGCCACGAAGACATCATGTTGGTGGCTCGCAACGGTAAGGCCGTGCGTTTCCATCAGTCCAAGGTGCGTGTCATGAGCCGTCTGGCCCGTGGTGTGCGTGGCATCAAGCTGGCCGAGGGCGTAGATCTGATTTCCCTGATCGTGCCGGAAGAGAATGGCCAGATCCTCACTGCGTCCGAACACGGTTACGGCAAGCGCACTCCGCTCACCGATTACCCCACCAAGGGCCGTGGTGGCCAGGGCGTAATTGCCATGGTGATCAACGAACGAAATGGTGAGTTGGTCGGTGCCACCCAGGTGTTCGGCGAAGAAGACATCATGCTGATTTCCAACCAGGGCACCTTGGTGCGTACCGGTGTAAATCAGGTGAGTACGTCTGGCCGCAACACCCAAGGTGTTCGCTTGATCCGCTTGGCCGATGGCGAAGCCCTGTGTGGCTTGGCCACCATTCCCGAGCTGGAAGGCGTTGAGGAAGAGGAAGGCGAAGACGGCGAGGTGCTGGAGGGCGAAGCGACGTCTGAGACACCGGAATCCGACGCCACCACCGACGGCGCTGAGGAATAAAACTACTGTAGGGGCGACGCTGGCGGCACGATCCGCTGGAATCACGCCGCCAGCGACGCTCCTACGGCAGGTTTTTCAGCCAGAAATACCCAAGCCCGGTAATGCCGGGCTTCTTTGATTAACCGGATTCGTTTAAACGGAGAAAATGCATGTCCCGCGCCTATAACTTCTGCGCAGGTCCGGCGGCGTTGCCGCAGGCGGTACTCGAACAGGCCCAGCAGGAAATGCTGGATTATCGGGGGCTGGGTGTTTCCATTATGGAAATGAGCCACCGCGATAACGTCTTTGTGGAGATTGCCGAGCAGGCCGAGAAAGACCTGCGCGACCTGATGGGCATCAGCGATGATTACGCGGTGCTGTTTCTGCAGGGCGGGGCGTCCAGCCAGTTCGCCATGGTACCCATGAATCTGTTGGGCGAAGGGCAAACCGCGGATTACATCAACACCGGGCAATGGTCGAAAAAAGCCATCAAGGAAGCCGGCCGCTACGGCCACATCAATGTGGCTGCCAGCAGTGAAGACACGAATTTCAGTACCGTGCCGCCGCAGGACACCTGGAACCTGTCTGATAACCCGGCCTATGTGCATTACTGCCCGAATGAAACCATTGGTGGGCTGGAATACAGTTTTGTGCCGCAGGTTGGCGACACCCCGCTGGTGGCGGACATGAGCTCTACCATCCTGTCTCGACCGGTGGATGTGAATCAGTATGGGCTGATTTATGCCGGTGCCCAGAAGAACATTGGCCCGGCAGGCCTGACCCTGGTCATCGTCCGTAAGGACCTGCTCGGCAAGGCGTCAAGCCGCGTGCCTGCCATGCTCGATTATCAGGTCCATGCCGACAACGGCAGCATGTACAACACTCCGCCGACCTATGCCTGGTACCTGTCAGGCCTGGTGTTCTCCTGGCTGAAAAAGCAGGGCGGTGTGGGCAGCATGGGTGAAATTAACCAGCGCAAGGCTGAAAAGCTGTATGGTTTTATTGATAACAGTGGCCTGTACAGCAACCCGGTAGAGGTAATCAGCCGCAGCCGCATGAATGTGCCCTTTGTGCTGGCAGACGACCGGCTCGACAAGCCCTTCCTGGATCAAGCACAGGCAGCCGGCTTGTTGAATCTGAAAGGTCACCGGAGCGTGGGCGGCATGCGCGCCAGCATTTACAACGCCGTGCCTGAAGCGGCGGTGGATGCGCTGATTGGCTTTATGGCGGAATTTGAAAAAAGAAACGCCTGAATGAACGCAACATGCACCACGCAACACGCGCCACGCCATGTTTGATGGGGCGGTGGTAGTGTGGAGCTATGTGATTGTTTGAACGGTGGGTAAAACAATGAATTTGAATGGTTGGCAGCAGACCGCAAAGAACGCTCCCACGCTTGTTCGCGTGTTGCGTGCTGCCTGCAAGCGAGGTCTGCATGACCGATAATCTGGACACCCTTCGCAGCCAGATCGACGAGCTGGATCAGCAGCTTCAGGATCTGCTCAATGAGCGCGCCACTCTGGCTCACAAGGTCGCCAAAGTAAAAACGGCCACCGACCCCAACCCGGTGTTCTATCGCCCGGAGCGAGAAGCCCAGGTGCTGCGTCGGGTGAAAGAGCGTAATCAGGGGCCGCTGGATGGCGAGACCATGGCGCGCTTTTTCCGTGAAGTGATGAGCGCCTGCCTGGCATTGGAACAGCGCATGAAAGTGGCGTTTCTGGGGCCGGAAGGCACTTTTACCCAGCAGGCCGCGCTCAAGCATTTTGGCCATGCGGTGGAAAGCCTGCCGTTGGGTGCCATCGATGAAGTCTTCCGTGAAGTGGAATCCGGTGCTGCCAACTATGGCGTGGTGCCGGTGGAAAACTCCACCGAAGGGGTGGTGAATCACACCCTGGATACCTTCATGACCTCCAGCCTGAAGATCTGCGGGGAAGTGGAGCTACGCATCCATCATCATTTGCTGGCGGGTGAGCATACCCGTCAGGACAAGGTGACCCGGGTGTATTCCCACCAGCAGACGCTGGCGCAGTGCCGCCAGTGGCTCGATGCCCATATGCCCGGGGTGGAGCGGATCGCGGTCAGCTCTAACGCCGAAGCGGCGCGCCGCTTGAAAGACGAATGGAATGCCTTGGCCATTGCCGGGGAAATGGCGGAAGAGCTGTATGGTCTGACTGCCGTACAACGCAACATTGAAGACCGTCCGGACAACACCACCCGCTTTATTATCATTGGTCGCCAGGACACGCCGGCCTCCGGCTGCGACAAGACCAGCCTGATGATCAGCGGCAAGAACCGCCCGGGTTTGTTATACGAAGTGCTGTCCCCTTTTCGGGACGAGGGCATCAACCTGACCCGGCTGGAATCCCGCCCCTCGCGCACTGCCAACTGGAGCTATGTGTTCTTCGTCGATTGCGAAGGCCACAAGGAAGACGCCACCCTGCAGGCGGTGTTGGACAAACTGGAAGCCGCGGGCAATACCATCAAGCTGCTGGGCTCGTACCCAAAAGCCGTACTGTAGAACGCTCGAAGCCTGATGCAGGATGCCTGACGCTGGAAGACTCCCCTCGTCAGGCGCTTGGCGTCCGGCATCCGGCCTGAAATTGCGGAGCGAATATGGACTACATCAAACTCGCCAACAGCGGTGTTCAGCAACTCAAGCCTTACGAGCCGGGCAAGCCTATTGCCGAGCTGGAGCGGGAGCTTGGTGTCACCGATATCGTCAAGCTGGCCAGCAATGAAAACCCGTTGGGGCCGAGCCACAAAGCGTTGCATGCGTTGCGCCATATGGACGACCTGCATCTGTACCCCGACGGGGCCGGTTTTGCCCTGAAAGCGGCGTTGTCAGAGAAGCTGGGCGTGGCGGCGAATCAGTTGACGCTGGGTAATGGCTCCAACGATGTGCTGGAGCTGATTGCCCGCGCTTACCTGCAACCCGGCGATGAAGCCGTCTTTTCCGAATATGCGTTTGCGGTTTACCCGCTGGTCACATTGGGTTGCAGTGCCAAGCCCGTGCAGGTGAGCTCCAACCTTTATGGCCATGATCTGGCGGCCATGGCGGAAGCGGTGACCGAACGCACTCGGGTGATGTTCGTGGCGAATCCTAACAACCCCACGGGTACCTGGTTTAATGCCCATGCGCTGGATGAATTTCTGTCGCGGGTGCCTGAGCGGGTGATCGTGGTGTTGGATGAAGCGTATTTTGAATATGTGGAAGAGAGCCATTACCCGAATGGCATTGATCGTCTGGAAAAATACCCGAACCTGGTGGTGACACGCACGTTCTCCAAAATTCACGGCCTGGCTGGCCTGCGTATTGGGTACGGCGTTTCCAGCCCGCAGATTGCTGATGTGCTTAACCGGGTCCGCCAGCCATTCAATGTGAATACGCCGGCTATGGTGGCGGCGGAAGCCGCGCTGGCCGATGAGGACCACCTGGAAAATTCCCGCAGCGAGAATACCAGCGGCCTGGTGCAAATTGCCGAAGGGTTGCAGGCGCTGCATCTTGAGCAGATCCCCTCCGTGGCCAACTTCATTGCGTTTGATTGCGGTCGTGATGCCATGCCGATCTACGAGGGCTTGCTGCAGGAAGGCGTGATTGTGAGGCCCTTGGCGGGTTACGGCATGCCCAACCACCTGCGCGTCACCGTCGGCACCAGCCGCGAAAATGAACGTTTTTTGATTGCCCTGAAGAAGGTGATGGCGGATGGATAATCTCCATCGTTGCGGGTACCTCGCGGTAGGAGCCCCTCTCGAGGTGCCAACCTGCTTGCAACGGCCCGTGCCAGATTCGATTCGCACCTCGAGAGGGGCTCCTACCGAAAACCTGGAGCGCTTCCATGCCTGAACCGCTTTTCAATCGCATCGCTGTCATCGGCCTGGGCCTTATTGGTGGCTCATTCGCTGCTGCCGCCCGTGAAAACGGCCTGGCCCGCTCCATCGTTGCTGGCTCCCGCTCTGCAAGAACGCTAGAGCAAGGTGTTGCCCTGGGCATTATCGACAGCGGCAGCCAGGACCTGGCGGAGGCGGTAGACGGTGCCGATCTGGTGTTTGTGTCCACCCCCGTGTCTGCCATGGGAGCGGTGCTGGCGGCCCTGAAGCCGGGGCTGGCGAAGGGTGCCATCGTGACTGACGGCGGCAGCGTGAAAGGCGCGGTGGTCACCGCCGCCCGCGATGCTCTTGGGGCTCACTATGCCCGCTTTGTGCCCGGGCACCCGATTGCCGGCAAGGAAAAAAGCGGCGTCACGGCCGCGGATGCGAATCTCTATCGCGACCATCGAGTGATTCTCACGCCCACCGATGCCACCGACCCGGCGGCCACTGCCGAAGTACGGGCGCTGTGGACGGCTATGGGCGCGGAAGTGCTACAAATGGCGCCGGATTATCACGACCAAGTGTTGGCGGAAACCAGCCATCTGCCACACCTGCTGGCGTTCTCGCTGGTGGACACGTTGGCCAGGCAGGGAGATTCCACCGAGATCTTCCGCTATGCTGCCGGCGGTTTTCGCGACTTCACCCGCATCGCCAGCTCCGATCCGGTGATGTGGCACGACATTTTTCGTGAGAACAAGGCGGCCCTGCTGCAGGCACTGGACCAGTTCAGTGACGGTATCGGCCGCTTCCGCCAGTCGGTGGAAAATGAAGATTCCGATGCCCTGATGGGCATCATGACTCGGGCCAATACCGCTCGGGCCCATTTTTTGGCTATGAACGGGCGCACCTCCTATACGCGCGCCCACCATGTTCAGTGTGCAGGTGACGACGTAACCATGACAGACAGTAATGACGCCGCCCAGAATCCCACTTTTCTGGTAACACCGGGTGGTCAGCTACAGGGCCGCCTGCGCGTGCCCGGCGACAAATCCATGTCCCACCGTTCCATTATGCTCGGTTCGCTGGCAGAAGGGGTGACGCAGGTAGAAGGTTTCCTGGAAGGGGAAGATGCCCTCGCTACCCTGCAGGCATTCCGTGACATGGGCGTGGTGATCGAAGGCCCGCACAACGGGCAGGTGACGATTCACGGAGTTGGGTTGCATGGTCTTAAGGCGCCGGAGAAGCCCTTGTATATGGGCAACTCGGGCACCTCCATGCGCCTGCTTACCGGCTTGCTGGCCGGGCAGGCCTTTGATGTGGAGCTGACTGGCGATGCTTCCCTGTCCAAGCGTCCCATGGAGCGCGTGGCCAAACCGTTGCGCGAGATGGGCGCCCAGATCACCACAGGCGAGCAGGGCCGTCCCCCGGTGCGGATCCGTGGCGGCCAGCCGCTTAAAGGCTTCCATTACGACCTGCCCATGGCCTCCGCCCAGGTGAAGTCAGCGGTGTTGTTGGGTGGCCTGTACGCCGACGGAGAAACCTCGGTGACTGAGCCGGCCCCTACCCGGGACCACACCGAGCGGATGCTGGGTGGGTTCGGCTATGACGTACGCCGTGATGGCCCCACCAGTGCGCTGACGGGCGGTGGCCAGTTGTCCGCCGGCAAGCTGGAAGTGCCCGCAGATATCTCCTCCGCGGCGTTTTTCCTGGTTGGCGCCTCCATCGCCGCTGACAGTGAAGTGACCCTGCCGCACGTGGGCATCAACCCCACCCGTACCGGGGTGATCGACATTCTCAAGCTGATGGGCGCGGATATTCGCCTTGAAAATCAGCGTGATGCGGGGGGCGAGCCGGTGGCGGACCTGGTCGTCAAGGCGGCACCGCTTAAGGGGATCGAGATCCCGGAAGCGCTGGTGCCGCTGGCCATTGATGAATTTCCGGCTATTTTCATCGCAGCAGCCTGTGCCGAGGGGGAGACGATCCTGCGCGGGGCGGAAGAGCTGCGGGTGAAGGAATCCGACCGTATTCAGGTGATGGCGGATGGTTTGGCGGCCCTGGGCGTGAGCCACGAGGTGTTCGAAGACGGGATTCGTATTACCGGCGGCGAGTTCGGTGGCGGTGAGGTTCAGTCCCACGGCGATCACCGGATTGCCATGAGTTTTGCCATGGCGGCCTTGCGCGCCACGGCACCCATTACTATTCATGATTGCGCCAACGTGGCCACCAGCTTCCCCGGGTTCGCCCAGTTGGCGACCCATGCAGGCCTCAAGCTGGAGGTGAAATGACACCTGTTCTGACCATTGATGGGCCGGTTTCTTCCGGCAAAGGCACCGTGGCCCGCCTGGTGGCGATCCGCTTGGGTTGGCACCTGCTGGACTCTGGCGCGCTCTACCGCGTTCTCGGATATCACGCCAGAAATCAAGGGGTTGCTCTTGATGACGAGCCTGCCTTGATCGCTTTGGCGCAGGCGCTGCCGGTGCGGTTCATCGAGCAACAGGGCCACACCGCGGTGATTCTCGATGGGGAGGATGTGTCTAATATCATTCGCCAGGAAAGCGTGGGCGAATTGGCTAGCCAGGTGGCGGTATTGCAGCCCGTGCGCGACGCCTTATTGGCCCGTCAGCGGGTGTTCGCCGAGTCCCCCGGCCTGGTGGCCGATGGCCGCGATATGGGCACCGTGGTGTTTACCGCCGCCCCCCTTAAAATTTACCTGACTGCCAGCGCTGAAGAGCGCGCCAGACGGCGTTTTGAGCAGTTGAAGGAAAAGGGCTTTGGTGCTACCCTCGCGACCCTCGTCGAGGACATCCGCACCCGGGATGACCGTGACATGAACCGTGAGGTGGCGCCATTGCGCCCGGCAGACGATGCCGTGGTGATCGATTCCACCACTATGACGGTTGATGACGTGGTAAACCGGATTCTTGATGAGGCTGCCGCACGCCAGTTGGCGTAACGGTGGCACACACTTCGTTAACGCCTCCCGGTGGCATGCCATCGCGGGGTTACTCTGTGTTAAGCGGCCGATCTGCTCAACCCTGAAAAAGTAAGCCAGCTGGGGAAGGGCGGATCTCATCTATTGACTAACCCATGTCTGCTGGTTGGCATGTGCGAAAACTTGAGTGAATTTCATGACTGAATCTTTTGCTGATCTCTTTGAAGAAAGCCTAAAGGACCTGGACGTTGCCCGTGGCTCCATTATCAAGGGTACTGTTGTATCCATCGATAGCGACTGGGTAACCGTTAACGCAGGCCTGAAATCCGAAGGCATTATTGCCCGTGAAGAATTCCTTAGCGAGGCAGGCGAGCTGGAAATCGTCGAAGGCGATGAAGTAGATGTTGCCGTAGACGCCATCGATGATGGTATGGGCTTCACCCGTCTGTCCCGTGAAAAAGCCAAGCGCGCCGAAGTTTGGGGCGAGCTGGAAAAAGCTTTCGACGAAGACGAGATCGTAAAAGGTATGATTTCCGGCAAGGTGAAGGGTGGCTTCACTGTCGATATCGGCCCGATCCGCGCCTTCCTGCCTGGCTCTCTGGTAGATATCCGTCCGGTTCGCGATGTTGCGCATCTGGAAGGCAAAGAGCTGGACTTCAAGGTCATCAAACTCGATCCCAAGCGTAACAACGTGGTGGTTTCCCGTCGTGCGGTGATGGAAGCAGAGCACAGCGCAGAGCGCGAGCAGCTGCTGGAATCCCTGCAGGAAGGCATGGAAGTCAAAGGTATCGTCAAGAACCTGACCGACTACGGTGCTTTCGTAGACCTGGGTGGTATCGACGGCCTGCTGCACATCACCGACATGGCCTGGAAGCGCATCAAGCATCCGAGCGAGATCGTTGAAGTTGGCCAGGAAATCGACGTTAAGGTACTCAAGTTCGACCGCGAGAAGATGCGTGTTTCCCTGGGTCTGAAGCAGCTGGGCGAAGATCCTTGGCACGATATCGTTGGCAAGTACCCAGAAGGTACTCGCGTGAAAGCGAAGGTAACCAACCTGACCGATTACGGCTGCTTTGCCGAAATCGAAGAAGGTGTGGAAGGCCTGGTTCACGTTTCCGAAATGGATTGGACCAACAAAAACATCCACCCGTCCAAGGTTGTAGAGATCGGCGACGAAGTGGAAGTGATGATCCTGGACATCGACGAAGACCGTCGTCGTATCTCCCTGGGTATCAAGCAGTGTCAGTCCAACCCGTGGGATGCCTTCGAAGAGAAGTACCAGAAAGGCGAGCGCATCAGCGGCAAAATCAAGTCCATCACTGACTTCGGCATCTTCATCGGCCTGGAAGGCGGCATCGATGGTCTGGTTCACCTGTCTGACATCTCCTGGGAAGAGCAGGGCGAAGACGCCGTGCGTAACTTCAACAAGGGCGATGAGCTGGAAACCGTGGTACTTTCTATCGACGCAGAGCGCGAAAGAATTTCCTTGGGTATCAAGCAGTTGACAGATGATCCGTTTGCTCAGTATGTTGCTGCTAACGACAAGGGCACAATTGTTAAGGGCGTAGTGAAAGCAGTCGACGCGAAAGCGGCCATTGTTGAGCTGGCTGAGAACGTTGAAGCCACCCTGCGCGCCAGCGAAATCAGCCGCGACCGCGTTAACGATGCGACCGAGGTTCTCAAGGTCGGTGACGAGGTGGAAGCCAAAATCACCAACGTTGATCGCAAGAACCGTGTCCTTAGCTTGTCCATCAAGTCCAAGGATCAGGCGGATGAGCGTGAAGCCGTCGAAGGTCATCAGGAGCAGCAAGACGCGAATGCTCCGAAGACCATTGGTGACTTGATCAAGAAGCAAATGGAAAGCAGTAACGAGTCATAAACGGCTCCTCCCGGGGGCCGGCATCGCGCCGGCCCCACTGGGCTGGGAGCCCAGGGAGTAAGCGGTAATGGCATTAACCAAGTCCGAACTGATTGAGCGTATTGCCGACCGGCAAGCGCAGCTGTCCCCCAAGGATGTGGAGCTGGCAGTTAAAACCTTGATCGAACAAATGGCCGATTCCCTGGCCGGCGGTGGTCGCATTGAAATTCGCGGCTTCGGCAGTTTTTCCCTCCATTTTCGCGCCCCGCGAGTGGGTCGCAATCCGAAAACCGGTGCCAGCGTCGAGCTGCACGGTAAATACGTTCCTCACTTCAAACCTGGCAAAGAGCTCCGTGAGCGCGTCAATGAATCGCTGACAGACTCAGGCGAAGATGTTGATAATAACGGCAGTAACGGCAATCAAGCTGCCGCCAGTTAGTGTTGCCTGGCTTTCGAGCCTGGCCAGAAAAGGACGTTCACGATGCGAAACCTTTACCGGATTCTGGTAATTCTGGCCGTTGTGGCCATTTTTCTTGTCGCTTTCCTCTTTGTTACCAGCAACCGTGACTTGGTAATGATTGATCTGTTGGTGGATGCCTGGCAGTGGCAGGTCTCACTGGGCGTGCTGGTGGTCTCTGTGCTGGCCATCGGCTTGTTGCTCGGCCTGTTGGCCGGGGTCGGTCTGCGTGGCATCAAGGGCTTGTTTTCATGAGCGAATCGTTGTGGCTCATTCCCCTGTTTTTTGTGGCCATTTCCGCCGGTTTTTTTATGGGGCGGCGCGAAAGCAAACGCCGTCAACGTCGCCGCATGGCGTCCCTGTCCAAGGATTATGTGGCGGGCATCAATTTCTTTCTCAATGAAGAGCCGGATAAAGGCATCGAAGCGCTTCTCAACAGCCTTGATGTGAGCGAAGAGGGGCTGGAGACCCATCTGGCCCTGGGCAAGCTGTTCCGCAAGCGGGGCGAATTTGACCGTGCTGCACAGCTGCATACCCACCTGCTTGAACACGGGGATTATGGGCGGCCGGTGCAGGAAGAAATTCAGCTGGAACTGGCCCAGGATTATCTGGCTAGTGGCATTTTCGATTTGGCTGAGCAGGTGCTGCTGGAAATGCTGGATCAGGATTGCCAGGCCAAGGACGCAGTGTGCGAACAATTAATGGGCCTGTACGAACAGGAACGCGATTGGGTGAACGCCATCAGTATGGGCGAGCGTCTGCTCAAGAACCGCGCCAACCTGGCGCCGGTGCTGGCGCAGTTCTGCTGTGAGCAAGCAGAAAATCTGCGTCGCGACGGTGATATCAACCCGGCCCGCCGCATGCTGCGCCGGTCGCTGTCATTCGATAACCAGTGCGTCCGCGCCAGCCTGGCAGAGGGCGATCTGGAAATGGCGGAATCTAACTGGGGCGTTGCGATTGATGCCTTTCAGCGGGTTTGGACCCAGGATAGCGATTTCTTCGATGAAACCCTGGAGCGCCTGCGCCAATGTTTCCAGCACCAGGAAAAAGAAGAAGACTTTATCCAGATGCTGGCCGACTACAGTGCGGAAAAACCCAGCACCACGCGTATTCTTTTGCTCTCGGAAACGCTTAAAGAGCGTTATGGCGACAAGGAAGCCGCGGATTTTATTCGCGAATACATGAAGGCCAACCCGTCAGTGCGTGGGCTTAACCGCATCATCGACATGAGCCTGGCCAGCACGGCGGAAGGTGAAGCCCGTGAGCATCTGGACATGCTCAAACAAGTGTCGGATAAGCTGCTCAACGATAAAAGCCTCTACAAGTGCCGCCGCTGTGGTTTTGAAACGCCGCTGATGCAATGGCGCTGCCCGAGCTGCAAGCGTTGGGGCACCATCAAGCCGGTGGTGAAAGAGGTATAGAGGGAAACCCAGAAGCGAGTTTCGAAGATCAAAGGCTAAACCCGCACGTGCCTCCGGAGTTTGTCTTTCGCAACTCGAAGCTCGAAACTCGTCACTGTTTGAGCATTCTTGAACCGCTTTTGCGCAGCGCCTACCATAGCTCCGCCTACCATCACCCAGGATCTCTGCCATGCCTATTTCCAGCCCCGTTATTGTCGCTCTGGACTACCCGGATGCCGCACAGGCCCTGTCTATGGCCCAACAACTGGATCCAGGCAAAGTACGGGTAAAGGTGGGCAAGGAAATTTTTACCCGCAGTGGGCCGGCGGTGGTGGAGTCGTTGCACAAGCTGGGTTTTGAGGTGTTTCTCGATCTTAAATTTCATGACATCCCCAATACCGTGGCGGGTGCGGTTGCCGCGGCGGCGGACATGGGGGTGTGGATGGTGAACGTGCACGCGAGTGGCGGGCAACGGATGATGGAAGGCGCCGCCAATGCCATTGCCAATCATGCCCAGCGCCCGCACCTGATTGCTGTGACAGTGCTGACCAGCATGGATGATAGCGACCTGCAGCAGGTGGGCGTGGTGGATGTGCCCAAGGTGCAGGTGCAGCGCCTGGCAGAGCTGGCGAAAGCCTCGGGTATGGATGGTGTGGTTTGTTCTGCCCAGGAAGCGGCGATGCTGAAACAGGCCTGCGGACCCGCCTTCGAGCTGGTAACGCCGGGGATCCGCCCGGAAGGAACCGAGGCGGGCGATCAGCGTCGGGTGTTAACGCCGGTGCAGGCACGAGACGCGGGTGTGGATTACATGGTCATTGGCCGGCCCATCACCCAGGCCGCCACACCTACGGACGTAGTCGACGCTATATTACACAGCCTGACATAGCTTGCTTACAGTGCCGCTCGCCACAGGCGGATAACAGCGGCGCTGGCCCCTCTCTAAGGTGGGCTCTCCATTCAAAAAGAACCGGAGATCTCACATGCAAAAACGTTCCCTGGCGATTCTGCCCTTCCTGATGGCACTGGTCATGCCGGCTGTAGCTGTTGAGCTGCAGCCTGCGCCCGCCGCTGACACCCTCAAGACTGCGTCTGCCGAACAAGCGGATAAGGCCGTGTCGGGTATTGCGGCTGCCAAGGTAGAAGGCGAGGCCGCCATCAATCTAAACACTGCCAATATGGCCGAACTGGAAACGCTGCACGGGGTTGGTCCGAAAACGGCCCAGGCGATCATTGATTTCCGTGATAGCCAAGGCGGTTTCACCAGCCCGGATCAGTTGCTGGCCATTAAAGGCATTGGCGAGAAAACGCTGGCGAAAATGCGCGATCAGATCGTGGTGCAATAGCGAGAGGGGCCGATTGCTGCGCGGGAACAGCATCCCGCGCAGCGATTCGTAAAATGAATAATCAGGGGTGAGGTTCGTTGTCTTCATCGTCCTGATGGTCGACAGCGCTGAGGTCGTCGGCACGGTCCACGTCCCGTTCAGGTCGTGGCGCCTTGGGAGGTTCGGGTTCGCCGTCTCCTTCCGACTTTTCGTCTTTATCCCCTTTGTCTCCTTTGCTTTCTTTTTCCTTGCTGGCTTTTTCCGCCTGGGCTTCCACTTCCTCGGTACTCTTCTCTTCACCGATGCGGAAGGCCGCAAAGCCGGCGTGGACCACTTGATTCACAGCCATGCCCAGCACACGCCCGTTATACGGGGCGATAATGGCGCTGCCGGTATTACTGATCGGGTCGGTGACGGTGCCGAGGATCTGGCCCTTTTTCACTTTGTCGTTGAGTTTTACCTCAGACAGCAGAATGCCGCCCTGGCCGGCGCGAATCCATTCTGATTCGAAGAACACCGGCTGCGGGGCGCTCCAAAAGCGGCTGGCCTTACGCATCTCCAGGTTTTCCAGCAGGGTTTCGATGGCCTGCACGCCGTAGTTCACGGCCTGGGTTTCCAGCCGGTTCGGGCCGCCCGCTTCCATGGTCACGGCGGTAATGCCGTCTTTTACCGCCGCATCGCGGAGCATGCCGCTTACGCCTGGGCTGTGCAGTACGGTCATGCCACCAAAGTGCTTGGCAAAGGCCACCACGTCCTGGTTATCCAGGTCGGCGCGTAGCTGAGGGAGGTTGACGCGTTTCTGGGAACCGGTGTGCAGGTCTACCAGGTAGTCACAGTGGCTGACGATATTGCTGAACAATGAAGAGGCCACGCGGCTGGCGGCGCTGCCATTCTTGTTACCGGGAAAATAACGGTTCAAATCACGGCGGTCGCTCAGGTAACGGGTGCCGCTGCGAAAGCCGTCCAGATTGACGATGGGAACACCGATCACGGTGCCGGCCAGCTGGTCCGGTTCCAGTTCGTACATGAGCCGGCGAACCATCTCGATGCCATTCAGCTCATCACCATGGATGGCGGCGGTGAGACACAGCTTGGGGCCGGGTTTGTCGCCGTGGGCGACCAATACAGGCACTGGTGTGGCAATGGACGCAAACGATTGATCTGGCGTCCAGTGCAGGGTGGCAAAGGTGCCCGGTTCCACCGTCTGGCCTAACAAGGGGAGTGGTGACGGTTTTTCCGGCTCAGCGCCCGCGCTGGGGCTCTCTGAGTCAGCGTCGCCCTGTTTGCTCTCACTGCGATGCGGGGCTTTGTTGGGCGTATTGGCGTCAGTTTCCTGTTGCCGCTCCAGTGCCCGTTCTTCGTCTTCCACTTCGGTGGCCCAGACGGGCTGAGCCAAGGCGGTAAGCAGTGATAAGGCGAGCAATGACAGAGTGCCCAGAGTTATCCATGACAGGCGTTTGTGCACAAACGGCTCCTTGCGTGTCGTTTCCATGTGGTGGGGCGCGGCGCACCGCGCCCACGCTAACCCTGTTGGTCCAGCTCACTCCAGCGGGAGAAAGCCACTTCCAGCTGCTGCTCCAGCTCGCTTTGCTGAGCTTCTGCCGCGCCGATATCAGCCGGCTCACCCTTGTAGAAAGCGGGATCGGACATGCGCGTCTGTACCGCGTCCAGATCCGTTTCCAGCTGTTCAATACGAGCGGGTAATTGTTCCAGCTCTTGTTGATCCTTGTATGACAGCTTCTTGCGGGCAGGGGCAGGTTTTTCCGCTGCCGCCGGCTTGGCCGGTTTGACGGTTTTTTCCCGCTTGGGTTCCGGGCGCTGGCGTAACCAGTCCTGATAACCGCCCACGTAGCTGTTCAGTTCACCGTGCTCGAAGACCAGAGTGGAGGTCACCACGTTATCGATGAATTCCCGGTCATGGCTGACCAGCAGCAGGGTGCCCTGGTAGTTGATCAGTTGTTCTTCCAAGAGTTCCAGGGTTTCTGCGTCCAGGTCGTTGGTGGGCTCATCGAGCACCAGCAGGTTGAACGGTTTGGTGAACAATTTGGCCAGCAGCAGGCGATTACGTTCGCCCCCGGACAAGGATTTCACCGGTTGGCGCACCCGGCCCGGGTCGAACAGGAAGTCCTGCAGGTAGCCGATCACATGCTTGCTCTGGCCGTTCAGGTTGATGACATCGGAGCCTTCCGCCACGTTGTCGATCACGCTTTTCTCTTCGTCCAGAGTGTCACGTAGTTGGTCAAAATAGGCCGCCTGAAGCTGGGTGCCCTGCTTGACGGTGCCGGTGTCCGGGGCCAGCCGATCCAGCAACAGGCGAATCAGGGTGGATTTACCACAGCCGTTCGGGCCCAGAATGCCGATCCGGTCGCCGCGCATCAGGTCGATAGAAAAATCACGAACAATCTGTTTCCCACCCACGGCGTAGCTGATGTTGTCTGCTTCAACCACGATCTTGCCGGAGTTGTCGCTGCTCTGAATGGTCAGGCTGGCGGTGCCGGTGCGGCTACGACGCTGGGAAAACTCATCGCGCATGGCCTTCAGGGCACGTACTCGGCCTTCGTTACGGGTGCGACGTGCCTTGATGCCCTGGCGAATCCACTTTTCTTCCTGGCTGAGTTTCTTGTCGAACTCGGCGTTGGCTTTTTCCTCCGCATCCAGTGCGGCCTGCTTGCCGCTCAGGTACTTCTCGTAGCTGCCGGGCCAGCTGGTCAGCTTGCCGCGATCCAGTTCGATGATCCGAGTGGCCAGCGACCGGATGAAGGCGCGGTCGTGGGAAATAAAGACCAGGGTGGTGCCGTAGCTTTTAAGGAATTCTTCAAGCCACTGAATAGATTCCATGTCCAGGTGGTTAGTGGGCTCGTCCAGCAGCAGAATATCCGGGTCCTGCACCAGTGCACGGGCCAGCAGTACGCGGCGTTTCATGCCGCCGGAAAGCCCGGCGAACGACATGTCGCCGTCCAGGTTCAGCTTGGAAAGCACGGTGTCCACCCGCTGCGACAGCTGCCATGCCCCTAGCGCTTCAATCTCATCACTGAGTTCCTGAAAGCGGGCCAGTACCTTGTCATCACCGTCGCCCAGGTGGTGCACCAGTTCGGCGTGCTCGCTGAGCAAGGCGCCTTGCTCCCCCAGCCCTTCGGCCACCATGAAGTGCACGCTGTGTTCCTGGTCATCGGGCACTTCTTGTTCCAGGCGGGCTACACTCAGCCCCTGGGTCTTCTCGATCTGGCCGTCATCCGCCTGAATTTCTTCGGCGATGATCTTCATCAGGGTGGACTTGCCGGCACCGTTACGGCCGATCAGACACAGGCGCTCGCCTACGTCGATGGACAGGTTAACGTGGTCCAGCAGGGGGTGTTGCCCGTAGCTGAGCTGAATGTCGCGAAGGGTAATCAGTGGCATACTTTATAAATCCAGGCATCAGGCAACACGCAGCGCGCGACACGGTATAAACAGGACAATGGCAAGGCAGTGAGAATCAGTGCCTCGCGCCCGGGCCTTTAAGCGCGGAGAATAGCGGCCGGATAAGCGCGGTTTGTCCCGTGTTGAAGCGTGTCGCGGGCTGCGTGATGCATCTATCTAATTGAACGCGCAGTGTAGCAGCTTGTTACGGGCGTGTACTGGTACTTGGCGTCCGGCCACGGCAGCATGGCGGGACGTGGAAGCCGCTGTCAGCACGGTCTACAGCGGGAAGAATAAAGGAAGGGATGAACAATGTCGGAATTTCTGCGCGAACGCTATGAAGAAGTGGACCTGACCCCGGGGCAGGGCAAGATCACCGCGACGATCTCAATCGGGCTGGGGTTGCTGGCGCTGCTGGGGAGCTTTTGTTTCCTCTACCCGGATCTGTTTACCACGCCGGAGTTTCGCGTCTTCTATAATGCCGAGGTGCTGCGATGGATGCTGTTCGTGGGCATTGGCACCGGCTTTATCTGCGGCTTCTTCAGTGTTTTTCGCCATCAGGAGCGCCGTTACGGGATTATCGGCATGGTGCTGGCCTGCATGGCCGCCTTGATCGGCTCCGGGCGGCTGGATATGCCGCCAATGGATGGCCGCAGCCTCTATGCGGGGCTGGATTATTTCATTCTCACCTTGCTGGTACTCGGGCTGGTGTTTATTCCACTGGAGCGGGCTTACCCGAAGAATCCGCAGCAGAAGACCCTGCGCGGTGGCTGGATCACCGACATGAAGTATTTCCTGTTCAGCCATGTGGGATTGCAGTTGATCAGCTTCTTTACGGTTATCCCGATTCAGGTGTTTCTGCATAACAAGGTGGATATCGGTTTTCAGCAGGCCATCGCCAGCCAGCCCCTGTGGCTGCAATTTATCGAGATTCTGATCGTGATCGACCTGGGCAGCTACTGGATTCATCGCGCTTTCCACGAGGTGCCCTGGTTGTGGAAGTTCCATGCGGTGCACCATTCCACCACGCAGATGGACTGGCTGGCCTCGTCGCGCCTGCACGTAGTGGAAATCGTCGCGAACCGCTTTATCGGTTACCTGCCGATCTTTGTCCTCGGATTCTCGCCGTCAGCGGTGTACGCCTACTTGGTGTTCGTGTCCTTCCATGCGATTTTTATCCACGCCAATGTGCGTTTCCGGTTCCCCGGCGTTCGTTGGTTGATCGCCACCCCGGAATTTCACCACTGGCACCATTCCTCGGAAGACGAAGCCGTGGACAAAAACTACGCCGCCTTCCTGCCCATCTACGATAAACTGTTCGGCACTCTGATCATGCCCAACCGGCTGGCCGCCGAGTACGGCACCCGCGCCAGCACCCAGGTGCCGGAAGGGGTGGTCAAACAGTTCTTCTTCCCGTTCCGTCGGGGGTAAAACCATTTTCACCACAGAGGCGCACAGAGTTCACAGAGGCATGTCTCCGTGGGCTCTGTGTCCTTTGTGGTTAGCAAGGGTTTGATATGGACGACATAATCGACATGCTGCGCGAGCGCCATGATGGTGGTTTGGTCGCGTTGGAACTACCGGACGAAGACCGGTTAGTGGAAATTGAAGAGCAGCTGCTGATCTCCCTGCCGGGGGATTACAAAGAGTTCTTGCTCAACGCCAGCGACATCGTTTGTGGCAGCCTGGAGCCCGCCACCGTGATGGACGACTACGCCCACAACTTCCTCCCGGAAATGGCCGCCAACGCCTGGGACCAGGGCATGCCACGCTACCTGATCCCCGTCTGCGAAGCCGCCGCGGGCGTCTACGCCATGTCTCAGGAAGGCGAAGTGGTGCTTTGGGAGCCGGAGCAAGGCATCAACGAAGACGAGGTGTGGGGCAGCATCTGGCAATGGGCGCGTGAAGTGTGGCTGGACAGTTAATTAATAGTTAATAATGAATAATTAATAGCTAAACCCTAAACCGACCTGACGTAGCCGCTGTAGGAGCGCATCTTGAGGCGCGAACCGAGCGACAGCGAGGAAAAGCCGTTTCGAGTTACGAGAAGCGAGTTTCGAACCCCAGAACCCGAAACTCGTTCTGTTTTGTCTTTCGCAACTCGAAACTCGTCACTCGCTTCTCAACCCAGTACTATGCCCCCGCCAGATCCAGCTCATTATTAATCAGCACCACACACTGCGACGCAAACAGCATGGTCGGCCCCAGGCTGATCTTCTCCGTGCCCAGCCGCTTCAGGCTGTTGAAGCTCTTCTTTGGCATGGGGATGTGATCGGTGAGTAGAAAACAAGGTTTCTCGGCAAAGGTAAGCTCGCGGATGCTTTCGCCCTTGGGGTCCATCATGTAAAGCTGGTGGCCGTCTTCGGCCAATTCCTTCACCAGCTTTTCAAAGCTCTGCGTGCGCACGGTAATCCCACTCTCCACAGCCTTCATCTGTTCCTTGCCCATGCCGGCAGAAGCATCCAGGGCCCGCACCACCTTGGTCAGCAGTGCCTGCTCATGAAACCCGCCAATATCTCGCATCTCCGCGGCCACAAAGGTGATGGTGCGGGAGTAGTCCTGGGTGCTTTCCAGCACCAGATGCACCACCACATCACCACGGTGGGACTGGGCCACAAAGATCGCATTCATCAACGTATGCGCCAGAATCTCGCTATGGGCATCGCCGCCTACATTGGCAAGCAGTGTCTGGCTGTTGGTGGAGGCCGCGCGGGCACGGAGGACGAAGGTGCGCATGGGATTGGGCTCTGGAGAGTGTGGGCGTGATTGTACATCAGTGGCTGTGTGATCGTGGGTGTTCGCGCACTGAACCTGGCTGATCGGCCGTTTTCAGCGGAACGTTCCGCATAACTCGGGGGCTGAAATTCCAATATACTGATTTCAATCGATATTCTAGTGCCGGGGATTGGGGTAGCAGGAACGGAGTTCAAAGGAAGGTTCCTTTGAACTCCGTGTAGGACATTGGCTATTTCACTGTAAGTGATTGTTATGAGAGTATTTTGATATCTTTTGTGGGGCGGGTAGCTCGGAGTTATGCGGAACCGAGTTATAAGGAACGTTCTAACTAATACGCTGTTATACAAATGGAGATACATGTGCTTCGTAGCCAAGAGGTTTCAAGACTTACCAACCTGGTCAAAGACTCCTTTCGTATTAGGCCAAACCACAACCCAGACTACGTGGACGTATCTGGTCATTTGGAAAGGTTCCGGTCCAAGCAACACCAGATAGTATTTGGCCGAAGGGGGTCGGGGAAGTCGTGTCTTTTTGTCCATTTCTTAAACGACGAAAACGCTAGCAATGGAATACTGCCAATTTATATCGAGGGTGATGAGTTCAAGCGGCTTACGTATCCTGATCTTCTAGTCAGGCTATTGCTTCGAATATTTGAGAATATGCCCGCGGCTAGTAGCTCGTGGCGAAGATTGTTAAGAATGCCGAATTCGGTACAGAAGAACATCGACGATTTACGAAAAGTTCTTGCGCAAGCCGAAGAAGCCCAGGTCAGGCAAACTGATGGAAGAAATTCTGAACATGGTGGTGGTATTGAAAAGGGACCCGCCAAAGTTCATGGCAAGCGTTCAGATAGTCAAGAGAAACAAAGTGAATTCAAAGAGCAGAAACTTGATCATTTGGAGCGTTATCTCAGCGATTACAAAAAGTCACTTTCGGAATCCTTGGATGAATCCAAGTATGACTCAGCGTTTATACTACTTGACGACTTTTATCTTATACCAAGAAGTCGTCAGCCAGATGTCATAGACTACCTTCATAGGTTACTTCGTGGGACAAACTTTTACCTAAAAATAGGAACGGTTAGGCATCGGACATCTATAATAAGAAACGGTGAACAAACAATAGGTGTAGAGCTCCATCAGGACGTAGAGGAAATTAATCTTGATAGGACGCTAGAAGATTTAGAGGCCACCAGCGAATACCTCGGTGAGATGCTCGCCGCGCTATCGTACACAGCCGGAGTTGATAATCCAAAGGACACTCTTTTCAATCCCGACGCCTTTCACTCGTTGGTGCTAGCGTCAGGAGGGGTTCCAAGAGATTTTCTAAATATATTTGTTGAGGCAATTTCGGCGGCTAACGCAGATGACCAAGATCGATGGCTGACGCCAACCTATATTTGGAAGGGCGCAAGCAGACTCTCGTATCGGACGAAGTTGAATAACCTTAAGGAAGAAGCGAGTTCGGATTCTTCTCCATTAGAAAAAGTTTACCAAGATATTATCTCTTTCTGTTTAAGAGAAAAGAAGAAGACGGCCTTTTTGGTCTCTCAGGAACAAGCGCAAAAGTTGTTTAGTGTTCACGAACTGATCCTCCAGCTTATGGATTTTAAGCTTATCCATGTGGTTGAGCCAGATACCTCAGCTGCATCCGGAAGAAAAGGTAGGTTTGAAGCATATACGCTAGACTTTTCGTTATTCATGGAGCCTCGACTGAGGAACATAGAGCACGTTGAGTTCTGGAAAGTGGATTCGGAACGACGGCGTGTCGGAGTAAGAGAAGCTCCTGACTATGATCTAGCTCGTGCTCAAGAGGCTATAGATAATGATTTACAGCCCGATGGCATTGAAAATACGCTACGGGAGGCGAACTCTTAAATGTATAACAAATGCAGGCAAGTGACGCTCCTGACGTCGCGCACCTGCTGCAGGCGTTAAGAGGCAAATAGGTTGAGTGCAGAGGTAGAGCCATGGGTGAAAACAGCTAGCGATGTCTACGAGGATTGCATCGTTGGGAATCGCGATGGTCTCGTGCTGCTAAAAGAGTCCATTGACCTTGCTATAGCGGAAAACTCTGCTTCACCCAGTTACAAATCTGACTTCATTTCAGTGGTTTGCACAGAGCAACCATGGGATGAAACAGAAGAAGCCACACTGCCTAAGTGGCAGGAATGGGGGTTCAGGTCAGTGGTGTTACTGTGGCTAGGAGTGCTCCCACTATTGGGTATAGGACTGATATTTTCATGGTTCTTCTGAAAGCTCTTAACAAGCGCGTCAAATGCGACGCTGTAGTTCCCCCGCTTTAGCGTACATCCTTTTATACCCGTGTAGTGTATCAGCGGCCCGGGGTCTCCTGTTTCCCGTTGCTTAACTTCCAACAAAGTAACAGGACACGCATAAATTAGACGATCACTTACGCTCCGTTGATTGAATCGCTGATGGTTGGTTCTAGGTTCTGTCGTTAAGGTTTGTGTTATGGCAAGCAAGGAGGCGCCCATGACACAAGCCCGTTATTCTCAGGTCTCGCTGGACGAGACGCCCTATTACCACTGTATCTGCCGTTGTGTGCGGCGGGCCTTTCTTTGTGGTCAGGATCCTTACTCTGGTGAGAACTATGAACACCGCCGGCAGTGGGTGGTAGAACGATTAGCTATCTTGGTGGAGGCCTTCGCGATCGACCTTTGTGCCTACTCAGTCATGTCGAACCATTACCACGTGGTCCTGAAGGTCGACCGGGTGAGCGCTCAAGCGTGGTCGTCAGAAGAGGTAGCGGAACGATGGATGACGCTGTTCTCCGGGCCGCTGCTGGTTAAGCGCTGGCTGCGAGGAGAGACGGTCAAAGCCGAGACCCTGAAAGCGCGGGAAATCGTTGAGGGCTGGCGAACCCGGTTGTTTGATCTGGGCTGGTTCATGAAGTGCCTGAACGAGCACCTGGCCCGTAAAGCCAATGAAGAAGACCACTGCAAAGGCCGCTTTTGGGAAAGTCGTTATAAAAGCCAGGCCCTACTGGATGAGAAGGCGCTGTTGAGCTGCATGGCCTACGTAGACCTCAACCCGGTGCGGGCCGGCATAGCGGCCACCCCGGAAGACTCCGAACACACATCTATCCGGCAGCGCGCAGAGCGTTTTCGCAACAATGGCGTCAGCCAGGGGTTGCCGCGGCTTGTGCCTCTGGTTGATACGGATAACGCTGAAAAGAAAGACGCAGTAACGGTTTGCCGATTCCGGCTGATGGATTACCTGCAATTGGTGGATGCAACCGGCCGGGCGATTCGAGAGGACAAGCGGGGCGCCATTGACGCCAAGGCCGCTGAGATCCTTTCACGTTTAGGTATCGATCAAAGTGCATGGTTGCGGCACATGGCCCCTAGAAAACAGCGGGTACCTCTTGCGGTGGGTGCGATGACCCGCTTACGGGCTTTTGCTGAAGCAACGGGTCGACAATGGATATCGGGGCAGAAAGTGGCGTGTGCGTTGGGGTGAGAGGTATGATTTCATTTCTTTAAATTTATGCGTGTCCCCATTTTACTCTTCTCCCATTTTATTCGCTCTCAAACCCTGGAAGGACATCGAGACTTTTATGTTTATTGCTATGAACCGCTTCAAGATCAAACCCGGCTGCGAGCAGGATTTCATCGAGATCTGGAAAGGCCGCGACTCTCTTTTGAAAGATGTGCCGGGTTTCAAGAGCTTCAACCTGTTGCAAGGTGCCAGCAACGAGGAGTACACGCTGTTCTCGTCCCATGCGACCTGGGAATCGCAAGAGGCCTTTGAAGGGTGGACCAAGTCGGAAGCGTTCCGTAAGGCCCATGCCAATGCGGGGGCGCGCAAGGACATTTACCTGGGGCCGCCGCAGTTGGAGTGTTTTGAGGTGGTGCTGTAAGCCCTGATTTCCCGTAGGGGCGCCGCGGTTACCCAATCGAGTTGCGAGAAACGAGAAGCGAAAACCTGACTTTCCCAACGTCCAGATTTTGATTTTCGAAACTCGCTACTCGTCACTGTTACTCCACCGCGCCGCCAGCGATGCCCCTGCCGTGGTTAGCGCGGATCGCTGCTTTCATTGGACTTCCCGTCGTTGGCTTCCGGTGGCGGTGTGTTGTCGTCCCCATTACCTTCCTCTTCTGCCGAATGGGTTTCCAGATTTAGCTGGTCGCCGTTGCTATTGCGGATATGGATATCCAGCTGACTGAAGGCGATTTCCACGTCGTGTTCCCGGCACAGGGCGTCGATGTGACGGTTCATCTCGTCGGTGGCTGCCAGGCGGTCGTTGATGTCATCCACATGAACGCGTAGTTCATGGTCCAGGGTGCTGGCACCAAAGCCCATAAACAGTACGACAGGTTCCGGGTCACGTAGTACGCGCCGGTTCTCTTTTGCGGCCTGCAGCAGAATGTCGCGGCATTTCTGCAAATCGGAGCCGTAGGCGAAGCCGACTTTGAGAATGATCCGGGTCACGGTGTCGGAGAGGGACCAGTTGATCAGCCGTTCGGTGACGAACACCTTGTTGGGGACCAGAATTTCCTTGCGATCGAAGTCGATCAAGGTGGTGGCACGGATGCGAATGCGGCTGACGGTGCCATCCAGATTGTTGATGGTAATCACGTCGCCAATGCGGATGGGGCGTTCGAACAACAGGATGATGCCAGAGATGAAGTTGGCAAAAATTTCCTGAAGGCCAAAGCCCAGCCCGACGCCCAGTGCGGCTACCAGCCACTGCATCTTGTCCCAGCTCAGGCCGAGCGCGCCAAGCGTTAACATGATACCGCTGGCGACAATCACGTAGGAGAGCAGGGTGGTGGTGGCGTAGCTAGTGCCCTGGCGCAGGTCCATGCGCGACAGCACCAGCACTTCCAGCAAGCCGGGCAGGTTGCTGGCTAACAGGAAGGTCACGGCACCGATGACTAGCGAGGCAATCACGTCGCCAAGGCTGATGGGGGAGGTGGTGGCGGCCTGGCCGGCTCCTTCGGCGGTTTCCCACAGCACGATGTTGTCGGTATAGGCGAAGGCATGCAGTACGTCTGCCCAGACCCAATACACCAGCAGGCCGATTGCGGCCACCAGCGCCAGGCGGATCAGGCGCAGTGACTGCTGGTTGACCTGTTTCAGGTCCAGTTGTGGCTCTTCCACTTCCACGGCTTCGGCGCTGCTGGTGTCTTCTTTCTGTTCGGCTTCGCGTTGTGCGACGGCCCGTTTGTAAGAAAGCCGCTGGGCTGCCACGGCGAGGCCGCGCACGGCGGTGGCATCCAGAACGATCCACAGTGCAATCAGGTAGAGGCTGTAGATCATGTGCCCGGTGAGTCGTACCGATGTGTAGTAGTAACCCACACCGGTGAGCACGATCAGGGTGAGCGGGGCAAGAATGCACAGGCCGGTGGCCAGGGTCCTCATGGTGCGGCTGTAATGACGGCCGGGGTAGGACTGCGCCACCCAGGGCAGGCTCACCATGATGGTGATCATGGATGCCATCATGATCACCAGTCCGAGCCGGTCATTACTGAGCTGTGCTGGCCACTGATCACCAAACGCCACCAGAAAGGTAAGGGGGATGAGCGCCAGGCCGGTTACCAGCAGTCGCCGCCGCATTTGATGGTTGTATTCCATGCTCCAGCGGAAATGACGCTGGGCGATGCCATCGCTTTTAAGTAGGCGGTAGAGCACTTCGAATACCAGCCATAGCAAGGCGATCTGTGCCATGGCAGCGCCCATGACGCTGGTGAATGTGCCAGGTTGCACCCACAAGCCGGCGGCCAGCAGGCCAAGAAAAAGCGGGACAGGTGCCGCAATCAGAAAGGTGTACAGCAGGCTCAGGGGAGTGTGAGCCTGGCTATCACGGCGCAGGTACCCTACATCCTTGTTCATTTCGTCGATGCGGTTTTTGAGTTTGCTGCGTACCACTATTAGCAGCACTGCCGGGATGAGCAGCCCGATCAGCCAGACCCATTTTCGGCTAAACAGATCGCCAGTTCCCTCCCACAGGTCGCCCCAGGGCATGGTTTTAACCTGCTCCATGAGTTCTTTTGGCAGCTTGCCGAGCCATTCAAAACTCAGGGGCTGGTTGCTGGGCATCCAGAAGGTTTGTTCGGAAATGGTGTTGTGCAGGCTGCGGGTAATTTTGCGCAGCTGTTCATGGCTGAGCTGGGTGCGAGTGAGGATGGCCAGCTGGCGGCTGAGTTCCTGGTCCAGCTGGTCGTAAATGGCCAGGCGCTCTTCCCGGAGGATGGAAAAGGCCTGCTCCAGTGCCGGGCTCAGGGGTTTGTCCGCCTGGGCCTGTGAGGGCAGGTGTGCGTCATCCAGATCCTGCATGGCCCGTTCGATATCGAATTGGCTGAGGCGCGCGTCAGAAATATCCTTGTCCAGATTCAGTTCGCCCTGATCCTGGGGCAGGCTTTTTTGCTGCTCGTAAAGAATGCGTGACAGCAGCAAACTGCCATCGAGCATGCGAATCTGGTCGTTGACGGTGGAGGATAATGAACGTGCCTTGTCCAGTTCGGTCTTGGTGTTGACCGCTTCACGCAGCAGGCTGTTTACACTTTCGCTGGCTCCGGCCAGTTGTTCACGCAGGGCCCGGTTCTTGTCCATGGCTTTCTGGACCTGGGGGTGGTCCAGCACGCTTTGTGGGAGATCGGTTTCCGGAGAATTGGCGGTTTCTTCCAGTTGATTCAGGCGGCGCTCATTGATCAGTGGCTGCAGCGCATCCAGTTTTGCCTCAATGATGAGCTGTAGCTGCTTGTCTGTCTGTTGTCTCAGGCGGGCAATATCCTGTTGTTTATCGACAATGGCGAGTTCCTGGTTATAGCGCTCGATGCGTGATTCCAGGGCCTGCATTTCCGTGTTCAGCGTCCGTGTCTGCAATTCAGACAAGGCTTCGCCTTCTTCATCGACCCCTTGATTGAGGCGGGTGCGGATGACGTCCAGCCGGTCCATGGCTTTGCTGATTACGTTTTGGGCCTGTTCCGGCAGGGTCTGGGCGCGAGTCAGGTCGCTGTTGGCGTCAGCCAGATCTTCCTGATTGGCTTCCAGAGCATCCAGCTCGCTGACCAGGGCTTTCACCAGAGCGTCCAGATTTTTGCCTGCGTAGTGTTTTTCCCAATCGGTGTCCCGTTCCTGGCGCAGACGTGTGAGTTCGACGTTGAGACGTGTGCGTTGGCTGGCGGCCTGCTGGGAAAAGGTTTTCAGTTCCTTGATTTTTTCCTGGTTGCTGTCGATCTCCTGACGGAATTTCAGGGTCTCCTTGAGCTGTTTCTTGTCGGGGTTTTCCGTGCCGTCGGATTTTTTGTCACTGGTATCGGTGAGCTGCTTTTGCAGGTCGCCAACGCCGGGCAGGGAAAAGCTGCCGGGCTGCGCAATAGCGAGAACGGGTAGCAATATCAGTAGGACGAGAGGAAGAAGGCGTCGATCCATAACAACCAAGGCTCCTGAAAAGTGTTGAGGTCTTTGTATCACAGGGTCGGGATCATTGCTGTCCCGACAGTGCTAATCAGCGAAGTCGTTGGCGAACCACCGGGCGACGACGAGTAAGGGTTTATGGGCACGGGGGCCACCAGAACAAAACCCTGTCCATGTATTGTCACTTATTCATGGCAGGGTGTGCAGGTGCCCATTCTATACGAGGGGTGGGCATGGAGATGAAAAGCGGAGGCGGGCACTGAAGCAAAGACGCGATGTGTCCTGTCAGGAAATGTCCACTTTTTGTCCGTCTGAGCCCTTGGGTTGATATGCCTGCTTGTTTATTGTTTGATCAATAAATACAAAAATTTACATAATCACAATAACAGGAGGGGGACCCCCATGAAGACGCTTGCACTCACCGGCCTGCTGGCCGCGGCTGTTCTTTCATCGCCTGCCCAGGCGTTCCAGCAAATTACCCACAAGCGCATTGCCATCGATGCGGTGAACTACATGAAGGCGCACCCGACGACCACCGAGTACAACCGGCTGAAGAGCTGGGTGAACGCGGCCGGGTACAGCGTGGATCAGTTCGCTGAAGTGATCGGCCAGGGCGCCTACGACGTGGACGATTTCCAGGATACCTACCTGTGTGGCGCGGTCACCGGGGACTGCGTGTATGCGCCGGTCTTTAACGCCGGGGTCTCACTGGTGAACTACACCTCCTACTGGCATTTCCAGAACCATACCCGGGGCTCCGACGCGCACGGTAATGACCTGGGCGGCTATAACTACGACCTGCTCACCGTCTGGGGGGATATCGACAACATCGCCGCTGCTTGGCTGGTGGGTGACTACATGGATGATGGTAATGGTGGCATGACCGGCTGGTGCTTCTGGAGCTGTGCCGATGACAGCGAGTACAACACCTACGGCGTCACTGAAGCCAACTATCGCCAGGGCAGCACCTCCAGCAAGTCCATGTACGATGACTTTGAAGAAATGCCTTTCCAGCCCATCGATAATCTGGGGCAGTACTGGTACAGCCAGTTCCTCGCTAACCCCACCGCCCAGACTCTGGGTTTCGTGATGCACACCACCGACCTGTTGCAGCCGCACCATGTGTGGACCACCTCGGCGCTGAACCACAGCGGCTGGGAATCCTGGGTGGCGGATTACTATGACAGCGAAAATCTGAGCAACACTGCGCTGGTGGATCAGGCGTTGCTGGATTTCACCCCGCTGGCATCCAGTAGCAACGATATTCGCCCCTTGCTGACTGAAGGCGGAGCACTGGCCTACGGCAATGGCGGTATTGTGCTGTCCAGCACCGACCATGCGGATCGAGTGCAGGTGGCGCAGGTGGTGATTCCCCATGCCATCGCCATGGTGGTGCATGTGCTAAACCACGCTGCCGTGAAGGTTAATCCCTGATAAGACGTAACAAGCGGCATGCATCACGCTACACGTGCTTGATGGGTGTAGGGCGATGCGTGTCTGCGTTGCACTAACAACAAAATAGAGGAAAACGGCCATGGCATTACGTCGAGGGATGTTGGCCATTGGGTTAGCGGTTGTTGCGCTGGCCGGCTATGCCGGTTGGCAGCACTGGGGGCCGTTGCCCGACAGCGTGGCCGCGACAGTGGATAGCACCGTGATTCCGCTGGATACCCTGAATGTGTTTGTGGCTGCTGCCCATCGCAGTGAGCCTGATGTCAGCCGTGAAGCAGTGCTCAAAGGGCTGGTGGAAAACCGGCTGTTGGCAGCGGTGGCCCACAAGCATGACGACCCAGCCGGGCATGATCATGCCGACGCCAGTCGGGTGGGCTATGACGCACAGACCCGACATGAACAACAACGCTTCAAGCTGATTCGTACTGCCTTTGCCGATGCGCTGCGCGTAGCGGTGGAAGAGAGCGGCACGAAAAACAGCCTGGATTATCTTTCTGCGCCGCTGGTGCTGTCTGACGAAGCGCTGTCACCGTTGCTGAAGCTGGAGCAGGCGTTATACGCCACCATGACCGAGGCCCAGCAACACGCGGCCAGTCAGCTGGTGATTGCCCGTTACCGTTTTGACGAGGATCAGCCGGAACAAACGCTGACACTGTGGGACCTGTACCGCCGGCAGAATATTCAGCTGAAAGTCCAAATGCACAACCTCAATACCGGCTTTATCCGTGAGGCCATCAAGCAACAGCTCACCATGGAGTATGTCTTTTACTGGTTCGACCAGCACTCGGGTTTATCCGGCGATGCCATCGCTGCCGTGGATGACTGCATTGATGACGCCATGACCCGTGATGTATTGCTCCATGATCTGGGGCTGATGCACGATATCCACGACGATAACCCGCAGCTGCGGGCATTGGCGGCTGAAGTGAGCCAGGCGCAGATCGCTGCGTACTATCAACAGCACAAGGACGAATTCACTCGCGTGGAGCGCGTTCACGCCCACCACCTGCGGGTGAACAGCCAAGCCGAAGCCGACCGGATTTATGCCGAGCTGTTAAAAATACAGCAAGACGAAAGCGCTGACCCGGGCGAGGCGTTTGCCGATGCGGTGGCGCGCTACTCGGTCGCGGTTGACCGCGAACAGGGCGGGGCGCTGGGCTGGATCGACCGCGATAGCCGTGAGGATCACTGGATCCAGGCGCTGGCGTTTGTACAACCGGCCCAGCGGGTGTCGCCGCCGTTCCGTAGCCCGGCCACCGATAGTGCCCCTTATTGGGAGCTGCTCTGGGTGGATCAGAAAGAAATGGGCTATCAGCGTGTGGACAGTGAATCGGTGCGTTATCGGGCGGCCCAGGCCATTGCCCGGGAGCAGATGCAGCAGCGTTTCCAGACCTTGCTGGCGGAGGCCACCGAGGCGGCGTCGTTGCGAGTGAATCACGAGGTATTGTGATGTCTGTGGATGATCGCAAGACGATGCCGATAAGGCGGCATCAGCAACAGCGTGGCCTGTTGCGGTTGGCGCTGCTGGCTGGGTTGGCGGTGGCGGCGAGCGCCGGGGCCTACTGGCTTGTGCCGGAGGAGCCGGCGTCGCCGAGTGCCACGCATGAGGCTGTGGCAGGCCTGCCACAGCACCCGCAACCCAAGGCGGAAGCGGCGTCTACTCCGGCGGCGTTGTCGATGATTGATACGGTGGCGGAGCGCAGACTTCCCCCCCCCGATAATCGCAATGAACGCGATGGCTCAGCCGCGCCGACGCCCTCACCACAGGCGGTGGCGGCACTGCGCGAAAGCATGCGCAATGGCGATCCGCGCACGCCGCCGCTGGTGCGCAATACGGATTTACGCGAACCGCCCAGCGCTGCCGAACTGGCAGACCCGTCTCAGTATCAGCAATACGAAGCCCGCCAGAACCAGCAGGTGCGCGCGTCTTTCGTGGCGGCGGCCAATCGCAAAATGGCCGAGCTGGAAGGGCTGATCGCCGAGGGAAAGGCATTTGGCATTGCCCCTGAGCAACTGGAAGAAGGCATCGCCAAACTGGACACGCTGCGTGAGCAGCGCGATCAGTTGGTGGCGCAGCACCCTGAACTGGCCGCCGAAGAGGAGGCAGAGGGGGTAGAAGCAGCAGAGGGAGCCGGCGAGACGTCGCAGGACTGAGCACCCAGCTCACGGGCGCTGTCCTGAACCTCGCTATCGTTCGGTGATACCGACAAGGCCTGACAGATACTTTGCCGTGCCTGTTTGTTATCCCCCGCTGCCTGTTGCGCATAGGCCAGATTGTTCCAGGCGGCGGCCAGCTCCGGCGCATGACGCACTGCTTTTTCAAACGCGGTCCGTGCATCTTCCTGTTTATCTTCTGCCCAAAGGGCATTCCCGTAGCCGAACCATAGCTGCCCGCTTTGCGGGAAGGCGTCTACCGCCGCAGGCCAGAACGCGGCGCTATTGGGTAACGGTGAAATGGCCCGAAACAGGGCGTCGGGTTCGGCGCTGGCAGGGAGCTGGCCGGCTTCCACCAGTGTGAAACCCCATTGGTCGGCCCGGGCCCAAGTGCGGATAAAGCGGTTCCAGTGGGTGCTGTCGCTCTGGCTGGTGCCACTGTGCAGCACCACGGTATCGCCTTGGTCCTGGTAGCCGGTCACCACCGCGAAGTGCCATTTCGGCCAGCGGGGCAACGCCAGGTTTTGCATCACCAGCACCGGGCGGTTTGCCTGTAACTCTTGAAACAGCGCTTCGGCGGATTCCACCGGGTAGGCCATCAGGCCACGGCTGCGAGCTGCGGCGCGCAGCTCGATGCCCAGTGAGCCTTTGCGTTCCGGTAGCCAGACTTCGTCCACCAGTGCGTCTGCACTGACGTCTTTGCCAGCCCATTGCAGCATCATCGCCAAGGCGGCCGGGCCACACTGGTAGGCATCCTGGGGAACAAAGGGCACCACCACCTGTTGTTCGGTGTGGACAGTGGCGCTTTGCGGCGGGGGAAAACTCTGGCAACCGCCCAGCGTTAGCAAAACGGTTACCAGCAGGGCGGCCTGCTTTTTGGCAAACAGGCTGCGTAATGCCATTGCCATTAGTTCACCGGATCAATGACCGGGAAGACATCGGTGGCGCCGAGCAGATCCAGAATCACCAGCACCAGAATGATGGCGAGCACCACGCCCAGCACGCCTTGGCCGGCGGGCAGTTCTTCGGATTTCTGGGCCAGCTGTTGCAGTTCAGCATCGGTGAGACGATCGAGCCGCTGGCTCACCTGTTGTTCGTTTACCCCGTATTCGCTCAGGGCCTGGGCGGCCACTTTGTGATCCATCAGCTGCATCACCTGCTGCTTCATGGCAGCGCGGTCCTGTTGCTGGATTACGGTGTCATTACCAATCATGGCGGCCTGGGCCGCAGGTACGATCAGCAGCTGCATGAACAGCAGCATAAAGGCACTGATGATGCCGGTAACGCGCTTTGAGGTTGTCATGGATGCATCTCCTGATAATTGGAAGCGTTATACGCTACCAGTGTGACTGCTATCCAACAGGATCGATGCATGGTTCGGGGGACTTTTTACAAGGACTTTACCGATATCCGCGGCTGCAATGCCTGCCTGATCAAGCTGTTGCAGTGCCTGCCTGGCATAGTCGGCGGGCAGGCAGAACAGCAGCCCGCCGGCGGTTTGCGGGTCACACAGGGCGGTGAGCAGGGCATCGTCCACGGGCTTGGGTTGCTCGCATTGCATCAGAATATGGCGATTGGCGTCACTGAGCGTGCTGGCCACGCCCTGTCGAATTAGCGAAAGCGTGCCGGGCAGCAAGGGAACATTGTGGCAATCCACCGCCAGGGTTACGTCGCTTTGCTGGCTGATTTCGTAGAGATGCCCGAGTAACCCGAAGCCGGTTATGTCAGTGCAGGCGTTGACGGGTATGCCCTGCAAGGCCTGCTGGGCCAATCCGTTGCTGATCAGCAGGTGGCGCAAGGTGGCCTCCAGCCAGGGGCCGTGGAAAGTGATATCAGCATTGCCGGGGGACTGCATCAAGGCGGCAAGCTGCACGCCGCTGCCTAGCGGCTTGGTGAGGATTAACCGGTCGCCGTGGCGGGCGCCGCTTTTGTGCCAGAGCTGTGCCGGGTCCGCTTGGCCGTTGACGGTGAACCCGGCGGCCATCTGTGGGCCTTCAATGGTGTGGCCACCAACCAGGGTGCAGCCGGCTGCATTCAGTTCCCGGACGGCTCCGGCCATCATCCGTTGCAGGTCGCGGCCCTGCAGGCGCGGGTGGTGCCAGGGCAGGGTGACATTGGCCAGCGCGGAGTGGGGGCGGGCGTTCATGGCGTACAGATCACTGAGGCTGTGCAGGGCGGCGATGCGCCCGAACAGGTAAGGCTCATCGATAAAAGCGGGGAAGAAATCCAGGCTCTGCACCAGCCGCTGCCCGGCGGGCCAATCGATGATGGCGGCATCATCGGCGGCGTCTACACCGGCTTCAATGCCCTGTTTCACCACCGGTTGAAGGTGTGCCAATGCGTCGTGCAAGGCATTGCTGCCGACCTTGGCGCCGCAGCCGGCGCAGTGTAATGCGTCCGTGTCTGCCGGGGGGACAATCATGGTGGGCAGGTGTTGATCGAACTTGGCCATAAAGGCTCGGTCGATACGGTCTTTCCAACGCCACACCCAATGGCCGCCCAGTGACAGCTTGCCGCCCCGGCTGGCAATGGCGTCTTTGCCGCCGGCGGATAACAGTGACAGGAAGCGCGATTGTGGCCGATAGGCCACTAGCGGTTGCCCTTGAATGGCGGCGCGCAGGTTGTCGGCCAGGGTGCGCGCCTGACGAACCGCATAGACCCCGGCCTTGGGCAGTGATGTGGGAAAGGCGGCGCAGTCTCCGGCGGCAAAAATACGCGCGTCACTGGCCGTTTGCAGCGTGTCGTTTACCCGCACAAATCCTTGCGGGTCGCAGTCCAGGCCGCTGTCTGTCAGTAACGGCAACCCTCGTACGCCGGTGCACCAGAGCACCCATTGGGCCGCTAGCGGCTGATTGTCCATGCGTAGTTGCCGTTGGCCATCGCGGCTGACACGGGTATCGGTATGCAGCGTGACGTGATGGGCGGTCAGCCGCTTGCGCATCTTGTCACGCACAGTGGCAGGAAAGCCCGGTAACAGATCACCGCCGGTGATCAGTTGAATCTCTGCCGGTTGCTGGCGGGCCTGGAAGTACTGGGCCATGGCCAGCGCCATTTCGGTGCCGCCGGCACCGGCGCCGACTACGGCCAGGGACGGCGTTTGTTCGCCGGTATCGTGGCAGAGTTGCTGCCAGCGGGTATAAAAACTGGCCACCGGCTTCACCGGAACAACGCCGGCAGAATCGTTGCCGATGGGCGCGAGATCCGGTGTGGCGCCCACATCCAGGCTTAGCCAGTCGTAATCTAGCTGACTGCCATCACTGAGCTGTAATTGTCGCTGTTGTGGATCAATCTGCGTGACGCTGGCCTGAATGAAGCGGCAGCCGCTGGCCTGGCAGAGCCGATATACATCCACGTGGGTGTCATTCAGGTCGTAGTGCCCGGCGATCAGCCCTGGCAGCATGCCGGAGTAGGCGCTCAGGCTATCCGGGGAGACCAGAGTGAGGCGTACGCCGGGAATCGGTTTCATGGCCAGCATGCGCAGGACCAGCGCGTGGCTGTGGCCGGCGCCAACAAACACCAGATCGTAATGGGCAGAGGGGCGTATCACAGTTGAAGGTCACCTTGCAGGTAGCAGCGAGCGGTGCCGCTGAGCATGACGCGGTCGCCCTGTAATTGGCAGTGCAATTCGCCACCACGGGGGGAAAGTTGGCGCGCATGGAGGCGTGTCTTGCCGAGTTTTTCTGCCCAGTAGGGCACCAGTGTGCAATGGGCCGACCCAGTGACCGGGTCTTCCGGGACGCCTTTGGCCGGTGCAAAAAAACGGCTGACAAAATCGCAGTCTTCGCCGGGGGCAGAGATCATTACCGCGAAGGTATCCAGTGAGGCGATGGCGGCGAAGTCCGGCTGAAAGTGACGGACCTGTTCGGCGCTATCGACAATGATCAGGGTGTCTCGGGCTTGAAGTACTTCCCGGATGGGCAGATCCAGTGCTTGATGAAACGGTGTGCTATCAGCGAGTACATGGGCCGGGCGGGACGGGAAATCCAGGCTGAGTGTTTGCCCGCTGCGGGTGACAAACAGTGGCCCGGAGGCGGTGGAAAAGCGCACGCGCTCACCGGGAAACCCCAGTGCGTTGAAGACTACCCAAGCGGCGGCCAGTGTGGCGTGGCCGCACAGGTCCACTTCCACCTGAGGGGTAAACCAACGTAACGCAAAGCCTTGTTCGTCCGGCACCAGAAAAGCGGTTTCCGACAGGTTGTTTTCCAGCGCGATGTTTTGCAGCAGGGCATCATCTAGCCAACGTGTCAGCGGCACCACGGCGGCCGGGTTGCCGGCAAACAGGGCGTCGGTGAAAGCATCCACTTGGTACAGTTTCATAGGGCGACTCGTGTCTGCTTTTGTTTGGCTAACCACTTGCCGGCACGCCGTGGCCGGGGTGCAGTCTCAGGCGCCGTCGCAGTGTGCGCGACAAGGCATCGACCCCCAGATTGAGCAACACCGTGGCCAGGATCAACAGGGCGGTTCGGTCAAAGCGGAATTCCGCCACGCTGGAATCAATATAGAAACCCAGGGTATGGATGCCAAGAATGCCCAGCACGGCGGTTTCGCGCATGATCACTTCCCAGCGATAGAGCAAGAAGGCCAGCAGGTTCGGGCTGATGCGCGGCAAGACCTCAAAGGCATAGCGGTTGACCCCGGTGGGGGCGTCGGCACGCAGGCGCAGGGTTTCGCTGAAGCGGCCGGTCAGGTGAGCAACGATGGCACCGGTATGCAGGGCCAGGGCGAAAATGCCGGGCAACATGGAGGGGCCAAGCAATATAAGAAAGAAGAAGGCGAGAAAAAATTCCGGGGTGGTACGCAGCACCACCAGTACGCCATGGCCCAGGGTGCGGCTGATCCGATTACCGAATAGCGGCGAGGTGAGCGGGAACAGCACCAGCGCCAGCACACCGGTGAGCAGCAAGGCGGCCAGGCCCAGTACCCCGGTCTGCCACAGCCCGGGCCACAGTTGCTGCTGCCAGAGCAGGGCGAACCACTGCCACAGTTCCACTAACCCGCCGCCCTGACGCAGGGGGAACGGAACCAGATCCACCGTGACAAAACGCACCAAAGTAGACAGGCTGCCGGTAAAAACCGGTGGCGCCCAAATCACGGCGGCAATCAGGTACACCGGGATCAATGCCGGGCGCAGCCACCAACGCAGGGTGAAAATCAGCGCAAAGAATAGATACAACAGGGCGGCGCCCTGGTCGTACACGCCTTCGCGAAAGGCGGTTTCCAGATGAAAGCCCAGAGTGGGTAAACCGATAAAGCCGAGAATGGCAGAGGCGCGCAGGGCGCACTCCAGCCGGTAACTTCCGTAGGCTTTGAAAGCTTGCCAGACCAGTGGCAGCCGGGCGAAGAAAAAGCGGCTGACGGCGGTGGTGCTGACGGGCAGAGAGTGAGATGGGTCTGGATCCGATTCCTCGAGAAACTCCCCGAACACTTTGGCAAAAATCCCCGCATAGGGGATGGCGATGGCCAGTACCCCGGTGAGGGTGCTGAGGCCGGCTACCTGTAACAGCAGCAATCCCCAGAACAGTTCATGAATGGCGCGGATGCTGGCGGCGAAGCCGCGGACAGCCCGTGACGACCAGCAAATTGCCATCAAAAAACCGAACAGGGCGGCCAGCGCGGTGCCCTGCCAGGCAAAGGCCAAGGTGTTGGCCAGTGCCTGGCCAAGTTGTTCGGTGGCAAAAAAGTCTGGGGCCATGAACCCTTTGCCCATGCGCAGCAGTTCCTGGCCAGGGCTGGAGCGGGCGATCTCCATATCGGCCAGTAACAGTGCTGCCAGCCCCGCCAGGGCGAGACCGCCGGTGGTGCGCCGCCAGCGGCTGGCAGTGGTATTCACTGGCGCGCTAGCCGTATTCACGTTGGCGCGTTCATGAATTCACGTCATCCCGATACAGGGCATCCAGATCGCTAAGCGATAGCGAATGGGTGGCAGCGTCGAGGACGATGTTGCCCTGGTTCAGACCAATAATTCG
This sequence comes from Alcanivorax sp., assembly GCF_040118815.1. Lineage (GTDB taxonomy): Bacteria > Pseudomonadota > Gammaproteobacteria > Pseudomonadales > Alcanivoracaceae > Alcanivorax. The sequence goes on from NZ_JBEDTC010000021.1 coordinate 162,791, forward strand.
GTCACAGCAGGCCAGCGCCAATGCGCGGTCATGCAGGGCGATCACGGCGCTGGCATGGCGAGCCAGTGATAACGTCAGCAGTGCTTGGCCCTGATGCTCGTCCAGGCTGGAGACGGGTTCGTCGGCGAGCAGAATCGGGCGTTGCGTATAGAGGGCGCGGCCCAGAGCGGTACGTTGCGCCTGGCCACCAGAGAGTTGATCGACACTGGTGAATAGCTTGTCGTGAAGCGACAGGTCGTTGGCCAGCGCGCCAACCTGTTCGCGCTCGTGTCGACTGGGGGTGATCAGGTTGCGCAGGTTAGTGAGGGTGCGATTGCGGGACAGGGCGCCCATGTAGATGTTGTGGAACACGCTGAGCATGGGCACCAGGGCGCCGGCCTGGGGACACCAGGCACAAGTGCTTTCCTGCTGGGAGCGCAGGGCATTGAGGAGGGTGGACTTGCCCGCCCCGGAAGGGCCGAGCAGGGCGACTTTTTCGCCTTGCTCGATGGTCAGCGTTAGGTCGTCGAAGACTACCTGGTGGCCATGACCAAGCCGGGCCTGCTGAAAGCGGAACACGCTGGTGCTGCCTTTGGCCGTTAGTCCAACAGGCCAATGGCGCTGGCGGTTTCCTCAATCGGGGCATAGTCCGCATTGGAGGCCGGAATAAACTTTTCCCGTGGGAACGCGTTTAGCAGCACCGGATCGTCGATGGACAGCAGGGTGTCGGTGACGCGCTGGCTGAAGCCTTCGCCGAAGCGGTCATTCAGATCGCCGCGCACGGTCCAGTGGTAGTCCGGGTAGGTGGGGGTTTCCCAGATCACGCTGACTTTGCTGGTGTCGATCTTGCCCTCGGCCAGTTCCCGCTCCCAGACTTTGAAATTCACCGCGCCGGTGGCGTAGGCGCCGCTTTGCACCAGCGCGATGGTACGGCTGTGGTCCCCGGAGAAACCCACTTTCTCGAACAAATCGCCGGGTGCCTTGTTGAAGGTATCGCGCAGATAAAATTCGGGCATCAGGCGACCAGAGGTGCTGCCTTTGGAGCCGAAGGTGAACGACTGCTGTGCAATGAAATCGTCGCCGAGAGTCTCCACGGAGCTGAGCCCGGTGCTGCTGTTGGCGATAAAGTACGATTTGAAGGCGGTGTCTTCCTGGCCCTGGGCAATAGCTTCAGAGCCGGGCACCAGGCGCCGGGCCTGTACGCCGGAGAGGCCGCCGAACCAGGCCATTTGTACTTCATTGTTACGGAAGGCGGTCACGGCTGCGGCATAGGATTTCACCGGCACGTATTTAACCGGTACGCCGAGCTGGTCTTCCAGGTAGAGCGCAATGGTGCCAAACCGTTTCACCAGCTGGGATTCATCCTGATCGGGAATCGCGGTAAAGGTGAAGGTGCCGGTATGAGGTTCGTTACAGGCAGATAGCAGCAAGACTGCAGCCAGTGCAGCAAGACATTTCAAACGCATTGTTGTCTCCGTTTAATAGGGAGGCTTACCGAACTTTATGAGGGAAATGCACGGGTACGATTGCGGGTTCGGCCATACGCAAACGTGGGGGCAGTATAACGGCTTGCGCGCGGTTTTGCGTCAGCGGTTGTTGAGGAAATCGCTGACTTCGGCGCGGGTGCCCTGGAATACAATGGTGCCTTCGCGACGGGACAGCATGTAGTCGTACATGGGGTCGTAATAATCGGCGAGCAGGCGGTGAATCCATTCGCGGTGTAGTTCGGTGTCGCCACAGGCGGCTTGCACGGCAAGTGCTTCCTGAAGTTGCTGACGAAGTTGCTGGTGGCGGATGCCGCCCAGGCGTCGGCGGATGCGATCCATGGCAGCAAGTAACTCGTCGCCGAGCTGTGTTAGCGCATCCTGTTCACCGAAATAGCCGGCGTATTCTTGCAAGGGGCCGATCACGTAATCCTCCAGTGTTACCTGCACACGGGATGCCAGTGATTCCTCGATGACGATACGTGGCTGCGATTTAATCTGATCCTGCAGGGAAAAAGGCAGGTGGCAGCGGCCGATTAGTTTGCTTTCGTCTTCCACCAGAATACGCGTGGGCTGAGTGTCACGCTGTTTGAGCAGGGCAATGGCCAGGGCGTTTTCGAAATCGATCTGGGTGGGCTGGCCGCCCGGGCGGCGCCCGAAGGAGGAACCGCGATGGTGCGCCAGACCTTCCAGGTCGATGGCGTTGGGCTGTTGTTCAATCACTCGGGTTTTGGCGCAGCCGGTGCGTCCGCACAGCACTTCCAGTGGCAAGCTGGCGATACAGGCTTCCATTTCATCAATCAAAAACCGGCGCAGCGCCTTATAACCACCGGTGATTAGTGGCGCATCGATCCCGGCTTCGCGTAGCCAGGCCTGAGTGGTCTGGCTGCGCAAGCCGCCACGGAAGCAATACAGGTAGCCGTTGGGATTAGCCTGCCACCATTGCTGCCAGGTGTGCATGCGCTGTTGCCGCTCCTCGCCGCTGACTAATTTATTGCCAAGATCAATGGCCGCCTGCTGGCCCTGCTGCTTGTAGCAGATGCCAATCTGGTGGCGCTCGTCATCGTTGATCAGGGCAATATTGACGGCACCCGGAAAGGCGCCCTTGGCGAATTCCACGGGGGCGCGCACGTCCAGCAGGGGCGTGTCATTCAGGAACAGGGAAAGGTAATCACGGGTATCGTCTCGCATGGGAAGCGAGTGTAATTCAGCTACAAGCTACAAGCTACAAGCTACAAGCTACAAGCTACAAGCTACAAGCTACAAGCTACAAGCTACAAGCTACAAGCTACAAGCTACAAGCTACAAGCTACAAGCTACAAGCTACAAGCTACAA
>NZ_JBEDTC010000022.1:0-159100 GCF_040118815.1 Alcanivorax sp.
CGGCGCTTGGAGCCGCCATGAGAAAGCTGGTGCACATCGCTTACGGCGTACTGGCGCACCAGAAAGAATATGAACCACAACCCATGTGAGAGGGTTGTAGTTCATTAGGAGAGACGGTATCTACAAGCGTAATCCGACATTGGCCTGAAACGAAAGACGCCCCAACAGGTGGGGCGTCCAGCCGATGACAATATGTAGATCAGCCAGCCATTACACCGGCTTCACATCCCCGCTGTCGTCTCCGTTACCGTCACCGCCTTCATCGGGCTGACCGCGCAGCAGATCATCGTGCTCCGCCATTTCCCAGGGCAGTTTGCCCGGCGCCACGTTCAGGAAGTGCAGATAATTTTCGAACTGGTCGAGCATATCGCGGATGATATCCACCTCATCGTAGCCGAACACATCGTAGGAACGGCCACCGCGGCGCAAGAATACCTCTGCCCGGCAATACTCATGGGCATCGCTCACTTTCGCCTCGCGGCTGCTGTAGGCGTATTCCGGCACCGGCGTGGTAATCAGGCGAATATCATAGATAAAGCCCACATGCTCATCGCGGTTTACCACCAGCTCGGCGCGAATCAGCTGCTCATCGAAATCCACCGCTGCGTCCCAGCCTGCCTTGCGCAGTTCCTCAACCACCTTGGTCATGCTGGACATGGCCGCCTCACGGATAAAGGACTCAACCTCATCGCGAGTGGGATAACGGATCATGGCCGTCAGGCGATGGCGCCACTGGCTGCCGGTCATATGGCGACTATGGGCCATGTGTGCCTGCAAACTGGTTTCCCGATGCCCCTCAATCACCAGTGCCCGCCACATACCTACGGCCGCCAGCAAAATGATGACCGCAAAGGGTAACGCGCTCACCATGGTCATGGTCTGCAGCGCACCCAGGCCGCCAGCCACCAGCAGCACCGATGCAATGGCGCCTTCCAGCACCGCCCAAAAAATCCGCTGCCAGGCCGGCGTTTCCAGCACGCCACCGGATGCCAGGGAATCCACCACCAGGGAGCCGGAATCCGACGAGGTCACGAAGAACGTCACGATCAACAGAACCGCCAGGAAAGACACCGCTGTGGACCAGGGCAAATGATCAAACAGCTGGAACAGCGCCACCGCCTTATCCGCCTGCACCTGGGTCACCAGCTCGGTATAGCCCTGCTCCATGATCGCATTCAGCGCTGTATCGCCAAACACCGAGAACCAGAGGAAAGTAAAGATACTGGGCACCAGCATCACCCCGACCACAAACTGGCGAATGGTCCGGCCACGACTAATTTTCGCGATAAACAAACCAACAAACGGCGCCCAGGCGATGGTCCAACTGAAAATAAACAGCGTCCAGTTACCGATCCAGTCGCTGTGGGTATAGGCCTGCAGGTTAAAGGTTCGCTCGACAATATTGCTCAAATAGCTGCCGGTATTCTGCACAAAACTTTCCAGAATATGGACGGTCGGGCCGACCACGAACACAAACAGCATCAGTGCCACGGCCAGCACCATATTCAGAATCGACAACCGCTTCACGCCCTTGTCCATCCCGGCGACCACCGACACCGTCGCCATCGCCGTGACAATGGCAATCGCGGTGATCTGCACCGTATTACCCACCGGCACATCCCACAGGTAATTAAGCCCGGCATTGATCTGCGCCGCTGACAGGCCCAGCGTGGTAGCGATACCGAACATGGTACCGAGAATGGCAAACACATCGATGGCATGGCCGATAGGCCCGTAAATCTTCTCACCGATGAGCGGGTAGAAGGCCGAACGCATGGACAGCGGCAGACCATGACGGAAGGCAAAGTAGGCCATCACCAGGCCTACCAGCCCGTAAATCGCCCAGATATGAAAGCCCCAGTGGAAAAACGCAATCTGCATGGCTTGCTTGGCTGCCGCCACCGTCTGCGGATCAGCCACCGGCGGCTCGGCATAATGCAGCACCGGCTCAGCCACACCGAAAAACAGTAACGCGATGCCGTAACCCGCCGAGAACAACATGGCGAACCACTCCGGAAACGAATATTCCGCCTCGCAATGGTCTGGCCCCAGCTTGATATTGCCCCAGGAAGTCAGACTGATACCGACGATAAAAATAAAGAACAGCGCCACCACCAGCATATAGAACCAGCCGAAATTCACGGTGATCCACGACTGGGCAGCCGAGAACGCCTCCCCCGCCATTTCCGGGTCACTGATGGTGCCAATAATCAGCAATAAAGAAACGATAACCGCCGGCACAAACACCGGCACAAGAATGGTTGAGTTTCGCAATACAGCATTCTTCGCCATACATAACATCCCTATTCGGCAAACAGACTGGTCCGCGGTGCCCGCACAAACCCCAAGCTCTCTATGACCATACAGGCCGCCACCCGGCCTTGCCAACAAACCAAACTCAGCTCATCGCCTACCCTTGCGCCATGGCTGCACGTCTAACCATCTAATAGCGCTTCAAGCAGATCATCAATCTCCGCCTTGAGTTCTTTGTCTTCAATCTTGTTAGCGCTAATTTTTGCCTCTTGCAGGTTTTGTATCGCGGCATCCTTTTGGCCTATATCCACCTGCAATTTCGCCATGGAGAGCGCGATGGACGACAGGTGATCTTTAGAGTTAATCGCACGGGCCTTGCCCCTGGCTTTTTCATAACCCTCCAGCGCCATTTCCAGATCTTCTGTAAAATCTGCCAGCGTCTCCCATTGCTCCGGATGGTCTTTATCGGTTTTTTCATTGTCGGTGCAAATAGCCTTAAGCTGGGAATAAAGGGCATCAAATTCCTTTTTATTGCCCTTGCTGTCAGCCTCCATCAGCTTTTCTGCCAGCCCATATACTGCCTTATATATCTTGGTATTAATCATGTTACTCCAGCTCCGACCGATTCGAGGACACGCATCCATTCATTCTAGCAGGAATGCTCGTAATGCAGGCCGTGACGCCCGGCAACATATGAAAATAACGCACCCTCACCATTGAGCACTCTGACTTGCCCATGACAACAAACACCACACAAAAAGGCAGGAGAATCGATTCCCAGAGATAAGACTAGAATCGTATCAGTGTCACCTCCAATTGAGGCACGTCTAATTTTACCAGGCATTACAGACTTAACAGCCATACCTAACCCTGCTCTTCACGAGCGCCCACCCGATTAACCTCTTAACAGTGATTCCAAGAGGCAATTACACACGATCACTATAAGCCCTGATGACTTTGCGCTAATCTTTGGCATAATTTTTCTGCCACTTAATGCGACACCTGCCACCATGCGCCAGTCAATTCTGATTCCCTTCAGCCTTTTCTTCATGATCTCAACGGCCCATGCCTCTGAACAGGACTGCACGCTCGACATTCTTCACAGCGCCATAGGCTCCAGCCACAGCTTTAACCTGAAAGTGACCTGTGATGGCCGCTACAACACACTGACCTATTTACTTCGGGCAAAACAAAACAAGAGTGGCGCCACACTGATCGATAGCGAAAGCGGAAACCTCTACATTCGCGGCGACAGCCAGACCACCGGAGACATTACACTGGAGATGAAAGAAGGAGATCACGTCGTCGTTGAAGCCAGAATCCTTCAGGCCTGCGAAGTTTTGGGGGAAACCACACTGGAATACACGCACAATAAAAAACGTTAACGCCACCCGCCAGGCCTTAACAACATAACCTTGCCGACAGAGGCCTGCTCAGAGAAAAACGCGGATCCAACAGGCTTGCTGCCCCTCTCCACTAAGAAGGAAACACCACCACATCATCGCCCTCACGCCACGGACGATGCTTGATCATGGCCTGCAGAAAGAAAGGATGCTCCAACCAGCCATTCAGCCATGCCTGCAAATGGGGGTAAGGCAGAGCATAAAACGTATCGCGATCCACATGGGCGAATTGACGAACAAACGGCATGATTCCGATGTCCGCAAGCGTCGGGCGCTCACCCAGCAGGTAGGGGCGGTTAACCAGCAACGCCTCTAAATCCCCTAAAAAGGCTTCCCCTTTTTGCCGATAGTCTTGTTGCGACATTTCCGGATGCCGGTCGGCATATTTATAGCGATCCAGCCAATGCTTAAATTCGCTATCGTTACGTTCTATCAAGGCCTCCGCCTGCCCCAGGCTGTCAGCATCCAGCAACCCCTGCGGGTCCTGCTGCTCAAGCGCCCAGATCATTATTTCCCGGCTTTCCTCAATCACCCCGCCATCCGCCAGGGCCAAAACCGGCACCGTACCTTTTGGGCTAATCGCTAACATTGAAGCCGGTTTGTTTTTCAACTCCACCTCACGCAGCGCCACGGCCCTCTCAGCAAACAACAAACCCAAGCGGGCACGCATGGCGTAGGGGCAACGGCGAAAGGAGTACAGGCAGTGAACAGATAGCGTCATGGAAATTATTAACTTGCTAAATGGCTGGATTGTAAGAACGACAGCAAGCGTAGCCTCATTAACGCTCCGGCTCAAACAAACCTCACATCTCTACTTTACGCAGCCCATTAACTGTTTCAATCTGAAGATAGAGCTTACCCTCAGAGCGGATATATTCTACGCTCCCAGCACCTTTCAACCAAAGCTGGTGTGAAACTGTTTGTTGCAGATCACTCCCAACATTAAAGGATGCACCGTTTATTTGTATGTTGCATTCTGTACGATACATTCGCAGAACTGGGCTATCTGGGTAGTACCAGAAATCCACATATGAAAAAGTGGAACCATCATTTGAGAGGTACCCCCCAGAATAGCCACTAGGTTTGTATTCCGTGGTCCACGCTGGCTGTACATTGGGAGCAGGTGGAGACAAGTAAAAACCCTTGTATATTTTTAGAACCCACTCATCTTCCCTGCGCTCTTGCGCATTGCCTTTTGGGTGAACGATAGCACTCCATTGCTTGTTTTCAGACTGCACAGAAAACTCACTCCAATCTGGAGGCTGATCGGCAAATGAAATTGCTGACAGACTAAGAAGAAGATACAGAAACCTATTCATCAGTAAACCTAACGCCGCCAACAGCGGCCGAGCGTAGCGAGGTCCAGCGCACGTAGTGCGCGATGCTGCTTGGCCTTGTTAACTTTTTCGTATTTGCTGATTATAGAATTCAATTCGATCCTCTAAGCCCATAGACTTTGCAGCCTCTTTGAGCTTTACCCAAATTTCTTCTGGAGGCTTACTTGTTGCCTCGAGTGCAGCTCCTTCTAGCATATCCAGCGCTAGCTCTAACTCGTTGTGATCAAGGTATTCATCATACTCGGCGATATATTTGCCAACACCCTGACATTCACAAAGAACTGCGCGAGCCTCGCTCAACAAGGCGATAGTAATCTTCCACTTTTTCTCTAATTCTTCTTTGAAGCTCATATGACAGTTAACGCCCAAAGCAGCGGCGCGCGTTAGCGCGTCCAGCCCGCAGGGCGATGCTGCCTTTGTTTGTTATGTGTTTACTTGACTTCGTTGACATAGATTTTGTATTCCTTTCCACGATCATCGAAAGCCAACATATACTTTCGCTGGCTTGCTGGCCATATGAACTTTAGTGATTCAAGCTTTTCTAACTCTACATTGTGTGATGCCAAGTGCTTATTTAGTGAATCACCCCAATAGCCTATAGATTTCTTAATCCGTTCAGTTGCCATTGTGCTAGGCGTGAATTTTCTTGTTTTCCAATCTACTTCGATGTCATAGCCCTTGCGATGAATATTTTCCATTTCATCAATCACGTAGTCGCTATCCACGTAGTTCATGAGGCTCGTGAAACTATGGCCAAAATTATGGATTGCTGAGTAGATGTTCTTGTACTTCATCGATGCTCTTTACACATAACGCCCGCCATCATGCGCTTGTCGAATGCATGGCATTGTTAGCTTTTCCAGCTCTGAAAAAATGCACGAGAGCCACAGCCACAGCAACAATATTAATGTGCCAATACTCAAAGTTATGCGACGGGTTAATATGCAGGTGCCACGACCCCATAACCCCTTTTAACACCTGAAACCCATCAGGAGAAGATGCCAACACAAAATGCGCTCCTGCATAACATCTAAAAAGAAGAGCACTATTGGCCAAAGATATCATTTGAGGAAATTGATACCAAAACCCCATCCATTCGCCTCTCCCATGAAATAACCTAAAGGCGATGCAGTAGCCATAGATAAAAAACCCCATTCCCAAAAAGAATGAAGCAATAAAGAAAACACCATAGCCAAAGAAATCTCCTGCATTCAGGACAAGAGCAATAAGACCCAGAGTAGAACCAACGAAGTAGTATAGAGCCAGAAATATATTCATAAGCTAACGCCTTTGTAACGGGCCGCGTTGTGGCGAAGCCACGCTTTTAGCGGTCCAGCACGAAGTGCGTTCGTTGACAAACTTGTTAAATGTTTCTTGGCACTTACTTAGATGCATTAAACCCATTTGCAAGTGCTCCTTGGTATTGTTGTAGGCTAAAACCTGATATACGACGCTTAAGCTCATCTGTAATTTCTGGGCAGTCTGAAATACGAACATTCATACCGCCAATATGATTCCATTTACCATCACGAACTTCTTCGGCAAGTTTATAAGCCTCTCGTTGAAGCTCACTATCGCTATTTTTATTCATACTCATAAGACATTTAACGCTGCCAACACAGGTGCGAGCTAGCGAGCATCCTAGTGCTTAGACTTGTTAGGCGAACTGACTCAGATTGACAGAAATAGGTTGGCATAGCCTGTGTTCTCATTTAGGGAATTTCGTAAACCCACTAAATATTGCTGAAGCTGCTCTTCAGGAGCATTACCGCCAAACTCTTCGATTCTCGACCATGGCACAACCACATCAGTAATGCTGCTTTCACTCAGTTCTTTAATCTTATCTTGCAGCTCTTCAGGGAAGGACAAAATAAATGCTTCACCTTCTGGGGGATGAACTGGTTGAAAGCCCTTCATTAGCTCTTTGTATGTAGAGACACCAAGCATTTCACCGAGCTGCGATAACGGAATCATGTCAATATTTTTAGCGCTGAACCAATTGCCGAATAAATAAGGATTTTCGCTGTTCGCAACCTCTTCGGGATCATTCCCTTCTAGGAATACTACATCTGAAACTGGCATCAATATCTCCGTTTAATTTTCGCCTAACGCCCGGCACACGTGCCGATTTGTAGCCGCGGAGCGGCGGAGAAGCGATCACCGTGCTGCCGCTTGTTATGTTTCTACCCACACTACTGAGCCCGATGTGAGCGTATCCATAAGCGGGATCTTCGCTAGTTCAAGAAGCATCGTTTCAAAGAGCTTAACCTGGATGAACGCGGTCTTAGCAAACTCTGGAGTCAGATGCTCGTCCCACGGGCTTGCCATTGCGTGTCGCAACGCCTCGCGGTCGGATATCTCAGCCTTAGTTACAATTGGCTTCCCATGCGCCATCTGATCTCGGATAGTCTTTAAAATCTGGAGCGTGCTATAGGGTTCTGTAGAAGGATCAAATTCGAAACCGAGATTCTTCCCGAGAACTGCCATCTTCTCTTTATAGGAGGCTCGCTCGTTCCATTCAGCAATACTTTTAAAGCCTACAAAATTGGCGATTGCTTCAACCGAGAAGGCCAGTGCAATGAGGCAGCTCATGCAATCTAACCCAATTGCCTCGCTATTAGACTCGGCTTCCTTCTTCTCAACGACACCTTTATGGTAGTAGGCAAGGTTTAGCAGATCGTTGTGCGGGTAAACCTGCGCTTGATGGCCCACGATTCAATTTCTCCCAGAAACATAACAGCGTATTCAGTCGAACGATTCGACATATCTTTTTTCGACATAATTCTTAACAGGCTACAGCATGTAATGCTGAAAAACCCATAACCCTTAGCAACTTACCCCAAAAGTGAGAACCCTTCCCATCTGACAAAACTCGAACGAGCGGCCTATTTCCGGGGCTTCGTTGCACATTTAAGTCGCAACCCGAACCAAAGATCAACGGCTTAGCGAATTTTGCGATATCTCCTACGGCTATTTACGCCCCGTTCTGTTGAGCACGGGGCCTCCCCTGCTCCAGCCTGCTATGAGCAGGGAGAATATGATGAACAATAGAACCAGAGATATTCCGGTTTCCATTCCTGATAAGCCTGTAAGGCTACTGGATCAATTCCGCGCTTGGCTGCGCACCAATCATTATCGTTATCAGACTGAGCGAACCTATGTTCATTGGGTGGTTACCTATATCCGCTACCATGACCGCAAGCATCCTCGCGAAATGAGCTCCCCGGAGATACAGGCTTTTCTGACTTATCTCGCTACCCAGCGACATTGCAGCCCCGCCACGCAGAAAATAGCCTTGAATGCATTGAACTGCTTCTATCGTAAGTTTCTCAAGATTGACTTTCCTGCTCTGGAGTTTCGCCAATCACGCAAGCGTCGCAGACCACCCGTTGTTTTTACCGACGAGGAGGCGCTTGCCATCATTAAGCAACTAGCAGACCCATTCAAACTGATGGCTGAGCTTATGTATGGTTCCGGATTGCGAGTTTCCGAAGCCTTGAGGCTAAGAATCAAGGATATTGATTTCGGCCAGGACCAGCTCATTGTTCGTGAAGGAAAAGGAAACAAGGATCGCGTCACGGTACTTTCCAGCCAGTTACATGGGCGCTTGAAGCTTCAGATTGACCTGGCCACCAGTTATTACAAACAGGACAGGGAGAACGGGGTTGGCCCCGCATGGATGCCCTATGCGCTGGCGAGAAAGTACTCCGGCCAAGCATCACAGCTGGGCTGGCAATTCATTTTCCCTTCCCGCGAGCCCGCCCGGGACCCACAGACTGGCATTATTCGCCGCCATCACCATCATCCAGACACCATTCGCAAGCAGATCAAGCATGCTGCGCAGGAAACCGGGATTGTTAAGCTCTGCGGCCCACATACTTTCCGGCACTCATTTGCTACAAGGCTACTGGAGAGCGGCTACGACATTCGCACAGTGCAGGAACTACTGGGCCACAGCGATGTGTCGACCACCGAGCGTTATCTGCATGTGATGAATAGGGGTGGGCTGGGGGTGATTAGTCCGCTGGATCGGGGTTAGGTTTCTGTTTCTCGTCTGGCTTTAGACTTGGTTTCTCGCATAAAAAAACCCGGCTTTCGCCGGGTTTTAATCGCTTCAGACGTGTTGCATGAAGCGTGTTTCGCGCTGCGTCTTTTATTCGCTCCAGGTGAGGTCTAACTCTCTGGCTGCCTTCACGTCATCCAGGCGACGCACCGGTTGGGTGAAGGGAGCTTCTTTCACCATGTCAGGTTCGTTTCGCGCTTCTTCCAGGATGGCGGCCATGGCATCGACGAACTCGTCCAGGGCTTCCTTGCTTTCGGTTTCGGTGGGCTCAATAAGGAAACACTCCGGCACCAGCAGCGGGAAGTAGGTGGTGGGCGCGTGCTGATTGTAGTCCAGCAGGCGCTTGGCGATATCCATGGCGGTGACACCCAGCTCTTTCGCTTCTTTTGCAAAAGTGAGAATGAACTCGTGGCTGGCACGGCGATCCGGATAGGCAGCGGTGCAACCCACCGCTTCCAGACGCTTGAGCAAGTAGTTGGCCGCCAACGTGGAGAATTCGCCTACACGGATCATCCCTTCGCGACCCAGCGAGCGGGCGTAGAAATAAGCGCGCAGTAACACACCGGCGTTGCCCATAAAGGCACTGAGGTGACCGATGCTGTTATCCAGGGTGTCGGTATCGATCCAGTGATAACTGCCGTCATCGCGCTGGCCGGCCATCGGGGTCGGCAAGTAAGGCAGCAGACGCTCCGATACACCCACGGGGCCGGCACCAGGACCGCCGCCGCCATGAGGGGTGGCAAAGGTCTTGTGCAGATTCATGTGAATCACATCAAAGCCCATGTCACCGGGGCGCACCTTGCCAAGGATAGCGTTCAGGTTGGCGCCATCGTAATAGAGCAGGCCACCGGCTTCGTGGACGGCCTTGGCGATGTCTTCAATCTGCCGCTCGAACACGCCACAGGTGGACGGGTTGGTCATCATCAAGCCGGCGGTCTGCGGTCCGCAGGCAGCCTTGAGCGCTTCCAGATCCACGTCGCCGTCTGGACCAACCGGGACTTCACGCACCTTATAGCCACTCATCACCGCGGTGGCCGGGTTGGTGCCGTGGGCGGCGTTCGGGATCAGGATTTCGGTCCGCTGATCATCGCCACGGGCATCGTGGTAGGCACGAATCATGGCCACACCCGCGAACTCGCCCTGGGCGCCAGCCATGGGTGCCAGCGATACGCCTTGCATGCCTGTCACTTCTTTCAGGAAGTTCTGCAGTTCGAACATACAGCTGAGGAAACCCTGGCTGTGGCTTTCCGGTGCCAGCGGATGGCGATTCAAAAAGCCCGGTAGCATGGCGGCCCGATTGGCACCACGCGGGTTGTATTTCATGGTGCACGAACCCAGCGGATAGAACTGCTTATCAATGGCGAAGTTCTTGCTGGACAGGTTGGTGTAGTGACGCACCACCTGCATTTCGGACACTTCCGGCAGGCCCGGCTTTTCCTTACGACGCAGGTGCGCAGGAATGGCGGACAGCTTGTCGTCGCTCAACGCTTTGGGCGCTTGGGAGGTAGCGCTACGGCCCGGGTGTGACAGCTGGAAAATCAGTTGGGTCTCGCTCATGCCAGCACCTCCTTGAGAGCAACGGCAAACAAATTCAAATCACCTTCGCTGTGGACTTCGGTGGCGTTCACCAAAATGGCGTTGGGCAACGCATAGTCTTTCGCCAGGCTGATGCCGCCCAGCACATCTTTCTCGGCCAGCGCCGCCAGCACCTCGTCTGCCGGCTTCGGCAGCGTCAGCACCACCTCGTGGAACGTCGGCGCGGTGAAGGCACGCTCTACGCCGTCGATGGCAGTGAGTTTGTCTGCCAGTGTCTGGGTGTTGGCGTGGCAATGGGCAGCCACATTACCCAAACCATCCGGCCCCAACAGGGAGGTGTAAATCGTCGCTGCGGTCATCGCCAGGCCCTGGTTGGTACAAATGTTACTGGTGGCCTTGGAACGGCGGATATGTTGTTCGCGAGCCTGCAAGGTAAGGGTAAAGCCCTGCTTACCTTCCATGTCCACGGTGCGGCCGATGATGCGACCAGGCATCTGGCGCACGTATTTTTGCTTGCAGCACATAAAACCAAAGTACGGCCCGCCGGAAGACAGTGGCACACCCAGTGGCTGACCTTCGCCCACGACGATATCCGCGCCCTCCGCACCCCATTCACCGGGCGGGGTAATCAGCGCCATGGCGGTGGGATTCACCACGGCGATCACCAGCATGCCGTTGGCGTGAGCCCAATCGGTAAGCGCATCCACCTCTTCCAGCGAGCCGAAGAAGTTAGGCTGACTGATCACCAATGCCGCATAGTCTTCGCCTTCAAACTCTTTCAGGGCGTCAAGCGGGGTCTGGCCGCTGGCAGCATCGAATGCCACTTTATCCATCGCCACGTTCTGGTTTTCCACGATGGCCTGAGTAGCGCGGGTGTAGCGCGGGTTCAGGGCGGTGGGCACCAGCACTTTACGGGACTTGCTCTTGCGATTGGCACGCAGGCTCATCAACACCGCTTCAGCCAGACCGGAGGCGCCGTCGTACACAGAGGCGTTGCTCACTTCCATGGCGGTGAGGCGAGTCATCAAGGTCTGGAATTCGTAGATCACCTGCAGGGTGCCCTGGCTGGCTTCTGCCTGGTACGGGGTGTAGGCCGTGTAGAACTCGCCCCGGGTCGCAATTTCCCATACCGCCGCCGGAATGTGGTGCTGGTAGGCACCGGCGCCAATGAAGCTCACAGCGCCAGCGTCCTGGGCAGCACGCTCGGCCATCAGCCGGGTAACGTCCATTTCGCTCAGCCCTTCAGGCAGGGCATCCAGTTTGCCAGCGGCTTTTAGGTGCGCAGGAATTTCATCGAACAAGTCTTCGATGCTGTCGGCGCCAATGGCGTCGAGCATGGCGCGAACGTCATCGGGGGTATGGGGGATGTAGGGCATGGGGCTACCTGATGGTTTGGGTGTTGGCTGAAGCGACACTACGAAGGCCCCGTAGGAGCGGCGCTTGAACCGCGAATCCGTGCCAGGAAAGACATCGCAAGCACGTTCGCGGCTCAAGCGCCGCTCGTACGGAGTGTTATCGCGAGCGATTATTCGCTATCGATCTGCGCCTGGTACTGGTCAGCGGTGAGCAGGTTATCCAGCTCGCCTTCGTCGGTCAGCTGCACTTTGAACAACCAGCCACCTTCGAAGGGGGCGTTATTGACCAGCTCGGGCTCGTCTTCCAGCGCTTCGTTGATTTCCACGATTTCGCCGGATACCGGGCTGTAAATGTCGGAGGCCGCTTTCACGGATTCCACCACCCCGGTTTCATCACCGGCGGCCACAACCTGGCCCACTTCAGGCAGTTCCACATAGACCAGATCGCCCATGGCATCCTGCGCGTGGTCGCTAATGCCGACGGTGGCAACACCGTCTTCTACCTTGGCCCACTCGTGGCTGGAGGCATAACGCAGCTCGGCTGGAATCTCGCTCATTGTTTTCTCCTTGGTTAAACGCTTCTGGCGACACGCGTCACGCATGCCCGCTGGATTAATTGCTCTGTTTGCAGGCGCTCCCGGCCCCCAAAAGGGATGGCAGAAAACGCCTGGCGCGGCTTGCGCACGCAAAGTGCGTGTGGGCGTGCCGCGTGCTGCTAGATTTCTTTATAAACCGCTTCGCCATTCCGCACGAAAGGGGCTTTTACCACCTGGGCGACCAGGCGCTTATTGCGAATTTCCACATCGACCTTGCCGGTGGCGCCAGCGGGCAGCCGGGCAAGAGCAATGGATTTACCCAACGTGGGCGAGAAGGTACCGCTGGTGATTTCCCCTTCTTCGCCATTGGGCATCAATACTTTCTGGTGGGCGCGCAATACACCCTTGCCTTCCAGGATCAGGCCCACCTGCTCGGCATGGCCATTTTCCTTCTGATTCAACAATGGCTGGCGACCGATAAATTCCCGGTCGTTCAACATCACGGTCCACCCCATGTTGGCTTCCCACGGCGTGATGGTGTTATCCATGTCGTTGCCATACAAATTTAGGCCTGCTTCCAGGCGTAGGGTGTCACGGGCACCCAGGCCAATGGGCGATACGCCGGCCTCGAGCAACTGCCCCCACAACGCCACTGCATCCGCGTTGGGCAACATGATTTCCACGCCATCTTCGCCGGTGTAGCCGGTGCGGGCGATCATCCAGTCACCGTCTTGCGCGAAAGCAAAAATTTTCAGGCTGTTAACCGCCTCGGCACGGGCGCCGCTGAGCAGCCCCGCAAGCGTTTCACGGGCCTTCGGCCCCTGGATGGCCAGCATGGCCAGTTCCGGGCGCTCGTGAATATCCACGGCAAAACCGCCAGCCTGCTTTCCCATCCAGTCCAGGTCGGTCTCGCGGGTCGCGCAATTTACCACCAGTCGGTAGCCATTGTCCTGCTTGTAGACGATAAGGTCGTCGATCACGCCGCCATTGTCGTTAAGCATGCCGGTATACAGGGCGCGGCCCGGGTCAATGCGGTCCACATCGTTGGCCAGCAGCTGACGCAGGTAATCACGGGCACCAGCGCCGGCAATATCCACCACGGTCATGTGGGAGACATCAAACACCCCGGCATTTTGACGCACGGCGTGATGCTCCTCGATCTGGGAGCCATAATTGATCGGCATATCCCAGCCGCCGAAGTCCACCATCTTGCCGCCGGCGGCGAGATGGGCGTCGTATAAAGCTGTGCGGTGAGCCATAAAAAGCACCATGGAACGAGTGAGTGGGGAATTATATCGACACGAGGCCGGGCGGCATAGGCTGGGCCGGGAATCCGTATCCACAAAAAGGTTCATCGCGGAATTGAGTAATCAGCGGATTTCAGAGGTTATCTCTTTGCCTGGCCCTGACAACCGCTGGACGCCGGATGCCCGACGACAGACGCTTGCATTCAAAACCTGAAAACCTGGGCATCCCTCAAAAGAGGGGCCGAATAGCGACAACCATTCAGGCTATGGGATGTTTCCTCGGGCATCCGGCATCGTGCGTTTGGCAAAATGCGGGGGACTCGCGATAAACCCATCAAGCAGCCAGAAGCGTGTTACTCATTCTAATCCGCAATGAACCACAAAAAAGCCGGCCCGCAGGCCGGCTTGATGATCGCCGTCGTCGACGATGACTTACTGCGGTTTCTTGATGGACCCGCTCTGGAAGGTAAGGTTCACCCCGCCAGCAGGGATCTGCAGGTCGATGGTGGCCAATGCCCCGCCAATACGCACGTCGATGTTCTGCTCCGCCAAGCTCAGCAAACCGATGACCAGACGGCCATCGGGGAGGAAATCCACCGGACCGGACAACTGGAGGTCATCCAGCGGGTAACTGTGCAGGTTGAATGGCAGACCCAGCGGCGCCTCCATTTCCGGCGCATCGAGCAGCAAATCCAGCGTAGTGTCGAACATCAGCTGATCTTCAGCGGCGTCGTAGCGGATCCAGCCCGTTAGCGGTTGTGTCCGATTGCCATTGCCATCGGCATCGTAGCGGCCACGCATCACCAACGGTTCGGTGGGCACGTTCGGGCTTACCAGACCGGCAATCTGTGCGTAGACGTCGGTGTTGGTTGTGATCAGCACCGGTGGGTACAGCGTCACTTCCACCGCCTGTTCAACTTCGCTCCAGCCCACAATATCCGCGTTGATACCGCCGTTGAGATAGGTGAATTTATCCGCCGGACAGGTTTCGTTGATATCGCAGCCAATGTTTGCCGCAGTGGCAATCCCGCCGGTATCCGTCACCGCCAGTTTTGCCGCATTAGTGGGCGTCGGGTACTCCCCACTGCCCGGCGGCGTTTCCTGCGCTTTGATTTCGGTATCTTCCAGCGCGAAGTTGGCATTCACATCCGCCTTGGGCAGGTTACGCAGCGGCAACAACACATTGTCGGTGGCCGCGGCTCCTGTGAACGCAATCGCCATATCCGGCCCGCCTTTATCCGCATCCGGGCCCAGCAACTGTGCGGTCTGCAAAGGCATGTCATCTTGCGAACAGATTACCTCACCGGCGCAACCTGCCTGCTCATGGGACGTAAGCACATAGCGGTACAACACACCATTTTCCCAGGGCTGTTGAGGAGTAATGGTCAGCTTGCGAGTTTCCATGCTCAGGTGAGCAGGCACGGTTTCCAGGCAGTTGCCGGCCGTATCAATTTTCTCCACCCGCACGCTGCCTTGCCCACAGGTGGTGCCAAGCACCATGCTGTCGGCCGCCATATTCCGTGAGAACTGCACCTCGATGGGTCGGTTGGCTGGCAGCGTGGGCACCGGCAAGCTGTCACCGGCATCATTTTGATAGGCACTGGCGCACTCACCCTGAATACCGTTAGCCAGATCTTCCGTACCGGAATAAATGCCGCAGGGGAAGCCCGGATACACGGTGGTGGTATACGGTGTGCGTGGACTGCTCGTCGTCGCGTCCGGCATGGCGAAGTCGAGGGTTTCCGGGTTCGCCGGGTTACCGCTCAGGTCCTGCACGCCATCGGTGAACACCACTTGATAGTCCGTACCAAAGGCCAGCGGGTCATTCGGTGTTAGCACCAGTGACGCGCCATCCAGGTGCCACTGAAACGGCACGTCTGTGCCCTGCCGGGTGATAGAAACGGTGGACCCCGGAACGATGGAGTCCTGGTTCGGGGTTTCATCGAAGTTCAGCACCACCGGATCGCCGGGGCGGAAGCGGTCGGCGAAATCGCCGGGCTGCCAGCTTTGCAGGCTAGGGCCAGTAATATCGACTTCAGGCTCTGGTGCGGTGGTCTGGTCTGCGTAGGATTCCATGTGGAAGCTCAACACGCCGTAAGCGGTTTCCACGCCTAACACTTCCGGCTCGATCACCCCGATAGCGTCAATCACCATACGGCCGTCGACCACAATGGCGCGCCCCACCAACTCCACTTGCAGCAGAGTTTGGGTGAAGGCGCCGTTGGCGCGGGAATCCGCGGTGGAGAAAGCCAGATCCAGGGTCAGCTGTACTCGCCGCGGGGCTTCCTGGCTGGCACTGTAAGGCGCTGGCGACAGGGTGCCGGAGGCATCGGACAGGAAGCTGACGGTAACATCACCGGAATCGAAACCCGCCGGCAGCTGGCCGCCAATTAGCACTTCCAGCGGCTCGCCTTTGAGCAGCGAACCTTTGCTGATGCGCAGTGGCGTGGCGCCCGGGAAGTCGGGCACGAAGGCCAGTTCTGCAAACACGTTACCGGACAATTTGGACACCGTAGTGTCACCCAACAGCTTGGCAATCAGCGGCACACAATTGATCGGCTCGCCACTGAGCGGCGACAGCATAACGCCGTCCTCACCACAGGCCTTGGTAGGGTCCGCGGCCATGGCTTCAAGCACCAAGGTTTCCCGCGGGGTGGAGTCCTGCGGGGTCAGGGTAATACTGCTTTCCCCGCTGTAGGCAACACCGGTTTCACTGGTCAGCCCGGCGTCCAGTGCCAGGGTATAGGCCACGCCTGGGCTCAGATCGTCCTTCGGGTCCAGGGTCAACCGGGTGCCGCTCACCAGCAGGGTGGCATCCACCGGGTTGCCCGTATTGTCATTGAGGCTGACAGTGGTGTCGTCCACGGTGGCTCGGTCCAGCGGCTGCGAGAACTGCAGGTGGACGGTGGAAAAGTCCATGAAGGGCTGGTCGCCATCGCCGGACGGCATTTGCCGGCTGATCACCAGCTCATCGGCGTTTTGCTGCTGATCTTGCGGTCCCTTATCAGCCGAGCCGGTGGTGAAGTTCAGGGTGCCGTCACTGAAACCGTCCAGGTCGATGCCGTTCAGGCTCAGGGTGTAGTCGCTGTTGAAGGCCAGCGGCAGGCGCGGCGTGATGACCACGGAGCGGCCCTGATCGGCCTCGCTCATGTCCACGTCGACAGCACCGTCCGGGCCGGTAAGGGTGATATCCGACAAGGCCAGACCCGGTGCTTCGGAGAACTGCACCACCAATGGCGCGTGCACGGATATCTGTTCCTGCTGGTCTGCCGGGTAGCTGTAGAACACCTGCCCGCTGTTGCGGCCACTGTAATCCACGGTCTGCTCACTGCCACCACCACCGCAGGCGGTGAGCACCAGTGCGGCAGCGAAAAGTACGCTCGTTCGCATCATTGTGTTTGCCTCCTGGGCTTAAAATTTCAGGGTGATGGAGCCGCTAACCACATTCACCTCACCACTGGCTTCCACCTGCTCGCTGGGCTGCGGGTAGACGGCGGACCGGGTGTCGTAAATATCGAAGGTGCGGTCTTCCAGAATTTGGTGCTGATAGGCCAGATCGAAACGCACCGGGAAAGCCAGGAAGCGGGTTTTCTTGTATTTCGCGGTGACACCCAGGCCGATGATCCATTTATCCGTATCCAGGTAGTTCACATCCACCGAGGCATTGGATTCCAGTGGCGATTCGCTATAGGCCACCCCACCGGTAAACGAGAAATTCTCGTTTAGACGAAACTCGGTACCAATGCGCGGGATGATCACATCCTGAAAGGTAAGCTGCCCAGGCTGGCCACTGACCGCCTGATCCTTGATGGTGTCTTTCTCCAGCTCCTCTTCCAGGGCAGACCATTCCTGCCATTCGATGGTCACCCCGGTGCGCCACCGACCCGCCTGATACTGCACACCACCGGCGAGAATATTGGGCTGGTAGGAATCCAGGGTATTGATGTTGAGCATCAGGCCTGGGTTGGGAATGACGCCGGGAATCACCGCATTGGCGTTCACTTCGGTTTGGGTGTTGGAGTAACCGCGATAGGAAAAAGCGGTTTCCAGGCCATTGAACCAGCAGTCATCGCCTTCACCGCAGAAAGTCTCGCCCCAGTCCATGTTGATGCCAAAGATCGGGCGAATGGACGGTTTGGCGGAGACATCCAGCTCTTCGTACTGGGTGTTGCCGGCCAGGTCCGTGGTGGCGGACAGATCCGCCGCTGCATGCAGAGTAATTCGCGCTGTGGCCCCCACATCAATACCGCGCCATAGCTGAGTGGCACCACCCAAATTAAGAAACAGCGGCTGGCGGCCGTATTCAAAATACTGACCCTGCTGGGAGGTCGAGGAATCAAACGCCAGCATTTCTTCACCGTATTTTTCCACCCCCAGCATCAAGCCTAAATAAATCGGGTGGTTGTACTGGGTGAGCGAGGTCAGGTCGGTTTTCATGCCCAGCAGCACTTGCTGGGACGGAGAATCCTGCAGCACATCGCCATTGCGAATCGGCGCGTCTGCACCGCCCAGGCTTTGGGCACGCAGTTCATGTTCGGCGTGCATCAACCCTGTGGTGAGTTCACCACGGGAGTCCTTGGCCAAGGCGGCTGGATTGTAATAGGTGGCAGAAACTTGATCGTTGAACAGGCTGAGCGCCTGTGCGGAAGCAATATCCGAGGGCAGCACACCATAGGTGGTGCCGATATTACCCATACTGCCCAAGGCTACAGATTGCACCAACACACCACCGACAACGGCAGCGACACGTCCCGAAAAAGACACAGTCATTTGTTGTACTCCTACACTGTTTTCTTGTTGCTTTTACGTTGTCTGTCGCCGAGAAGGCGACGGAGGGGGGGCTCACCCTATGCAAAAGTGAACAGGCACTCACATAGGTAAAAAGCGTTATTTGACGTCAATCACGCCGGCAAACCGTAAAATTATTTTAAACAGTGACGGGGTAGACAGAGCATTACCCGGTGAGTTCGAGCACGTAAGTGCCAATATGGACAAATCAGAAAGGAGGCGGGGCGAGCGGTAACGCTGGCAGACCAGCAGATATAGCTGCGCCCCGACAAGCGGGGCGCAGTAAGAGGGTTGAAACGCGATCGGTTACTGGATGGACGCGCTCTGGTAGCTCAGGTTAATGCCACCCGGCGGGATCACCAGTTTCACCTTCCCGCCAGGCAGACTCGCCAAGGTAATATCCAAGTCTACATTTAACGGCCCTTGGTTTTGCAAACCGATAAACAGGCGCCCATCGGGTAGGAAGTCCAGGGGCCCCTCCAACACCACATTATCAATCGGCAAGCCTTTCACGTTGTGCTGCAGGCCCAGCGGCAAGCTCAGCTCAGGGGCATCGAACAGCAAATCAAACGTGAGCTGGAAGACCGGGCCATCCGGGGTCTCGACGATATACCCTACCGGCGGCACCGTTCGGTTACCTTGATCATCCATGTCATAGCGAACCCGCATAACATTGGGGCCGGTTGCGGTTGCGATCGGCACCAAGCCCACATCGTCAACCACAGACAGCAAGCTGTCCAACACGCCTTCGCCACCGAATTGGCCAATCAACCCCGACACAATGTCATCCACCAGCCCAAGGGTTAACTGCAATACATCACCCAGAATAGGGCCAAGAATAGGGATGGAATCCAGCGTGCTATCGTCATTCAGAACGTTCAGATTCAGCCCCACCACCGCGGTGGCATCCAGATTGGTCAGCGCCACCGTGGTCGGGTAGATCACCACCGGGACACCTTGCTCTTCCGGATCGAAGTCCAGGATTTCCGTATTCAGCAACCCACTGATGTAGAGGATACGATCACTATCACACTGGGATTGATCGTCCATTGAATACGGCGGCACACCGTCGTACCCACAACCGGTATTCGCCGTCGTCACCAAGCCTTCACCGCCACCATCACGGGGCAAAATCAGGGTGGCATTGGCCGGTGTATCCAGCGGATCAATCACATCGCCTGTAACGCGCGGCTCACCCGCGTCGATCTGGAAATTGTTGTTTACGTCCACGCTGGGCAGGTTAGCCAATTCCTGGAAGATGGTGTCGGACGATACGCCACCGCGGAACAGGATCTCCATGTCAGGGCCACCTTCCTGCATGCCACTGCCCTCCAACAGGGCGGTCTGCAGCGGCAATCCGTCCGTCGAGCACATGCCCGCACAGCCCGAGCCGCCGCCGTTGGAAGCCAGCACATAGCGGTACAGTGAGCCTTCTTCCCAAGCTTGCTCGGGCGTGAAGATCAGCGCACGGGGTTCCAGTGTCAGCTCACCGTCCACATCCTCCCAGCTGCCAGCATTGTCTTTTTGCACCAGCAGAGTGTCGCCGAAAGTAATCGTGGCGGGATCCATGTTCTGGGAGAAGCGCACTTTGATAGAGCGATTGGATGGCAACGTCACAATCGGCAACTCATCCACTTCGACCTGGTCACTTTCAGGGCTGGAGGAGACGCATACACCTTGGGTATCGGCATCAATTTCCGCCTGGCTGGCGGGTGAGCTCGCACAGGGGAAACCTGGATAGACTGTGGCCGCAAAGGGACCGCGACGCACATCACCACCATCGTCAGTGACATACTCGGGCAACGTGAAGGCAAGCGTGCTTCCCCCTTGCAGCGAGTCAAGCACCTGCAAGGCATTACCGGCCAGATCTTTGATCGCCGGCGTAGTGGTCACAGCGTATTCCACGCCATATTCCACCGGTGATTCCGGCATAATAACCACTGCATTACCGCGCAGCTCCCATTGGAACGGTTCAGGCAAGCCACCTTTGGTTAGCTGCAAAGAGTCGCCAGCCTTAATGGTCAGAGGATCCAACGCTTCATTGAAGTGAATCACAATGGGGTCGCCCGGCTCCATGCGATCGGCCACGTTACCTGGCTGCCAAGCAAGCTCCTGGCCGTTGTCGCCATCAAGAACCGGCACAAACGGGTTGATCGCATCCACCGGTTGTAGCGGTGCGTTCTCTTGATCCTGATAAGACTCCATACGGAAGCTCAGCACACCATAGCTGCTCTCCACACCCAACACGCGTGGCTCAACCACGGTAATGGCATCAACGTTAAGCCGGCCATCCTCAATCAGCCCGGTGCCCACCAGCTCCAAATGCATCAGGTTCTGGGTAAAGGCGCCGTTAGCTCGCGCATCAGCGGTGGAAGTGGCCACGTCCATGAACAACCGTAGCTGCTTAGGTGCATCGTCACTTTCCGCGTTGGGGTTGGGAAACAGATAACCGGTAGCATCCGAAATAATCTCCACGGTCACCGCACCGGAATCAAAGCCCACGGGCACTTCCCCGCCAATGAAGACTTCCAGTGCATCCCCTACCAACAAACCACCGCGCTTAACCCGCAGAGGCGTCACCTCAGGAAAGTTAGGGGCAAACGCGAGTTCGGCATAGACGTCGCCGGACTGCTTGGACACAGTTTGATCCTGCAACAGGGTACCGATAACCGGGACACAGTTAATCGGCTGGCCCGTCAACTCGGACACCCGCACGTTTTCGTCCAGGCAACCCAAGTCGTTATCCGCCGGCGGCACTTCGGTTACCAGTACCGCACGCTCACCGGTGGTGGGCGAGGTCGTGTCCTGTGGGACGGTGGAATGCGAATAGGCAGCAATATCTTCACCCAGCTGACTTTTCACACCGTTGACACTCAGCTCATAGGTGTCGCCGGGCGTCATGTCTTCCAGCGGATCCACCGTGATGGAGGACCGCCCGACCAGCAGCAAGGCGGGCACCACCTCGCCATTGTTCATCAAACTGATGGTGTCTCCGTAGACAGCGGTAGACGCATCGATCGGGTGAGTGGTGCGCAGGCGGAACGAGGAGAAGTCCATGCTATCGAACTGCTCGTCATCCGGGAAGATGGACTCCACTTCGAAGCTGGCGGCGGTCTTCTGGGTTTCAATGGGGCCTTCCAGTGCCGCACGGGTGGTGAAGTTCAGCGTGCCATCCTTGAACGTGGTGGTTTCACCCAACACGGTGACGCCATTCATGACCACCTTGTACTCGGATGCCGGCTTCAGAGCATCGTCGGGGGTCAGCACTACACCAAGGCCGTCGGCCACAGACGCCAGGGTAAACGGTACCGTTTCATTATCCGGCCCGGTCACTGTGAAATTGCTATCATCCGCTGTCACTTCATGACTGAACTGCAAAGCAATAATCGCGCGTGGAGCGACTTGCTGCTGATCATCCAGCGGATAGGTGTAGTGCAGATTGCGGGCATCAAACGTGGGAGTATTGAAACTCACACTATCGTCGCTGCCGCCACAACCGGCGGCCAGTGCGGCAGCCAGTGCGGTGAGAGCCAGTTTGTTATTTTTCATGGGGCACCTCCGTTAGAACTTCAGCGTGATAGAGCCGGAAAACACATGGACATCGCCATCGGCCGTCACGACTTCATAGGGATTGGCCACGCCGGGGCGGGTGGTGGTCAGCTCGAAATCACGCTCTTCCAGTTTCTGGAACTGGTAACCGAAATCCAGACGCACTGGGTACGCCAAGATCGGCGGATTATGAATAATCAGCGAGCTGCCTAGCCCGGCGATAATTTTGTCGCTATCCAGGTAGTTAACGCCCGGCGTTTGAATGCTTTCCAGCGGGCTTTCCTGATAAGCCACACCGGCAGACAGGATCACATTTTTATTCACCGTCCACTCGGCACCAACACGGGGAACCACAATATCCTTGAAGGTAGCAAAAGCTTGATCTTTGATGGTGTCACGGGCCAGCTCACCCTCTAGGTCTTTCCAGTTCTGCTGCTCCACCGTCACGGCCGCACGGAAGTTATCGGTGAAATGGTAAAGAATACCCGCACTAAAAATATCAGGCTGATAGGAATCAATCGTATCGATCAAAACCCCAATACCTGGATCGATGACGGTTCCAGGAATAGTCAAATTGGCATCCACAGAAGTGCGCGCTTCTGTGTGACCACGGAATGCAAATGCAGTTTCCAAGCCAGTCAACACCCCGCAATCTTCCTTGCCGCAGAACACTTTGTCCCATTCAAAGTTCATCGACAGTACTGGCCGAATAACGGGTTTAGCCGAGACGTTTAACTCTTCATACTGTGTATTACCCGCTAAATCCGCACTGGCCACCAACTTTGCATCCGCACGCAAAGCGACATGCGCGGAGGCACCAGCAGTCACACCATTAAGCAACTCAAGGCCACCACCGAGGTTCAGGAAAAGAGGCTGTCGACCATAATTCAGAAACTGCCCTTCCTCTGATGTCTGAGAATCGAAGGCCAGGAGTTCATCGCCATATTTTTCCACCCCGGCAATGATGGCGAAATAAATTGGATGCCCAGCTTTAGTCAAATCGGTGAGATCAGTTTTCAGCGCAAGAATGAACTGCTGGGAATCTGTGTCATTCAATACATCTCCGTCACGAATAACCGCCGGTGCTCCACCGCTGGGGTTACCCTGGCTCACGGCCCTAAGCTCTTGCTCACCATGCAGCATGCCCACAGTCAGCTCACCACGAGGATCCTGGGTAAGATAGGCTGGGTTGTAGTACAGCGCGGACGCCTGAGTGTTAAACATGGACAGCGCCTGAGCGGTCCCCACATCCGTCGGCAACAGGCCATAGGTGCTGGCCGTATTGCCCATAGCGGCATAAACAGGACTGGATAAGGCTGTTGAGATAATCGCAGCAGCCCCCCAGCGGGACAGGTTCTTGGTTGTCATAGCGCGTCTCCGGCGTTTGTTATTCGGTGTTTTGCCCAAGTTATACCGTCTCAGGCGCAGGGAGAACAATGCGTGAAGGCCATGCGGCCCTCGCTACCCCCCCCTGTGTATATGCAATAAGTAAAACAAAACACCCACACTCCAGCCGTTGAGAAAAGGTTCGGATTGGTTGAGAAAGGTACGCGCAAGAGCGGGATATGCAGCGAAGTGTTACGTATCTGTAACGGGGGCGATGGGTGGCAGGCAGGTTGTGGGGTGGCAATGCACACAGGGCCATCGCCTTCGTCATTAGGTGAATTGGAGGGAACCGGAGCGCAACGGTAACTTCGCTCAAGCTATTACCAAGACATAAAAAAGCCGGCCCGAAGGCCGGCTGTCAAAAGACAAACATCCGTTATTGTTTGATGGGCTCGCCCAGGTACTGGAGTTTGACGCCCCCCACCGGGATCTTCAGGTAGATCTCCGGGCTGGACAGCAACACGCTCAACACCACATTCACCGGAATCATATTGGCATTGACCTGGTTGATCACCATGCGGCCATCCGGCAGGAACGTGACCGGCCCAGAAAGCTTCATGGTTATCGGATAGCTATGCTGGTTGTGTGATCCGCCTGCGACGATATGCATGTAAGGCGCATCCAGATACAAATCCACATTGGCACGAAATTCCGGGCCATTGCCAGTCTGCACAATCCAGCCGGGGATCAATCCCTGACGTTCGATTTCATCGTAGACATAGCTGCCATCCGGATTCTGTTTACCACAGTAGTTGTCAGCATCTTCCGGCCAGGGCACACAGTGATATCGCATGCGCATAAACTGGGTTTCCGTTGGCGTTTCACTGGGAATGAAGCCCAGAATTTTCACCAGCAGGGTCACCGAAGATGCCTGAATCATGGTGGGATACAGACCAATACGAACCGCCTTCATGGGCTTATTCGTGGCGGGATCGACTACCTCTTCGCCGGTCTCCAGATCGGTATAGACCGCCGATCCGAACACTTCTGAATTCAGCGCACCAGTGACATGGATATCGCACTGTTCCGTCACGTCACACAACAGCTCCGGGTCGTACAAAAGCCCTTTTCCATCATAACCGTCGAGGATCAGATCCGTGGTATTCACCCCGGGCTCACCCCCTCCGTAACCCGGCTCACCACTATCAAAGTGGCCATTACCATTGAGATCGGCGGTGGGCAGGTTTTTCAGCGGCTGGTACACCGACGCTCTGGGCGCTGCCCCGATAAAGTGGTTCTCTATATCCGGCCCCCCCATGTCGTTGGCAGGGGCTCGCAACATGGCGGTCTGCAAGCGTTTACCATCAATAGCGCAAATGGCTTCGCCGGAGGTGCAATCATCCGGCAACTGGCCACCGGTCGCGTTCACGCTTTGCAAGGCATAGCGGTAATACACCCCTTCTTCCCAGGGCTCATCCGGGGTGAAGACCAGGCTGCGCGTCCCCACGTCCAGTGAACCGGTGACGCCGGCTTCACAGCGATACTTACGCTTTTCGCCATCGTCATAACGCATCGGCGTACCTGTCGCCGGGTTCAGCTCCACTTTCTCCACCCGGAAACTGCCCACATCACAGGCGGTGCTGTTCTCGAAAATCACGGAGTCAGCGGCGATATCTCGGGTGAAGTTAATCCGGATAGCCCGGTCTGCAGGCAGGCTGGACACCGGATTACGATCATCTTCGGTTTTACCGCCCTGACAGAAACCGTGGTTACCGAACTCGATCTCCCAATGCTCCTTGTCGCTGGCGCATGGAAAACCAGGGTAAGTGGCCAACACACGAGGAGGCGGCAAATCACCGACACGATTAGCCAGCTCGAAACTCTGGTTAACCGGGTTGACCCCATTGCCAGCCAGATCCGTCACGGAACCCTCCACCACGGCGGTATAACTTTCGCCAAAGGCCAGCGGCTGGACCGGTCGCATTACCAGGCTGGCGCCATCCAGGTACCAATCGATGTCCACATAGCTACCATTTTGCTGCAAACCAAAACTGGTGCCGGAGAGCAAGGTGGCGCTATCCAGCGGTTCGCTGAAATTCAGGATCACTGCATCACCGGGACGCGCACTCATTGCCATGCCATTGCCATCCACGGCGGGTACCATGGATTGCAGCACCGGGGCGGTCAGGTCTGGCACCGGCTCAGGTGCGTTTTCCTGATCCTCGTAGGACTTCATGTGGAAGCTGAGCAGGCCGAAGGCGGTCTCCTGCCCCAGCACCTTGGGCTCCACAATACCCACCGCATCGATTTCCATGCGGCCATCCTGCACCAGCGCCATGCCGTTCAACTCCACGTGCATTAGCGTCTGGCTGAGCGCACCGTTTGCTTGCGGGTTTTCCGCCGTCATCGACACATCCATATACAGCTTCACCTGCTTGGGCGCTTCATGGGCGTCACTGTAAGGGTTGGGCATCAGGTAGCCGGAGGCGTCAGACAGGAAGGTCACGGCGATAGCGCCGGTCTCGATGCCTGCCTTCACTTCTCCGGCCACTTTCACTTCGATGTTGCTGCCGGTGAGCAGGCTGTTGCGGGGAATCCGCAGCGGCGAGACCTCCGGGTAATTGGGCAGAAACGCCAGTTCGGCGAACACATCGCCGCCCTGCATGGTGGCGTCCTTGCTGCCCAGCAAGGTGGACTGCACCGGTACGCAGTTCATGGTGGCTCCGGTGAGCTTGGCCACCAGAGCGCCTTCCGCATTACAGGGGTCGTTCGCCGCATCGGTGGCGCGGATCACTTCCTGCACCAGCGTCGCGCGGGGCTTGGAGTCTTTTGCCACCCAGGTCTGTTCGAAACCGCCGGTCAGGCTGTCATCGGATTCGCCACGCACCGAGGTGCTGAACGACAAGGTGTAGCTCTTGCCCGGCGTCAGGTCAGCCAGCGGGTCTACCGTGACGGCATTGCCTTTTACCAGCAAGGCGGCGGGGACCAGACCATCACTGCCTTCCAGCGTGACCGAATCCCCATACACCAAGGTGCTGGCATCCAGCATTTGGTTGAACCGTACCCGCAGGGTGGAAAAATCCATGAACGGCAGCTGTTCGCCATCCGGAATCACGTTACGCACGGCCAGGTCCGGGGAGGCCATGCGGCTGGACATGGGGCCGTCGCTGGACAGCCGGGTAACGAAGTCCAGGCCGCCATCCGGGAAGACCGGGGAACCGTTTTCTGTCTCTATGCCATTCAACACCAACCGGTAGTGGCTATGGGTTTGCAACGGGGCATCCGGTTGCAACATGACACCCATGCCCTCATCTACCGACTGCGGCGCCTGTAAGGCCACCTGGTTGTCACCGGTATCGGGGCAATCCCCGTCCAGCTGGGCACACTCCAGCAAGGTAAAGTGACTGGCATCCACCGTGACCGGGTGGGAAAACCGAACCGATAGCGGCGTCTTCGGAGCCAGATCCTGCTGACCGTCGTAGGGGAAACTGTAATAGACCTCGCCGGTCTGCCAGTTTTCCAGGGTGGGCTCGTCACCGGCCTCACCGCCACAAGCCGCAAGCAAGGCCGCCGCTGTCGCCAGAGATAGCGCTTTTAATTTCATCGACATTACCTCCTAGAATTTGAGGGTGATAGAGCCAGAGAAAACGTGCACATCGCCTTCTGCTTCCACGGTTTCATAGGACTGCGGAAAGCTCGGGGAACGACGGTCGTACAGATCGAATTCACGCGGGTCGAGCTGTTGGTACTGGTAGGCCAGATCAAAACGCACCGGATAGGCCAGCACAGGCACAGACTTGTATTCCGCGGTGAGGCCCAAACCCACAATCATCTTGTCGGCATCCAGGTAATTCACTTCCAGGGATGCATTGGAATCCAGCGGTGATTCGCTGAACGCCACGCCACCGGTGAGCTTGTACGTGTCGTTGATGTGGAATTCGCCACCGATACGTGGCACGAGAATATCTTTGAAACGCAGCTCGTAAGGCGCCCCGCCGGTGTTCACCGCCTGGTCCTTGATGGTGTCGCCTTCCAGCTCTTCTTCGAGGCGCGACCATTCCTGCATTTCCAACGTTACCCCAACGCGCCAGCGCTCCTGGCCATAGGCCAGGCCGGCGGCATAGATATTCGGCTGGTAGGAATCGATGGTGGTAATGGCCAGGTTGATGCCCGGATCCAGCACCGTGCCGGGGATAGTGATGGTGGAATCCACCGTGGTGTTGGTATTGGAGTAACCGCGAAAGCTAAACGCAGTCTCCAGCCCATTGAACCAGCAGCTGTCGCCTTCGCCACAGAAGCTTTCACCCCAATCCATATTCAGCCCAAAAACCGGCCGGATGGAGGGCTTCGCAGATACATCCAGGGTTTCATAACTGGTTTCGCCAGCCAGCGTAGAGGTCGCCACTAGCTCTGCTTCCGAGTGCAGCGTGATACGTGCAGATAGGCCCATATCCAGGCCCCGCCAGATTTGGGTACCGCCACCCAAGCTCAGGAACAACGGCTGGCGGCCGTATTCGAAATACTGACCAGACGTGGAGGTCTGGGAATTAAAGGCCAGCATTTCCTCACCGTATTTTTCTACCCCGAGCATAAAACCGAAATACAGAGGATGGTCGTATTTGGTCAGCGAGGTCAGATCGGTTTTCATACCCAGCAGCACCTGCTGGGACGGCGAATCCTGCAGAATGTCACCATCACGAATCGGTGCCGAACCGCCGCCAACCGAACTGGCTCGCAATTCATGGTCCGCATGCAGCAGCCCGGAAGTCAGTTCACCGCGGCTATCCTTGGCCAAGTAAGCCGGGTTGTAATAGGTGGCGGAAACTTGGCTATTAAAGAGGGAAAGAGCCTGGGCGGAAGCCAGATCGGAGGGAAGTATTCCGTAAGTGCTGGCGATATTGCCCATGCTGGCCATGGCTGGTGACACAGACACAGCGCCGACGCCCGCCAGGACGGCAGGAAGTAATTTCCGTATTGTCATGAAGCTCTCCACAAGACGCGCCCGAAAACGGGGCCGTTGTTATTATTTACACTTTGTTCTGAGCATATTTTTGCCCAGCTTTATTGGTATTATCGTGCCAACTTGTGGAAGCTTTTAATCACGACAATGTCGCAAAACCTCACAGTGTTTACATATATACACACAAAGCAAACACTTGAACTACATTCATAATACGCCGTTCTTCGTATAAACTTCCAAAAAAGTCGCTTCTTTGTCCTGATGAGCAGCAATCGCCCACGATATAACATCGAGCCAATTGCACGACTGTTAACCGTAGGATGAGACCGCCAGGGCCGCAGTAGAAACAGAGAAAATAGGCGACCGCGGCACCGCCAGGGCAGCGGGCCATGCGCTGAGCAGAACAGAAGATAGCGTTGTGGATGATCGCGCGAAGCCGCGTTGTTAGCGGCGACGACTGAGCACAATGACAGGCACCAATCCCAGCAATACCAGGGTCAGTGACGGAGCGGCAGCGCGTTGCCACTCCCCTTCGGCGGTAAGCTCATAGATACGCACTGCCAGCGTGTCCCAACCAAAGGGCCGCAGCAGCAGGGTGGCAGGCATTTCTTTCATCACATCAATACCCACCAGTAGCAACGCGGTGAACAGCCCGGGCAACATCATCGGCAGGTAGACCCGGCGGCCCACTTCCGATTCGCTGGCACCGAGGGTGCGGGCCGCTTCCACCAGGCTGGTGCGCACCTGCTGCAACGCGTTTTCCACCGGGCCGAAGGCCACCGCCAGAAAACGCACCACATAGGCCAGGATCAACGCCGCCAGCCCGCCCACCAGCGGCACTGTCAGCCCCCACTGGTCCAACCGGGCCTCCACCGCACTGAAGCTGACCATGATGCCCACCGCCAGCACCGAGCCGGGCAACGCATAGCCCAGTGTGGCCAACTGCACAGACCCCGACACCGCGCGCGACGGCTGATGGCGTTTTACCCAGGCCAGCCAACTGGCGAGCACCAGCACCAGCGATGCGGACATCGCGCCCAGCAGGAAGGTACGCCAAATCAAGTTGAAGAAGCGGCTATCCATTCCCTCCATGCCAGTGCCGACCACCCAATACAGCAGGCGGCCTACCGGCAGCAAAAAGGCCATGAACAGCACCGCAAGGGCAAAGGAGGAAATCAGCCAGGCAAAACGCGGCCGCACCCGCACAACCTGCCGCCCGCCCAGCTCGCTGAAACGGGCCCGACGCCGGCCACGGCGTTCCAGCCACAGGGCCACCAGCACAAACAGCAACAACAACGAGGCCAGCTGCGCTGCCGCCTGCAAATTAAACAGTCCGTACCAGCTTTTATAAATCGCGGTGGTAAAGGTGTCGAAGTTGAACACCGACACCGCTCCGAAATCCGCCAGGGTTTCCATCAGTGCCAACGCCAGCCCGGCGGCAATACCCGGCCGCGCCATGGGCAGCGCCACCTTGAAAAAAGCGCGGACAGGGCCATCACCGAGAATTCGCGCCTGTTCCAGCACGGCACGACCCTGGGCTTGAAAGGCCAGCCGCGCCAGCATGTACACATAGGGGTAAAGCACCAGCGAGAGGGTCACCACCACCCACAGGGGATGACGAGCGCTGAACCCGGGAAAGGCGCCCCACCAGCTGCGCATCTGGGTCTGGATCGGCCCGGCATAATCAAGCAGATCCACCAGCACGAACGCCAACACATAGGCCGGCATGGCCATGGGCAACAGCAGCGCCCACTGCAGCCAGCGGCGACCAGGAAAATCCAGGGTGGCCACACACCAGGCCAGGGTGATGCCCAGCAGTGACACACCAATGGCCACGCCGATCATCAGAAACAGAGTATTGCCAATCAGGCGCAGCAGCACCGTGTCCATCAGGTGCTGCCAGGTGGCCCATTCCTGCTGTCGCCAGGCAGCGAGCAGCACCAGAATGGGCACCACGACCAACAGGGCCAGCGCAATGACGCTGGCCCCACTGAACGAAAACGCGCCGCGTCGAATCACCGGTTAGCGGTATCCGGCGCGGTCCATCAGTTTCACCGCCTCCACCTGGAGGGCACCGGCCACACTCACGTTCAGATCATCCGACTTGAACTCGCCCCAGGAGCGCACTTCTTCCGGCGGTTTCACTGACGCATTCACCGGGTATTCCAGGTTGCGATCGGCCAGCAGTTGCTGGGCGGCGGGCTGGGTCATCCATTCCAGCAGGGCTTTGGCTTTTTCCGGGTGCGGAGCATTCACCGTGACCCCGGCACCGGAAATGTTTACGTGTACGCCGCTGCTGTCCTGATTGGCCCAGAACAGCCCCAGCGGCAGCTGCGGGTTATCGCGCTTCATGCGGCCGTAGTAGTAGGTATTAACGATGCCCACATCACATTGCCCGGCGACGATGGCTTCCATCAACGCGGTGTCGTTGGAAAACACATCCGTGGCCAGATTCGCCACCCAACCACGCACAATCTCTTCGGCTTTTTCTTCGCCCAGACGCTCAATCATGGTCGCCACCAGAGACTGGTTATAGACCTTTTTGGACGTGCGCAGACACAAGCGACCTTTCCATTTCGGGTCAGCCAGGTCTTCGTAGGTGGACAGTTCACTGGGCTGCAACCGATCCTTGGAATACACCAACGTGCGGGCGCGAACCGTGAGGCCATACCACTGGTTTTTCGGGTCGGTGAGCGCGTCGGGCACATTATTTTTCAGCACCACGGATTCCACCGGGCTGAGCAGGCCTTTTTCTGCCGCGTTCCACAGGTTGCCCGCGTCTACGGTAATCAGCATATCCGCCGGGGAGCGATCACCCTCTGCCTGCAAACGGGCAGTGAGCGCCGAGGCATTGTCAGTGATATAGCGAATCCGCACACCGGTGGCCTCGGTGTAGGCATCGAACACCGGCTTGATCAGGTGATCGTTGCGGGAGGTATATACCACCAGCTCTTCATCGGCGGTCTGTTCGGAACACCCCCACAGGCCAGACGCCACAACCAGGGCGCCAACTATGATGCCAAACACGCGCATATCCATTCGCTCCAATTATTCTCAAACAAGAATGATTCTTAACTTCTGCCAGTATGGCAGCTAACGCGAGCTAGCTCTAGCACCAAACACTGGCGGCTTTGCCCGGGCCGGCAAGTCCGTGGTGCGCCCCATGGCCTGGCGAGCAAAAAAACCTTTCACCGGCCCGGCCTGGTTCACCCAGCGCATGCCAGTGTTGCGCAGCCAGCGCACCGGCATGGCACGCTGCTCGAACAGGGCCTGGAACCCGCGCATGGCATTCTGCATCAGCAGGTTTTCGCCGCGCCGGCGGCGCTGATAACGAGCCAAGGCCGCCGGGTCGGCACAATGACGTCCCTGCTCACAGGCCCGGACAACTTCTTCTGCCAGCACCGCCGCATCCAGCAGGCCCAGGTTCACGCCCTGCCCGGCCAACGGGTGTATCACGTGGGCCGCATCGCCCACCAATGCCAGGCCTGCCGACACATACTGGCTGGCGTGGCGCGCCTGAATCGGGAAGACTGCCCGCTCGCTGAGCAGGGTCACCGGCCCTAAGGCGTCGCCCACGGCGGCCTGCAGTTCTGCCGCGAAAGAGACCGCATCCTTGTCGCGCAGTTCCGCAATCCGTTCTGGCCAAGCAGACCAGACGATGGAGCATTGCCGTTGGCCGGCCTGTTCACTATCGGTATCCGCGTCGGTAAACAGCGGCAACAAGGCCAACGGACCGGCATCCATAAACACCTGCCGGGCACACCCCCCGTGAGGCTGCTCGGTGGCGATGGTGGCCACCAGAGCATGGTGACCACTGTCACGCGGGCCACCACTGATGCCCGCCTGTTCACGCACCTGCGAGCGGGCGCCATCGGCACCGACCAGCAAGTCCGCTTGCCAGTGCATATCGCCACTGCGCACCGCCCATTGTCCGGTGCCAGCATCGCGGCGCAGGGCATCCACTTGCACGCCGCACTGCCAATCCAGTGTCGGCAAGGTAGCCGCTTTCTGATACAACGCGGCGGCCAGGTGCCCGTTCTCCAGCAACCAGCCCAGGCTCTCGGCACCCACTTCTTCAGCCTGAAATAGCACCTCGCCGGTGCCATCCTGATCCCACACCTGCATGGCGCTGTAGGGCTGCACCCGCGAGGCATCCAAATAATCCCACACCCCGGTATTGCGCAGCAGCCAATGGCTGGCTTCGGTAAGCGTGGACACCCGCAACTGCGCCTTACCCTGCGGCATGGCGGGGGCGGGCGCACCGTCGAGCACGGTCACCTTCAAGCCCTGTTCCGCCAGCAGCACCGCCAGCAACCCACCGGTCATGCCACCGCCAACGATGATGATGTGCTGTTGATCAACCTGTTGTGTCATGGGTGCGGCTCTCAGAGGCTGTGGCCCGGATTCGTTTATTCAGTTGCGAGTGACGAGGAGCGAGCTGCGAAAGGCAAAAGCAGATTTTCGTAACTCGTAACTCGTCTTTAGGTAGTTCCCGCCTCAAGCGGTTTCGCTGTCAACTGCTCTTAAATTCCCATCGCCCGTTTCGCAAAACCGCTACGCAGGCCGGGAAGCATATCCATGGCCACCAGACCCAGCTGACGACTGTGCGCAAACAGCGGCTGCTGCACCCTGAATAATTCCGGCACCCAGCGAGATGCCTGGCTGATCAGCGCCTGATCCTTTTCCCGCTTTTGCGCGTAGGCCTGCAGGGTCGCCAGGCTCCCGGGCTCAGGATTGCCGCCCACGGTCTGCGCCAGCGCCAGCAGATCCCGCACGGCCAGATTAAAGCCTTGCCCTGCTACCGGATGCAGGGTGTGGGCGGCATTACCGACCACCACCCCATGGGGCACCACTTGGGCACAAGCATCGGTGAGTATCAACGGGTAGCGCTGACGCTCACCGATACCACCCAAGCGCGGCGCTTGCGCCGGGCAATGGCGCTGCAGCTGCGCCAGCGCCTCATCGTCCGCCAGCGACATCCACTGGCTCACCGTCTCTCGCGGGCCGGTCCATACCAGCGCCATGCGCTGATCCGGCAGCGGCAACAAGGCCAATGGGCCGTCATTCAGAAAGCGTTCGTAGGCGATTCCCTTGTGGGGCTCTTTCAGGGACAGGTTAGCGATCAACGCATCGTGACCGGTGTCGTGATCACGGGCGCTGATACCGAGCCACTCCCGGGTCTTGGACCGGGCGCCGTCGGCAGCTATCAACAAGGGGGTTTCCACCATCTCGCCACTGGCCAGAGTGGCTTGGTAACCGCCCTTCTGGCGACGAATATCCGACAGCGTCTCCGGCGCTCGCACCTGAATGCCCTCATCCGCAAACAGGGCCCCGAGCAACACAAATCCCAGCCAGCGGTTTTCCACCACGGCACCCAGCTGCTCCACCCCTTCTTCTGCGGCGGACATGCGCGTTATGCCGAGTCGCGATTGGCGCGACACATGCACCGTACCGATGGCCGCCGCGTGCTCACGAACGGGATTGCCAAGACCAAGATCATCCAGCACCGCCAACGTCCCTGTGGACAACGCGGTACTGCGGGCATCAAAACTCGGGGTCAGAGGCGGCACGTCAGGCAGGGACAACGGGTGACTTTCGACCAACATCACCGACGCGGCACCATGACGACGCAACAACAGCGCCAGCAAGGCTCCGGCCATACCACCGCCAACAATCACCAAAGGCTGTTGCGTCATTCCAACGTCCATTTTCGCTGTAGGGGCGCCACTTGAGGCGCGAATCACCAAAGTGCCGAGTTTCGAGATACGAGTAGCGAGTTACGAAAGGCAAAAAAGCCCTGGGGTTTCGATACTCGGAACTCGTTACTCGCGACTGCCCTTCATTATTTTTTCAATCTCTGCCACGTCCTTCGGCACCTCGTGGCTAAGCACTTCACAACCGGTTTTGGTCACCAGCACATCATCCTCGATGCGGATGCCAATCCCCCGCCACTGCTCATCCACGGTGTCATCATCCGGCGCCACATACAGCCCCGGCTCCACCGTCAGCGCCATGCCCGGCTCCAGCTGGCGCCACTGCTCCTGAATTCGGTAATCCCCCACGTCATGCACATCCAACCCCAACCAATGGCCAGTACGGTGCATGAAGAACTGCCGGTAACCGGCGGTTTCCACCAGCTCGTTGAATTCCCCTTTCAACAGGCCCAAATCGATCAGCCCCTGGGTAAGAATATTCACCACCTGCTCGTGGGGTACGTTCCAGTGGTTGTCCGGATGGGTGGCTTCGATGGCCGCATACTGGCTGGCCAGCACCAGCTCATACAGCGCCTGCTGCGGCTTGCTGAATGTACCGTTCACCGGGAAGGTACGGGTAATGTCGGACGCATAGTGTTCCAACTCGCAACCGGCATCCACCAACACCAGATCACCGCTTTTCAGTTTCCCGCTGTTTTCGATGTAATGAAGAATGCAGCCATTGGCGCCGCCGCCAACAATGCTCGGGTAGGCCGGGCTGCGCGAACCGTGGCGCATGAATTCATGGATGTATTCCGCTTCCAGCTGGTATTCCATCATCCCCGGCTTTACTGACTGCATGGCACGCACATGGGCACCAGCGGAAATACTCGCCGCCTTGCGCATCAGCTTGCCTTCCGCCGCGGACTTGAACAGCCGCAGGTCGTGCAGGTGGTGCGCCAGCGCCACGAATTCGCCAGGCGGGTGCGCACCACTGCGTACCCGTTCGCGAATGCTGTTAACCCAACCCATCAAGCGCCGATCAAATTCGCTATCGTGCCCCAGGTCGTAATAAACCCGCTCACTGCCTTCGATCAGGCCCGGCAGAATTTCATCGATGTCGCTGATCGGAAACGCATCGTCCGCATCGTATTCGGACACCGCGCCTTCCGGCCCCGCACGGTAGCCATTCCAGATTTCCATGGTGCGATCGCGGTCGCGACAAAACAGCACGTACTCGCCATGCTCCCGCCCCGGCAACAGCACCATCACCGCTTCCGCTTCGGCAAAGCCGGTGAGATACCAGAAGTCGCTATTCTGCCGGTAGGGGTATTCCACGTCCCGGTTACGGGTGCGCTCCGGCGCGGCGGGCAGAATAGCAATGCTGTTGGGCCCCATGATGGTCA
Organism: Alcanivorax sp.; assembly: GCF_040118815.1. Lineage (GTDB taxonomy): Bacteria > Pseudomonadota > Gammaproteobacteria > Pseudomonadales > Alcanivoracaceae > Alcanivorax. The sequence continues at coordinate 35,453 of NZ_JBEDTC010000022.1, forward strand.
TCAGTTCCTGACGACGACGGGCGAATTCCTGGCGGCTGATACTCAAAACGGCTCCTTAGCAGGTACTCTTCGATTTTCGCGTGTAGCGTCAGGCGTGCTGCGTTCAGCGTCTCATCTCAGTGACGGGTTGGCGGCGTTTTGTCGGCCGGCGCCGCATCCGGCTTGTCCTGATGGCGCATGACCAGCTCAGTGTAAATCATCAGGGCAGACATGCGGCAGTGCTCGGCCACCTGTTCGAACATGTCTTCCTCTGCGTCACCGTCATCATCCGGGGTGGCCACCTGACTGATGGCAGCCAGATCCGACAGCGCCTCTTGCACTCCCGGCGACAGATCCTTGTCGTGGGTGTTGGCCGAGCCAGTGCCGAATCCCACCAAAAAACCTTCGCTCCACTGGGCCAGTGCAGCGACTCGCAAACCAAGATCATCTTCATCCGCCGGCAGCAGCAGGGTCAGCTCCAACCCCGTGCCCTGGAAACCGCTGTGCAACTGGTCACGGACCGTCAGCAAGGCGCCATTCATCTCGGCACCGAAGCCTTCCGGCATATCCACGTGGGCAGCCAGCACCCCAAGCAGCTCCTCATTGTGACCACCGTGGCCGGTGGCCAGCAGGCCGGCAATCACGCCCTGCAATTCACTGGGAGAATGCTTTACGCCGGCCGCAGCCAGCCCTTGGACGAGAACCTCAAAATCAATATCGTTGGACATGCGTCTTTCCGTTTTTAGCAGCCGGTGATCCGCTAGCGCGGCGGCCCCGGGAAGCAAAGTTGGGGATTACCTGAGAAGTGCGGCCTAAGTGGCTATCACACTTGAATTTCATTGACCCTTCCAGACCCCACACCTATAGTACAAAAAGCCTGCAATCCGGGTGGGGGCGCCATCACCGGAAAATACCGGTAAGGTGCAGGGGAGCTACCTTAGGCGAACAGCGACCATTTTGCCATGACGACGGAACAACAACTGAGGCAACTGGAAGCCCGAGTCGACGACTTGCTGCGCATCAGCGCGCGGCTGCGTCAAGAGAACCAGGCCTTGCATGATCGCGAGAGCAAACTGGTGGAAGAACGGGCCCAGTTACTGAAAAAAAATGATGCGGCCCGCAATAAAGTCGAGGCCATTATCTCGCGTCTGAAATCTCTCGAGCAGGAATCCTGAGCGTGATCGCCTGCCTGACTCTGACTCACAGCCAATGCGGTGTAATCCGGAATGTCTAACGAAAACTCCCTGGTAATTCATCTACTGGACAAGGAGTATCGCGTCGCCTGCCCCACTGGTGAGCAGGACAACCTGCTGGCGGCCGCCCGTTATCTGGACGAACAGATGCGTGAAGTGCGCGATGCCAATGTGATCGGTCTGGAACGCATTGCAATCATGACCGCCCTTAACATGAGCCACGAACTGCTCCGCGCCCGCCAGAGCGTCTCCCAGGATTCCGAAAGCGAAGCCCGCGTCCAAGCCCTGCTCGGCCGTCTGGAAGACGAGATTCAGGCTTTCGAAGACGCCCGCCGGAAGCTTTGAGTGACGAGTTAAAAATTCAAAGTTGAAACGCGTCCCTTCTCGCAGCCATACGACTCACGTCAACGCCGCGCCCAGCCTGCTTCTTAACCGTGATCTTCTCGCTTGTGCGCGGGCCCAAGCTTCACCGACTGGCCCCACCCCGCTTTCCGCGTTTCAACTTTGAACTTTCAACTCGCAACTCTCTTTCCTGTCAAGACTGACCCGGCCCCCGCACCACTGATATAATGATCTCAAGTGCTTCCTGGCCCGTGCGCCAGAGGGTCAAGTCCCCTTGCCGATAATGTACTACCCGGGGGCATATATTGCTTTGTCCGTGTGCATGTCCGCCTATTGAGCGGAAAGCCTGAGGGCAAAGCTGCTGCCGCCACCTTGAACCTTCGGTTCAAGGGTCAAACCCACAGCGGCGGGCCGGGAAGCACCCTTAATTATCGCCTGACGCCGGATACCGGATGCCTGACGCGAAAACCACCGACACACGACAACGCCGGCAATTGCGTCGCCAGTTCCGACAGCGCCGCCGCGCTCTGAGCATCGGCCAGCGCCGCCGCGCCAGTGCCCGCTTCGGCACCGCCCTGGCCCGGGCCATACAACACCGCCCGGCCCGCCACGTGGCCATCTACCTGCCCAATGACGGCGAGCTGGATGTGCGGCCCGCCCTGCGCCACCCCCGTTTTCAACAGGCCTCCACCTACCTGCCTTTTGTCGACGCCCTGCGACCCGGCTATCTGCAATTTCGTCTCTGGCACCACCATCACCCCATGCGGCCCAATGCCTACGGCATTCAAGAACCTGCCCTGCGCTACCGTGGCCGCGCTCTGTGGGCACTGGATGTGATTATCCTGCCGGCAGTGGCATTTGATGAAGAGGGGTATCGACTGGGAATGGGGGGCGGCTACTATGACCGCACCCTGGAACAACTGGCACGGCATCCGCGCCGGCCACGGCTGGTGGCCGCCGGATACGATTTTCAGAAAATGGAGCGAGGCGAGCTACCGGTGGCCCCATGGGACCAGCCGGTGGACAAGGTTGTTACTGCTGCGTCTGAGTGACAGTAATGCCTGCACTGTCAGCGTAACGCTGGTAATCCGGTTCATTTCCACCATGGGTCAGGCTGCTTACCAGCACACCCAACCCGAAAACAACCGCCAGTAGCACCAGGGCGTCCGGCTTTTTCTTCATTGTTCTATTCCCCAAAACGGTACAGCAATATGAAAAAAGTGACCCAAAAGTATTAACAAGATTGTCACCTTAGTCTGATTCAACAGCATAAAATGCCAAGTGGGTCAAAATTTGATCATTTCCAAATGTAAAGTCAAGCAGTTAGCTCAGGTTGCTAACACTTCTTAACAGAACCCCACGCTAACTCTCCAGCATGGCAGGGCTCACGCCACGTCAACACACACCCCATCGGCACGTCCAGACATTGTAAAATCAATAAGTTAGCAGACATTTTAACAATGGCGAGCCTGAAACAGGCCAGCGGAGGCTACGTCGATTAACTGACCGACTAAAACCCGGTTAGTTCAAAAATAGCCGGTAGGCCGGATTGTCGCTTTCCTCAACCATGGGATAGGGCACTTTCTTCAAGTCCGCCAGCAGAGCCCCCTGCTTGCTCTCTTCCACCTGAAAGCCCACCAGCACCCGGCCATAGGCCGCGCCGTGATTGCGATAGTGGAACAGGCTGATGTTCCACTTTTCTCCCAGCGACTGCAGGAATTTCATCAAGGCCCCCGGACGCTCCGGGAATTGCACCCGGAACAGGCGCTCCTGCAGGTCATGCCGTGAGGTGTGGCCTCCGACCAGGTGACGGATATGCAGTTTGGCCATTTCATTACCGCTCATATCCACCACCGGGTAGCCGCGCTCCTGCAATTCGCTCATTAACGCCTGCAGGGCCTCGCCACCCGGACGCAACTGGATGCCCACAAAGATATTGGCGTCGCGATCATCGCTGTAACGGTAGTTGAATTCGGTAATCCCGCGGCGTCCTAGCGCCTGGCAGAACGCCCGGAATGCGCCGGGCTTTTCAGGAATGGTAACCGCCAGGATCGCCTCGCGTTGCTCACCCAGCTCTGCCCGTTCGGACACATGGCGCAACCGGTCAAAATTCACATTGGCGCCACTCTGGATCGCCACCAGGGTCTGATCACGGACATCGTGTTTCGCCACCCAGTTCTTCAAACCGGCAAGCGCCAGCGCACCCGCCGGCTCACAAATGGCCCGGGTATCTTCAAACGCATCCTTGATGGCGGCACAGATTTCATCGGTGGTGGCAGTGATCACCTCATCCACGTGATCACGCAATATCTTGTAAGTTTCCTTGCCGATCTGCTTCACGGCGACTCCGTCGGCAAACAACCCCACCTCCGGCAGCGTGACGCGACGTTTTTTCTCCAGCGCCGCTTTCAGGCAGGCAGCATCCTCCGGCTCTACCGCGATTACTTTCACATCCGGGCGTACGTACTTCACGTACGCCGCCACACCGGCCGCCAGGCCACCGCCGCCCACCGGAATAAAAATGGCATCCAGATCGCGGCTTTGCTGGCGCAGGATTTCCATGCCCACGGTACCCTGCCCGGCAATCACATCCGGATCATCGTAGGGGTGAACAAAGGTCAGGCTGTCGCGCGCCTGTAGCTTCAGGGCATGGGCCAGCGCTTCATCAAAACTGTCACCGTGCAGTACCACTTTGCCGCCATGGCGGCGCACGGAACTGACCTTGATGTCCGGTGTGGTACGCGGCATCACGATGGTCGCTTTTACACCCATGGACGATGCCGCCAGCGCCAGCCCCTGGGCGTGATTGCCCGCCGAGGCACAAATTACTCCGCGGGCAAGCTGCTCTTCATTCAGCTGGCACAGCTTGTTATAGGCACCGCGCAGCTTGAAGGAAAACACCGGCTGCAGGTCTTCACGCTTGAGTAGCACCCGGTTGCCAATACGTTTGGAAATCAACGGCGCTGCATGAATGGGGGTTTCCACCGCCACGTCGTAGACGCGGGATTGCAGTATCCGTTTAACGTATTTATCCAGCATGGAGGGTTCCGGGCTCATTCTGTGAAGGGAAAGGAATAGTCTAGGGGCTGGCCGGCACAAATGCGATAGGCCGGGGTCGAGTCAGGGCCGTCACTGGCCTATAATTGGCGCACACTTCACGGTGGACACACACCCACATTACGACAGGATCGCCACATGGATCAGGATGCGCTGAAAAAGCAGGTGGCCGAAGCCGCACTGCGTTTTGTCCCCGAAGGGGAAATCATCGGCGTGGGCACCGGCTCCACCGCCAACTTTTTTATCGACGGACTGGCCAGCCTCAAGGATCGTATCAAGGGTGCCGTAGCCAGCTCCGACGCCACCGCCGAGCGGCTCAAGCAGCATGGCATTGAGGTCGTCTCCCTGAATGACGTCGGCACCCTGTCGGTCTATGTGGACGGTGCGGACGAAGTGAACGGTCACCGTGAAATGATCAAGGGCGGTGGCGGGGCACTCACTCGCGAAAAAATTGTCGCCGCCGCAGCACGGGAATTCGTCTGCATCGTGGATGCCTCCAAACAGGTGAAACGGCTCGGAGCTTTCCCTCTGCCAGTTGAAGTCATCCCCATGGCCCGTTCCTACGTGGCTCGAAAACTGGTGGCATTGGGTGGTCAGCCGGAATACCGCGAAGGCTTTGTCACGGACAACGGCAACATCATTCTGGACGTGCACAACCTGGACATCACCAACCCGATTGAACTGGAAACCACACTCAACAATATTGTCGGCGCAGTCACCAATGGCCTGTTCGCCAAACGCCCTGCGGATGTGGTTCTGGTCGGAGAAAATGGTAGCGTTAACCAGTATTGATTGAATAATCCTCAATCAAAATTCCGGCTCAGTTCGGGAATAGTCACAAAGGCAGACGCCATAAAAAAGGCCGCATTATGCGGCCTTTTTTATGGCTCAGTTCTGGAAATTAATCCCAAAAGTTATACCAGGATTTCTCTTTCTTTTTTCCTTCTACTTCACCTTCCGCCTGCACGTTGGCATCAACATCTGCCGCGCCTGCATTCATCTGCGTATTCGCATTGGCGCCGGCACCCTGCGCTCTTTCCATAGCTTCCTGGTGACGCTGACGAGTCGCCTCGCTATTTTCTTCCATGCGCTTCATGTTGGCATCATGCTTGGCGCGCGCATCGTCTTCCATGGTGTCAACGTCATTCTTAAGAGCATCACGCTTCGCCTTGGCATCATCCTTCATGGACTCCTGATGGGCCTTGGTGTCCTTTTTCAACTGATCGCGCTGCTCACGCATATCCTGCTCAGTCTGGCGGGCATTATCCCGAGCGCTGTCGCGTTGATCACGAACCGTCTGCTCTGCAGCGTTGGCATCCGCTTGTGCATTGACTGCCGCATTGGCTCCGGCATTCAGATCCGCCACTGCCGCCTGAGAAAACAGTACCGCACTGGAAGCGGCAACTAACATCCATTTAGTGTTCATGCTCTACTCCTGTAAACACGAAAAAATGTCCCGTGGCGTAACCACGTGAATCCACCCTGTTGCAAAGGGAGCATGCGCTCAAGTAACAAAGCGTAAAAGTGCCCACTAACCGAGATATTCATCAATAATTGCAAAAATTTTACGTCTGAAACCTTCATCTTCATTAGCAAGCTGGTGGCGGGCGCCTGGCAAAACATGAATATGGGGGTTTTCAAATTTTCTCTTGATGACTTCCAGGTTGTATTGCCAGTCTACGGTTTCGTCTCTATCTCCCTGAATGACAACCGGGGATACCTTGATCCGCGAGGCTTTCTCAAAGCCCGGTAGCCATTTTTTCAGCGCAGTGACCCAAATGGCAGAGATACGGCGGGCCTGCAAGGGATCCTTGTTTTCCAGAAAATCGAGAAAATCCGGATCGTTGGAATTGATGGTAAAGACCCGTTTCAGGGTTTTCGCAAACGGGCTGACAAAAGTGTGCAGCCAGCGAGCTGTGCCCCACTTGAATGGCCGCACCAGCGGTGCCAACAAGATCACCTGCTCGAACGGGTTTTCATCACCCTCGCCACGACTGACCAGGTAATCCATCACAATGGCGCCCCCTGTACTCTGGGCGATCACATGCCAGGGCTTGGGAAAATGATTGGCTGCCAGTGACAAACACTGCTCCAACACATCCCGGTAGGTACGGAAATCGTCGATCACCGCTTGCGGACCTGTGCTCAATCCATGGCCCGGCAAGTCATAGGCCAGCACCGCATAGCCTAGCTCCAGCACATGACCAATCACATGCCTGTACAATCCCACATGGTCGAAGTAACCGTGGCAAATCAGCACGGTGCCACGCGGCTGATGGGGCGCCCGGGGTCGCCAACCATGCACGGAAAGCATGTGCCCCGCCGCCTCGAAATAACCGAAGCCATGCTCCAAGTCCGGCAGGCGATCGGCAAAATTGAGACCGTAGTACGCCACATAGCGCTGGCTGGATTCACTCAGCGGGTCGAAGGCCTCCCAGTTCAAGGGCTGCCATTGCTGAATAATCTGATCACGATCGAAAGGGTTGGCCATAGCCGGCAATGCATCTCCACAGTTTACTCACGGCACCCACTGATAATACTGGGCGAGGAGGAATCACACCATGCACCTAACAACGGATACGCTCAAGGACCTGCCACGCGGCGAACGGATCAATCTGGTTAACAGCCTGTCGGGCTTCAAAAGCGCCAACCTGTTGGGCACACGCTCCTCGAGCGGCCATGAAAACCTGGCCATGATTGGTTCCTGTTTTCATATTGGCGCCGACCCGGCACTGATGGGGATGATCCTGCGGCCGCATTCGGTGGACCGACATAGCCTGGAATACCTGCAGGACAGCGGCGTTTACACACTCAATCAGGTCCATGTGGACATACTTGAAGCTGCCCACCAGACCGCCGCCCGCTACCCCCGGGACATTTCCGAATTCACCGCCACCGGGTTAAGTCCGGCCTACCTGCCCGACTTTGCCGCCCCGTTCGCGGCACAGGCGCGGATAAAACTGGGGATGGCGGTAAGGGAAGTGCAAACCCTAGCGGTGAACAATACTGTGCTGGTGATCGGCGCCATCGAGCATATCCTGCTCCCCGATGAGGTGCTGGGTGATGATGGCTTTGTGGATATTGAACGAGCCGGTACGGTGGCGCTATCGGGCCTGGACAGCTATCACCGCAGTCAGCGCATCGGTCGGCTTAGCTACGCCAAGCCGGACAGGCCGGCGCACTGGCTGACAGATGATGAATACTGATCAGGCAACGGGCGTAGCCTGGGTCAACGCCAGCCAGCCCCACCAACCAGTCAGCGCCAGGATGGGCAGTGCCAACAACAGCCCCCATAGCACCAGCCGATTGGCCCAGGGGTTCAACGCCGGATAGCGCAGCGCAAAACATGGGGACGCCGGCACAGGCAGCAGTAGAATGGCAAAGCCCCATAGCCAGCGCCGCTGACCGAACGCGGTCAACATCAAGCTCAGCCACCCCATCCACAGAATGCCTACTCCCACCGCAGACAACATGGCCAACGGCAGCGCCAACCACTGGTGTTCAATATAAAAATCCAGCAACGTATTCAGCATGGCCCGCCATCATTGCGATCAGAAAATGAAGAGAAGAGTCTGCCTGCATTGTCCTCTTCCCCCACAACCAGTCAACGCACACTGGCACGCCAACGGCCTCAACCTTGCGCCAGATCAAGCTGACCTGCGAAGTGGGAACCATATTGACCTGCGGGTAGACTAACTATTACTGAACTATTCCGCGCCACAAGGACCGACCATGACCCAATTTCGCCTTCCTCTACTGCTGGCCAGCGCAGCACTGGTGCTAACGGCCTGCACTGGCCAAACCACCAGCGGGGCACACACCATGATCGAAGAAAATCAGTTACGGGGGGACGCCTGGTCCGTCACCTCTCTAAACGGTGAGCCCGTAGACAATGCCACTCTGACCCTGAATTTTCATCAGCCCGGTCAGCTGGCCGGTAAAGCCGCCTGCAACAACTACATGGCCAGCTATGTGCAGAGCAAGGACAGCTTCACCATCAAACCCGGCGGCATGACAATGATGGCTTGCCCGCAACCACTAATGACGCTGGAACGGCAATTTATGGACGTCCTAAAAAGAGTCAATCACGCCAAAATTGACAAGCAGGGCCACCTAATTCTGACCAGCAGTGATGGCATCAGGATTGAAGCCAAACGCTAGAGAGTGCCCCTGAAGATAATCTCGTAGCGGCGCCGAAAAACAAAAGGCCGCGCCCAATTGGGCGCGGCCTTTTGTTTTGATCCGCGTGTTGCCTGCAGCGTGAAGTGTGCTGCCTCTCTCTTATTTAACGCGCGGATCCAGATCACCGGATTCATACCGCTGGAACATGGTTTCCAGGCTGATCGGCTTGATCTTGTCCGCATGGCCCGCCGTACCAAAGGCTTCATAGCGAGCGATACAGATATCACGCATGGCGGTGATGGACTCTTTCAGGTATTTGCGCGGATCAAACTCGGCCGGGTTCTGGGCCAGGAAACGACGGATCGCCCCGGTGGACGCCAGACGCAGGTCCGTATCGATGTTGACCTTACGCACGCCGTGCTTGATACCTTCCTGAATTTCTTCCACCGGCACCCCGTAGGTTTCCGGAATTTCACCACCGAATTCGTTGATGATAGCCAACCAGTCCTGCGGCACGGAAGAAGAACCGTGCATCACCAGGTGAGTATCCGGGATGCGCTTATGGATCGCCTTGATCTGCTCGATGGCGAGGATGTCACCGGTAGGCGGGCGAGTGAATTTGTACGCGCCATGGCTGGTACCGATGGCAATGGCCAGAGCATCCACCTTGGTTTTCTGTACGAAATCCGCTGCTTCTTCCGGGTCAGTCAGCATCTGCTCTTGGGTCAGCTTGCCCTCTGCACCAATACCGTCTTCTTCGCCGGCTTCACCGGTTTCCAATGAACCCAGGCAGCCAAGCTCGCCTTCCACGGAGACGCCACAGGCGTGGGCCATGTCCACGGTACGACGAGTCACGTCCACGTTATAGTCGTAATCGGTGGGGGTCTTGCCGTCTTCGCCCAAAGAGCCATCCATCATCACTGACGAAAAACCCAGCTGGATGGAGCGCTGACACACAGACGGGCTGGTGCCGTGATCCTGATGCATCACCACAGGAATGTGCGGAAACTCTTCCGTGGCCGCCAGAATCAAATGACGCAGAAAAGGCGCGCCGGCATATTTACGCGCGCCAGCGGACGCCTGCACGATGACCGGGGAATTGGTTTTGTCCGCGGCTTCCATGATGGCGCGCATCTGTTCCACGTTGTTCACGTTATAGGCCGGTACGCCGTAGCCGAACTCGGCAGCGTGATCCAGCAGCTGTCGCATGCTGATAAGTGCCATTTTACTTTCCCCTTTTCTGCTATCCGTTTGCGGTGCACTGCACCGACGTTACTCCGTTAGGTACTGCTGACACGCAACACGCTTCACGCTCTGGCCTGGTGCGTGGTGCGTGGTGCGTGGTGCGTGCCAGCATCTCAAAATCAATCCTTCGCCCGCGCCTCGAGCATGGCCACGGCCGGCAATACTTTGCCTTCCACAAATTCCAGGAAGGCGCCGCCACCGGTGGAAATGTAGCTAACATCATCGGTGATGCCGTACTTATCCACCGCCGCCAGGGTGTCACCACCGCCGGCAATGGAGAACGCATCGGAATCGGCAATGGCCAAGGCCATTTCCCGTGTGCCTTCGCCGAACTGGTCAAACTCAAACACGCCAACCGGGCCGTTCCAGATAATCGTTTTGGCTTCTTTCATCAGCGCCGCCACGATATGTGCAGTCTGCGGGCCCACATCCAGAATCATGTCATCGTCGGCCACGTCTTCCACTTTCTTGGTGACGGCCTCGGCACTCTCAGCGAATTCCTTGGCGGTAACCACGTCCACCGGAATCGGGATGTGTACTTTCTCGGCAATTTTCTTCGCTGCCGGAATCAGATCTTCCTCGTACAGTGACTTGCCCACCGGGTGACCAGCAGCCGCCAAAAACGTGTTGGCAATACCGCCGCCAACCACCAGCTGGTCCACTTTATCAGACAGGGATTCCAGCACTTCCAGTTTGGTGGAAACCTTGGAGCCACCCACGATGGCCACCAGCGGTTTTTGCGGGGCTTCCAGCGCCTTGCCCAGCGCATCCAGCTCATTGGCCAGCAGCGGGCCAGCACAAGCCACCGGCGCAAATTTGCCCACGCCGTGGGTCGACGCCTGGGCACGGTGTGCGGTACCAAAGGCATCCATCACATAGATATCACACAGCGCCGCCATTTTTTGTGACAGTGCTTCGTCGTCTTTCTTTTCGCCTTTATTGAAGCGAACGTTTTCGCACAACACCACTTGACCGTCTGCCACCTCAACGCCATCCAGCCAGTGTTTCACCAACGGCACATCACGACCAAGCAGGTTGCCCAGATGTTCCGCCACCGGCTGGAGAGAAAACTCGTCGGCGTATTCACCCTCGGTGGGGCGGCCCAGGTGAGACATCAACATCACCTTGGCGCCGGCCTTGAGTGCATGCTCGATCGTCGGCAGGGAAGCACGGATTCGCGCATCACTGGTGACCTTGCCGTCTTTCACCGGCACATTCAGGTCTTCACGGATCAGAACGCGTTTGCCTGCCAGATCCAGGTCGGTCATGCGTTTGAAGTTCATTTCGTTCCTACCTCATTAAATTCTGCCAGACGCAACACATCAGGCGTCCAGCGTCGAGCGTCAAGTCTTCTTCAAAGCCAATGCATTCACCCAGTCCAGCAAACGATTGGCATAACCCCATTCGTTGTCGTACCAGGCCACCACTTGAACCATATCGCCCTGCACCCGGGTCTGGGTTACATCGACGATGGCGGATTCCGGGCGGTGATTAAAATCCGCACTCACCAGCGGGGCGTCATTGTAGCCAATCAGGCCCTCCGACGCTGTTGCCTGTTGGTGCAACCACTGGTTGAGGCTGTCCTCATCCGGTGTCTGTTCCAGCCGCAAGGTCAGCTCTACCATGGCCACATTCAGCGTGGGCACCCGGACAGAGTCCCCGCTGATACGCCCGTTCAGCGCCGGCAACACCTGCTGCACCGCACCGATGGCGCTACTGGTGGTTGGCACAATATTCTGTGCCCCGGCCCGGCCCCTGCGCGGATCCCGGTGGACATGGTCCAGCAGGGTCTGGTCCGAGGTGTAGGCATGAATTTCTTTCATCAGCACCTGCTGGATGCCGTACTGCTGATCCAGCCGTTGCAACAACGGAGCAATGCAGTGCGTAGTGCAAGATCCCGCTGACAGGATCTGGCTATCATCACGAACCTCCTCGTGATTAACGCCATACACCACGATCTGATCCGTTTGATCAAACGGAACAGCGCCGATAATCACCTTTTTCGCACCAGCCTCTAGATGCCGGGAAGCGCCAGCATGGCTGCGAAAATGGCCGGAACACTCCAGCACCAAATCTACCCCGAGATCATCCCAGGGCAGCAGCTCTGGCTTGGGCTGTTGCATCAACATGGGGGCCTGCTTGCCAATACGCAGCATGCCTTCAATCAACTCTGCCGGCTCCGCCAACCGCCCGTGGGTGGTGTCGTAGCGGGTCAGGTAGAGCAGATCTTCCGGCCGGCCCTTGTCGTTAATGGCCGCCAACGTAAACGGCGCCTGCCAACCCGCGCCTTCGCGCTCAGCCAAGGCCCGCACAAAAGAGCGACCGATACGACCATAGCCATTGATAGCAATTCTCATCGCTGGCTCCGCCCACGCAGCACGCAACACGCCAGCACGCGGTGCACTGCTTTACCGTGTTGCGTGCAGCGTGCTGCGTGATGCATTAAAGCAACGACTCCACGGCCTGCTGGACTGCCTCGGCGGTGATATTAAAGTGTTTGAACAGGTCACCCGCAGGCGCTGAGGCGCCGAAGCTGGTCATGCCCACGACCTTGCCGTCCAGGCCCACGAAGCGATACCAGTAATCCGCAATCGCCGCTTCCACCGCGACACGAGCACGCACATCGCTGGGCAGCACGCTGTCCTGATAGCCCTTGTCCTGGGCCAGGAATTCTTCCACACAAGGCATGGAGACCACGCGAATGTTCTTGCCGGTGAGCGCCTGAGCCGCGCTTACCGCCAGCTCCACTTCGGAACCGGTGGCAATGATAATTGCATCCGGGGTGCCTTCACCGGTCTGCAGCAGGGTGTAGCCACCCTTCTCCACATCAGACAACTGTCCATTGCCGCGTTCCATGCAAGGCAGCCCCTGGCGGGAGAAGATCAGCGCCGATGGGCCATCCTGGCGTTGCACCGCTTTTTTCCAGGACACCGCGGATTCCACCGTGTCACAGGGGCGCCAGGTGCGCATGTTCGGGGTCAGGCGCAGGTTCGCCAGCTGTTCGACGGGCTGGTGGGTCGGGCCATCTTCGCCCAAGCCAATGGAGTCATGGGTGTAAACCAGAATGTTCGGCTGATGCATCAGCGCCGCCATGCGCACCGCGTTACGGGCGTATTCCATAAATACCAGGAAGGTACCGCCGTAGGGGCGCAAGCCACCGTGCAGGCACAGGCCATTCTGGATGGCGGTCATACCGAATTCGCGCACACCGTAGTGAATGTAGTTACCGCTGGCATCGTCAGCAGTGATCGACTTGCAGCCCTTCCAGATGGTGTTGTTGGAGCCGGCCAAGTCGGCGGAGCCGCCGGCCAGTTCCGGCAACAGCGGGCCGAAAGCGTCCAGAGTATTCTGGCTCGCCTTGCGGGTGGCAACCTTGTCGCCTTTTTCCTGGCACTCTCGGATATAGGCATCAGCCTTATCAGCAAAATCCGCTGGCAGCTCGCCTGCCTGGCGACGCAGGAATTCTGCCGCCAGCTCCGGGTACGCCGCCTGATACGCATCAAAGCGCTGCTGCCATTCGGCCTGGGCCTTGGCCCCGGCATCTTTGGCATCCCAGGCATCCTTGATGTCCGCCGGAATCTCGAACGGGCCATGCTCCCAGCCCAGCGCTTTGCGGGTTAGGGTAATTTCATCTTCGCCCAGGGCTGCGCCGTGGGAATCTTCCTTGCCCTGCTTGTTGGGGCTGCCGAAACCGATAATGGTCTTGCAGCAAATCAAGGTGGGCTGATCGGTATTGGCGCGGGCATTTTCCACCGCCACGGTGATCTCTTCCGGGTTGTGGCCATCCACATTGGGAATCACTTGCCAGCCGTAGGCGCGGAAGCGCTCCACGGTGTCGTCGGTGAACCAGCCTTCCACTTCACCATCGATAGAAATGCCGTTGTCGTCATAGAAGGCCACCAGCTTGCCCAGGCCCAGAGTGCCGGCCAGGGATGCCACTTCGTGAGAAATGCCTTCCATCATGCAGCCATCACCCAGGAAGCAATAGGTGTTGTGGTCCACCACGGTGTGCCCTTCACGGTTGAACTGGCCCGCCAGCATTTTCTCGGCCAGCGCCATGCCCACCGCATTGGCCAGGCCCTGACCCAGCGGGCCAGTAGTGGTTTCAATGCCCGGCGCATCACCGTATTCCGGGTGCCCGGCAGTGGCACTGCCCAGCTGACGGAAATTCTTGATGTCATCCAGGCTGACACCGTAACCGGTCAGGTGCAGCAGGCTGTACAGCAGCATGGAGCCGTGGCCGTTGGAGAGTACAAAGCGGTCGCGGTCCGCCCACGTCGGGTCCGCCGGGTTATGCTGCATGAAACCACGCCACAGCACTTCGGCGATATCCGCCATACCCATGGGTGCACCGGGGTGCCCGGAATTGGCTTTCTGTACCGCATCCATGCTCAGGGCACGGATGGCATTAGCGAGATCACGGCTGGCGGGGGCGCTGGGCATGCAGGGCTCCAAAAACTGACTGGTGGCTGAAAAGGGGCGCTATTGTCCCTCAAGGGGGTAATAGCTACAAGCGCAAGCACCCCAGCCCACGCCACCCGCGCCCTGCCCCTAACGGTTTACCTGTAGCGTGGCGCCTGCAGCGGGCTGAGGGAATACGCCAAAATCTATATCAATTTATTTTGATTTAGATTTCAAATCCCTTAAACTCCCGGCCTATGAACTCACAGGCTCCTTATCCAGCGGATGTAACCGACCGCCTGGCGGGCTTTCTCAAAGCCGCCGGGGATCCGTTACGTCTGCAGGTTTTGCAAGCGCTGGGGCAGAACAGCTTCGGCGTGCAGGAGCTGTGCGACATCATGGCCATGAAGCAGTCCGGCATGAGCCACCACTTGAAGGTGCTCACCAATGGCGGATTGGTGGAAAAGCGGCGCGAAGGCAACTCCATCTTCTACCGTCGCCGCCTGCCCCAGGCAGATAACGCCGAGGGCGACGTTCACAGCGCCTTGCTGGACGAGCTGGATGATAGGGTCCTCAACGATGAGGTCGCCGCACGGCTGGAGCAGGTCCAGCAGCAGCGAGCGGAACAGAGCCGGGCCTTTTTTGCCCGCCATGCCGAACAGCATGATGCCCAGCAGGAGCTGATCGCCGAATACGGGCAATATGCCGAACAGGCCTGCGAACTGCTGCTGCGCGCCAGCCCGGCGGGAAAACAGGTGCTGGAAATTGGCCCCGGTGACGGGCTGTTCCTGCTGGAGCTGGCCGGGCATTTTGAGCACGTTATCGGCCTGGACAATGCCGAGGCCATGCTCAAGCGGGCTCACAAGGCCGTCGCCGAGCGGTCCAATGTGGAATTGATGCTGGGAGACTGGCCGGAAGCTGCCAGCAGCCTGCCCACCGTCGACGCCGTGGTGCTGAACATGGTGCTCCATCATCTGCCCGCCCCGGCCAGCGCCATCCGCGCAGCGGCGGCACAATTACAAACAGGGGGCACTCTGCTGATCACCGACCTGTGTCGGCATGACCAGCATTGGGCCCACGAGACCTGCGGGGATTTCTGGCTCGGCTTTGAAGAAGCCGATCTGGTGGATTGGGCCGGGCGCGCCGGCCTGGAATTGCAGGAAAGCCAGTTCCTGGCATTACGGAACGGGTTTCAGGTGCAGGTAAGAACCTTCAGGAAAAACGGTAAATAAAAGCGAGAGGCTGCAAGGGACGAGTACCGCCAGTCTTTTCAGGAAGGTCATTCGCGAGTGGCGAGAAACGAGTTTCGAACGCCAAAGGCCCAGCCTTATTTGGTTTTTGCATTTCGCAACTCGTTTCTCGACACTCGAAACTAAAAAATTTCCGCGTTGCGGCGTGATGCATGCGGCGTGAAGCATTAACTACAGGGAGCACTCCAGCAATGAGTGAATATTCCATCTTTACCTCCGAGTCCGTGTCCGAAGGCCATCCGGATAAAATGGCTGACCAGATCTCGGACGCCATTCTGGATGCCATCATCAAAGATGACCCCCACGCCCGCGTGGCGGTGGAGACACTGGTAAAAACTGGCATGGCCGTGGTCGCCGGCGAAGTGCGCACCAACACCTACGTGGAACTGGAAGACATTGTTCGTCAGGTGATCCTGGATATCGGCTACGACAGCTCTGAGAAAGGCTTCGATGGCGCCAGCTGCGCCGTCCTTAACGGCATTGGCAAACAGTCCGCCGATATCGCCATCGGGGTGGACGAAGCCGAAGAGAAAGAAATGGGCGCCGGCGACCAGGGCCTGATGTTCGGCTTCGCCACTGACGAAACCGATACCCTGATGCCAGCTCCGGTGTACTACTCCCACCGTCTGGTGGAACGCCAGGCCGAACTGCGCAAGAACGGCACCCTGCCCTGGTTGCGCCCGGATGCGAAAAGCCAGGTCACCCTGCGTTACGACGACACCGGCAAACCCGTGGCCGTGGATGCGGTAGTGCTATCTACCCAGCACTCCCCGGACATCAAGCTGGCCGACCTGCGCGAAGCGGTGATGGAAGAAATCATCAAACCGGTGCTCCCGGAAGAATGGCTGCACAAGGACACCCTTTATCACGTAAACCCCACCGGGATTTTCGTGATCGGTGGCCCCATGGGCGACTGTGGTCTCACCGGCCGTAAGATCATCGTGGACACCTACGGCGGCATGGCCCGTCACGGTGGCGGCGCCTTTTCCGGCAAGGACCCGTCCAAGGTAGACCGCAGCGCCGCCTACGCCGGTCGTTACGTGGCCAAAAATATTGTGGCGGCGGGCCTGGCCAAAAAATGTGAGATCCAGGTGAGCTATGCCATTGGCGTGGCCGAGCCTACCTCCATTTCAGTCAACACCTTCGGCACCGGCAAAATCAGCGATAACGCCATCGTCGATCTGGTCCGTGAACACTTCGATTTGCGCCCACGCGGCATTATCGAAATGCTCGACCTGCGCAAGCCGATCTATCGCCCGACCGCCAGTTACGGTCACTTTGGTCGCGAAGGCTTCAGCTGGGAAAAAACCGATAAGGCCGCCGAGCTGGCCAAGGTACTTTAACGCGAAGACAGATTTGACCTGCCTTGTGAGGGGCGCTGCAGCGGCATGACCGCGAGGCTCGCAAGGCAGGCATACCCGGATTAACTGCGCCCATTCGTCAAAAACGAATGGAGAACACCATGAACGCAAAAACCGATACCTTTACCGACTATAAAGTCGCCGACATTTCCCTGGCCGCCTACGGCCGCTCGGAAATCCATATTGCCGAAACCGAAATGCCGGCGCTGATCGCCATTCGCGAAAAATACCGTGCCGAGCAGCCGCTAAAAGGTGCCAAGATCATCGGCTGTATCCACATGACCATTCAGACCGCCGTGCTGATCGAAACCTTGGTTGCCCTGGGTGCCGAAGTGCGCTGGTCCAGCTGCAACATCTTCTCCACCCAGGACCATGCCGCTGCCGCCATCGCCGCTGCCGGTGTCCCGGTGTTTGCCTGGAAAGGGGAAACCGAAGAAGAGTACATGTGGTGTATCGAGCAAACCTGTCGCGACGGCAACGGCGACGTATGGGACGCCAACATGATCCTGGATGACGGCGGCGACCTGACCGGCTATATCCACGAAAGCTACCCAGCCATGCTCGACAGCATTCACGGCATCACCGAAGAGACCACCACCGGTGTTCACCGTCTCTACGAAATGCTGAAAAAAGGCACGTTGAAAGTGCCGGCGGTCAACGTCAATGACTCGGTGACCAAGAGCAAGAACGACAACAAATACGGTTGTCGCCATTCTCTGAACGATGCCATTAAACGTGGCACCGACCACCTGCTGTCCGGCAAGAAAGCACTGGTCGTCGGCTACGGTGATGTGGGCAAGGGCTCTGCCCAGTCCCTGCGCCAGGAAGGCATGATTGTGAAAGTCACCGAAGCCGACCCAATCTGTGCCATGCAAGCCTGCATGGACGGCTTCGAAGTGGTCAGCCAGTACAACGATGGCATCAACGACGGCAGCGAAACCTCTATCAACACTGCACTGCTTGGCAACACCGACCTGCTGGTCACCACCACCGGCAACTTCAACGTCTGTGATGCCAATATGCTCAAGGCGATCAAGAAAGGCGCCGTGGTCTGCAACATCGGTCACTTCGATAACGAAGTGGACACCGCCTTCATGCGTGAAACCTGGGAATGGGAAGAAGTGAAACCGCAGGTGCACAAGGTATGGCGCGACAAGGCCGCCGGCGATTTCCTGCTACTGCTCTCCGAAGGCCGCCTGGTCAACCTGGGCAACGCCACCGGCCATCCCAGCCGCATCATGGATGGCTCTTTCGCCAACCAGGTACTGGCGCAGATGTACCTGTTCGATCAAGGCTACGCCAAGCACTCTGATGCCGTGAAAGAAAAAATGCTCAAGGTAGAGGTGCTGCCCAAACAGCTGGACGAAGAAGTGGCCCGCTACATGGTGGAAGGCTTCGGTGGCGTGATCACCAAACTCAGCAAAGAACAGGCCGACTACATCGGCGTAGACGTGAACGGCCCTTATAAGCCTGAGCACTATAAGTATTAAACGCTGGCACGCACCACGCATCATGCAACACGCGTGGTGCGTGAAGCGTGCAGCATGAAGCGAGCTCCCAATGAAACGAATCAGTTTTGAATTTTTTCCGCCGAAAACCGACGCGGGAAAAGAAAAATTACTGGCCACGCAGAAGAAGCTGCAGGTCAAGAATCCGGAATTTTATTCCTGCACCTTTGGTGCCGGCGGCTCCACCCGTGACAACACCCGTGATGCCGTGAACAAGCTGCGCGAACAGCACGCGGATACTGCACCGCACCTGAGCTGTATCGGCCAGAGCCGGGACGAAATTCTCGAGCTGGTGAACGGATATAAAGAAGCGGGCGTCACCCGCATTGTCGCCCTGCGCGGCGACCTGCCTTCTGGCATGGGCTATGCCCAGAGCGAAATCAAATACGCCGACGAACTGGTGCAATTGATCCGTCAGGAAACCGGCGATCATTTCACTCTGGAAGTCGCCGCCTATCCGGAAATGCACCCGCAAGCACGCAGCTTTGAAGACGACATTGCTCACTTCAAGCGCAAAGTCGATGCCGGTGCCAACAGCGGCTTGACCCAGTATTTCTATAACGCCGATGCCTACGGCTATTACATGGATGCGCTACACAAGGCTGGCTGTGACGCCCCCGTCTACCCGGGCATCATGCCAATCCTGAATGTCGCCAACCTGCTGCGTTTCTCCAGCACCTGTGGTGCCGATGTGCCACGCTGGCTGCAAAGCAAGCTCAACGACATCAAGGACGACGATGCGGCCGTCAAAGCCTTTGGCGAAGACGTCGTGACCCGTCTGTGCGAACAGCTACTGGCCATGGGCGCACCGGGACTGCACTTCTACACCATGAACCAGGCTGGCCCGAATCTGCGCATTCTGGATAATCTGGGAATGTAAGAAGAGACGCTGCACGCAACATGCTTCACGCTACAACGCGGGTTAGGGACGTTGCCACACGGTGTCGCCCCTGCCCGCGAAAGGTCAGTTGAAAGTTCAAAGTGAAAAGTTGAAAACGGAAAAACCCGGGGGACCTTCCGGCTTCCCCCTATCCTGTTTTGTAGCTTGTAGGCGTTCCCTTCCAGGGGACGAACCGAGCGAAGCGCGACAACCAAGAGAGGAATTCCCTTTCCGAGGGAAAGCTGACTAGCCGGCATCCCTGATCGCCCGCGCAAGCGCAGTTCGCACCCTAAACGGTGCTCCTACAGCAGCTTCGTAGAAAGCTCGGGGGCAGGTAACGTTTGCGGTTTGCCTGTTCCCATCGAGCGTAGCTCGTAGCTATTCCTTTCCGCTATAAACATTAGCGCATATCGGTATTTTCCCTCCTGCCCGCCCAGCCCTACCCTAACCTAGACACACCATCACGGAGCGTCACCTTCGCACCCGCCACCAGCGGTTTGTCAGGCCGCTCCCCAATCCCGGCCACACCATTCCGGGAGGAGGTCCACTATGCCCGCCCGCGCACTGGCAGATTTTCTCGATAACAACGGCGTGAATTATCACTGCTACAACCACCCGCCCGCCGTTACCGCTTCCGAGGTGGCACAGTCCGCCCATGTTCCCGGTCGGCATATGGCCAAGACCGTGATTGTGGACGTAGATGGCACGCTGGCCATGGCGGTGCTGCCCGCCAATCAATATCTGGACCCGGAAAAATTACGCCTGGCCCTCCATGCCAACCGCGTGGAGCTAGCCGAGGAAGAGGATTTCAAGGATTGCTTCCCACTCTGCGAACCCGGTGGCGAACCCCCGTTCGGGAATTTGTACAACATGAACGTGTATGTGGACGACACCTTACTCAGCGAAGACTGGCTTGCCTTCAATGCCGGCACACACACGGAAGTGATTAAAATGGGCATGGGCGATTTCCTTCGTCTCAGCCAGGCCCAGGCCTGCGCCTTTGCCATGCTTCACTGATTCCCTGCCACCGGTTTCCCCTTTCCCCGCCTTCCCGGCGGGGCTTTCTTTGTTCTTCTGGCCATAGAAGCCAACATCTCCACCTGTTCTGTAGGAGCGGTGGTTCCACCGCGATGCCACTGTCATCGTTCGTTCGTGCCACCGTGGTATGCTAAAGCGAAATGATTGATGGAATGATGGAAGGACACGCATGCCCTCTCGCACCCCGCAGCACCCGCTTCGCCGCACCAAGATTGTTGCCACCGTTGGCCCCGCTTCTGCACCGGAACCCATGCTCGACACCCTGATTGGTGCCGGCGTGAATGTATTTCGGCTGAATTTTTCCCATGGCACGGCAGATACCCACCGCGATACCGCCGACAAGATTCGCCGGTGCGCCGAGCTACGCGGCGAACACGTGGCGATTCTGGCGGACCTGCAGGGGCCGAAAATCCGTATTGGCTGCTTCCGCGACGGCCCCATCATGCTCACCGCCGGGCAACCCTTTACCCTGGATACCGCCCTGCCGGATGACGCTGGCGATGCTGAACAGGTCGGCGTCAGCTACCCGCCGCTGCCCACCGATTGTCAGACCGGGGACATTCTGCTACTCAATGACGGCCTGCTCGAACTGGAAGTCAACGCCATCCACGGCACTCGCGTGGAATGCACCGTGCGGGTGGGCGGCGAGCTGTCTGACCACAAGGGCGTGAACCGCAAAGGCGGCGGCCTCAGTGCCCGCGCCCTCACCGAAAAGGATCTGGCCGACATTCTCACCGCCGCCGACATGGATGTGGACTTCCTCGCCCTGTCCTTCCCTCGCGATGCCGACGATGTGGAAGAAGCCCGCCGCCGTTATCAGGCCGCCGGCGGCAAAGGGGGCATCATTGCCAAAATTGAGCGTGCAGAAGCGGTGGCCGATGACGACACCCTGGACGCTATTATTGTGGCCTCAGACGGCGTCATGGTGGCCCGCGGCGATCTGGCGGTAGAAATTGGCGATGCGGAACTGGTCGGCGTGCAGAAGCACATTATCCGCCGAGCCCGGGCGTTGAACCGTTTCGTCATCACCGCCACCCAGATGATGGAATCCATGATCCACAGCCCACAGCCGACCCGTGCCGAAGTCTCCGACGTGGCCAACGCGGTACTGGACGGCACCGATGCCGTCATGTTGTCCGCAGAAACCGCCGTAGGGGATTTCCCCAAAGAAACCGTACAGGCCATGGACCGCATCATCCTCGGCGCCGAACGTACCTGGCAGGAACGCCGCAGCGACCGACCCATCAACGAGAGCGCAGATAACATTGATGAAGTTATCGCCATGGCCGCCATGCAAGCCGCCAACCGGCTAAGCAACGTAGCGGCAATTATCGCCATGACAGAAACCGGTAACACACCGCGGCTGATGTCACGGCTACGTTCCGGCATGCCCATCTATGCCTTTACGCCCTACCCTTCAAGCCAACGACGGGTGGCCATTCTACGCGGCGTTCACGCCATTCCTTTCGACAGCCACGCCCTGGCCAGCGACACCGTCAACCGCCAGGCCGTGAGCATGCTCCAGGACATGGGCGTAGTGCAGACTGGCGACCGGGTCCTTATCACCAAGGGTAACTATGACGACGCCCACGGCGGCACCAACACACTGAAAATCGTAGAAGTAGGCAGCAACATTCAATAGGGGTGACGCTCTTCTTAACGCGTAGTCAGCCAGCGGTTTTATTTGTTGCCCTGCTCGCATAACCCAGCCGGCAAGACGCTTGACGCCAGTTGCTCGACGAAAAACAGAACCTGCAACCCTGCAGGTTTTTCAGGTCAAGCATCTGGCGCCCATACGCCAGCATTTAAATAACATTCCTACACCATTCCCATACGCAAAAAGACGCCAATAACGGGGTGCCCGTTCTAGACTGAAATAAAACAGTCTCCGTAAGGCGTATAACAATGAAAATCGGTCTGGTTGTGGATTCAGGTTGTGACCTGCCCAAAGACTTTATTGATGCCAATAACATTCTCGTGATGCCGGTCCCCATCCGCATCGGCAAGGAAATTTTCGTGGATGACCGGGACCCGCAGCGGGCACGGGAATTCTATGCCCGTCACGAAATCGACAAAACCCACGACGCAGAAACCGCCCCGCCCTCAGTAGAACAGATCCGCACCCTGTTACTGGACCATGCCGTGGGCGAATTCGATTACGCCTTGGTACAAACCGTTCCCAAGAGCCGCAGCCCCATTTACGACAACGCCACCGAAGCCGCCCACGCCATACTGTCCGGCTACAAAAAAGTCCGTGAGGCCGCCGGCCGGGAAGGGCCCTTCCGCATTCGTGTCAGCGACAGCCAGACGCTGTTTGCCGCCCAAGGCGTTCTTGCCGCTGAAACCATGCGCCTGATTAATGCCGGCACCAAAATTGGCGACATTCGCCAGCGCATCAGCGACCTTACCCCCAAGACCACCGGCTATGCGGTGGTGCCAGACCTTTACTACGTGCACAAACGCGCCCGTAAAAAAGGAGACAAAAGCGTTGGTTTTGTCGGTGCGCTGATGGGCTCCGCCCTGGACATCAAACCGATCCTCTGCGCTCGCCGGGACCAGACCTTTCCCGTCGCCAAGGTGCGCGGCTTTGAAAGCGCCGTGGAAAAAATGTTTGCTCACGCCTGCCAATGCGTGGAAGACGGCCTGCTGACCCCGATTGTCTGCGTCAGTTACGCCGGCGACCCGGATGCCGCCTTCCAAATGCCCGGTTTCAACGCCCTGAAAGCCGCTACCGAGAAACACGATGTACAGTTGCTGGTCAGCCATATGGGGCTCACCGGCGGCGTAAATATCGGCCCCGGCGCCATCAGCGTGGGGTTTATCACCGACCAGGAAAACTTCCAATAATCTCCGATTGCCAACCAATTGGCCTCACAGGCCCCTTGCCCCTTTTTTCCCAATACAAAAACGCTAGTATGGGCAGCGCACCGTGCACCAATAATGACGCTGGACAGAATGCAAAATAATCCCGGCGCAGGCACACAAAAGCACGATTGCCTCATTGGCTAACGGGAGAGAACAATGCAAATCGGTCTGGTGGTCGACGCAACGTGCGACCTGCCAAAACACTATATTGATCAACATCAGATACAGGTCCTGCCCATTTCCATCCGCATCGGTGATACCGTGTTTGTGGATAATCGCGACCCACAGCAACGCCAGAACTTTTACGCCGACAACCGGCTGGATAAAGGCCAGGACGCCGAATCCGTCCCGCTGGATACTGACGCCTTCCGCCAGTTCTTTCTCGACAGGATCGTCAGCCGTTACGACTACGCGCTGGTACAAACGCTGCCCGCCAGCCGCAGTCCCATGTTCAACAACGCTACCCGCGCATCCCATGGCATCTTGCGCGACTACAAAGCCGTGCGTACACAAGCCGGCGTTGAAGGGCCCTTTGCCTTGCGGGTTACCGATAGCCAGACCCTGTTCTGCGGCCAGGCGGTGCTGGCCGCCGCCACCATCAACATGATTCGCAAGGGCATGCGCATTAGCGACGTCCGCAATCGGGTAAACGCGCTGATTCCGCTCACCAGCAACTACTCTGTCGTCGATGATCTTTACTACGTACAGAAACGGGCACGCAAAAAAGGCGACAAAAGCGTCAGCTGGCTAAGTGCGAAATTGGGCAGCACCCTGGATATCAAACCTATCCTGTGCGCGCGGGCAGGCGAATCGTTTCCGGCGGACAAAGTGCGAGGTTACCCAGCCGCTGTGGAAAAAATGTTCAAGCATACCTGTGACTGCATTCGCCAAGGCCTGCTGGAACCGGTTGTCTGTGTCAGCTATGCCGGCGACGAAAACCGTATTGCCGAACTACCCGGGTTCCGCGAATTAAAAGTGTGCGCCAAACAACATGATGTGGAACTGCTCAGCACCGGCATGAGCCTCACCGGCGGCGTCAATCTTGGCCCTGGCGCGGTCAATGTGGGCTTTATCAGCGAGACCACCACGTTCTCCTGACATCCGGGCTCCGCCGCTGGCGGCACAGGCAATACAGACCTGCCTGTGCCGCCACGCCCCTCACTTTCTCACTTGTAAAATTCTCTCCCAACGCTTTCTCAAGCGCCGCCCGAAGACGGCTTTTCGGCAACAGTCTTCCTTCTGTATTGCTGGCATAGTAGCGCCTGAATTGAAGGAGGAACCATGTCTGATTCCATTAGTACCTTGAAAAACAAGGGCTTGCCCGCCGATGCACTGGCCTTTATCGAGTCCCTGCCCGCTGACCAGGCCAGCAAACTGGCGGACACCCTGCTCGCCGCACTCCAAACCAAAGACGCCCGCGTGGAAAAGGCCATGAGTAATGCCTTGAACGTGGTGCCCGGGCCTTTCCGCCGTCCGGTCAAAAAAATGTTGTTCGGTTAAGTCCGCAGGAGACAGATCATGCATATTGAAACCCAGGCCGAGCTACTCAAGCTGAGCCGTCTGCTGGAAACCGATGAAGCCGACATGGCCTTTTTGGACGGCCAGAACCTGAATGCCCTGGCCGCGTTCCGTAACAGCGTTTCCAGTTTTTTCTATGAACAGCACCAGGACAGCTACCAGCGTCTGGCCGGTATCAGCAAGCTGGTGCCCACCGGTGCCAGCGCCAAACTGGCGACCACCGTGCTTGGCTCTGTGCTGGCCGCGGGCATTGCCTCTGAACTGCCCGCCGAGCGTGCCATCAAACTGGCTGACAAGCTGCCCGACGATTTTCTTGCCAAGCTGTGCATCCATTTGGAGCCGACCTACTCCCGCCCCTTGCTGGCCGCCATGCCAGACAAGATTGTCGCCACCGTTGCCAAAGCGCTACTGGCCATGAATGAGCACATCACCCTGGCCCGCTTTGTCGCCGTGATTCAGCCATCTGCCCTGAAGGCCGTCACCAGCACTGTTAATGACGGTGAAGCCATGGTGAAAATCGCGCTGTATCTGGAAGACAAAAGCAAACTCGACACCCTGCTTGGGCTACTCAGCGAGACCCAGCAACGGGCCACCCTGAAAGCCGCCACGGACCATGAGCTGTGGCCCGCCGTACTGTCATTGAATGGCCACCTGAACACCCAGCTCCGCGGCCAGATGGGCAACCTGGTGGCCGAACAGGGCGAAACGGTACTGAGCCGTATCATTGAAGTCGCCAGTGACCAGCAGCTGTGGACCAACCTGCTGCAAGCAGTGAATGCCATGGACAATACCCATCAGCAGGCCGTGGTCAATGTGGCCAAGCTGCGCGAAGAGCACATCATGGAAAGCCTGATCACCACTGTGGCTGAAGAAAGCAGCTGGGATGAATTGCTGCCGCTGCTGCCGCTACTCGACCATGCTCACCTGACCCCGGCACTGGACGTGCTCACCGAACGCCAACCCCAGACGCTGGACCAGGCACTGACCCAGGCCCACGACAGCAACCTGCTGGGTCTGTTCGGGCACTTGCCGGAAGGAGAAGAGTCGCGCGTTGCCAAGGCACTAAAAAGCCACGCCACGGATAGCTGGCAGGCATTCGTTGCGCGCAACAGCGATGCCCAGGAAATCGCCTCACTGCAAGCCCAGTTGGGCTGAGAGACGTTAGCTGCGAGGCCGGGTTGCGGTTACCCCGCACCCGGCCCCGACGACGATCACAAGCGACTTGCCGGATACCGGGGCAAATTATCATTGATGGTCCACCAGCTACAGGCTGAATCCACGTAACAGCGAAACGCCGGCCGAGTCACCAACGGCTCATTCAACAACCCCGCCGCAAAACAACTTCCTGCGTACATATTCATTCCATTCCAGTTAAGAGTTCAAAGTGTAAAGTTGAAAAGCGCGAGTAAGGGCGTGCGAAACTGATCGCTCCTGCTCGCGATTCTGTTCCCCAATCTCGGCGCCAAGCTTTATAGGCTGGCTACGTAAACAGATCGAGTTTCAGCTTTACACTTTGAACTTTTAACTCACCGCTCAACCCGCCATATGCTCCACCAAAAAATCCACGAACTGGCGCACCTTGGGTGACAGATGTCGGTGGCGGGGATAGACCACCCAGACCGCTGTGTGAGTGCAGGCATACTGATCCAGCACCGACACCAACTGCCCTCGAGTCAGATCTTCTTTCACATAATAATCCGGCAATTGCGCCAACCCGATGCCCTTGCGGGCCGCATCCAACAAAGCCGCCCCGGAATTACCTTTCCAGTTTCCCTGCACCTTGCTGTGACGATGCTGACCCTCCACATCAAAAGTCCACTGCTCCGACGAGCCCTGCAGGCAGTTATGGCCACTCAACTCCCCCAGCGTATGCGGGCGAGCATGGCGGGCAAAATAGTCCGGCGAGCCCACCACATATTCCTGCCGCGGACAGAGCTTGCGGGCAATCAGGGATGAATCCGGTAAGGCACCGGTGCGAATAGCCACATCGAAACCTTCATCTACGATGTCCACCCGCCGGTTGGTGAAATCCAGCTGCACGGATAACTGCGGGTGCAACGCCAGAAAGTCATTCACCAACGGCGCGATAAAACGCTCCCCAAAGGTGGTGGCACAGGTCAGCCGCAACACCCCGGTAGGCTGTTGCTGGAAATCACTGATCGCATTCAGCGCCTCCTGAAAACCATCAAAAAGCTGGCAGCAATGCTCGAAGTAGACCGTGCCCGCATCGGTGAGAGTTAACCGCCGGGTCGTACGATACAAAAGCTGCGTCCCCAGCTGGGTTTCCAGCCGCGCCACCAGCCGACTGACATGGGAGCTGGACACGCCCAAATGCCGGGCGGCCCGTGCAAATGAACCGCCACGCACCACTTCCACAAAGGCCTCAATCCGATCCCAATGCTGCATTGTTGCTCCTGAGCAATAATCTATTGCCGAATTGTGCCTTATTTCCCTATTACATACCCAGTAGACTCAATGCTCGTTTAATCCTTATTTGGAGACAGGGTATGAAATCGCGCGCCGCCGTGGCCTGGGAAGCAGGCAAACCGTTGGTTATCGAAGAAGTCGATGTGGCTGGCCCCAAGGCCGGTGAAGTGCTGGTGCAGATCGTCGCCACCGGTGTCTGCCACACCGATGCCTACACCCTGTCCGGGAAAGATCCGGAAGGCCTGTTCCCCTCCATCTTCGGCCATGAGGGCGCCGGCATCGTCCAGGAAGTGGGCGAAGGCGTCACCAGCCTGAAACCCGGCGACCATGTGATTCCGCTCTACACCGCCGAATGTCGCCAGTGCAAATTCTGCCTCAGCGGCAAAACCAACCTATGCCAAGCGGTACGCGCCACCCAGGGCAAGGGCCTGATGCCGGATAGCACCAGCCGCTTCTCCTTGAACGGCAAACTGCTGCACCACTACATGGGCACCAGCACCTTCTCCGAGTACACCGTGGTACCAGAAATTTCCCTGGCCAAGGTGAGCAAGGAAGCCCCACTGGACAAAATCTGCCTGCTCGGTTGCGGTGTCACTACCGGCATTGGTGCGGTACTCAATACCGCCAAGGTAGAAGCTGGATCCACCGTGGCGGTGTTCGGGCTCGGCGGCATCGGTCTGTCAGTAATACAAGGCGCGGTGATGGCCAAGGCAGAACGCATCATTGCCATCGACACCAACCCGACCAAGGAAACCCTGGCACGCCAGTTTGGCGCCACCGACTTTATCAACCCGAAGGATTACAACGATTCCATTCAGGAAGTCATTGTCGAACTCACCGACGGTGGCGTGGATTATTCCTTCGAGTGCATCGGTAACGTCAACGTGATGCGCTCTGCGCTGGAGTGCTGTCACAAAGGCTGGGGTGAATCCATTGTTATTGGTGTTGCCGGTGCCGGCGAAGAAATCTCCACCCGACCGTTCCAGCTGGTCACCGGTCGAGTCTGGAAAGGCTCTGCGTTTGGCGGCGTGAAAGGCCGCACGGAATTGCCCGGCTACGTGGATCGCTACATGAAAGGCGAAATCAAGATTGATGAATTCGTTACCCACACCATGGGGTTGGAAGACATCAATACCGCCTTTGATTTGCTGCACGAGGGCAAAAGCATTCGGTCCGTCATCTTGTTCTGATCTTGGCTGTGGGAGCCAGCCTGTTGGCCAATCGTTGTTGTAAAGGGTAAGGCGAGTAACGAGTTTCGAGTTGCGAAAGGCAACACACGGCGAGAGCCGGATTTTTATCTTCGAAACTCGCTTCTCGACACTCGACACTCGACACTGATGACCTCGCCTTGGCTCGGATCCCTTGCAGGCAAGCTCCCACAGCAGCTTTGTAAAAGGATAGCTCCATGGATATCGAATTAGTGTCCGCCACCAAATCCTTTGGTGGCTGGCTGAAACGCTATAAACATCGTAGCCAGATACTCAACTGCGAAATGATCTTTGCGATCTACCTGCCTCCAGCAGCGGAGAGCAATAATGTTCCGCTACTGTGGTGGCTGTCCGGGCTGACCTGCACAGATGAAAACTTCATGCAGAAAGCCGGCGCTCACAAAACCGCCGCGGAACTGGGACTGGCGATTGTCTGCCCGGATACCAGCCCCCGTGGCACCGACCTGCCCGGTGAACATGAAAGCTACGACTTCGGTTCCGGCGCCGGCTTCTATGTGAATGCCACCCAGTCACCCTGGAGCCAGCACTACCGCATGTACGACTATGTGACGGAAGAATTACCGGCGCTGGTACAGGAGCATTTTCCCCTCAACGGCAAGCAGGCCATCAGCGGCCATTCCATGGGTGGGCACGGTGCCCTGATCTGCGCCCTGAAAAATCCGGGCCGTTACACCTCAGTCTCCGCCTTCGCCCCGATCAGCAATCCGATGCAATGCCCCTGGGGAGAAAAAGCACTGGCCGGTTATCTGGGCGACAACAAGGAAAACTGGAAAGCCTGGGATAGCTGCGAGCTGCTGAAGGAAAAGGGAAGTGCGTTACCTCTGATGGTCGACCAGGGGGATGCGGATAATTTCTATACCGATGGTCAGCTACGCCCGGAAGCACTAAGCGCTGCCTGCGAAGAAGCCGGCGTGCCGATCACCCTGCGCATGCAGCCCGGTTACGACCATTCCTATTTCTTTATCGCCAGCTTTATCGATGATCACCTCAAGTATCATTTTCACCACTTGAGCCAGTAAGGAAGCCACGGGAAGGAAACAAAAAAGCCAGAGCATCACTCTGGCTTTTTTTATCGACTCAAGGTCAATACCTTGAGCATTCCCTAGCTGTTCATGAAACCGGCCAAGCGTTGATTGATGGTGCCGGTACATTCGCTAATGATGTCATCGATAATCTCCGCACAGCTGGGGTAGCTATCGATCAGCCCCTGCACCATGCCCGACGTCCAGATGCCGCCATCGATTTCACCGGAGGTGAGCGCGGCCTTGCCTTTGACGCCAGCCACCAGGTCCACGATATAGTCGAACTTCATGTCCTGACCTTTTTCGCGTTCGATTTCATTAACTTTGGTGGCCACCCGGTTCTTGTAAACACGGGCGGTGTTTTTCAGTGGGCGGAAGATCAAAGCGGTATCCAGCTCGGAGGCTTCGGCAATGGCTCGCTTCATGTTTTCGTGCACCGGCGCTTCCTTGGAAGCCAGGAAACGGGTACCCATGTTGATGCCGTCGGCACCCAGCGCCAGACACGCCGCCATCTGTGCACCGGTTCCAATACCACCGGAAGCAAGCATGGGAATTTTCAGAACACGGGCAGCTGCGGGCAACAGAACCAGATTGGGGATATCGTCTTCTCCCGGGTGGCCGGCACACTCGAAACCGTCCACGGAGACCGCGTCCACACCCACTTTTTCTGACTTGAGGGCATGCCGCACAGAGGTACATTTATGCACCACCTTCACCCCGTATTCCTTGAACAGGGGCATGTGCGGTTCCGGGTTACGGCCGGCCGTTTCCACCACGGTGACACCGTTCTCACAAATCACCCGGGCGTATTCATCGTAGGGCACCGGCTTGATGGTCGGCAGAATGGTGAGGTTTACACCGAACGGCTTGTCAGTCATTTCCTTGCAGCGCTTGATCTCCTTGTCCAGATCTTCCGGGGTTGGCTGCGTCAAGGCAGTGATAATGCCCAAGCCGCCAGCATTGGAAACGGCGGCAGCCAACTCTGCATAACCCACGTTCTGCATACCGCCCTGAACGATCGGGTACTCAATACCAAGCAATTCGGTAATACGCGTTTTCATCGGTGTTCCTCTCTCATTGTACCTGCATGGTGCCTGTCTCCAGACGCGGCGCCAGCTCACTAGCATTGCCGTATGCGCCTTGATGGCGAACGTTAATGCAGTATGTCCGGGGCGTCCACGGAGCGCGATGGGGAAATTAATCACGCCACAGGGCGTGTCAGCAATGACAGGAATTCTCACGGCCGGGGTCAGTCCGGATAGCACGCCCCGTGCAGATGGCCTGATAAGCACAGAATTCGCCGGCTGCAATGCAGCCCCGCGTTTCCCTGTCACAGGGACCACGCTACACAGCATTATCTGTTTTGTATGCCAGTGCGGTCTGTTTTCTGGCCCGTGCCGGGGTGTTGCCGGTCCAACGGCGATAGGCGCGGCTGAAGGCGCTGTGCTCGGAAAACCCCAACAGCAAAGCAATATCCCCTAGGGTCAGTGACAGGTCAGCCAGATAGTGGCGAGCCAATTGCTCACGGGTACGATCCAGCAGTTCTCGCCAGGTTAATTGGCGCTCAGCGAGGCGCCGCTGCAGGGTGCGCACCGACATGTGCAGCTCCTCCGCCAGGCGCGGCAAGGTAACGGTGGCCTCCGGCAACAGCCGCACCATGGCTTGCTGCAACGCCCGGTCAAAGCTGTCGGAGCCCGGCAGGGCCAGCAGCATGGCCTGGGCTTGCCGGTCCAGCAAACTGCGCATGCTTGGGTCACTGTGCGGCAAGGCAATGCCCAGAAAATGCAGCGGAAAAACCACACACGTATACGGCTGGGCAAACTGTACCGCACAGCCAAAAAAAGCCTCGAACGCAACCCGCGACGGTTCTGGCGGTGCGGCAAAAGCAAAGTCCACCCGAGCGGGCGCAGGGGGGGAGTCCACCTGCCGCCTCAGGAAGCTGATCAAGGCGGCAATGGCCACACTGTCCGCCAGCTCACCAGTGGAATCCTGTCCCGGCCAGCGCACCAGCATGTGATCGCCCTCGCCCACCACTTCCACCATGTCCTGGCCATAAAACAACGCTTCGTAGCGCTGGTAGGCCAACATGGCTTCGCCCAGGGTACGGCAGGTGAGAATCAGGTACCCCAGCATGCCCACGTGGCGGGGCTGGATCATCGCACCAATCTCCAGCCCCGGCACCAACCGCTCAGGGCGCAGGGCAACCGCCTGCTGCAATAAATCCCGCCACAGGGCCAAAGGCACCACATCCGCCGGCGAGCGGCTGTCCAACACAGTGCGCAATGCGGGGGCGGGCAAGTTTTCCCGGTCGAGCCAGTCAGTTAGCAACTGCACCCAAGCACCGGTCACGCGCATGGCAGCGGCCATGGTGTCTCCTTGTCGGTGACGTTTATCCTGCTGGCATCAATTGTCAAAAATAAGGCACGGATCGTCAATACAGAAACACCCGCTTGGCGCACACTGCTTTCAGCGTCTTTTACACCTTCCCCCATAACAGCCCCGAGGCTCCCATGGCACTGATGGACTGGTTCAACACTGTTTGGCAGAACAGCGGCTTGGTGCCACTGTGGAAAGCCCTGCCCGACTGGCTGGCACTGGATGCCCGACAGCTGATTTTTGTGGTGGCAACACCACTCTTTATTGGTTTGTTCCTGTGGGAGTACCGCAAGATCCGCCACAACAAGCAGTTGGTGGATGGCCGCGAATCCTGGCTCAATTTCATGCTGGGGGCGGGCTACCAAACCACCGAATTGCTGTTCGCCGGGCTGATCGCGTTCCCCCTCTATGCCTTCGCCTACCAGCACCGGTTGCTGGACGTGGACCTAAACGTGTTCACCGCCATCGCTCTGTGGTTCCTGGTGGATTTTTGCTACTACGGCTTCCACCGCACCTCCCACCGGGTGCGTTGGTTCTGGGCCGCCCATGTAACACACCACTCCTCCGAGCGGATGAATTTCTCCACCGCCATGCGTCAGAACGCCACCAATATTTTCAACGGTGGCTGGCTGTTCTATGTACCGCTGGCGTTTCTGGGGTTTAACCCGGTATGGATCGGGGTGTGCTACGCGCTGTCGCTGGTGTACCAGTACCTCATTCACACCACCCTGGTAGGCAAGCTGCACCCGGCTATCGAGTACGTCTTCAATACACCCAGCCACCACCGGGTACACCACGGCCGAAACCCGGAATACATCGACCAGAACTACGCGGGTGTTTTCATTATCTGGGACCGCCTGTTTGGCACCTTTGTGGAAGAAAAAGACGATCAGCCGGTGGAATACGGCATCACCCGCCCGGTGTACAGCAATAGCCTGATAGTGAACTGGTGCCATGAATACGTGGACATGTTCCGGGCCATGCGCCAGAAAGGCCCGCTAACGCAGCGCCTGAAACACCTGTGGAAACCGCCGGAATGGGAGAGGGAACAGTAGCGAGTTCAAAGTTTAAAATTGAAAAGCGCGGGGCAACACGGCAGCAAGATGACCGGTTGGCACTCACCTTGCTCGCGTTTGCACTTTCAACTTTCAACTTTCAACTGACGCCCCGCCAACGCCTTCTGATAAAAACCCCACGCCATCACCCCGGCCAGTACATTGCCAAATGCCGCGCCCAGAGCGAAGCCGCCGAAGCCGCCCAGCTCAAAGCCGAGCCACAACAAGGGCAGGTAGCACAGGAACAAACGCAGGAAGGAAATCAGCATGGCACGCATGGGCCAGCCCAGTGCATTACTGGCAGAGACCACCAGCATGCAGACACCCAGAAAACCATAACTGGGCGGCATCCAGCGAATCAGCACGGTCAGGTAGGCCTGCACCGCCGGAGTGTCCACCAGCAAATTGGCCAGCGGTGCCGCCAGCAACGCCATGACCAGCCCCAGCAGCACCTGCCAGGCAACCACCATGCCTGCCGCCACCTGCATCAGCCGCCGCACGGTGGCCCAGTCATTGCCGCCGTAACATCGCCCCAGCCAAGGCGGCAGAGCCATGGTCATACCCAGCACCAGAACGATGGAAAAACTCTCCAGACGGCTAGCCATGCCCCAAGCCGCCACCGCCTGGTCACCGGAGCGGGCCACCAGTGCCGTGGCCACCATGGCCGCCAGCGGCGGCATTAGCTGGCTGATCATGGCCGGGCCAGCGATCTGCGCAAACGGCCAGGCGGAAGCACGCATCTGCACCAGCATGCCGGTGCGCTGCACCCAGCCCTTGCCCCGCAATGATAGAGCCACAATGACCCCGCCCAGGGAAAACGCCAACAGGGTCGCCAGCGCCGCACCGGGCAAGCCGAAGCCCTGCCAGCCGCCAATACCAAAAATCAGGATCGGGTCGAACAGCAGATTCAGCAGGCTGGTGAGCACCATCATCATGCCCGGGAAGCGCGTGTTGCCGTGAGCACGAAACAGGCTGTAGCCAAAGTACACCACCCCACCGACCCACATGGCAGGCACCTGCAAGGCCCAAAAGGGACGGATCATGGCGCGGATTTCTTCACTGGCCCCCAGCAACGCAAACGCCGGCTCCTGAATCAGCCACAACACCAACACCAGCACGCCCTGCAGCACACCACCCCCCACCAGCACCAGCGCCCCCAGCCGGTTGGCCTGCTCCTGCTGGCCGGCACCGATAGCCCGGGATATCAGCGCGGCAATGGCGATGCCGATGCCGACCTGCACACCAATGACCAGAAACGCCAACGGAAAGGTGAACGACTGGGCCGCCAGTGGTGCTGTACCCAGCCGGGCCACAAAGATGCTGTCGACCAGATAAAAACCCAGCAAAGACATGATTCCCAACGCCATGGGCCAGGCTTGCTGCCATAGCTGGCGGACGAGAGTCAGGGTCGGGAGTGACGCCGTATTCGAAGCCGGAGAATCTGTCACTTTGCTTCCTGTTCGTTGTCCACATCGCCGGGGTCGCGCCCCTTGCTACGCTCATAAGTGACAATGGCACTGCCGATGCTGCCAATCAGCATGCCCACCGAGCCGATGATAAACAGCCAGGTCCCCGCTCGCTGCCAGCTTTCCCAAAGGAAGAACACGCTACCCACCACAAAAGTACCGTTGCCGATCAGCCCGAGAGTGACATGAAACCACTGATACTGATGGATCAGGGCCCGAGTGATCGCCCAGCTTGTGGAATCAGGGGAGGAAGGTGTTATCGGTCTCATCGTGTTCCCTGTTTTTGAATGGGAGTAAATGGGAACGCGAGACTAACACGGCCACCGGGGGCTGTCCGTCATTGCCCGGGGAGATAACACCGGGGCATGACCGCCGTTACAGGGGCTGCACCCGGCCCACCAGTTTGCCGGTTTCCACCAACTCCAGAAACTCATCGCCGAGTCGCTGGCTTTCGGCGATAGCCTTGCGCCAGTACGCCTCGCGACCGGCATCATCGCCAAGATAATGTTTGAAATCGGTACGGTCAGGCAGCTTGCCGTGGGGCAAGCTGGCCAAATACTCCCGGGAGGGGGATACCATCAACAGGCGACGCAATCGCTGTGGGTCACCGTTGCGCCAGCGCAGTGGCTTATCGAACCAGCCGGGAATCACCCGGTCGGTAAAGTGCGGGTATAG
Source organism: Alcanivorax sp. (assembly GCF_040118815.1). Lineage (GTDB taxonomy): Bacteria > Pseudomonadota > Gammaproteobacteria > Pseudomonadales > Alcanivoracaceae > Alcanivorax. Next base: position 70,462 of record NZ_JBEDTC010000022.1, read on the forward strand.
CACGATGCCCTCACTCTGGTACGGCAGGTCCAGGTGATAATCGAGCATGCCGCCATCACGATAAACGCCTTCCGGGGCACCGGATAAATCTGTCACCCCGTCCAGCACCATGGGGATAGCCGCGCTGGCCAGCAGGGCCGCACGCACGTTATCCGCCTGCAGGTCGATATGGTGGGTGGTGAAATCATTGAGCGGCCCCAGCGGCAAATCTGCCCCTTTCTGATAGACAAGACCACGCTCCATAAACAACCCCGTGGCACGGCGACTGACCAAATTCGTACCGATCAGCCCCGCCAAACCGAGTCCCAAACCGAAACCGCCACGCCGGGCCATCAGCCCCCGGCTGCGAATCACCACAATCACTAACCGATAATCCGGGTTATGCAGAATATGCTGGTCACGATCTTGCAGCAGTTCCGACAACATCTGCGCGCAGCGAAGGCTGACTTCCTTGGCGGTAATGCCCTTGGGGAAACGCTGCTGGGTGTAAAGATCGGCCAAGCGGGCCAAGCCATCGCGGGGGTTACCCATGGTGATGGCGGCAAAGCGCCAGCTACCGATGGAGGCGCCAATCAAGGTGCGCGGGCGCGGCGCCGACGGCAGAAAATCCCCGAACACGGCTTGATCCAGGCCGTTGATCCCCAGTGCTTTGGGCCCCCCGGCTGCACCAGGAACGATGTCCACGTCTGCGGCCCGCAGGCCATGCTCACGTAAATGCGCAATGGCATCGCTGCCCGCGCGCAAGGTCAGCGCCGGGGCTGAGGTATGAATGGCGACCACCCGATGTCTCCGAATCCGCTCCAGAAAGGCCCGCTATGCTAGCGAGAAATGGGGCAAGAACGAAATATCATTCCACTATCAGAGAAGAGAAGCAGCACGCACCACGCCGCACGCGACACGCAAAATCACTCCCTGCCGGCCAGAAAATCACCCAGTGCACGGGTAAAGGCTAATGGCTGGCTCATCAACGGCACATGCCCCGCCTTCGGCAAGACCACATGTCGGGCCCCGATCAGCCGGGCGAATTCGGCCTGCCCCTGTGCGGGATACAGCGGAGAGCGGGCACCGGTAATCACGGTGGCCGGCACGGAAAAATTGGCCGCAGAGGGCCGATAGTCATGGGCACCAAACAAATAGGCATTCAGGTAAGCACGGATATCCGCCAATTCAGCCACCGGCAAAACCCGCGCCCACAGTGACGACCAGCGGGCCGTGGCACTGAAGGCCGAGTGCAGCCCCCGGCGGCCGGCAATTTGCCCAAGGATATCCGTGAGCCGCAGCAAGATCGCGGCGCGCAACCCTGGTGCCAGGCTGACAATGCGACCCTGGTCCGGCGCAGCGTCCAACAGTGCCAGCAACTCGCGCAACTGCGCGTAGAAATGCCCCTGCCGCTCCCCGAACAAGCCATGGGACCAGTCAGCCTTGTTATCAGTGCACGGCGATTGGTCCACATGCAGGTAGCGCTTCACCGGGGTGAAATCCCCATGGGCATGCCAGTGCAGGCTGGTGGTAGCGCCCAACGAGTAGCCCACCAATTGAAAATCCCGCAAGCCGAAATGGTGTACCAGATCTTCCATGTCCTGCATGTGATTGTGAAACACGTCCGCCTGGTTGAAACGGGCCACCGACGAGCCACCCGCACCGCGTAGATCAGGAATCACAAACTGAAAGCGACGCAGAAAGGGAAACACAAAGGGCAGCCAGTCACGCCCCTGCATGCCCAGCCCGTGCAGCATCAGCACCGGCTGGCCACGGCCCAACAACCGCACACGCAACGTGGCGCCATCCCTGGCTGGAAATAACGGCATCAGGCTCCCCTGTGTTGGCACCCGTTTTTTCGCAGGCGCTCTTATTTTTTATGGGCCGTACCGGGTTACTCGCCGTACAGGCAAAGGTAGGCCGTATCGATGGCCACTTTTACCTGAAATTTCTGGTTAGCCTCAATCTCGAAGGTCTCGCCGGCAGCAAATGTCTGCCAGTCGGCACTGCCCGGCAACTTCACGGTCAGGGCACCGCTGGTCACGGTCATGGTCTCGTGTTCACTGGTGCCGAATTCGTAATCCCCCGGCGCCATCACACCGATGGTGGCCGGCTTGGATTCGGTTTGAAAGGCAATGGATGCCACCTTGGCATCGAAGTATTCGTTGACCTTGAACATACAAGAGACTCCGCTAATTCATGGAGGCGCGAGTATGCCAAAAGCTGGAGCAAATCGCTGCTTATTCCGCGCTACGGCTCACTCGGTTATGCAGGACGGAAATCGGCGAAGACCGGTCTCTGCCGTCACCAGCCTAGGTCGAATTAGCCTGAAAGGCATAATCCGACATTCAGCGATGAGGTAAATAGCAAGATGGGTTGTCGGCTTACGGCTACGCCCTAAGCCGACCTACGAAGACCAGCAATTTTTGATTCAGGAGCCATCCACCTGCTGACAGAAAACATCCATGGCCACTGCATCACCAAAACCAGACATGGCAACAATTACATCGTAACTCTTGCCTGCGGTGATTGTGTCGCATTCCACGTTACCCGTAGGGTTTCCTGTTTGGTCAACCGTGACCATCAACTTCCCGGCAGTCTCAGGCGTTACTTGGGTGAAAGCGCTCACATCGCCATACGCAAGATTAGTGGCCAGGTTCACCGGCGTTACTTCATTGGTATTAACCGTAATGGGCTGATCTTCCCGCTCTGACAAGGCATTGATCAGGCGTACTTTTACTGTCCCAGCGGCCACGGAAGGGCGACTTTGGGGATACAGTTTCAACATCGGCTCCTGCGAGGAGCCAGCGACCCCTGACACTTGCCCCATCGCCACCAACGTATATGCGGCGCCCGCAGAAAGGCTCAATGCCGTATCTTTAACCAGTTCCGTCGCGTGGTTGCTGTTTACTCGAAAAGTGACCGTCTCAGCATCCGCATTCAGCTTGAAACGCAGTCCATCTTGCTCGTCTGTGGAGTAGGGCCGCTGGTTAAACAACACATCACCGCTCGCCACCAAGTCTACCGTGGTCGTGGAGGCATCTCCTGCGCCCGTATCTGTGATTTGGTTATGGAAATAAATTTCTGCGGGTTCACGTAACAGATCCTCCACGTCATCGTCATCACCGCCACAGCCGGCCAGCACTACTGCGCTGGCCATCGCCAGCATGCCGATCATTTTCATAACTTCTCCCGCAACAAACGCAAAAAGGGCATCGTAATCATACCGACGCCCTGCTTTTGGTATTGGTTGGCAGTTCAGAGGTTTTTCGTAGTGAGACGTGCCCGCCGTTCAGTGACTAAAACGGCTGGCAGTACAGGGAAATCTGATCATCATCGCTATCGAATTCCGTGTAGGCGATGATCGCATCATAGCTGCGGCCGCTGCTGACGCTGCAATTCACATCATCGATGATCACGCCCTGGGTCTCGTTATTGATGGTCACCGCCAGACTGCCGCCAGCGCTCAGGGACACATAGCTGCTGCCATCGGCATATTCAAGGCCGCTGACCAGCGCCTGGCCACCAGGTGCACCACCGCTTGCGGTGATACTCAGCTCGTCCCCGGACAGACGCGACAGCGTATTGATAAAGCGCACCCGAATTTGACCGCTGCCCACATCCATCTTCTGGTGGCTGAATGTCTTCAACTGACGGTTATCCAGGGTGGTATCTCCCATCAGCACCACTGAGTAGCGATTGCCCCCGGTGAGCGTGCGGTTGATCGGACCACTGACCAAGGTGCTACCGGAACTGATGCCGCGGGCATCAAACGCTATGGACTCACTGTCGTCGTCCAGCTCCAGGCTGTTGGCACCCACGCTGCCCCGCGTGGTGTAAGCCACGCCACTTTCCAGCGCCGTGTTCTGATCATCCACGAACAGGTCCACGGTCACATCGTCTTCGCTGCCCCCGCCCACTTGGGTAAGCTGGTTATGGAAGTACAGTTGGGCGCTGTCGGAGGAGGAGAAAATACCGCCGTCTTCATCTTCGTCACAGCCAAAAGCGGACAACCCGGCCACAGACGCCGCCAACACCAATCGCAGAAAAATCATTGTTACTCACTCCCGGAAGATGCCTCACCCGGCTTGCTTTCAGCCGGTAACGCAGGCACATCTTCCTCGTTAAATTCACGAATAAAGATACCCCAGAACGCCACAAAAAGGGCAGCCAACAGTGGCCCTACCGCAAACCCGGTGATCCCGAACATAGCCAACCCGCCCAGGGTGGAAAACAGCACCACATAATCCGGCAGCTTGGTATCGCGGCCCACCAGAATCGGGCGCAAAATATTGTCCACCAAGCCGATAACGAACACCCCGAACAGAATCAGAATAGTGGCTTCGGTCATGTCGCCAACGGCGTAGAGGTACAGCGCCACGGGAAACCAGATCAAACCCGCGCCCACCGCCGGGATCAGCGATAGCACTGCCATCACCACGCCCCACAGCAAGGCCCCCGGGATGCCCAGCCACCAGAAGATCAAACCACCCAGCGCGCCCTGGGTAATCGCTACCAGCAGGTTACCCTTGATGGTGGCTCGGGTGACTTCCGCGAACTTGGCAAACAGCAACTTTTCACGCTCATCGCCCAATGGCAGGGCGCGGATCAGCATGGCCACCATGGAGTCACCGTCACGGATCAGGAAAAACGCCAAGTACAACATCAAGCCCAGGTTGAGGAAAAACTGGAAGGTGTTTTGCCCTACCGCCAACGCCCGCTTGGCGAGGAACTGCCCCGCACCGGTGAAGGCTTTGACCGCCTGTTCCTTGATTTTCTCCAAGTCCACATCAAAACGCTCTGCCAGGGACTGCAGCCCCGGGAAGGCGTGCTTGATCTTGTCCACATAACTGGCCAGATCAATTTCACCGCTTTGCACTTTCTGGAACAGGCCCACGCCTTCCGTTACGAACGATGTAGCCACCGCCAGCACCGGGATCACCACCAGCACCACACACAGCAGCAGCGTAAACAGCGCCACAAGGTTTCGCCTTTGCGGCCACCGGGACAGCAGTTTTTTATGGAACGGGTAGAAAATAACGCTGATGGCACAGGCCCAGAAAATAGGCGCGAAGAAAGGCTGAATCAGCAGGGCAAAGACCGCGCTGACCGCCACCAACGCGAACAGGAAGGCGCGCTGTTCCAGTTTTTCCGACAATCCCGTGTCCCGCATCCTGCCGCTTCCCAGAGTCTCGTTATTGGAATGTTCGTCGACGCACAGGCGTCAATCAGCCCGCGGTCAGCATGGTAGAACCCAGATACGCCATATAGGCCACATAGACCACCAACAACCCGATGCCGTTTGCTCGGTTGATCTGTCCTTTGCGACCCCACAAGCCAAAGCCCATGACGAACAACACCAGCGTCAGCCCCATCATCAGAGACCAGTCACGCTGCAACACCACCGCTTCCACCGACATGGGTTTGATGGCGCCCGCAATACCGACCACCGCCAGGGTGTTGAACAAATTCGAGCCTAGCACGTTACCAAAGGCGATATCGTGCTCGCCCTTGCGCACCGCGGCAATGCTGGAGGCCAGCTCTGGCAGGGAAGTGCCAATCGCCACGATGGTCAGGCCAATGATCAGGTCGCTAACACCCAGCGACTGAGCAATGAATACCGCCCCCCACACCAGCGCTCGCGAACTGACCACCAACAGAATCAACCCCACTACCAGCCAGAACAGGGACGTTTTCAGGGGCAGCGGATGATCCGCCATCTCGGTTTCAACGTCCCCGGCCAGCACTTCTCCCTTGCCCGTCATGGCGGCAAAGATCGACCAGCCCATTAGCACAGCCAGCACCGCAAGCAGCACCCAGGAATCCAGCCGGGAGATCTCCCCATCGAGGAGCTGATAGCCAGACAGCAGCGTCACCAGGACCAGAATGGGCAGCTCTTTCTTGAGAATCGCGGAGTTCACCAGAATCGGGCTCATCACCGCCACCACCCCAAGAATCAGGGCGATATTGGAAATGTTGGAGCCGTAGGCATTACCCAGCGCCAGCGAGGGATTGCCTTCCAGAGCCGCCAACGCCGACACCACCATTTCCGGTGCCGAAGTACCAAAGCCGACAATCAGCATGCCGATCAGCAACGGCGGCATACCGGCGTGAGCGGCGGTACCCGCCGCCCCTTCAACAAACTTGTCCGCACTCCATACCAGCAGTATCAGCCCGCCAATCACGGCGGCAATGGCCAGTAACATCGGCACTCCTTGGGGTCATCAGTTGGAGATCGTCAATAATCTCAGGCGGGCACATTGTGGCAGAGAGGGAGGGAGGAGGCACCTACGCAGACGCAACAAGCATCACGCCCCATGCAACACACCGCGTAGGGCATGTTGCGTGGGGCGTGTTGCATCATTCACACATGCTGATCGGCACCCGGCTTGATGCCGTAGGCCAGGGTATACAGCACCGGCACCACCACTAGCGTGAGCACGGTGGCAAAGCCCAGGCCAAACATGATCACCACTGCCATGGACTCGAAGAAGGCATCGAATAACAGCGGAATCATGCCGAGAATAGTAGTCACCGCCGCCATGCACACCGGCCGCACCCGGGAGATGGAGGCCGATACCACCGCATCAAACGGCGCCATGGTTTCCCGGTCCAGCTTGATCTGCTCCACCAGCACGATGCCGTTTTTCACCAACATGCCAGACAGACTCAAGAAGCCCAGCAGGGCCATGAAACCGAAGGGTGAGTTGAGTACCAACAACCCAAAAGTTACACCGATGATCGCCAGCGGCACGGTCGCCCAGATCACCAGCGGCGAACGCAGCGCGTCGAACAACAGAATCGTGATAATAAACATGAACAGATAACCCATGGGCAGGCTGCCAAACACCGCGGCCTGGGCCTCTTGGGCGGCCTCGTATTCACCACCCCATTCCAGGGAATAGCCCACCGGCAGCTCCAGCGCTTCGATGGCCGGGCGAATGCGCCGCAACACCTGATCCGCCGTTTCCTCACCCAGCACATCTGGTTCAGCCTGCACGGTGAGCATACGCTTGCGATCGCGACGCATGATCAACGCATTTTCCCATTCGGTCTTGAAGTCCGATACCACCTGGCTGATGGGAATGTAGGTGGCATAGGCCGGTGACCAGACCTGCACATCGTTCAGGTTATCTGCACTCAGACGCTCATTGTCCGGCGGCCGCGCCACAATCGGCAGCAGCTTGCTGCCGTCGCGGTACAGACCCACATTGCGGCCACTAAAATTCAGTGCCAGGGTGTTATCCAGGTCTTCACGGGTAATCCCGGCCCGCCGTGCCTGAGCTTCCTGAAACTGCGGACGAATCACTTTTTCCTGCTGTCGCCAGTCATGCCGGATGCTTTCCAGGCCGCCGTCGTCACGCATAATAGCCTGGGCTTTCAGTCCCAGTGCCCTCAGCTCTTTCGGGTCCGGGCCACTGAAGCGCGCCTCGATGGATGCGGGCGGACTGGGGCCGATCTGCAGGCGTTTCACTTTCGCAAACGCCTGCAGATGCTGATCACGAATCAAGTCACGGGCGATCGCCAGCGTCGGGTTAATCTGTTCCCGATCCGACACCTGCACGATCAGCTGGGCATAGCTTGGGTAACTCTGCTCCGGCGTGTAGGGAAGCATGAATCGTTGCGCGCCCTGGCCGATGGTGCTGGTGACCTGCTCCACGCTGTCCAGCTCCAGCAGCTCTTGCTCCAGCCGGGCAACCGCTTCCTGGGTGGCGCGGATGTCGCTGCCCTGCGGCAACCAGTAATCCACCAAGAACATGGGCGTGTTGGAAGGCGGGAAGAACGCCTGTTTGACGAAGCCGAAGCCCAACACCGCCACCACCAGCAGAACCCCCATGCCGCTCAAGGTCAGCACCCGATGATGAATGGCTTTATCCAGCAGGCGTCGGTAGAGCACAAACACCTTACCGCTATACGGGTCTTCCCCGGCCCCGTCATCACCGCCCACATCTTTTTCGCTAAAGAACAGATCGGCAAAAAACGGCACCAGCGTGATGGCGGTGATCCAGCTGAGCATCAGTGAGATCAACAGCACCCAGAACAGCGTATTGGTGTATTCCCCGGTGGCATCATCGGAAAGACCAATCGGCGCAAACGCCATAATGGCGATCACTGTTGCGCCCAATAGCGGCCAAACCGTCTGCCGGACAATCTGCTTGGCTGCCTCCAGTTTGGACAAGCCCCGCTTCATGCCCACCAAAATTCCTTCAGTGACCACAATGGCGTTATCCACCAACATCCCCAGGGCAATAATCAACGCACCAAGGGAAATTCGCTGTAAATCGATAGCCAGCATTTTCATGGCGATAAATGTGCCAAGGATGGTGAGCAGCAACACCCCGCCCATCAGAATCCCTGAACGCACGCCCATGAAGACCAGCAGCACGGCGATCACGATAGCCACCGCTTCACCGAGATTGAGCATGAACGCGCTCACCGAGTTATCCACTTCTTCGGGCTGGTTGTAGATCGTGGCCAATTCCATGCCCACCGGGCGCTGGTATTCCAGTTCGGCCAGGTGCTCATCCACCCGTGCCCCCACGTCCACCACATTCACCCCGGAGGAAAAAGAAATTCCCATGGTTAGCGCCGGACCACCGTTAAAGCGGTACAGGTGACTGGGCACCTCCGCATAGCCGCGCTCGATGGACGCCACATCCCGCAGGTACACCAGTTCGCTGGCGCCGGGATCGGAAATTAATAAATCTCCCATGCTCTGCACGGAAGGAAACTCACCGGTGGGATAAATACGAATGTATTCATTCCCTACCCGCACCTTGCCCGCCGGGTTCACCGTATTCTGGGTCTGCAACAAACCGAAAATGCGATCCGGACTGATCCCAAGAGACGCCAGCCGGCTGCGGGACAGCTCGACCAGCACTTGCTCCTGCCGCTGGCCACCAATGGTGACCTTGCCGACACCGTCCACCAGCACCAGCTCGCGGGTCAGGTAGTCGGCGTAATCTTTCATATCCTGGTAGGAATAACCCTCGCCGGTCACCGCCAGCAGAATGCCGTACACATCACCAAAGTCGTCAATCACCTGAATCGTGCCGGCGCCGGGGGGTAGCTGGCTCTGCAGGTCCGTCATCTTGTGGCGTAGCTCATCCCAAATTTGCTTGAGCTGGCTGGCCCTGTATGCAGGTTTCATTTCCACCTGTATCTGCGACAGGCCATTACTGGAAATGGATTTGACGAATTTCACGTACGGCAGGCTCTGGATCGCCTTTTCCACCGGCAGGGTCACTTCCTCTTCCACCTGCCTGGGCGAAGCGCCGGCATAGTTTGTGATCACCATGGCCGTCTTGAGGGTGAACTCCGGGTCTTCCAGCTGACCCAGCCGGGAAAAACTGACCACCCCACCGATCAACAGGATCAGCGTAAACAACCAGCTCACCACCTTGTGGCGAATGCTGTACTCGGCGATGTTCATTTACAGACCCCGTTCCTTAATCAGTTCACGAACGGTTTGCCCGTCTTCCAAGCGGTGCACGCCGGCAACCACAATGCGATCTCCAGGCTCCAGCCCTTCGGTGACCTGCACGCCACCGCCGACCACTTCACCCAACGTCACCGGCACGGCAGTGACGGTTTCGTCGTCCTGGTACAGCCAAACATGGGCACTATTCTTGCCATCAGGGTTGAAGACCGCCGCCGCCGGCACCTCCGGGGTGCGCGTGGTCTTGCGCATAATCTGGCTGAGGTCGATGGCCACATCCACACTCATCCCCGGCAACACCATGATGCCCTCGGGGTTGGGCATGGTCAGGGTAATGATGTAGGTCTGGGTGCGGTCATCGGCGCTGGCTTCATGTTCTTTGTAGCTGGCCTTGAAGGTCGTGCCCGGCGCACCCTCAAAACGGATTTCCGGCTGGTAGTCTTCGCCGTCCTTACGCAGGTTGGTGAAGAAACGCTCGGACACGGCAAATTCAACATCAATGTTCTTGTCGCCCTGCAGGTAAAGAATCGGCTGCTTGGCCTGAACGAACTGGTAGTTTTCCACCTCGGTGCGGGCCACGGTGCCACCGTAGGGCGCTTTCAGGCGGGTGTATTTCACATTATCCCGGGCCAGGCTCAGAGCCGCTTGCGACTGGCGCCGCTTGGCATCGATTTCATCGAACTGGGCTTCGGAGATAACCCCACGATCACGCAGGCTGATACCACGCTGATACTGGCTTTCGGCCAAGTCATACTGGGCCTGGCGATCCGCTAGCTGATTTCTGAAATCGGACGGATCCAAGGCCGCCAGCACCTGCCCCTTCTTGACCTGCTCGCCAGCACGCACCGGCAAGCGTTCCAGCTGCCCGGACACCCGAAACGCCAGTTCCGAGCCTTCCGTAGCAACCACCTTGCCCGGGTAGTGACGCAACGTACCATCGCCACCGTTCACCGTTTGCAGCTTCACCGGTTGCGGCATGGGAGCATCCGTCTGCGGCTCATCACCGCAGCCCCACAGGACCAGGGCCAGGCCCAGGACTACCCAAAAACGTTGCATCGTGCTCTCCCCGATCTAAAACGGTACTTGTTAGTACCAATTGTCGCACAGGTACCCGCGTATCAGGTGAAGCTTTTTCACCCGCAGCGAAGTTTTGACCTTATCAGACGATGGAACCGCAGGCGCTATTCTGCGCGATAAGTGAGCCGCAAAGGGCTCAGGCCAGAAGGGGGGGGGGACGAACAGGGAGAAGAGAGATTCCTACGCGGCAATGCTCCATAAAAAGGGCCGACTAACGTCGGCCCGGGTAGCGATCATTGGGAAATACACGCGCCGGAGCGCTATCAGCCCAAATGCGCAGACAGCATCCAAGCGGATTTTTCATGAATCTCGATGCGGGCACTGGCCACCGCGCCAGAGCCTTCATCTTCATGCTCGCCCGCGAGTTTCAAGACCCGATTGGCACGCTCCGCTACGGTGCGGTGGTCTGCGGCCAGCTCCTGGATCATCCCGGACGCATCCGGATCGCCCGTGGCATCCTCGACCGTGGACAACTTGGCAAACTCGGCATAGCTGCCCGGCGCCTTCCAGCCCAAGGCACGAATGCGCTCGGCAATGGTGTCCACCGCTTCTGCCAACTCGATGTATTGCTGTTCGAACAGCAGGTGCAAGCTATGAAACATGGGGCCAGTTACATTCCAGTGGTACTTGTGGGTCTTGAGATAGAGGGTGTAACTCTCGGCCAGTAACTTGCTCAGTTCTTCCGCGACCTGCTTGTTGTGTTCAATCATGGAGTGTCTCCTTTTCCCGTATTCCTGCAGAGTGCTTGTGCAATCTCGTCCTTGTGAATTACCAAGGAAGCACGCCCGTTGTGTCGGGCCTATACCACACCTTTGGGCACTGTATGCGTATTTCAATGGTGGCAGACGACACAGCCGGTCATCGCCAGCATCCTGTTGCCATGCACAAAGAGTTAGATGCCCGCCATCGCCAACCGTTCCCGGTTTGCCGGCGCATTCCCGTTATGCCACGCATAGGCAAAATCAATGGGCACATCTGTCCGATTTGGCGCTTTACAGTCAGGCCAGCGGCTCGGCATCATGCAGGCTCACTTATTGTTCGCAAGAAGATGTGCCAATGGCCGTAGCACCCAACCCGGAACCTCCCTATTCGATTCTGGAAGAGTGGCTGAATGGCCTGACCCACGGCATCGGTGCCGCCATGAGCATTGCCGGCACGGTGATTCTGGTGGTGGCCGCCAGCCTGCTGGGCGACCCTTGGAAAATCGTCAGTTTCAGCATTTTCGGCGCCAGCCTGATTCTCCTTTACAGCGCCAGCGCGCTCTATCACAGCCTGCGCAACCCGAAATGGCGCGCGGCTTTCAAAATGCTGGACCACTGCGCGATTTACGGCTTGATCGCAGGCACCTACACCCCCTTTCTGCTGGTCAACCTGCGTGGCCAGACTGGCTGGATTCTGTTTGCCGTTATTTGGGCGCTGGCACTCACTGGCATCGCCCTGAAAGCCTTCTACGGACACCGCTTCAAACTCATGCGCGTGGGCATTTACCTGGCCATGGGCTGGCTAATCCTGGTGGCCTCTAACGATCTGACCAGCAAACTCAACGACACCGGGTTCTGGCTGATTCTGGCCGGAGGCATTACCTATACAGTGGGCGTCATTTTTTATCTGGCCGACCGCTTTATCCCTTTCAACCACGCCATCTGGCACCTGTTCGTTATGGGCGGCAGCATCTGCCATTTCTTCGCGGTTTATTACGGGGTGTTGCCGTTTACCTCGCCAATCAGCTAAACCCAATCACACAAAGTGAACATAATTCAAAAAAACGCTTGTGATTGTGCCAACATAAATATACTTTTTACTTAAATATATATTGTTGGATCCACGCACCATGTCCACTATCGACCCCGATGCCCTGCGCGACAATGCCGCCAAAGCCAGCCAGTTACTCAAAGCTCTGTCCCACCCGGACCGACTGATGTTGCTATGTCGCCTCGCCGAAGGCGAGCGCAGCGTCAGCGAACTGGAGCCGTTAGTTGGCGTTTACCAACCCTCACTATCCCAACAGCTGGGCATTTTACGGCGCGAAGGTTTGGTTAGTAGCCGCCGAGAAGGCAAGCAAATGTTCTACCAGGTCGCCAACCCGGACGCCTTGGCCGTTCTGGACGTGCTGTACCAACGATTCTGTGAGGACACCGATGACCATTGACTGGAACGCCTTTACCCCTTGGAGCTCGCTGGTCGGCGGCGCCTTAATTGGCCTGTCCGCCTTGTTGCTGCTCCACGCTAACGGCCGGATTGCGGGCATCAGCGGCATTCTGGGTGGACTACTGCGCCCAAGCCAAGGAGACCACCGTTGGCGAGTGGCGTTTGTGCTGGGCCTGGTGGCCGCCCCACTTCTCTGGGCCCTGGTCACCAATCTGCCACCGCTAATCATCGACGCGGACTGGCCACTGCTGATCATCGCCGGCTTATTGGTTGGCGTCAGCACCCGCTACGGCTCAGGCTGCACCAGCGGGCACGGTGTCTGCGGCGTATCGCGCCTGTCCCCGCGCTCACTGGTAGCCACCGCGGCTTTTATGACCAGTGGCTTTGTTACCGTATTCGTGGCTCGCCACACAATGGGAGGCATCCTGTGAAAATGTCCTCGCTAACGGCCTTTCTCTGTGGCCTGATTTTCGGCCTGGGCCTGTTACTCGCTGGCATGGCCAACCCCGCCAAGGTGCTCGCCTTTCTGGATCTGGCCGGCCCCTGGGACCCATCGCTGGCGTTAGTCATGGGCGGTGCGGTAGCGGTCATGACCGTAGGGTTTGTCTTGGCCCGTGGCCGCCAACACGCCTGGAACGGCGACCCCCTGAGCATACCCACCCGCCGCGACCTGGATAAACGATTGATTCTCGGCGCGCTGGGTTTTGGTGTGGGCTGGGGGTTAGCCGGATTCTGCCCCGGCCCGGCGCTGGTAGCCCTGGGAACCGGCAGCGCAAAGGGGATTGTTTTCGTCGCCGCCATGCTTAGCGGGATGGTGATCTTTGAAAGATTGGAACAACGTAAAAGCGCCTAGAAGCAGCCACGAGTTTCGAGCCGCGAGTTTCGAAAAGCAAAAGCAAGAACCGGGTTAGCTGCCTCCAGTTTTGATCTTCGAAACCCGTTACTCACGACTGATCACTGGTCAGGCTTCCAGCAACGCCTCAATATCCTTGCGAATCGCTTCCGGTTTGTCGGTGGGCGCGTAGCGCTTCACTACCTTGCCATCCTTACCCACCAGGAACTTGGTGAAGTTCCATTTGATGCCCTTGCTGCCCATTACACCCGGCGCGGCTTTTTTCAGATAGTCGTACAACGGGTGGGCATCACTGCCATTCACGTCGACCTTGTCGAACATGGTAAAGCTGACACCATAATTCTTTTCACAGAAAGCGCCGATTTCATCCGCCGCGCCCGGCTCCTGCTTGCCAAACTGATTACAGGGAAAACCGAGAATTTCCAGCCCCTTGGGCTGCAGTGTTTCATGCAAGCTTTCCAGCCCCTTGTACTGGGGGGTAAACCCACACTTGCTGGCCGTATTCACGATCAGCAATACCTTGCCCTGAAAGTCGGACAACGATTTTTCTTCACCACTCAGCGTGATGGCACTGTACTCATAGATCCCCATGATCTCTCCTAACGGTAAAGCCCAGACATGAACAATAAGGCGCCCAGCAGGGCGGCAACCAGAACACGTCGCCAAGACGTGGCCTAACAATACGGCAAGCACCGGCTGCCGGCGAGTGCACTATCGCCAGGCCCCGCACTATTCGCTATAAAGCTGCGTAACTACCGCCTCGGCCACCACGCGGCTGGACTGTGGGTTCTGCCCGGTGACCAACTTGCCGTCATTAACCGCATGGGGAGTAAAGTCATCGGCCAGATCCAGATGCGCGCCAAGGTCCTCAAGACGGGACGCCAGCAGAAACGGCATCACCTCATCGAGCCCCGCTTGTTGCTCTTCACTGTTAGTGAAACAGGCCACCGTTTTATTTTGCACCAGCGGCGCGCCCTGCTCGTCACGTAGCCCCACCAACGCCGCCGGGCCATGACAAACGGCGCCAAGCAGCCCCTCCTGGGCCCAAGTTCGCTCCATCACGGCAGCAACCAGAGGGTTATCGGGCATATCGAACATAGCACCATGACCGCCAGGCACAAAGACACCGGAAAACCCGTCTTCCCAGATGGCTTCCAATTCGCGGGTATCTTGCAAGGCAGCAATCGCCTCCGTCCAGGCCGCTTTATCGTCCTCGTCCGGGGCCGAGTTTGGATCAATGGGAACCCGTCCGCCTTTCGGGCTGGCCACCACCACCGGAATATTGTTCTCCCGGAACTGCAGATAGGGCACCGCGAATTCTTCCAGCCACAGACCGGTCTTCTTTCCTTGGCCCATTTCTGAAGCGCTGGTGACGAGCATTAACAAGGGTTTGTCCAGATTCATACATCCTCCTGTCGATAGTCACTCCCGGCGCTCATACACGGTGTTGTGCATAACCACACCGGCCGTGGCAACATGCTGTGATCATTACCGTGGGCTTTTACCCTGCCCGACTCAAGGCTCCTTGAAGGTTTTTTACGATATGGACTGGCACCAACTGCTGAACAAGGCTCGCCTGGGCGGGCGCACCGCCAAGGATGAAAGTGGCCGCACGGCTTTTCTGCGCGACCACGACAAAATTATTTTTTCCGGCGCCTTCCGGCGTCTGGCGCGCAAGACCCAAGTCCACCCGCTGGCCACGAATGATCACGTACATAACCGCCTGACCCACTCACTGGAAGTGTCTTGCGTGGGCCGAACCTTGGGTATTCGGGTGGGCGAGCGTTTGCAGCAAAAAGGTTTGTTACCCAACACCGTCAGCGCCACGGATTTGGGCGATATTGTTCAGTCCGCCTGCCTGGCCCACGATATCGGCAACCCGCCCTTTGGCCACACCGGCGAGCGTGCCATACGCGCCTGGTTTCAGGAACGGGGGCAGCGGTTTCTGGATATGCTCCCCGCCCACCAGCAAAGCGACCTGACCTTTTTTGAAGGCAACGCCCAGGGCTTTCGCATTATTACCAAAAGCGAATACCACCAGTACGACGGCGGCATGCGCCTGACCTACGCGACCCTGGCCACGTTCCTGAAATACCCCTGGCTGTCCGACGATGCGGGCAGCGCCAGCAGTAAACCTGGCAAGTACAGCGCCTTTGTGTCTGAAACCGAAGCGTTTCGCGAAGTGGCCCAGGCCACCGGGCTACTGGAACACAGCCCGGGGCATTTCTGTCGCCACCCGCTGGCTTACTTGATGGAGGCCGCGGATGACTTTTGCTACGCCATCATTGATCTTGAAGATGGCCTGGAAATGGATCTGCTGCACTGGGATGAAGTGTACGCCTTACTACAACCGGCCCTGCCCGATAGCGAGGAAGTACGCGAGCTGATCCATTCGGATATCCGCGATGGCCGTAAAGCCGCCCTGCTGCGCGGCAAGATCATCGAGCGTTTTATCGAAGCAGGCGTAGAGGCTTTTGTCGCCAATCACGAACGGTTACTGCTGGGACGCATGGAAGGCGACCTAATCAGCCACTGCGAACCGGCGGTGCGGGATGTGGTGGAAAATGCCAAGCAACTTTCCCGTTCGAAAGTGTTCGAGCATCCACGGAAAATCGAACTGGAAATTGGCGCCTTTGAAGTGATGGGCGCATTGCTGGATGGTTTGATAGAAGCCGCCGTATCCCATGCCTGCAACAGCACAAAAAACTATCGGCACGAGCGCATCATTGATCTGATTGGTCGGCACAGCTTTCCGGAAAACCTTGAGCAACTACCGGAGCAAGAAAGAATTTATCAATGCATCATGCGGGCACTGGATTTTCTGGCTGGCATGACCGACAACTACGCCACCTATTTGGCCAAACAGTTTTCCGGGATGGCGGAAACACGGTACTAACTTTCACCACCTATCCATCGAAATGACCTGGCCTCACAAAATGAAAAGGGCGCCATCGGCGCCCTTTTCATTTTCCCATATCAACTTACTCTGCGGGTTCGCCAGTTCTCACACCGACAGCCAACGAATGGACGTAGTCGTCGTTGGTGCCGAACTCGTCTGATTCAGTTTCAAATCCGGCACTGGACAACACCAGGATTTCACCATCCAACGCCACAATAAACTCCTCGGCGCCATCTTCCTCCGGGAAGGTGACAGACAGGGTGTTGCCATCCAGTTCCCAGCTACCGCCAGTAAACGTCTCCGGCCCATCAGTAAAGTCTTCTACCCGGTGTTCACAATTGAAAATACCGGGCTCGCTTTCCGTACACTCGCCATCTTCAAAATCAATTTCCCGACCGCTTTCCTGATACAGTTCGGTCAGGGTTCCATTCGTCTCGAACGTAATCACACTACGCCCGCCGAAGCCTTCCAGGTAAGCGCCTTTATGAGGGCTCAGAGCATCCGCATAGGTTCCTATCACCGAGCCCAGATAGGAAATGGTGTACGTCGCACCACTGATTTTTTCCAGCAAGGCCGACGGAGTTCCCGCCGCATCTTCCAAAGCGGTAATACGTTCATTGTTGTCATTGATGGCAGTAATCAGCGCCTGGAAATTAGCATTCACACCAGCAGCCGTTGCAGCCTGGCCGGATTCCGGTGCGGTATAACCAGTCACTTCACTGGCCATTGCGGTGGCACTCATCACGGCAGCGGTGAGGCCTGTCAGGATTACTTTTTTCATGTCTCTTACCCTCTAAGGTTATGTCCTTTAACCAATGGCCTCACTGCCAGTTGGCTTGATCCCAGTTAAATTGGCCCCAGACGGCGGCGGCGAGGCCGGATCCGTCGTCCACAAAGCTGACACTTACAGCACAGTCTTCAGTGATTTCACCGGTGGTGTAGGTATTGCCCGCAAGCGTGCCGCCACAACCGGAGATCGTATTCACCTCAAAACCGTCATCCGGTGTCACCGTCAGCTCGCGAGTCTCGCCATGAGCAATGTTTTCCAGGTTCTGGCCGATGATCATGCCGTTTTCACCCTGCACCGTAGCCGTAACCGTGTACGTCTTCTGGGCAAAGCTGGCGGTTACGGAACAGGCGGCGGTGATGGTTGCCGTGGTGAAGGTGTTGCCGTCCAGGGTTCCGCCACAGCCGTCCACCCCGGTGAGCTCATAGCCGTCATCCGCAGACACGGTAAAGACCTGGGTCTGGCCGTGATCGACCATGGGATTGGCTGGAGAGAAGCTGCCGTTGGCGGCAATGGTGGTGATCGGGTACTGAATGGGTTCGAATTCCACGGCAACCGTACAGGCTCCGGTGACACCGGCCGTGGTGAAAGTAGTGCCATCCTGTGTGCCACCACAGCCACTGGCCACGGCAACTTGCTGCCCCGCATCCGGGGTCAGAGCAAACGCGGTTGTGCTGCCATGTTCGACCACCACCGTGCCCGGCGATACCGTACCGTTACCGGTCACCGCCGTATTCACGGTATAGCTCAACAGACTGAAGCTGGCGTCCACCTGACAGGCCGACGTCACCGGCCCTACGGTGTATTCGCCCGACGACGCACTCGCTGCCACTTCACAGGCATCCCCCGTCACCGAATCCACCTGGAAACCGAAAGCCGGAGTGACCGTGAGCGTGCCATTCTGACCATGCGCCACCGTCAGGCTTTGCGGGTCGAAACTGCCGGTGCCGGCCGCCACATTGGTGGTTACCGCATATTCCCTGAGCGCGAACGCCGGCGTGATGGTACACGCGCCGACAATCGCTCCCGTGGTGTAGGTGGTTCCTGCCAGTGAACCGTCACAGCCTTCCACGCTGACAACGTCATAACCCTCATCCGCCGCGATTTCGAACTGCGTAGTATCACCGTGATCCACCACCGCCGTATCCGGCATCACTTGGCCACCGGTTACACCAGCGGTGCTGACGGTGTACTCATTGATGGAAAAGGTAACCGACAGATCGCATTCGTCTTCAAGTGCACTGGTAGTAAATGACTGTCCATCCAGCGAGCCAGCACAACCGATCACTTCACCAATGCTGTAACCGGTATCCGGTGTAATCGTGAAGTTCACACTGGCACCGCCAAGCAAGGACACCGACGTGGGCGACACGCTGCCGTTGGCGCCTACGTTGGCGGTTACCTCGAAGCTGGTCACTCCGAGTTCCTCGTTATCTTCGGCGTAGTCACTAATGGCGCCAGCCAGATCCGCACTGCTGGTCGGTGGCAGGGTGTCGGCATTGTCACCGATGGTGATCGCGCCACCGTTTTTCTTACCGTCAACGACGCCATCGGACGCATCTTCAATCAGGGCAATCACCGTTTCAAACGGGTCCGTTGTGCCGCTCAGGTTATTGGCCTGGGTGGACAAGCCCCCCAGAACGGCAGCGTACTGTTTTGCCGCCGCATCATCGCCACTGGTAGCCGGCACCGTGGTCAGCGGATCAAAGGACACACCCAGCACGTCATCCAGCACATCACGACCAGCGTTTACGCCATCTTCCAGCGATGCGCCGGCATTGGCAGCAAGATGCTCACGGGCGGAGCGCACCAACAGTTCGCTCAAGGGCGTGACCGCAGCGGTTTGTGCGCCCTCAGGCAGGAAAGAATTAAGATTACCGGCCGTGACGTCAGCACCGGTTGCTTCATCCGTATAGGTGCCGCCGCTGGATTCGATCAGCAACGGTCGTGGCACAGAATCCGGCAGCTGCACGGACCAGGAGCCATCCGCTTCGGTAACGATCGGGCCCGCTACCGCGTCGCCGGTTTTGTTGCCGGCCGCATCCATAGCGTAAAGGTACAGGGTTGCGCCCCCGACAGGGCCCTTGGTTACCGCACCGGCTACGGTGGATTTGGGCGCCGCTGGCGTCGACCCTCCTCCGCCACTGCTACCGCCACCTCCGCCACAACCGGCAATGGCCACCGCCACTGCCAGGCCGGCAATTCTGAATGTTCCCTTCATGTGTGATATCTCCGATCACCCCAGTTTTTTGGTAGAACACCAAACTAAACCGAAGCCACAAGAGGGCACATCACCCATTTAAGGTATGAAAATAAAAAATACTGACGAATCGGAGCAACGAACAACATTCACAATACAACCACCGCTGCGCTCATCACCCGCCAAGCCTGAGCGGTATATGAACATGCGGTGGCGATTGAGCAACGCCCGTTTAGCCGCAGGCCATCAACACTTTCGCAAGCGTATGCGCAAAAATGTCCGGCTGTTCCATTTGCGGAAAATGCCAGGTGCCAGGCTGTAACCACTCGGTCACACGGGGCGTGCAACGCGCACGTGCAGCATCCCCCACAAGATCACCGTTGATTGCATGAATCGGGCATTGGATATCCGAAAAAGCCGCCTCCGGGGACCAGCGCAACAGGTCAGACCACAGTGGTAACATGGCGTCCTGACGCGCCGCAGCCATATCACTCTCCAGGCTCAGCTTGGCTTGTTCACTCAAATCCGGACCCGCATTGTTGGCAACCAGATTGGCAATGCCGGACGCAAAGTTATCCTGAAAAGGGGTTTCAATCTGGCGCGCAGTATCTTCGTCAAGATCCCCATAGGGAATAACAAAGGTATCCACCAACACCACCGCTTTTATCGGTTTTAACCGGGCCGCCTCCAGGACGACAGCACCGCCCATGGAATGCCCCACCAATACCGGATTGTCGATGCCCTCCAGCGCTGCCACCAACGCCCGTGCCTGCGCCGTCACCGTCCAGGCCGGCAAGGTAACGTCTCGCGCGTCACCATGGCCGGGCAGGTCCACTGCGATCAATCGCGTTCCATCCAGCGCCGAATCCAGTAGTGGCTGCCAGTGCTTGCGGTTGCAGGTCCAGCCATGCACCAGCACCACAGGTTGCGGGCCGTTACCGGCTTCGGTGACTGGCAAAGCCTGTCCATCGTCGATTGTCAGGGTGGATTCCACCGGTTTCTCCTGTTCACGAAATTGTGATCGAGTTTGTTTACATTCAATTTTAAGCCGAAATCGGATAAGTTAGAGGTTCACAAGGGGAACAACAACTCATGACTCAGCCAATCTTGGATGGATTGCTGGGCAACGAGCGTGGGGACCTGCTCGACACCCTGTATGAGGCGCCACAGGCTCCTGATGCCTGGCCGCGTTTCCTTGCGCAAGCCGTCAGCGCGACCCGGTCACGCTCTGCCCGTATGCTGGTGCTTGATCGCCGGGCACAGACCGTGCTGTCCAGCATTAAGCACAACATTGATGACAGTGATCACCAGGCCTATGTGGATCACTACGTGAACGCCTGCCCGTGGCGTCCGGAATTAAAGGACAAGCTCCCCGGCCAGCTGTACTCCACCTTTCTCGATTTTTCCTGTCGGCAAAAGGCCTTCTACAACACCGAATTCTACAATGACTGGGCCCGCACCCAAGGCATCCACCATGGCGTGTGTGGCACCGTCTGGCAGGATGAAGACCATACCGTGCAGCTGTTGATTCAACGCACCCGGGAGCAGGGCCACTACACCCGAGAAGAAACCGACCAGATCAATGACCTGGTCATGCATGTGCGCCGTGCCGTACGGCTGCAGACCCAATTCAGCGCTCTCAAGCACCAGCAGCAGGCCCTGGAGCAGGCTCTGGATATTCAGGCGCAGCCCTTTGCCCTGCTCGATGCACAAGGGACGCTGGTGTATATCAGCCAGGAGGCGGAACAACTGGTGGCCTCGCACCCTCACATGGCGCTGGAAAAACACAGGCTGACCTTCCTGGATTCCCGGCGACAGTGCGCGCTTTTAAAGCAACTGGCCCAAGTCACTCACCCCAATCCGGCCCTGCGAGGCAGCGGCGAGGTCATTGCCATTCCACTCAACAGCCACCTGACAACCCGCTGCCTGGTCTCCCCCATGCACCCCCATGCGGCCCCCAGCGGCTTCAATACTCACCCCACCCCCCTGGCCATTGTCTATTTCCAGGACCCACTGGGCGATATCGATATCGACCTGGACAGCCTGATGCAGCTGTTTGATTTGTCAGAAGCCGAAGCCCGAGTCGCCGCAGGCATTGCCCAGGGCCAGTCGCCACAACAGATTGCCGACAGCCATTTCCTGTCGGTGCATACCGTGCGCACCCAGCTCAAAAGCACCTTTCAGAAAACCGGCACCATGCGCCAGTCCGAGCTGGCCAAGTTAATGCTTACTTCTCCTGCCGCCCGTCGCTGGCGGCGCCCTCCTGTGAGCCTAAGCTGCTCTGCATAGCCTGGCGAGCCACCTGCAAAAACAGATCAAACTGATATGCAAAGCGCCAGTCGGCCCGGCGTAAATCCGCCAATGAGTACCAGCCGATATCACTGATCTCCAGACGGGCAGCCGCCGGTAACGGCAGGGGCGCCTCCTCCGACAAAGACTCTGCGGGCATGCAACGATAGAGATGAAAGCCGTTTTTCATCACCTGCAAACGCTCCCCCACCACAACCCGCACCCCCGTTTCTTCCAGGGTCTCCCGATGCGCCGTGCACTGGGCCAGCTCTTCCGGCTCCAGGGTCCCACCGGGCACCCCCAGCTTGCCGCCCCAGCGATGCGTCAGAAGTAGCACCTTGTCGCCCTCAACAATCAAACACCCGGCATTGGCCCGCCGGTCATCTTCCTGCCCGGGCACGCGGGGGCAATCCGCCAGCAACAGCAGCGGCAGCATTATCAAGGAAAGGGCAATCAGGACACGGTCAATCTTCATCAGCACAGCCTGCCCCGTCACGATGACGGTGTCATGGCATTTTGACGCGGGAAACAGAAGAGCGCTCGCAGCACCAAAATCCTCCTTCTGCCTTCCTTATGCAGACTTCAGATGATCAACGGCAGGCGGTATTCCCGGGTCGCGGCGACCACTTCATCCGGAATAACGATTTCCGTGGCCAGGGGCAGGTGATCCGACAGCAGGCAATCGGTGAGTACCCGGGTGTGGCGGCTTTCCAAATCCGGCGACAACAGGATGTGGTCGATATGCCGGTCTGGCGCCCAACTAGGGTAAGTATTGAGGTTATCGGCCTGCACGGTCTGCAGACCCAACGCTGCCAGCGGCGAATTTTCCAGATGATCCAGGCGACAATTGAAATCGCCCATCATCACCACGTACTTGTAATCCGCCAGCAACCGGGACAGGTAGGACAACTGGGTATTGCGTACCTTTTCACCCAACGCCAAATGCGCCACCACCACCACCAATGGCTGAATCGGGTGGCCGTACTTGATCACAATGGCGCCGCGCCCAGGCAAGCCGGGCAAGCGGTGGTCGGTAATTTCAAACGGCTGGTGCCGGCTGAGAAAGCCGTTACTGAACTGGCCGAGACGGCCGAGATTGCGGTTTAACTGCTGGTGCCAGAAGGGGAAGTCGGCCATGGAGGCAAGGTGCACCAGCTGGTTCATGTTGCGCGAACGCAAACTGCCGCCGTCCACTTCCTGCAGGCCCACCACATCAAAGTGGCTTAGCACTTCGGCGATCTGCTCGATGGTTTCCACGCTGCGCGGATGTGCCACCAGATGCTTCCAGCTGCCGGTGATGTAATCGCCGAATTTCTGGCTGCCGATTCCCGCCTGAATATTGAAGCTCATGAGCTTCACTGTGTCCTGGGGAAGCAATACCTCCCGTGTCTGGCGGGTTTTTCTTACCCCTTGCCTGGCGAAGGAAAAGCCCGCAGGGCGGGCTT
This sequence comes from Alcanivorax sp., assembly GCF_040118815.1. Taxonomy (GTDB): domain Bacteria; phylum Pseudomonadota; class Gammaproteobacteria; order Pseudomonadales; family Alcanivoracaceae; genus Alcanivorax. The sequence continues at coordinate 93,578 of NZ_JBEDTC010000022.1, forward strand.
TCCAGTCACGGTAGGCTAGCCTGGCACGATCAAGCAGCATTCAGTCTTTCTTTTCTTTGTTCGCCAGATATTCAATCACCGCGAACAACTCTTCGTTGCTTTTCAGGTTCTCACGCAGCACCAGGTATTTACCGTTCACCACGAAGTTCGGAACACCGGGAATTTGATATTTCTTGGTCAACGCATCCGCTTGGCGGATCTTGGTGGAGACACCGAAAGACCCATACAGCTTGTTGAACTCAGCGGGCTCAACATCGTACTTACGGAAGAAGTTGGCCAACGCAGGTTCGTTGAACAGTGGCTCGCGGTGCTTGTGGATCGCGTCGAACAGCGGCGCATGGATTTCCTCTACCAGGCCCAGGGCTTCTTCCACGTAATAAGCGCGGGCCAGCGGCTCGGCATTACGCAGGAACAGCACCGGAGTACGCACATAGTCGATGTACTCAGGCTTTTCATCCAGCCAGGCATGAACCGCAGGCTCCAGGGAATAGCAATGCGGGCAGCCATAGGAAAAGAACTCCCGCACTTCCACCTTGCCAGGATTATCCACGGAACCCGGCACATCCAGAATTTTGTAATGGGTGTCGACCGCAAAACGGGTATGGTCTTCTGCGGCAGCAACTCCGGTTGCCAGCCCCAGGCTCAGCAGCAAAGCCGTCACAATGCGAAACATGCAATCCTCTCCTTTCTTGTTGGTTTCCGTCCACTGTGACAAGCCGGACGGCATTTTTCTCCCTGGTGAGCCCAATCGGCACTCAATCAGAGCCATATCTTTTCATGTTGGCCATAAAAAAGGCAGCCCGCAGGCTGCCTTTTCTACAAACCGTAACCGAACCGCCCTATTTGGACAGCCCGGAGATGAAGCTTGCTACGGCCTTGATCTGGGTATCCGTCATCTTCGCCGCCACCGTCTGCATCATGCCTAGCGCATCGCTGTCCGAGTCATTGGTGCGTTTGATGATGCCGTCGCCCAAGTCGTTACGACCTGCCGCACGGAACGCTTTCAGCTGATCTTCCAGGTATTGGGCGTTCTGACCGGCCAGATGCGGGTACTTGGCCGCATCAATGCCCTGACCTGCCGGGCCATGACAACCGGAGCAGGCTGGAATGCCGTTGGCCATATCGCCACCACGGTAGAGCTGTTCACCCTGCTCCACCCAGTCGGCGCTGGCCTGGCCGGCTTCCGGGGTCAGGCTGGCGTAATAGGCCGCCACATCCTGCATGTCCTGCTCGTTCATGCCGGCCACCTGGCCCTGCATAACGGCATTCTCACGGGTGCCGGACTTGAAATTTTCCAGCTGTTTAACCAGGTACTCTTCCCCCTGGCCAGCCAGTTTCGGGTAAGTCCCGGTAAGGGTCTTGTTACCATCCTGACCGTGACACGCGGCGCAGGGAGCGGCTTTTGCTTTGCCTGCCTCAGCATCACCGGCCGCCATGGCCTGGGTGGCTGCCACAGCAGCAGCCATCAGCACGAACAGTTTGAAAAACTTCATGGCCTATCCTTCAGTACAGCGTCTTATTTGCTTTTGGACATGTACTCAATCAGAGCACGGTATTCTTCGTCACTACAGTCGTTGCACATGCCTTTCGGGGGCATGGCGTTGAACCCTTCCTTGACGTGCTTCACCAGCGTATCCATACCTTTATCCAGGTGTGGCTTCCAGGCGGCTTCATCATGGGAAATCGGCGCCCCAGCAGCACCGGAGGCATGACAGAATGTACAGCTGCTGTTGTAACGCTCCTCTACAGTCGCTGCATTGGCAGCCCCCATAACCAGAACCATTGCAAGACCTGCTACAAAACCCTTCATACCCTACCTCTTCTATGCTGGCGTCGCCGCTGGCGAAGTCCGTTTGCCGTTACCGGCAAACCGTTGTAGAACGTCGGCCGCCCTCAATCCGTTACGCCGCAGCGCGCTATTGAGGGGCAAGCGGCCGGGATTATATACCAGTCCGGTGGGCGCCGTCATATTCCATGTGAAGGGTAGGGGTATAGTCAGGTTAAGTCACGCCCGCACTACCAAAACCGCGGCAATAACAGACGAAATCGCGCATACTCCACGCACTCATTTGCCTCACCGCACGGCTATGCATTGCCAGCCGCATGCCAGACAGCAAGAATAGCCCCCTGACGTGACCCAAAGGCACTTTGCTATGCCCCTGCACCCCATGGAAAAACTGCTCCACCAGGCCCTGTTTCTGCAGAGCGCCCAGCGACTGGACCAATGCCCGCCCGATGAAGGACTGGAAGTGGCCTTTGCCGGGCGCTCCAATGCCGGCAAATCCAGCGCCATCAACCGCCTCACCAGCCAGCGCACCCTGGCGCGGACTTCCAAAACTCCGGGGCGAACCCAACTATTGAACTTCTTCCAGCTCGACGAAGAGCGCCGCCTGGTTGACCTGCCCGGCTATGGCTACGCCAAAGTTGCCAAGAGCACTCGCAATGAGTGGCAACAGCACCTGGACCATTACCTGTCCGAGCGCCAGGCACTGGTGGGCCTAGTGCTGATGATGGACATCCGCCACCCGCTCAAGGACTTCGATCTGCTGATGCTGGAATGGTCCGCCCAGGCGAACATGCCCATCCATATTCTCATGACCAAGGCGGACAAACTGAAATTTGGCGCCGCCAAGTCCACCCTCTTGCAAGTCCAAAAGCAGCTCAAAGACCATCCGGCACCGTTGTCACTGCAATTATTCTCGGCCACCAATGGCACCGGCTGTGACGACGCCTGGGACAAGCTGGGCGAATGGCTGAATGTGGCGACGCCTGACGCCCAGGATTAAGGCCCGATCACGTACAGACAAGCGCCCATAGCCGCATCTGGCCAAGGGGAATCTAGGGGTCTGGGTTTTAACGTCAGGCTTCCAGCGTCGAGCGTCGAGCGTCTGGCTTTCATTCAGGCAAAAAAATCCCCGGCAGCAATCTTGGGGGAAGGGAACGACTGAGCTGCCGGGGAGGCTTGCCACCCTGGCCTCTTTGGGGGAAAAGACCAGGGTTTATACAGCGACGGATTGGTGAGGGTACTGGGGGATCGGGGGTTCCAATCCGTCGCTATGTAGTGAGAGTGCGCTTTTTGGGAAAAAGTTCCAGCCCCCGAAAGTATTTTTCTTCTCAGCTGTCGATCTGCGTCACAAAACTGGCGCGGTACGGCACTCCGCCCTATTCCAATGCAGACTCGCCCCACGCCACACACGCAGAAAAAGCGTCTATCTCGCTGATCACTAACAGGTAATTGGCAGGGAAGTGGAACTGGCACAGCGCTTGCTTATTCTTTAGTCAACAGGCCGAATAACCTGTGGCCGGCAGAAATGTCGCGCAAAAAAAATCCCTGGCAGCAATCTTGGGGGAAGGGAACGACTGCGCTGCCAGGGAGGCTTGCCGCCCTGATTTCGGGGGAGAAATCAGGGACTCCAAAATACTACGGATCAGCGAGGGTACTGGGGGATCGGGGGTGCCAATCCGTAGCTATTCATTAGGACCGCCGCTTTTTTCGGAAAGTTCCAGGCGGTTTTATCTTTTACAAATTTTACGATCGAATAAACCGCAAGCTTCAAGCTGCAACACGATTAAGGCTGCAGCAAACTGACTCCCTCACCTCCGCGATTCCCGCATACAAACCCGACGTAAAATCGCGGGCACGGCTTTTCCGCATCGCCCTGCCAGTTCCGCGTTGCAGCTTGTTGCTTGGAGCTTGCCGCTTTTACTGCTTCCAAGGCTCTCCCCGTGTGCCTTTCATCCGCTTCAACTGCCGGTGCATGGCGGCCTTGGCGAGCATGTGCGCGGACACCGGCGCGGTAATGAACAGGAACAGGGTGATCAGCACCTCATGCAATTGCAGCCCACGCTCCTGCCAGGAAAAGAACAGCAGCGACGCCACGATAGTGCCGCCCACCCCAAGAGTGGTGGCCTTGGTGGGGCCATGCAGCCGGGTATAAAAATCCGGCAGCCGCGCCAGCCCAATGGACCCCACCAGCGCAAACACCCCACCAATAATCACACTGGCTGACACCAGCCATTCAATCAGAGAATCCATTAACACCTCGCTTGCAGGCCACACGCATCACGCAACAACGCGGCCGCTGCAACCAATCCATCACGCATTTTCCCCGCGCGGAAACGTCCAACCATTCCGCGCGAAACACCAAAACATCCAGACCTGCCCCCCCCTTCTCGCGCTGTTGCGTGAAGCGTGAAGCCTGTTGCGTCTACTCAATAATATCCCCGCGGGTGACGTATTTCGCCACGGCCACGGTGCTAACGAAACCGATCAGGGCGATCAGCATGGCGGCTTCAAAATAGAGTTTGCTGTCCACCTGGATACCGTACACCACGATCAGTGCAATGCTGTTGATGTACATGGTATCCAGCGCCAGTACCCGATCCGGTAGCGACGGGCCGATAATCAGCCGGTACAGATTCAGTACCCAAGCCAGGGTAATCAGTGCCAATGCAATGGAAATGGCCGTCTCTAGCATTCGAAAATCTCCTTCAACGGCCGCTCGTAGCGCTGTTTGATCTCCGCCACCAACGCCGCCGCATCATCCACATCCAGGCCGTGCACCAGCAAGGTTCTGCGATCCGGGCTCACATCCGCCGACACGGTGCCCGGGGTCAGCGAAATAGTGCTGGCCAGCAGGGCAATGGCAAAATCGTCTTCCAGCTCCAGCGGTAGCTCCACAAAGCCCGGCCGTATGGAACGCAGCGGCCCCAGCACTTTAATGGCCACGGACACGTTCGCCACCACAATGTCGTACAGCACCACCACCACGAAACCGAGCAACCGCGGCAGGTTGCGAATGCGCGGCACATTCGGCCAGAACGGCCGGGTCCCCAACGGCAACAGCACAGCAAGAATGGCACCCAGCACCGCATGGCCCGCGGTGAAACCGCTGAGCAGCATCCAGGCAAACCATAGAATCAGGCTCAGGCTGGGATACGGCAACACCCGATAGAACAGCTTCATGCGCCACCTCCCAGCACCGCAGACAGATACAGATCCGGAGTGCGCAACTGGTCAGCCACCGCCGTGGTCAGCTGCAACAGCGGTTCGGCATACACTGCCATCAACGGACTCAACACCAGCAGCCACAGCACCGCCACCAGATGCCGGCGCGCCGGCCGCAGGCCGCTGCCTTCCCCGGTAGTGCGCCAGAACAAGGTAGACCCCGCCCGGCTCATGGCGATCAGGCCACACAGGCCCGCCACCAACAGCAACACCCAGTAGGACGTGTCCGGCACACTGCGCAGTAAGGCCACCTTGCCCACAAAGCCAGATAACGGCGGCAACCCCACCACAGCAATGGCCGCCACGAAGAACAGCACTGACAACCGCCCGCCATTCAGAATCGCCGGGCCAATCTGCAAGTGGTCAGCCACCTCGCCACGGCCCCGGGCAATCAGGTCCGTCAGCAGGAACAGGCCACCGCAAATCAGGGTGGAATGGAGCAGGTAATACAACGCCGGGCCCAGTGCCTCCAGCTGTCCGAAGGCCAGCGCGGCCACCAGTGTGCCTACCGACATCACCACCAGATAAGACACCAACGTGCCCAGCCGCTTCGCCCCCAGCACGCCAATACAGGCCAGCCCCAGTGTCACCAGGGCCAGCCACCACAGTGCCGCCTGCCCCAGCCCCGCAAAGGGGCCATCGGCAAAGGCCAGAGCGTACACCCGCACCATGGCGTAGAAGCCCACCTTGGTCATGATCGCGAACAGCGCCGCAACCCCGGCCGTCGCCCCGGCATAGGCCGCCGGCAACCAGAAATACAGTGGGAACAGGGCGGCTTTGAGGCCAAACACCACCCACAGCATCAACACCGCAATGCTCAGCAAGGTGGCGTCCGTTCCTGTGAGCTCTTGCGCCTTCACGGCGAAGTCAGCCATGTTCAAGGTGCCGGTGGTGCCGTAGACCAGGCCCAGGGCGATCAGGAACAGCGCCGAGCCCACCAGGTTAAGCACCACATAATGCAGCCCCGCTTTCACCCGCTCCGGGCCACGCCCATGCAGTGCCAGCCCGTAGGAGGCAATCAGCAACACCTCGAAGAACACGAAGAGGTTGAACAGGTCGCCAGTCAGAAAAGCACCGTTGATCCCCATCAGCTGGAACTGGAACAGGGCATGGAAATTGGCGCCCCTGCGATCATCACCGCAGCAGGCATACAGCAGGGCCGGGAAGGCCAGAACTGCGGTCAGCACCAGCATCAGGGCGCTGAGCTTATCCAGCACCAGCACGATGCCGAATGGCGCCTGCCAGTTACCCAGCGCATAAACGGTGATCTCACCGCTCCAGGCCTGATCGCCCAGAAAAATGGCCACCGCCAACATCGCCGCACAGGACAACAAGCCGGTTATCCGCCGCAACCGGTGGCGCTCACGCACCTCCAGCAATAACAGCATGCCCGCCAAGGCGGGAATCAGTACCGGCGCAATAATCCAGTGATTCATGAGCGGCCTCCGTCATCCGGCTTGCCGTCCACATGGTCGTTATGCAGCTCGCCCTGGCTACGCAGCGCCAGCACCACCAGAAAGGCGGTCATGGCGAAGCCGATCACGATGGCCGTGAGCACCAGCGCCTGGGGCAAGGGGTCGGTGGGGTCCGGGCTCATGCCCACGACTGCCACCTGATTCATCTTCAGCCCGCCCATGGAGAACAAAAACACATTCACACCGTAACTCAGCAACGTAAGGCCCATGACCACCGGGAAGGTCCGCGCACGCAGGCACAGGTACACTCCAGACGCCACCAACACACCAATGATGATTGCTACCAGCAGTTCCATCAGGCGTTCTCCCTCTTGTCATCCAGCAACGACAGCTTGCCCAGATTGGCCAGCATCAACAGCGTTGAGCCCACCACGGTGAGAAACACCCCGGTGTCGAACAGCATGGCCGTGGCCAGCTCAAACTTGCCGATCAGCGGCAGCGACACATAGGTGAACGAACTGGTCAGGAAGGGGTAGCCAAAGACCCAGCTACCCACCCCGGTCAGCCCGGCTAGCAATACCCCCAGCGCCACCACCGGGTGATAATCCCCGGGCATGCGGCTATGCACCCAGCCCACCCCGGACGCAACGTATTGCAGCACCAGCGCCACCGAAGTAATCAACCCGGCCACGAAACCGCCACCGGGCAGGTTGTGGCCACGCAGGAAGATGTACACCGCGATCAGCAGCGCCAACGGCAACAGCGGCCGGGAGATTGTCACCAGCACCAGCGGGTGGGCATCTTTTGCCCAAGGCCGCCCCAATGAATCGTACTTGGCGGACGCCAGGTTCAGATCGTTGAGCAGGGCATAAATGCCCATGGCAGCGATCCCCAGCACGGTGATTTCACCAAAGGTATCGAAGCCGCGGAAGTCCACTAGAATCACATTGACCACATTGGTGCCACCGCCGCCGGACTTGCTGTTGTCCATAAAGAACTGGCTGATGGTTGTGGTCTCGCCAGTCATCACCAAGAAGGCCAACACCGCCGCTCCGGCGCCAACGATCAGCGCCAGCAGCACATCGCGCACCACCCGTATCGACGACGACTCCACCTTGGTGCGCACCGGCAGAAAATACATGGCCAGCATCAGCAGCAGCATGGTAACCACTTCCACAGACAGCTGCGTCAGCGCCAAGTCCGGCGCGGAGAAGCGCACAAACAGCAGCGACACCATCAATCCCACCACGCTCAGCGACATGATTGAGGTCATCCGGTGGCGATGCAGGACAGTGGTCAGCAAAGCGCCGGCCACCAGCATGGCGGTACACAGAATCGCCACGCCATCCATGGGCAGCATGCCCACATCCAGGCTTAGCGCCGGCAAGTGCCACATCTGGGTGAGCAAAATCACCGCCACCAGCGCCACACCCCAAGCCACATAACTCTGCAACGAGCCATTCTGCAGCCGCCCGGTAATGGCACTGGCCACCCGGCCCAGCTGCTGAATGCGCCCTTCAAACACCAGCTTGGCGTCCACCTCCGGCAGGCGCGCCCACAGATCGAACAGCCGGCGGCGCTGGGAGTAAACAAAGATGCCACCGAACAGCGCCACAAAACTCATCATCAGCGGCAGGTTAAAGCCGTGCCAAATAGCCAGGTGGTATTCCGGCAGCTCACCGCCCAGGGTCGCGGTGGCCGCCACGGCCAGCAGCCCGGCCACGGTGATCGCCGGGAACACACCCACCGCAACACACAGCGCCACCAGAATCTCCACCGGCACCTTCATATAGCGCGGCGGTTCATGGGGCGGGTATTTGGGCAAGTTGATCGGCTCGCCATTGAAGAACACGTCGTGGATAAAGCGCGCCGAATAGGCCACCGAGAACACCCCGCCCAGGGTGGCGCCCAACGGCAGCAACCAGCTCAGCGCGCCCAGCTGCTCGGACTGCAGCGTCTCGGTAAAAAACATTTCCTTGGACAGGAACCCGTTCAGCAACGGCACCCCGGCCATGGCCGCCGAGGCCACCATAGCCAGCACCGCCGTATACGGCATGTACTTCCACAGGCCGTTGATACGGCGCATGTCACGGGTGCCTGTTTCGTGGTCAATAATCCCCGCCGCCATAAACAGGCTGGCCTTGAAGGTGGCGTGGTTGATGATGTGAAACACCGCCGCCACCGCCGCCAGCTGACTGTTCAGGCCGAACAGCAGGGTAATCAGGCCCAGGTGGCTAATCGTCGAATAGGCCAGCAGGCCTTTCAGGTCGTGCTGGAACAGGGCCGCCGCCGCACCCCATAGCAGGGTCGCCATACCCGCCAGGGTGACAATCTCGAACCACAAATCGGTGCCCGCCAGCGCCGGGTACAGGCGCGCCAGCAGAAATACCCCGGCCTTCACCATGGTGGCCGAGTGCAGGTAGGCGCTCACCGGTGTGGGCGCTGCCATGGCATGGGGCAGCCAGAAATGGAACGGGAACTGGGCGCTCTTGGTAAAGGCGCCCAGCAATACTAGGCAAAGAATCAGCGGGTACAGCTCGCTACCGCGAATCAGGTCACCGTTGGCCAGCACCTCGGTGAGCGAGAACGAGCCCACCACATTGCCGATCAGCAACACCCCGGCCAACAGCGCCAGGCCACCCATGCCGGTCACCGTCATCGCCATGCGCGCGCCTTTGCGGGCCTCGGTCTTGTGCCCCCAAAAGCCGATCAGCAGGAAGGAGCTAAGGCTGGTCAGTTCCCAGAACACCACCAGTAACAGCAGGTTATCGCTGGTCACCACCCCTAGCATGGCGCCCATAAAGAGCAGCAGGTACGCATAAAAGCGCCCCGCTTTTTCCTTGGCGGACAGGTAATAGCGGGCGTAGAGAATCACCAGCAGGCCGATGCCCAGCACCAGCAAGGCAAACAGCAGCGCCAACCCGTCCAGGCGGAACGCCAGCGACAGATCCAGCGACGGGATCCAGGTCAGGGTGCTGTGCAGGGTCTCCCCGGCAAACACTTTCCGGGCCGGGTTGAACAGCAGCGCCAGCGCCAGCGCCGGCAGCGCCGCCGCCCCACAGGCCAGCAAGGTGCGGTTCCCCGTTACGCGCTCCACCAACGGCGGCAGGAACGCGCCCAGAAAGGGCAACATCACCACAAAGGCAAGATTCATAGTCAATCCGTTGTCATTGTCACAAGGGCGGCAACCCGCCCGTTAGCTTGAACAGGGTGAACTAGAAAGACAATAACAACGGCGGATCAGGAAAATACGGGCGATGCCCCCGGCGCGGGCACTGGGACAGGATGATGCGGCAGGGCTGTACCAGAAATGGCGTCATGGCATCCGTATCAAAAGAAAGGAGGCCGGCAGTATGCCATGGGTGGAAGGTGGGTGCGATATCAGGGCAGCCGTGAGTTCAAAGTGTAAAGTTGAAACGCGGTCTAGGGATGGGGGAGGCTGCCCCGCCATGCCCGCGATTACCGGTAATGGCGCGGGCACAGCCCAGAAAAACCCTGAGAGCCTCGCTCGCGCTTTTGAACTTTACACTTTGAACTTTCAACTCGCCCCACCCCGCCCTGCCGAAACCCGCCATTTCCGCTACACTCTCCCCATCATTCAGTCAGCAGAAGTCGAGCCCCATGTCCGCAGCCGAAAAACCCATCATTCTGGTCGATGGTTCCTCCTACCTGTATCGCGCCTTTCACGCCCTGCCGCCGCTCACCACCTCCAGCGGCCAACCCACCGGGGCGGTGCGCGGGGTCGCGTCCATGCTGCGCAAGCTGATCAAGGACTACGACCCGCAATACATGGCGGTGATCTTTGACGCCAAGGGCAAGACCTTCCGCGACGAGCTGTTTGAAGAGTACAAATCCAACCGCCCACCCATGCCCGACGACCTGCGCGCACAGGTGCAGCCCCTGCACGATCTGATCCGCGCCATGGGCCTGCCGCTAATCATCGAAGACGGCGTGGAAGCGGACGACGTGATCGGCACCTTCGCGCGCATCTTCGGCGAGCAGGGCGCACCGGTGCTGATCTCCACCGGCGACAAGGACATGGCCCAGCTGGTCACCGACAAGGTCACCCTGATCAACACCATGAACAACGCCCTCTACGACATCGACGGCGTGAAACAGAAATTCGGCGTGGGCCCGGAGCTAATCATCGATTTCCTCGCCCTCATGGGCGACAAGGTGGACAACATTCCCGGCGTCCCCGGCGTGGGTGAAAAAACCGCCCTGGGCCTGATACAGGGGCTCGGCTCCCTGGAAGACATCTACGCCAACCTGGACAAGGTCGCCGAGCTCAGCTTCCGGGGCGCCAAGACCATGGCCAAAAAGCTGGAAGAACACAAAGAGATGGCCTTCCTCTCCTACCAGCTGGCCACCATCAAGCTGGACTGCGAACTCAGCGAAGACCTCAACGACCTGAAACTCGGTGAGCCGGACAACGAATCCCTGGCCCGCCATTTCAAGGAACTGGAGTTCAAGGGCTGGTTGAGCGAAGTGCTGTCCGGCGCCGACGCCAGCGTGGTGGCCGCCGCCGAGGAAGCCGGTAACGACGAAACCGCCGCCGGCTTCAGCCGCGACGCCTACGACATTGTCTATAGCGAAACCATGCTGGATAAATGGCTGGATAAACTGAAAGCCGCCGGCGAATTCGCCTTCGATACCGAAACCACCAGCCTTAACTATATGAACGCCGAACTAGTGGGCTTCGCCGTCGCCGTGGAAGACAAGGCCGCCTATATCCCCTTTGGGCACAACTATCCCGGCGCCCCGGACCAGATCGGCAAACAACGGGTGATGGACAAGTTCAAGCCGTTGCTCGAAGACGACAGCCTCAAGAAAATCGGCCAGAACCTGAAATACGACATGAGCGTGCTCGCCGAAGACGCCGGCATCACCCTGCGTGGCGTGGCCTTCGACACCATGCTGGAATCCTACGTGCTCGATTCCGTGGCCACCCGCCACGACATGGATTCCCTGTCTCTCAAATACCTGGGCCGCAAGACCATCAGTTTTGAAGACATTGCCGGCAAGGGCGCCAAGCAACTCACCTTCAACCAGGTGGGTCTGCACGAAGCCAGCCCCTACGCCGCCGAAGATGCCGACGTGACCCTGCGCCTGCACCAGACCCTGTGGCCGAAACTGGAACAGGAAGGCGGCCTGCCCGACGTGTTCCGCGACATTGAACTGCCGCTAGTCACCGTACTCAGCCGCATCGAGCGCAACGGCACCTACGTGGACGCCACCCTGCTCAAACACCAGAGCCAGTTCCTGGCCAAGCGTATGGCCGAACTGCAGGAAAAGGCCTTCGAGATCGCCGGCCAGGAATTCAATCTCGCCAGCCCCAAGCAGCTGGGCGAAATCCTCTACGAAAAACTGGAAATACCGGTCATCAAGAAAACCCCCAAGGGCGCCCCTTCCACCGCCGAAGCGGTACTGCAGGAACTGGCCCTGGAGTACCCCCTACCCCAGGTAATCATGGATTACCGCGGCGTGGCCAAACTGAAGAACACCTACACCGACAAGCTGCCGGAGCTGATCAACCAGCGCACCGGCCGCGTGCACACTTCCTATCATCAGGCGGTGACCGCTACCGGGCGTCTGTCTTCCAGTGACCCGAACCTGCAAAACATCCCGGTGCGTAGCGAAGAAGGCCGCAAGATTCGCCAGGCCTTTTTAGCTCCCAAAGGAAAGAAAATTGTCGCCTGCGATTACTCACAAATCGAACTGCGCATCATGGCGCACCTGAGTGACGACAAAGGCCTCACTGACGCTTTCGCAAAAGGCCTGGATATCCACCGCGCCACCGCCGCCGAAGTGTGGGGAAAAACGCTTGATGAAGTGAGCGACAACGACCGCCGCAACGCCAAGGCCATCAACTTCGGCCTGATCTATGGCATGAGCGCCTTCGGCCTGGCCAAGCAGCTCGGCCTGCCGCGCAAAGAAGCCCAGGAATACATCGAGCTGTACTTCGAGCGTTACCCCGGCGTGAAAAAATACATGGAAGACACCCGCGCCCTGGCCGCCGATAACGGCTACGTGGAAACCGTCTACGGTCGCCGCCTTTACCTGCCGGAAATCCACAGCAAAAACGGCCAACGCCGCCAGGCCGCCGAACGCGCCGCCATCAACGCCCCCATGCAGGGCACCGCCGCGGACATCATCAAGAAAGCCATGATCAAAGTGCACGACTGGCTGGAGACAACGGATTTCGACGCCAAGATGATCATGCAGGTACACGATGAACTGGTGTTTGAAGTGGCCGAGGATCAGGTGGACGATCTGGTTAAAGAAGTGAAGGAGCGTATGGAGTCAGCGGCGGCGTTGAAGGTGCCGTTGATTGTGGATGCGGGAGTTGGGGAGAATTGGGAAGAGGCGCATTGAGCGCCTCTTTTAATCTGGATCAGGAATAACGCGCTTCCCTCATCCCGCTATACAATCCGGAAATCCGGATTCAGATTCTGGGTTAGCTAACCCTTAGCAGGAACTCTTTGACCCACCACAATCCCAATCCCGCTTGCTATCTTTGTCGGATGCGCGCGAGTCCACCCCGCGATCTTGCAAGGCATCGGCGCTGCAATATTCATAAACGGCATTTTCGCCTGCCCCCCACCCCCAGCAATTGGCAGCAATCGGGAAACAGCGCTGGCGCATATTATAAAGGGTATCCCCCGGATACTGAGCCCTCTTTCCCTCCACGCACGCATTAACATCCTTAGCCGGTTCTGCGTAGGCGGACGGGGCGAAGGCTGTCATTAGCAACAATACGAGTCCTGGTTTTGTCTTCATAAAAACCGTCCCTTTAAATTTTCTTGATAAAAGATGATTTCAACGCTCGGCAGGCAGCAGAAGTCCATCTTCTCCATGATTCCTAAGGATTGATGCCGGCAGCATGGATCTCGTCACCCCACATTTTCCCAGTCGGCATTCATGCCATCGTTCAAGATTCACTAATTGCAGCAAAAAAGGCATACCTCATATGAGGTATTTCACTCTTGCCGATGCATTAACCAGCAATTACAGATTGATGCATTATTTATGACAGCATATTCTTTGCACTCAAAATCATACTGGGGAACACAATGAAAACGGATTTCAATAAGATCATTTCTGTACTGGCTATTTCGGCGTTACCGGCTTTTGCCATGGCAGACAATGCTTTTTCTGGCTTTCAAGTAGGGGCAGCTCTGGGTTATGAAGATGTCAGCATGGATTGGAAAGCTGACTCCTTCCTCGCTCCAAGCCTTCCACCCACAACAATTTCGCCCACCGGCGACGATTCAGAATCACTGGACGACTCTGCGTTCGCTTATGGCGTATTTGCTGGCTATAACTTCGCCATTAATGAAAAATGGATCATTGGCGCCGAGCTGGCGTTCCAAGACAGTGATATCAGCGACTCCCTGGATTCTATCCCCGGCTTTGGCCCCAACGACACCAGCGCTAAAGTTCAGGTCAACGCTAGCTATCTGCTTGGCGTGAAAGGTGGCTACCTCATTAATGAATCATTAATGGCTTACAGCACCCTCAGCGCGACGCTAACCGAAGTCGAGTCCTCTAGCGCTTGCCCTTCTGACGGCTCTTTGTGCAACCCCTTCTCTCCGGCAAGATCCGGCAAGGATGATGACGACATCAGCGGCTGGGCGTTAGCCTTCGGCGTTGAAAAATCGCTCACCGACAAGCTGTCTGTCCGTGCGGAATACCGCTACGCAGAACTGGGCACCGCCGAGCTGACCGCGCTCGACATGGAACCCGGCGAAGCTGTCGGCGCTGACTTTGATGTTGATGTGAAAAGCCAAACTCTCCAAATTGGTGCGGCTTACAAGTTCTAAGGTTTGTGTGCGCAGGCCGAGCCTGCGCACACTTCCTCATGTCGCCTCAGCCCCGATCACCGCAACACCTCAATTTTAGCCAATCGATACCCCTCCACCTCACCCCCGCTCCAAAAACTCCACCATCATGCGGTAGCTCAGCCCCCAAATGCGCAATTAGGGACACGCACTACTTTACTTTTCCCGCCACTCCCCCGGCGAAATCCCTACCCAATGCTTGAACGCCCGATTAAATGAACTCTGCTCCGCGAACCCCAATAGCATGGTGATCTCGAACAAGGACAGGGATCGGTCTCGCAAGTAGCTTTGTGCCAGCTCCTGACGAGTGCGGTCGAGCAGACCCTGGAAGGTCTGGCCACCGGCGGTGAGACGGCGCTGTAGGGTGCGCACGGACAAGGCCATTTCGCTGGCCACTTCTTTCAGGGAGACCCGCGCCTCCGGTAGCAACCGCAGGAACACCTGCTGCACCTGAAAGGCAAAAGGGTCGTTACCCGGCAACGCATTGGCCAGGGCCACGGACTGACGATCAAGGATCTGGCGCAGGGCCGGGTTGGCGGTGGTCAAGGGGATGCTGAGGTAATCCGCCGGAAAGCGCACCGACACATAAGGGGCGGAGAAGCGTACCGGGCAACCAAAGAAGGCCTCGTACACTTCCGGGTGCTCGGGGGGCGGCGAGGAAAAGGTCACTTCCGCCGGGTTTGGCGCGCCCGGCACGATCTTGCGCAGAAAGCTGATCAGGGCGGAGATCGCCGTTTCATCCACCAGCAATCCCAAGCTCATGCCGCCAAACACCGGCCAGCCGATTTCCGCCTGGTCCCCACGGATCACCACTTCCGCCATTTGAATCCCGTAAAACAGGGATTCAAACCGCTGATAGGCATACAGTGCCTGGCCCAGGTTGTCGCTGGCCTGCACCAGATAGCCCAGCACCCCCACATGCTCGGGGGCGATGCAGGCACCGATTTCCAGCCCACGCCCGTCGCCCGGACACGCCTCCCGGGCCCGGCGCAGCAAATCAAACCACTGCATCAGTGGCACTTGCTCGCCGGGGGACAGCCGAGACACCGCGGCCCGCAGGGTCGGGGCGGACAATTGCTGCTGATCAAGCCAGTCCAGCAGCACCCGCGCATAGGCACCATTGATACGAATAGCAGCAGGATTCAGATTGGAGTTCGACATGGCATGATTGGATAACAGCTTGGCATGATTCGTCAATCAGATAAGCCAGCCATTCCCTAGCATGACGTCACGAGCTTTGCCTTCAACGCGGGGAGACGTGCCATGAGCGCTATCGATTTTGCCATCACCACCTACCAAAACGCCGACTTCAAACAATTGTTCCTGGTGGGCCTGTTGCCGTTTTTCGGCCTGAGCGCCGTCATCGAGGCCTGGCGCTTTCGTGGCACCGGTATTTACAGCCTGAAGGACTCCGCCGCCAGCATGACGCTGGGGGCCAGCTATGTAACGTTGGAGGTCGTGGTGAATGCCCTCTTCGTGTACGCAGCCATGGCCTGGGTGCACGACTACCACCTGATGGATATTGCCATCACCCCGTTGAGTTTTGCGCTGCTGTTTGTGCTGGTGGACTTCCTGTTCTATGTGTACCACGTGACCGCCCACAAAGTGCGCTGGTTCTGGGCCACCCATGTGGTACACCATGCCTCTGAGCACATGAATTTCACCACCGCCGGGCGGCAGAGCACCTTGTATGCATTCAGCGGGCTGTTCGCCTTTTTCCTGCCTGCCGTCGTGCTCGGCTTTGAACCGGCCTGGGTGCTTTTCGCGCTGGCCACTAACTTGTCTTACCAGTGGTTTATCCACACCCAGTGGATCAAAAAACTGCCACGCCCGATTGAATGGATCTTCAACACGCCGTCACATCACCGCGTACATCACGGCCGCAACCCGGAATACATCGACCGCAATTTCGGCGGCACCTTTGTTATCTGGGATCGCCTGTTTGGCACCTTCGTGGAAGAACGGGAAAATCTGCCCCCGGAATACGGCATTACCCGTCAGATCCATAGCTACAACCCCATCACCCTGACTCTGCACGAATTCATTGCCCTGTTCCAAGACATGGCTAAGCCGGGGCCGTTGTGGTTGAGATTGAAACACCTATGGGCAACGCCAGAGTGGCAACGCCCGAACGCGGAACACAAACAGGCAAGGGAAACACCTCAGGGAGGTTAAAATGGGCATAAAGAAGCGAAGACATCAGGGTCAGGCTTTCCATTTCCCACAACCACTATGTTTTTAGCAACGATAGACCTGACCCCAAAGGTTTTCGCTTCTCAACAAATTAGTGGCAATGGTACGGCTTTGACCCTGCATGGCAGCCATTAGCATCCGTACCACCGGAGTGGGCCAGAGCAGTACCAGAAACCATCATTACCAGTGCAATTGCAGCCATTATTTTCTTCATTGTCGTTACCTTCCCTATTTTTGTCGTCCAGTCATATTGCCCCCCCACAACACTCAGGGGCAATAACTGACGAAAACATCAGCTTCTGCCCATTTACTAATGGTCGGCCCCTTATATCCGCAAAAGAAAGCCCACATCCCACTGCTGCTCAACCTAAGCATTACGAACCCGACCTCCCCCAAATGGGGTATGAGCATCACAGGCCAAAATGCCACACTGTCCAAAAGCGGTTCTGAAATCCCACTCCACGCCAGCCAGAGGCAGAAAAATGCTGTTTACCCGAAAAACACTACTATTCGCAGCAACGCTCTCGATATCCGCCACAGCCATCGCCACTCCTCCTGCCTTTGAAATTTCTGGTGCGTTGCAAGACGGAAATTACGGGTACTCTAAAATGTCCCCTGAATCGAGCCGTTTCATCCACATCGAGGGCGGTATTCCGACGGTCTACCAGCCCAAGTCATCAGGCTGCGCGTCGCTCGACAATTACGGGAAAGTGAGTTTTAAACAAAAGGATGACCAAAGCATCTACGTGGTCATTGGCAATTCCAGTATGCCCACTGCCCCCGTAATGCGTAACGTGCCTGGCCGCAGCCAGCGCTTTAGCGCTCCAGCAGAACAAGTAACAACGGCCAACCATGTGCCTTGCACGGGCAAGGTAGTGCACACCAGCGAATAGTGCTTTCAGCCACTCGCCCCCCTCCGACGCGGTTGTCACAGGGCGGAAATTTCCTTCTGGAATATTCGCCCTACCCGGCAACACAAAAAACGGTACATAGGGGACACGCACAAACCCTGATTCTCGACAACGGACTCGTCCAAGCAGCGCCCCCATGCAAACCCTTACCGCCGCTCCAAAAACTCCACCATCATGCGGTAGCTCAGCCCCCAAATGCAGTAGCCCTGATAGCGACAGCACGGCAGCGTCACCGCCCCCATTGGGGTGCGATAGGTGAGTGTGCTGCGGTTCGCTGGGTTGGCCAGGTAGTCCAGCGGGATCCATACGCCGTGGCGAGCCTCATGGTTGAGACGTATGACATCATCGCCCTGCCAGCTAAACACATGGGGGGTAACCACCATGGGCCGCCAGCGGCTGTGGTGGCGAGTTAAACGGTCCGTCAGGCGCTCTTGGTAGTGCCCGTTCTGGTACAGGTCGAGTCCGGTTTCTTCAGCGGTTTCGCGCATGGCGGTGTCACGGCTGGAGGTGTCGCCGGTTTGCAGGCGCCCGCCGGGGAAGGCCATATCACCGGACCAGGGGTCGCCAGGGCGGTGGGCCCGCTGGATAAAGAATAACTCTCCCTCCGCTACATCCCGGCGATAAATCAACGCTACGGCGGCGCGGGTGACACGTCGTCGGAAGGGCAATTTCTGTGGGCGAGCTCTGCTGAGCCAGGTCAGTGCGGGCACAACGGCCTCTCTATTGGCTAAAATACGCCCAGCATAGCACTCCGATTGCCCTCGCCACGCTAGTCCATGGGCGGCCCAAACCCTCATGCGCACTGGCAGCCCTCCCCCAAACGTCGATTTGATACGATTTAGCTGTACACAGGGCGAGAATACGGTTATGTTGTGGGCCAGCTAAAAGATCGCACTTGAATCACGTACTCCATTTCGTTGTTTATATTGTATAACTCGTCCTGCAGTTCTGAAGTCCAAGTCTCCGTTTTTCAGCTACACCCGCCGTAAAGGCAAAACTTCATTTTTTCAGGATTAGAGATATGTCTACAGTTAAAGGCACCGTTAAGTGGTTCAACGAAGCAAAAGGTTTTGGTTTCCTGGAGCAGGAAAACGGCCCTGACGTTTTCGCTCACTTCAGCGCAATCACCGGTTCCGGTTTCAAAACCCTGGCCGAAGGCCAAGCGGTTGAGTTCACCGTGACCCAGGGCCCTAAAGGCCCGCAGGCTGAGAACATCGTCGCTCTGTAAGCGATCGTTCCAGTAAAAAAAGGCGCCCTTGTGGCGCCTTTTTTGTGTCTGGCCATCCCTAATCGCTAACAAATAATACCGCCTGGCAGGCCATTTCCCTTACTCAGCAAGCGCCCCGTCAACCTCTTATCAATAAGCTCCTTTTGTCATAACCCTATACATATTACCCCCATTTGAGGTATGTCCTGGCTTAGTGGCAAACGCCATAATTACCTTGGTATTGCCTGAATACTTACCTGATAGGGAAGATCATGATGAAAAAACTCACCTACGCCACCCTGGCTCTGGCCATTTTTGCCGGTGCCGCCATTGTGTCTGAAGTGCCTCTGGTCGAAGAAGCTCGCGCTGAATGCAGCAGCATCTGGGCCAGCTGCTCCGAGTCAGAAACCTCTGAGCTACAATCCGAGCTGGACAAGGCCGGTTGATCTCACCGGGCTGCCCGCTGGGGCAGCCCGTCAAACCAAGATGAAACATTTCTTTTCTAACAGCCGGTATGCAGAAGTGCGCCTTTTCCTTTTGCTGGTAACGGGCTCGCTGGCGATTCTTTTCAATCACTTCTACCACGTCACCTATAACGATTTGTCTCAATGGAAAGGCGGCGGCATGGGCATGTTCGCCACCCAGGATGCCCCAGGCACCCGGGTAGTTTCGATTATGCTTGAAACCCCAGAGCAATCATTTATTGCCAACAACCAAGCCTTAGGCCGATCACTGGCTCATTTCAACGCTATGCCAACAGCGGATAATTTGCTGTCCCTTTGTCGCTTTGCGTCCAATAAAGTGTGGCTTCCCAGCGGTACTGTACGAACCGTGACCCTGAATGATCAGACGCTACGCAGCTACCCTGTTGCCGGCCTTTCCGGTGACAAAACCAGTAGCCATCAGCCCCTAACCGTAACGGCCGCACAGCTGGTGGCATGGAAAACCTCGCTTAACGTGCCCACCGGCACCCTTACCCGCACCCCGTTAGGCAGCGCCCATTGGAATAACACGGAGGGCTGCCGTGTTAAACACTGATGCCATTCATCGGCGATTGAGCACTACACTCAAATCGCCCTTACTGGAAAAACTGTGTGGCCGGGAGCAACAGGATTTTCTTGCCGTTGTAGGGGCGCTAACCCTGGGCATCCTGATCTTCCATGGATTTCCCCATGTCTATTTCGCCATCCCCTTCCAGCTGTTGGTCATCAGTTACCTGGTCTGGCCAGCCTTATTGCGACAGGGCCCGTTCTGGTTTGTGGTCTTTCTGTTCAGCGCAGCAGCTCTATGGCTGAATTGGACCCACGCGGACAACCACAAATACCTGCTTTGCTACTGGGTGTTCAGTCTGTTCCTGGCTTTCGACAACACCCTTGATCGCCCGGCTTTTCTGAGGCGCTGCGCTCGCTATCTGCTTTTCTTCACCATGGTCATGGCGGTGATACAGAAAACCCTCTCTCCGGATTACCTAAGTGGCGATTTCTTTGAATTTATTCTCATGACGGATAGCCGTTTCAGTGCCCTTGGGTCACTGGTAACGGGCATGGACGGTGAGCTTTTTTCTGAAAACCGCCAGCTCTATGTGCGAGCGCTGGACCCCTTACTTGCCGATCAAACCACCGCCACTCTGCACAGCTCCGAGGCGCTCCATCGTCTGGCCTTACTGATTACCTGGGTCAACTACATAGACCAAATTGCCATTGCCATCATGTTGTTACTGCCACTCTCTCGGCGCGGTGAAATTTTCAAGCATCTGTTGTTGATGGCATTTATTATTCCCGTCTACGCTGTGGCGCCGGTTATTGGTTTTGGCTGGCTGATCATCATCTGGGGATACTGTTTGGTGCCCAACGAGGTGGCCGGCTTAAGACTGGGCTACCTGGGGTTATTCCTGTTACTTTGTATTTATGAATTTCCATGGCTGAGCCTCTTGGTTTATTCCCCATGACTCCTGATCCACACGACACCTATCTGATTTACGATGGCGAGTGCCCTGCCTGTCGAAACTATGTACGTTTTGTTCGCTTTCGCGATACCGTGGGCACCCTGCACCTCATTGATGCACGTAAAGCGCCGGGCTGGGTGCAACAGATGCAGCAGCAGAACATGCCTCTGGATGACGGCATGGTTCTGATATTTAACGGCCGCTACTTTCATGGTGCCGATGCCATCCACCATATGGCGCTACTGAGCAGCGGGAGCGGCCTATTCAATCGGATCAATGCACAGCTGTTCCGGTCTCGCTCACTGTCTCGCTTTCTTTATCCCATCCTCAAAGCCTGCCGTAACGCCCTGCTCTTTTTGCTGGCCAAAAAACCATTGAAACACTCCTGACAGGCATCTCTTTGGTTTTTGCTCCAGGCATTCTGATTAACAACATTTTGAATTGCCTGTTTTTTGTTATCGCTTTTTATCTGATCAGACATCCGTTTTGCCAAGAAATAGCCTCCCCGGCCGCTTTTGTAACCTTGCGTAAGCCACGCCATTTTTGCCGTCATGCTTTGTTCATATCTACCCGTCAGCATCGGCGCGTTTTTAATGGGGGAGATCCTGATCATGTGGCGCATCTTTTTTCTCAGCATAGTGGCAACCCTGCTGGTTGCCTGCGGGGGCGGAGGGAGCGGCAGCAATAGCGCCCCGACACCCAACAGCCCGCAAAACCAAGCGCCTACGGGCAGCCTCACTGGCGGCAACACGTTGACGTCAGGCAGCAGTATCATTCTCCAGTTGCAGGCCAGTGATGAGGATGGCGAGGTCATCGACATCACCTGGTCCGTGGAAGGGCCGCTGACCATTGACGCCTCTACCGACGCGTTTATTCAGGTACGCGCCGATACGGTCAGCGCGAATACCTCCGCCACCGTAATCGCACTCCTGCGTGACGACGACGATGACACCACCAGCCTTCGCCATACACTGACCGTGACCCCGATCAGCACCGATGCGCCAACGGTGAACGCGGGCACTGATCAACAAGTGGAAGAGACAGCCACCTTCACGCTGCAGGGCACCGCCACTGCCACCGGCGGCAACACCATTCGACGCCTGCAGTGGACGCAGCTCGAAGGGCCTGCTGCCACCGTGGACGGGGCCAGCGACCAGAACCTGCTGACCGCCACAGCCCCACAGGTA
The DNA here is from genome assembly GCF_040118815.1 of Alcanivorax sp. Lineage (GTDB taxonomy): Bacteria > Pseudomonadota > Gammaproteobacteria > Pseudomonadales > Alcanivoracaceae > Alcanivorax. The sequence continues at coordinate 115,285 of NZ_JBEDTC010000022.1, forward strand.
GATAGCGATACCGACCTGGTATTTGAACTCGAAGCTGAAGACAGCGCGGGAAACCTTGGCCGCGACCCGGTGACCGTGACGGTCACCAACACCGTGAACAACCCCCTGCCCCTGGTTGATGCCGGCGCCGACCAGACCGCCACCAGTGGCGATGAGGTCATGCTGTCCGGCAGCGCCTCCGATGACGGTGCCATCGCCTCGGTGCTTTGGGAAGTTACCTCCGGCCCCGCCGTAACCTTCCAACCGGAGAGTGATCTGGACACCCGCTTCACCGCTCCCCAGGTAAGCGAGGAAACCAGCTTGGTATTGACCCTGACCGCCACGGACGACCTGGGTGCGCAAGCCAGCGACACGGTGACCATCACCCTGCTACCGCTACCGGACAATAGCGCGCCCACAGTGGACGGCGCCTATGCTGACCCCGGCGTGGCAACCAGCGGCGAGTCCATTCAGCTGATTGGTGAAGCCAGCGACCTGGAAGGCGATGCCCTCATGTACGTCTGGACGCAATTGGACAATGGCGCGCCGACCCTGGCCATCGCCAATGCCGGCGAGGCAACTGCCTCGGTAACGCTTCCCGAACTAAATATGTCCACCACCTTCGCCTTCCGCTTCACTGCCAGTGACGGCGCGCGGGATGCCCATCGCGACATCTCCCTGCAAGGCACGCCCACCACACAGCCGTCACCCAGTGTGTTGGAATGCCTGTTCCGGCCCCTACAAAGCGGCTGCCCACTGGCCATACTCGGCAACCTGTTGAACCCGGACAGCCTCAGCGCCTGTTTCAGTAACCCGGACTCGCCCAGCTGCCCGTTTTCCGGCCTGGCCAGCCTGGACGAAGACCTGGCTCATTGTTTTAAAAACCCCGCCGATGACGGTTGCACCAGCCTGCTGGGCAAAATCACCGACCCCTTATATGTACTGGAAACACTGCCCCCTCAGGCACCGGCCAATACCTGTACCCCGGCCTTCGACGAGCGCACTTTCGAGCAATATATCGGGGTACTGCATGCACACACCGGTTACTCCGACGGCGCACTCAACTCTCGGCCCGCTGATGTGTTCGCGCGTGTAAAAGCACAGGGGCTGGATTTCACCGGCATTACCGACCATTCCGATAATGTGCGGCTTCCCCTGACGGTGACCGGCGACTGCTTTTCCAAAGATTTTTTCCAGTGCCTAATTGCGGATGATGATGTGCCCTTCGATTCCTTCCGCAAGTGGGACGCTACAGCCGAACAGGCAGATGCCGCCAGCGATGAAAGCTACACCGCCTTCCGCGGCTTCGAATGGACCTCGGACCGTTTTGGCCACATCAACCTGTTCTTCGGAGACAACGTGATCAACGCCAAAACCGGCCCCGGCTATGCCGTTTCCATGGGTCTGTTCTGGCAATGGTTCAGCTACCCGGCGCAGTTCGGAGGGGGCGACGACGCTCTGCTGGTGTTCAACCACCCCGGCCGGGAGGACGCCATTGAAGGCATCGTGGAACCCCTGGGCGGCGACCCGGCCTACACCTTCAATGACTTCCGCTATGTGGCCGCCGCTGACCGTCGCGTGGTGGGGCTGGAAGTGTTTGGCAAGGGCTCCGAATACGATTCCGGTGGCCCCGGCGGCAGCTGGCTGTCCTACGCACTGGACAAGGGCTGGCACGTGGGCGCGGCCGGCTCGGAAGATCACCACGATACAGAATGGGGCGACCCGGACCTGCCCAAAACCGTACTGGTCGCCCGTTCACGCAGTCGCGATGATTTACGCGAAGCGATGCAGGCCCGTCGCTTCTACGCCGTGGCCCAGTTCTATAACGGCCTGCGCATGACCTTCACCGTAGATGACTCGCCCATGGGCAGTCGCCTGCGTCGTCCGGCGGGTAGCCAGCTGCCGCTGTCCGCCAGCCTGACCCGGGACGGGGGCGACTTTATCGGTGTGGTGGAAGTGGTCACCCGCAACAACACGGTGGTGGCGACCCTGACGGGCAGCCATGTGGAGACCCTGGTGCCGGTCACCGACGAGGAAAGCTACTACTTCCTGCGAGTACGAGATCCGCAAACCGGTCGCCCGGTGGCCTTCAGCAGCCCGGTATGGGTGATGCCCGGCGCCAACGCCCTGCCGATATGCGAGTCCATACTCTAAATCACCACAGTCAACGGATTAAAAAAGGCGCCGGAATATGGCGCCTTTTTTGACTCTTCAATAAACAGGCTACGACCCCACCCCCTCTCTTTAAAAAGTAGGTCGAATTAGCCTGAAAGGCGTAATCCGACACTCAACGGAAAAGGCAGCAGAAACCGCCGATAGTCTACGCATTAGCCGCTGATTCAGGCTTATTGCTCAAACAAACCTTTAATCAGCATCAAGTCTGGATATTCAGCCTGTTGTTTTTGCGCCTGGGCCTGGAACGTCAGCATCATGTCGTTGGGCCGGAACATGCCCGCCTGCCAGGTCGCCATGTATTTAAGGCTGTCTTCCACGCTGTGATCGCGGCTGAAATTGAGCATTTCCTTACAGCCGCTCACCGCCAGCGGGGAATTCGCGGCAATCTCAGCGGCAATCGCCATCACTGCCGTGAGCATGCTATCCGCATCATCGTAAACGCTATTCACCAGACCCTGCTCCGCCGCTTCCTGGGCACTGAATTTGCGCCCGGTGTAAGCCAGCTCCCGCACCAAGCCCTGAGGCATCAACTTGGGCAGGCGCTGCAGTGTGCCCACGTCTGCTGTCATCCCCAGCGGGGTTTCCTTGATGGTGAAAAACGCATCGCGGGTGCAATAACGGCTGTCTGCCGCACACACCAGATCCAGCGCACCACCAATACAGCCACCCTGAATGGCCGCCAGCACCGGGATACGCACCTGCTCCAGCACGCTCAGGCAGTCCTGCAACTGCAACACCACGCGGCGGAGGTTCTCTGCCATGCGCCCGGGATCGCCGCCCATGGGCACGCCATTGGGATCAGAGAACACCGCCAGATCCATGCCCGCAGAAAAATGCTTGCCGGTGGACGAAATCACTACCACGCGGGCGTCGGTACCGGTCTCGATATCACGAAGGCAACGCGGCAGTTCCAGCCAGAAGTCCTTGTTCATGCTATTCAGCGCTTCCGGGCGACTGAACTGCACATGGGCAATATGGTTTTCCACGACAACATCGAACGAACTGTATTCAGGTAATGCGGACACGGTGTTCTCTCCCATTTTTATAAGCACTCGCGGTATAAGCATCATTGCCGGCGTTTCCGGCATTTGCCTGACAGCCTTACCCAATCAGCCCACATTGAACAGCCCTGATCACGCACTAAACCATGCTCAAGACGACATACTTGCTCGGGGGTTTGCTGCTATCAGAGACACAACGCAACCTTGAAACAGCACACAGGCGCCTGGATCAAATAGACATAAAAAAACGGCGCACTGATGACAGTACGCCGTTTTTCTACCGTTTTCCTCTACAAGGATGAGACAGAATTACTTCAAATCAAAGCGTTCCAGCTCCATCACCTTGGTCCAGGCCGCCACGAAATCGTGAACGAACTTTTGCTGGGCATCGGCACAGGCATAGACTTCCGCCAAAGCGCGCAATACCGAATTGGAACCAAACACCAGATCCACTCGGCTAGCGGTCCATTTCACTTCGCCGCTTTTGCGATCACGCCCTTCAAACGCTTCTTCATCTTCAGAAACCGGTTTCCATTCGGTTCCCATATCCAGAAGGTTCACAAAGAAGTCGTTGCTCAGCGTGCCCGGTTTGTCGGTAAACACACCTTCCTTACTGCCACCGTAATTCGCACCCAGCACCCGCAGGCCACCCACCAGCACCGTCATTTCCGGCGCCGTCAGGGTCAGCAGTTGCGCCCGGTCAATCATCAGGTGCTCACCGCCCATGGAGAAACGGCTCTGCTGATAATTACGGAACGCATCGGCTTTTAGCTCCAGCGGCTCAAAGGACGCGGCATCAGTTTGCTCTTGGCTAGCATCGGTACGCCCCGGCGAGAATGGCACCGTGATTTCGACGCCAGCATCACTGGCCGCTTTTTCGATAGCAGCACAACCACCCAATACGATCAGGTCCGCCAGCGAAATCGCCTTACTGCCGCTGTTGAAGTCACTCTGAATTGCTTCCAGCGTTTTCAATACACGGGCCAATTGATCCGGCTGATTCACCTCCCAGTCTTTCTGGGGAGCTAAACGGATGCGAGCGCCGTTAGCACCCCCACGCTTGTCGCCGCCACGGAAGGTAGCTGCAGACGACCATGCGGTGTACACCAGCTCGCTAACGCTCAGGCCTGAGCCCAGAATTTTGCCCTTCAATGCAGCAATATCCTTGTCGTCCACCAGCGGGTGATCCACGTCCGGCACCGGGTCTTGCCAGATCAGCTCTTCACTGGGCACGTCCGGCCCCAGGTAGCGAGCACGAGGCCCGAGATCCCGGTGAGTCAGTTTGAACCAGGCACGCGCAAACGCGTCGGCAAACTGGTCCGGGTTTTCATAAAAACGCCGGGAAATTTTTTCGTACGCAGGATCAAAACGCAGCGACAGGTCCGTGGTTAGCATCATCGGCTTGTGCTTTTTGGTCTTGTCCTGGGCATAGGGCATTTGTGGCTCGGCATCTTTCGCCACCCATTGCTTGGCGCCAGCCGGGCTCTCGGTCAGCTCCCACTCAAAACCAAACAGGTTCTCGAAGAAGTAATGACTCCACTGTGTGGGCGTCTGTGTCCAGGTCACTTCCGGGCCACCGCCCATCGTGTCGTCACCCATACCTGAGCCCGTGCTACTGCGCCAGCCCAAGCCCTGCTCAGCCAAGCCCGCACCTTCAGGATCCTCAGCAACGTTCTCAGGATTACCTGCACCATGGGCTTTACCAAAGGTATGACCACCAGCAATCAGAGCAACGGTTTCTTCATCATCCATGGCCATGCGCGCAAACGTTTCACGAATGTCATGGGCAGCAGCGACCGGATCCGGGTCTCCACCTGGGCCTTCCGGGTTCACATAGATCAGCCCCATCATCGTGGCTGCAAGCGGGTTCTCGAGATCACGCTTGCCCGAGTACCGCTTTTCGTCGGTTAGCCATTCGGCCTCACGGCCCCAGTACACGTCCTGGTCTGGCTCCCAGGTATCTTCTCGCCCACCGGCAAAACCAAAGGTTTTAAAGCCCATAGACTCCAGCGCCACGTTACCAGTGAGGATCATCAAGTCAGCCCAGGAAATCTTGTTGCCGTATTTCTGCTTCACCGGCCAAATCAGTCGGCGTGCTTTATCCAGGTTTACGTTATCCGGCCAGCCATTGAGTGGCGCGAAACGCTGCTGGCCGCGACCGCCGCCGCCACGGCCGTCACCAATCCGATAGGTGCCGGCACTGTGCCAAGCCATACGGATAAAGAACCCACCATAGTGGCCGAAGTCCGCGGGCCACCAATCCTGTGAATCGGTCATTACCGCATTCAGATCTTTTTTTACCGCATCCAGATCCAGGCTGTTAAATGCCTTGGCATAGTCGAAATCCACGTTCATAGGGTTGGACAATGAAGAATGCTGGTTCAATAAATCCAGGCGGAGCTGGTTAGGCCACCAGTCCTGATTCTTGGTGCCTGCGCCCGCAGCATGCATCGGGCACTTGCTTGCGTCTGCCATGACTCTCTCCCTCTTATGAGTATGTGTTAGCTCTTGGTTATTTATATCCCTTAACCCTTGCTATCGACTAGTTGGGTTTGGCGAATGAACCGATAGCTTTTATCAAACACTACATTTGTAGTCATAGCTTGAATAGCAATATCCCGTTATCACTGTGTACAGCTACCCCCTCTCTCTACCCCCCTTGACTACCTCTTCACAACGTCATTCTCTCACCCCGTTATGGTGGTATGGTGACGATACACACGATAAAAAAAGGGAACCGGTTGCCACGCGTGGCGGCCTGCCACGGAGATTTCAGCCCCATGCGTTTCATTCGTTTTGGTTTGCCCGCCCTGTTTCTTGCTCTCACTGCCTGTGACGAGCCACCCGCCCCCGAAGCACCGCCCACGGAAGTATTTGTGGTCACCGCCAGCGAGCAGCCTTATCAGCCCGGGCGCACCTTTACCGCACGGATGGAATCGCGCAGCGACGTGAACATTACCGCCCAGGTGACCGGCAAGTTAGTGGCGGTGCATTTTCGCGAAGGGGATGTGGTGGAGGCTGGCGCCCCGCTGTTCGATATCGATCCGGCCCCCTACAAGGCGGCCCTGTCCCAGGCCAAGGCCGAACGGGACCGGGCTCGGGCCAATCTGAGTGAAGCCAACAGTAACCTGACCCGGGCCAGCAAACTGATCGACAAGGGCTACATCTCCGATTCCGAATACGACACCCTGCAATCGCGCAAGCAAGAAGCGCAAGCGGCGGCAAAATCCGCCGAAGCCGCACTGGAAAGCGCTCAGGTTGACCTGTCCTACACCCATATTGCCGCCAGCCAGGCGGGCCGGGTAGCGCGCTCGGTCGCGTCGGTGGGCGATGTGGTCAGCCCGTCTTTCGGCACCCTGACAACCCTGGTCGGGCAGGGCAACATGCAGGCGGTATTCCAGATTCCCGAACGCCTGCTCACCGAAGCGGCTACCTCACCCGATCAGCCCGAGCTTTCCGAAATCGAAGTGGGCCTGGTGATGCCCGATGGTAGTACCTACCCGCAAACCGGCAACATCGTCTACGTGTCCAACCGGGTCGCGATCAACACCGGCACGGTGGAAGTCCGCGCTGCCATGCCCAACCCAAACGACCTGCTGCGCCCAGGCATGTTTGTGCAGGCCCAGGTGCGGCTGAAGGAAAGCATTCAAGGGCTGATGCTGCCCCAGGCCGCCTTGCAGGTGGACCAGCAAGGCACCTATGTGTTCGCCGTGAACGAGCAGGACACGGTTATCCGCCTTAACCTGCAAACCGGCGAGCGCATCGGCGAAAACGTGTTGGTCGACGATGGCCTGCCGGCCGGCACCCGGGTCATTCTGCGCGGCATTCAGAAAGTCCGCCCCGGCTCTGTGGTGACCGCCACCGCATTCAAGCCTGCCACCCAGGCCCATGAGGGCTCACCGGACACCCAGGCAGCACAGGACGCAAAAGAAGGGGCAACCCCGTGATCAGCAGCACCTTTATTCAGCGGCCCAAGCTGGCCATGGTGATCGGGCTGGTGATCACCTTCACCGGCTTGCTGGCCATGAAACTACTGCCCATTTCCGAATACCCGGAAGTGGCGCCCCCACAAATTTCCATCAGCGCCAGCTGGCCCGGCGCCTCGGCGGCGATCATGGAAGAAGCCGTTGGCCAAGTCATTGAAGATGTGGTCAACGGCGTGGAAGGCATGGAATACATGTCATCCAGCTCGTCCAACAGCGGCAGCTACAGCCTGAACATTACCTTCGGGGTCGGCGACGACCCGGATATGGCGCTGGTGCGTGTCCAAAATCGGGTGAAACTGGCCGAACCCTCATTACCCGCCGAGGTGCGTGCCCAGGGCCTGACCATCGACAAGCGCTCCCCGGATATTTTGTTCACCGTTAACCTGTATTCCCCGGATGGCTCTCTGGATGAGCTATTCATCGCCAACTACAGCCTGCTCAATGTGCAGAACCCACTCAAACGCATCGAAGGGGTGGCCGATGTCAGTGTGTTCAGTGCAGCGGACTATTCCATGCGCCTGTGGATGGATCCGGCGCGCATGACCGCCCTTGGTATTACCGCCGATGACGTCAGCGCGGCCCTACGCGAACAGAACGTTCAGGCCCCGGCGGGCAAGATCGGCGCCCCGCCATTCGATGGCAACCTCAGCACTGAGTATGCCCTGCAACTGGAAGGCCGCCTGAGCAGTACCAGCGAATTTGAAGATATCATTCTTCGTGCCGACCCCGAAGGCGGCATGGTGCGCCTGGGTGACGTGGCGCGCGTGGAACTGGGCCAGCTTTCCTACAGCACCGCCGCCGATTTCGACAATCACCCCACCACGGTCATGGCCGCCTACCTGTCCACCGGTGCCAACGCCCTGGCCACCGGTGATGCAGTCAAGCAGGAGTTGGAGCGGCTTAGCCAGACCTTCCCCGACGGCCTCGCCTATGAAGTAGGCTACGACACCACCCGCTATGTGGAAGTGGCCATTTCCCAGGTCACCGGCTCCCTGCTGATGGCAGTGGGACTGGTGATCCTGATTACCTTTGTTTTTCTCGGCGACTGGCGCCCGACCCTGGTGCCCACGGTGGTCATTCCTGTCTCCCTGATCGGCACCCTGGCGGTGATGCTGGTGGCCGGCATGACCATCAATACCGTGACCCTGTTCGGTTTGATTCTGGCCATCGGCATCGTGGTGGACGACGCGATCCTGGTGGTGGAAAACACCGACCGACATTTGCAGGAAGACCCGGACATCAGCACCCGCGATGCGGTCACCCGCACCATGGAGGAAGTTACCGGCCCCATTATCGCCACCACCCTGGTGCTACTGGCCGTATTTGTGCCGGTGGCCCTGATGCCGGGGATCACCGGGGTCATGTATAACCAGTTTGCAGTGACCATTTGTGTGGCCGTGGTGCTGTCCTCCGTATGCGCCCTAAGCCTGAGCCCGGCAGTAGCCAGCCTGGTGCTTCGCCGCCAAGCAAAAACCCCGCGCTGGTACCAGTACTTTAACAACGGCTTCGACCGCATCACCCGCGGCTATTCCCGCATTGTCGGCGGCTTGCTGGGCCGCCGTACCCTGACCCTGCTGATTTATGCAGTGATCATGGTTGGGCTGTTTGTCGGTGCCCGCAGCATTCCTTCCGGTTTTGTTCCCATGGAAGACAAGGGCGTGCTGTTGGTGAATGTACAGCTACCGGACGCGGCCTCCATCAACCGCACGGAAGCCGTGATCGAGAAACTGCAGGCCATGCTGGAAGCCGACCCGGCGGTGCAATCCGCCACCATGATCACCGGCTTCTCCATGCTCAGCGGCGGCTTGCAGAGCAATGGCGGCACCGGCTTCGTGGTCCTCAAACACTGGGACGACCGCCCGGACTTCAAGGACATTTCCCTGGCCGTGGCGGCGCGGATTACCCAAAACGCGTACCAGCAAATCCCTGAAGCGGAAATTCAAGCATTCCCTCCCCCGTCAGTCCCCGGCATGGGCGCCGTGGGCGGGCTGGAAATGGTGCTGGAAGACACCCTCGGGCGTAGCCATGCGGAACTGGCCGGCGTCATGCAAACCCTGGCCGCCGCCGCCAATGAATCGCCGCTAGTGGACAACGCCTACTCCAGCTTCCGGGCCAATGTGCCCATGTACAAAATCGATATCGACCGCGACAAGGCCAAGTCGTTGCAGGTACCGCTGACCAACATCTTCTCCACCCTGCAAAGCCAGCTGGGCTCCAGCTATATCAACGATTTTTCCCTGTTCGGCCGCACCTTTCGGGTAATGATGCAGGCCGCCCCGGAATACCGCTCCGACCTGAAAGACCTGCAACGGCTCTACGCCCGCAGCAACAACGGCAACATGGTGCCGCTATCCACACTAATTAACGTGGAGCCAGTGCTTGGCGCCGATATCAGCACCCGCTTCAACCTCTACCGCTCCGCCATTCTGCGCGCCAGCCCGGCCAGTGGCGTGTCCAGCGGTGACGCCATTGCTGAACTGGAAGGTATTGCCGCCAAGACCCTGCCCGATGGCTATCAGGTGGACTGGACAGGGCAGAGCTACCAGGAGAAACAGGCCGGGGGCCAAATCGGCATTGCCTTCGCCCTGGCCATGGTCTTCATCTATTTATTCCTGGTGGCGCAATACGAGAGCTGGTCGATACCGTCCGCCATTATTCTGGTGGTGCCCATTGCCGTGGCCGGCGCCATCGGCGGCCTGCTGTTGGTTGGGCAAATCGGTATTCCACAACTGGGCGCCCTGGATTTATTTGCCCAGGTGGGGCTGGTGCTATTGATCGGCCTGGCTGCCAAAAATGCCATTCTGATCGTCGAGTTCGCTCGGGAGCGACGCGAAGAAGGTGGGCTCTCAATCATTGAAGCGGCTGCGGAAGCAGGACGACTGCGTTTCCGCGCAGTGTGTATGACAGCCCTGTCCTTTGTGCTCGGCATTCTGCCGCTGGCCTTTGCCAGCGGCGCCGGCATGTTCAGCCAACTGTCTCTGGGCCATACGGTCATGTGGGGCATGCTCGCCGCCCTGCTGATCGGCACACCGATGATCCCGGCGTTTTATGCGATTGTGCAGGCCCTTCGCGAAAACCTGAAAAGACGCATGAAAAGATAAGTCGCGGGCGGGGGTGAGGGATGCGTCAGCCCTTGCTCCCGCTTGGAGACAACGCATTCTTTTCTTTTTACGCCGGCAAGGAAAAGAGGCCGGCGCCCACTCCGTCACACATCCACCACAGCGACGACTTCACGGTGGCACCTGCACACATTTTCTCCTAGTATCGAAGAGGCTTGGCCTTGCGCTGAACCATACGCAACACAAGGCCCTACAATAAAGACAGGGGAGTGCAATATGAATAAGGATGTTCCCGGCACGCTGATGCCTGCCGCTTCGTTAGTGCGTTTCAGCCGATCTCTTCTCGCCCTTCCGCTCGCCGCACTGATTGCTGGCTGCGCCACCACCGCCACAGATACCCGCTCTGCCAATGAGCGCACGCTGGAATCACTCAAACAGCCCAGCGAGCAGCAGATCTGCTACGACCGCGAGGCGGAACCTTACACTCCTCTGGTCGACGCCCATTTCCACCCCCGTCCCTTTGGCGGGCCGGCAATTCCACCGGAAAAACTGCACGCCATGCTGGAAGGCCAGGGCGTGAGGTTCGTGAACTATTTCGGTATCGGTCAGATTCTTGAGCTGGATTCCGGCTGTGACTATTACCTGGACTGCCCCGGCGTCACCGCCGTACCCAGTATCAAGAACGATTTCGTCAACGGCATGGAGACCGTGGCCTACCCCAACGACAATCTGCACATCACCCTGTCCATGACCTTCATGGATCTGGCACACCCGGAAAACGTGGTGGAGTTGATCGAACTGTATGACCAGGAGTACCCGGGCATGTTCAGCTGGAGCGGCGAGCTTAATGTGGTGAAACAAGCACTCCTGAAGAATAATCACGAACCGGCCACCATGCAGAGCATCGACCAGTGGGCTCCGTTCATGGAAGTCCTGGAAGAGCGCGACATTCCGGTAACCTTCCATTCCGATCTCGGGAACGACGCCAACCCCACCGAGCACCTGCCATTGATGAAACATATTCTGGCAACCTACCCGGACAACAAGGTCGTGTGGGCGCACATGGGGCTGTCAAAAGAACTGGGCAAGATGAACCCCGTCCAGCATGTCACCATTCTGAAAAGCCTGCTCGACAAGTATCCCAACCTGATGCTGGATATCTCCTGGGACGTGCTCTACAACGAATACCACCAGTGGGGCGACATCTACATCCCCTTCTTTAACGAATATTCCACTCGCATCCTGCCCGGCACCGACTTTGTCGCCGCTGCCTCCAAGGCCGACGACCAGTATGGCAAGGAACTGGACGTGACCAGCCGCGCCCTGAAAGCACTGGACGACGACGCTTTCCATAACATTGCGCTTGGCGCCAACTATTTCCGCTTGATGGACCTGGATTACAACGCCCCCCAGGTATGCCCATCGGATGACAAGACCCAAACCCAATAATTACCCAGGCTTGCAAAGGGGATCGGAATGAAAGGAACCAGCACCAGCATGGTTGCGCTTTGCGCAGCCATGCTGACACCGGCAATCGGTCAGGCCGAAGACAGTACACCGTCGGCGCCATCCCAGGATGTGGAACAACAACTGCAGGAACTGAAAAGCCTCCGCCAGGATCTGCAACAGCAGAGTCAGCAATTCGACCAGCGCATCCACCACTTGGAAACCCAGTTATACGGTGACGATGCACCACCGGCGACGGGCCAGCCGCAAGCCGGGGTCAGCAAGGGCTACCGCCCGGGCAAAGGGTTCAACCTGTTCAGCTCAGACATGGGCGAAGTCAATTTCAGCGTTTTCAGTTATACCCGCTATCTGAACCAGAAAGATTTTGACCGCACCTATACGGATTCATTCGGCCGCAGTTCCGAGATCGATCCCCGCAATGATCTCCAGTTTCAGAAGGTAAACCTTTCATTCAAAGGCTGGATCTTTGATCCCAAGCTGCATTACCTGTTCTATACATGGACCTCCAACACCAGCCAGGGCGACCCTGCCCAGGTGGTGGTGGCGGGTAACCTGAGTTACCACTTCAATAAGTCCTTCAAGCTGTACGGCGGCATCGGCGCGCTGCCTTCCACCCGCTCCACCAATGGCACCTTTCCCAACTGGCTGAAGAACGATCACCGCACCATTGCTGATGAGTTCTTCCGTGGGTCGTATACCACCGGGATATGGGCAGAAGGGGAAATTGCCGAGGGCGTGCAGTACCGTGCAATGCTAGGTAACAATCTGAGCCAGCTCGGCGTGGACGGCGCCCAGCTTGATGATGGCCTTAATACGTTCTCCGGCGCCCTGTGGTGGATGCCAACGACCGGAGAGTTTGGCCCCGGAGAAGAGTTTGGTGATTATGCCTTCCATGAAGAAATTGCCACCCGCTTCGGCATTCACTTCACTCACAGCCGTGAAGATGCCCAGTCACAGCCAGGGGTGAATACGTTTGAAAATTCCCAGATTCACCTATCTGACGGAACGCTGATATTCAGTGCCGACCCTTTCAACAATGGCACCCAGATCAACCAGGCCACCTACCAGATGGCCGCCGCCAATGCGGGGATAAAATACCGCGGCTGGTACCTGGAGGCCGAGTTCTACCATCGCTGGGTGGACAAGTTTGACGCTACCGGCCCACTCCCTGTTGATGAACTCGATGACAAGGGTTATCAGATCCAGGCATCCATGATGGCAATTCCCAAGGTGTTGCAACCCTATGTGGCTTACTCGGAAATTCAGGGTGAGTACGGCACACCACATGACATCAGCGTTGGCGCGAACTGGTTCCCCTTCAAGCGTAAGGAGTTCCGTTTTAGCGTTCAGGGGCTTTACCTGCAGGATTCCCCGGTGGGTTACAGCAGTGTCCCGTTCCAGGTGGGCGGCAATGGCTGGGCCATTACCACCGATATGGTTCTGGCATTCTAAAAAAATCCGGCAGGCCTCCCTCTGCATGGCCTGCCGTTTCTTACTTGGCCCTTCGCTTACCTTCCCGTTTACCGCCAAGCGAAGTTTCTTCCCAAGGCCTCATTGTAGGAGCGGTGGTTCCACCGCGAATAGCTTCACTAACGCGCGATAGAGCATCGTGATCGAACGATCACTCCCACCACAAACCTAATCTTTTCTTTGTCGCGCTAATCCACGATGAACCTTTATTCAGGATCCGATCCCGTTCGCCGCTTTTGCCGCGTAAACCGGTGCAGAGAGCTTGTCCGCATGGCGCGGCGTCGCTCCCGCAAAGTGCGAGTAGATTTGCTGAAGATCTGCCTCCATGTCGTCGCCGGGATAGATCACCACAGGAAATGAGAAGGTTTTTTTCTTATAGTCCGCCAATGCCAGAATAATCGGCACATTGGCCTGACGGGCAATATGATAGAAGCCCAGCTTCCACTGGCCCGCATTACTGCGGGTGCCTTCCGGGGTCACCGCGATCAACAAGGTTTCACGGGCTGCAAATGCCGCTACGGTTTGCTCAACCATGCCCCCGGCCTTGCCTCGCTCAATCGGCATGGCACCCAGTTTACGCAACAGCACGCCCAGTGGCCCCTTGAACAGGCTGCTTTTGATCATCACGTTCACGTCTTGCTGCAACGCGGAACGGCTCACCAGTGCCAGTACACCGTCCCAGTTGGAGGTATGCGGCCCGCCGGCAATCACAGCCCGGTCGATATCCGGGAAAGGGCCCGCCGTCCAGCCGGTAAGCCGCAGCAATACCTGCCCGATTCGCTGCCCCAATGGCACACGGGATGGCCCGCCTGTGGACTGGTTCTGCATACCCTAACCTCAACGTTGTGTCGTATTCCCGCCCTGCGCGGCGCTGCCGCAGCGCAGCACAATCTCGCAGTATATCGGATAGCCCCCCGATACCGCATTGACGACGACCACCCCGACTTGCCCCGCCACCGGTTTGCCTCTGTATAATTGCCCTATTCAGACACGCCCATTACTGCCGACAGGACCCCTTATGCCGTCTTTCGATATTGTTTCCGAAATTGATGAAGTCGCCCTTCGCCACGCGGTGGACAACGCCAACCGCGAGCTGTCCACCCGATTTGATTTCCGGGGTGTGGAGGCCAGCATCGAGCAGAATGGCCTGGCCGTCACCCTGAAAACCGCATCCGACTTTCAGGTGCGCCAGCTGGAGGAGCTGTTCGGCAAAGCCTGCCTGAAACAGAACATTAGCGCTGCCGGCGCCGACAAACCCGACGAGCCGGAACACAGCGGCAAGACATTTTCCCTGACACTGACCTTCCGTCAAGGCATCGACCAGCCCGTGGCCAAGCAGATCGTCAAGGAAATCAAGGAAAGTAAAATCAAGGTACAGGCCTCCATTCAGGGCGACCAGGTTCGCGTTAACGGAAAGAAACGCGATGACTTGCAAGCCGTGATGACCCTGCTGCGCGCATCGAAAATCGAAACCCCGCTACAGTTCAATAATTTTAGAGACTGAGAGACAAGACGTTTCAAGCCACAACGCTACAAACGAATAAGGCCAGGCTCTAGGCGTTCGGCGTTGTACACCCTCAGCCACTATCCACAGGAAGCTGTTTATGTCCGCCTCTACCTCAGCCACTCAACGCCTCAACATGTTCTGGTTTCTGGTGCTCTCCGCCCCCATGCTGATAGGCATCGCCATCGCCGGGCTGGTCTGGTTTGGCAACTACACCGCGTCACTTGATCTACTGCCGCAAGACACCCTGCGGATGGGGGCGATGGGCGCCATGGGCTTGATGCTGGTGGTGGCCCGGCCGCTCCGCAATGCACTGCTGTCACCCACAGCCATTGCCCGCCGCCCGATCCAGACTTCCACCCCCGCCGACCCCTCTGGGGACCATGCGGTACTCAAGGTGCAGGCCAGTATGTTCCTGCTGCTGGGCATTCTGGATGCCGTTTCCATGGTGGTTATCGCCCTCAGCCTGATGCAGGCAGACCCCCTGCTCGCACTGCTCAACGGCGTCTACACTTTGGTGCTGGCTGTGATCGCTCGCCCGGATTTTGCTGCGCTGATCGATGCCACGCGTAAGCAACTGACCCATAACGGGTAATCCCAGATTCATGTTCTATTGAACACCTTGCGACATGTCTTGTTAATGAACACTGTTTAACAAAATAAACGCCAACGCGTACAACGTAACCCATGACCGATAACAAGGAGAATCCTCATGGGTTTCAGGAATCGTTTCCACCGTCTTCTCGCCACGCTGGCGCTGACACTCAGTGCCCTGACAGCCACTCAACACAGTGTTGCCGCAGGCCTCATGGCGCCCGCCGACAGCAACTTGCCACCGCTACAGATTCGCGAGCAGCATGTCACCGTGGATGTGGAAGACGGCTATGCCATCACCGAAGTAGAGCAGGTGTTTCACAACCCTAATGATCAGGATCTGGAAGCTTACTATCGCTTTCCGGTTCCCGAAAAAGGCACCGTGGCCGAGTTCACCGTCTGGATCGACGGCAAACCGGTGATCGGCGAAGTGCTGGAAAAAGAACAGGCTCGCCAAGTGTACGAGCAGGAAAAAGCGGCTGGCCGTGACGTCGGGCTCACCGAGAAAGACAATTTCAAGGCCTTCGATGTAAAAGTGAATCCGGTGCGCGCCGGCCAGGATACCCGGGTACGACTGGTCTACATGCAGCCCGCTTCCGTGGATACCGGCATCGGCCGTTATGTTTACCCGCTGGAAGAAGGCGGCGTGGACGAACAGAAACTTAATTTCTGGACGGCCAATGAAAGTGTAGAAGAGCACTTCACCTTTACCCTGAATCTGCGCAGCGGCTACCCGGTGGACGCCCTACGGCTGCCCAAACACCCCCAGGCACAGATTACCCAACAAGATCCGCAGCAATGGCAGGTAACGCTGGACAATCGCCGCAGCGCGACCGCCGTGAATACAAACGATGAAATCGCTGAAATCACGCACAGCAGCGAGGACAAAAAAAGCGAAAGTGCCAATGTCGCACCACCCACCAATAACGGTCAGCCGGCCAGAGCCTTTACCCTGAATCAGGACATCGTCGTTTACTGGCGCCACCAGCAGGACCTGCCCGGCAGCGTGGACCTGGTGGCCTACAAGGAACCGGGCGAGGACCGCGGCACCTTTATGCTCAGCATCACTCCCGGTGATGACCTTCCAGCGATCACCACCGGCAGCGACTGGGTGTTCGTACTGGATATTTCCGGCTCCATGAGCGCCAAACTGGCCACCCTGGGCGATGGCGTCAGCCAGGCACTGGGCAAACTGCGCGGCGGCGACCGCTTCCGCATTGTGCTGTTCGATGACCGGGCCGAGGAACTCACCGGCGGTTTTGTGGATGCCACGCCCAACAACATTCGTCAGTACACACAGAAAGTCATGCAGCTACAGTCCCGTGGCGGCACCAACCTGTTCGGCGGCCTTAGCCTGGCCCTGAACCCGCTAGACGCCGACCGCCCCACTGGCATCGTGCTGGTCACTGATGGCGTCGCCAACGTCGGCAAAACACAGCAAAAAGACTTTATCGAGCTGCTGGAAAGCCACGACGTTCGCCTGTTCACTTTTGTAATGGGCAACAGCGCTAACCGGCCCATGCTCACCGCCATGACGGATGCCAGCAACGGCTTTGCCATTAGCGTCTCCAATAGCGATGACATCGCCGGACAGATTCTCAATGCCACTGCCAAGCTGACACACCAGGCAATGAATGATGTGGAGATCGACATCGACGGAGTGCGTACCGCCGACCTGCAGCCACAACAGATTGGTAGCATTTACCACGGCCGTCAGATTATTTTGTTAGGTCATTACTGGGGCGATGGCGCCGCCGATGTCACCCTGCGTGCAGAGGTGGCTGGCCAGAAAAAAACCTACAAGACCCGGTTTGAATTTCCCGCTCAAGGCGGCGATAACCCGGAGCTGGAACGGCTATGGGCCTACGCCACCATTCAGGACATGCAGCAGGAGATAAACTATTTCGGTGAAGAGAAAGACTTACAGCAGGGCATTACCGACCTGGGCATAGAGTACGGCCTAGTCACCAACTACACCTCCATGGTGGTGTTACGCGATGAAGTGTTCGAGCAATACGGCATTGATCGTCGTAATGCCAAACGTCGCGAGATTGAAAAACTGGCAAAAGCCCAACGCCAGGCTAGCGCACCCACCAGCAACCGTGTGGACAATAGCCAACCCATGTATAACAGCAATCGCCCGTCCTACAGCGGCGGCAGTGGTGGGGGCGGCGGCGCCTTCGGTATCGGCGCACTGCTGCCGTTCCTGATCTTGCTGATTGGCGGCGGGCTTCGTCGCCGCCGCTAACCTAACCAACGCCAGCAATTCCTCCCGGACAGCACACTGCTGCCCGAGAGCAACTCCACTTAAGGTGGCCGCCAGAATTGTCTTCATCTTCAGTCGGAAGCGACACTTGCATCGCGAAGCTTCTGGACTGCTCTTGAATATTTATTCAACAATTTTAACACCCAGCCAAGACCTTTTAGTTACTCCTGACGCCCTTCGATGGCAGACAGCAACACGCCAGCCGCAATACCCAATCGCTTGTCGAATCGACCCTCCCGGTCAGCACTAAAATCCACATCCAGTTTCAGAATGAAGGGATTGAATCGCTGGCGGTACTCCGCAACGGGGTTGTCGTCCATGGTCGCGTGGTAGTGCTGAGGAAAGAAAAAAGCCAGCGACTCAATATAGCGACGCACCAGCGCCTTGAGCATGGAGTCTTCTTCCAGCGAGCCAATCTCCGTGCCTTTGTTATCAAGCAACGTCCAGTGGTCGCGCAAGAAAGAAGACTTGAACCCAGCACGGCGCAGCGTCCCCACATGCTCACCGGTTTGCGAGTCATGCACATCGTAGGCACCGGCAAAATCAAAGATACTACGGGTTGAGATACGCAGCAGCTCTTGCTCCTGGCTATCGTCCGCGTACAACCGAATATCCTCGCGCAGACGAAAGCGTTTCATATTGGAATAAAGCGCCAGTTCACCTTCATCGGTATAAAGATGAAACGCATCGCCGAAGAAACGGAAAAATTTGCGGCGAATAGTATAGCGAGGATGCTGAAAACGGACTTCGTGCGTCATGGCTTGCCTTATCGTATTTTTGATTCATCGCGAACCAGGAAATGTCTAAAAAACCCAACGTCTTGATGTTCTGTGGGAAACGCCGCCCCTCACCAGGGCAACGCACTGCCATCGGAATGCCAGAAGGTGCCGCTGTTTTCCAGGGTCAGGGCATCCATCCGCGCGATCAGGTTTGACGCGGCCTCATCCACCGTCAGGTTGCCGCTCTGTCCAGTCATGTCGGTCTGCACCCAGCCCGGGTGAAGAATGGCCACAGCAATACCGCGGCCATGCAGATCTACCGCCAACGACTTACCCGCCGCATTAAGCCCCGCTTTGCTGATCCGGTACCCATATTTTGCTCCCGATGTGTTATCGGCAATGGACCCCATCCGTGATGTCATCAAGCCCACCTTGCTGCCTTCGTGCAGATTCTCCAGTAAGGCCATTGTCACGCGCAGCGGCCCCAGCGTGTTGGTCTCGAACTGCTCTCGAATCTGCTCGAAATCCATGGCATCCACGGTTTCACTGCACATGATGCCGGCATTGTTATAGAGCACATCCACAGGGGTATTACCCAGCGCACTCTTCAGGTTCATCACCCCATCCGGTGTGCCCACATCCACCCCGTCGATAACCTTGGCGCCACTGTCCAGCAATGCCTGTGAGGGCTGCCGGCAAGCCGCAAAGACCGTATCCCCGCTGGTGCACCACTGCTGCACCATGGCAAGGCCGATTCCACGGTTGGCCCCGGTAATGACAATAGTTTTTCCCATGGCCGCCTCCTTTTTGTCTGGTTCGCCGAACACTTACCCTGAACCCTTACTCCTCTCAATACCAGTGCGCAGGCCCCTGGTGCCCGTCTTGCCTGTAAAACAACAATCGCCTCCCCCTAAATTGCGCAATCACCCTTTTTTGTCTCTGCGTCTTTGTTACAGTGATTATCCATTCTCAAGCCAAGGACGCGAATCATGAGCATTGCAGTTGGCGACACCCTTCCCGACATTACCCTGAAAACCAACGGTGCCGATGGTCCGGAAGATCTCAACACCGGCGAATTTTTCAAAGGCCGCAAAGTGGTGCTGTTTGCCGTTCCCGGTGCCTTTACTCCCGGTTGTTCCAACACCCATATGCCCGGCTTTGTGGTGAATGCGGATGCCCTGCTGGAAAAAGTCGATGCCATTGCCTGCATGGCAGTGAATGACGCTTTCGTACTGGATGCCTGGCAAAAAGACCAGAACGCTGAGCGCCTGACCATGCTGGCAGACGGCAATGCGGAATTTGCCAAGGCACTAGGTCTGGAACTGGACGCTACCGGCGGCGGCATGGGTATTCGCAGCAAACGCTTCGCCCTGATCGCTAACGATGGTGTGGTGGAATATATCGGTGTAGACGCCAAAGGCGTGGACAAGAGCAGCGCCGACACCGTGCTGGGCCAGCTTTAATTCAGTTCTTCGCGGATTAGAGGGAATGCTCTGAACGGAGAGTCTTTCCCTCAGAATTTTGCCCAGATGGCCCCATGCCTGAGGAAAACCTGGCGGCGCGGTTTGTCTGCATGATGCATCGCCAGCAATTCACGGCGATGCCGCTAGGAAGCCTCTGAAAAAAGCTCGAGGCACTGCGAGAAACGTTGCCTGCATCGCGAAGGCGCTTGTAACCCACCGTCGTCATTCGTGATGCAAGCATCGCTTGCTCAACATCTCTTATATTTCCAGGGCTAACCCCAGGGTGGCAGTAAAGTCGTCTTTTTCCGGGGTAATGCCGCTGCTGTCCGGTTGCGGGCTTTCAATCCGCTTCCAAGTTCCCGCCAGTCTCAGATCCAGGCGGCTGGTCAGGTCCACGTCCAGCGCCATATAAAAGTCATGCTTGGCACGACCTGCTTCTTCTTTCGTCAGCGTCACTTGGTAATCAATCTGGAAATCGATGTTGTCGGTAATGTCCTGGTCGTAATAGGTACCCAGCAGTAATGCCGGCGTGGACACGGTTCGGTCTTCTCCCGGTGCCACATCCACGTATTCGGTACGCTGATAACCTGGGCCAACCGAGACCGTCCAGTCCAGTTTCGGGGTATCAAAAATCTGGTACCCAGCACCCAAACCCACGGTCCATTCTGCGTCACGGTTCTGGAACGGATCGCGGTAGTATTCCGCCTGAATCGGTCGGAAAAACCACTTGTGGCTGATGCGATAATCGTGGGTAAGGCTGGCCGTGTGGTTATTGGCCAGTTCTTCGGATTCGGACTCAGAATAGTTACCTGTATAGCTCATCCGGGTATTGTTCTTCACCGTACGGCGTTTCAAGGCAACCTTGGTATTCAGGTCTTTCTGCTCCACGTTACCGCTGCGGAAATTCAGGCCCACAGAAATATCGGCAGACCACAAATCAAATTCCCGGGGTGAAGCGGAGGCAATGCCAACCACCCGGGGAAACTCCACTGGCTCGCCCCCTACCATTAGCTTGCCGCTCTCTGTAGTCAGGCGCCCCAGTATCACTTCACCACCCTCCAGCAGTACCGACATGACACGGCCCGTACGAATATAGGCCACGTCACCCCAGTCAATCGAAATCAGGTCGAAATGATCACTGTCTATCTCAACGGACTCTTCGTGCAAAACCTTGATTCGCCCTTTCACCCACTCGCCGGTGTCCAGCTGAATCCAGTCCCATTGCTGCACATCAAAAGATGGAGGCTGCCATATTTCCGGGGGTATTTTTGCGGTATCGAAGGTCTGGTCGGCCAGTGTCATTCCTGGCAAGCTGCCCGCCATAAAAGAGGCAGCCATCAAGGCTGCCTTTACTGTCTGGCCACGCATGAGATCAGACCGATTGGCCAGCGGGAGGATCCGCTGGCCCAAGACTGCTTTTTTCATTACTTACCGTAAGGGGTTGCCTCGTAGGGGTTGCCGCCCAGGGCTGCAGAAATATCCGCAATGGCTTTCTGGGCACGCACGCTATTACCAGCTTCATCCAACGGCGGTGAAATGGCCGCGATGCCGAACTTGCCCGGTGAAACGGCGATGATACCACCACCCACACCACTCTTGGCAGGCAGGCCGGTCTTGTACAACCACTTGCCCGCATCGTCATACAGCCCGGCTGTGGCCATGACCGCCAGGATTTCCGGCATGTCTTCCGGCTTCACCAGCGCCTTGCCCGTAACCGGGTTAGTGCCAGCGTTGGCCAACGTTGCCGCCATGGTGCCCAGGTCCTTGGCGTTCACACCCACAGAACACTGACGGGTATAAATATCGGTGGCCTGCAGCGGGTCGCCTTCGATATGGCCGTAGGCATACATCAGGTGTGCGATCGCCTGGTTACGCTGGTTGGTCGCCGCTTCGGACTTGTAGATATCTTCCAGCACGGTAAGTTCCCGGCCAGCAAACCCGCTGTAGTAACCGAGAATCTTGTTCCAGATTTCGTTGTAGCTCTTGCCCTGCACCATGCTGGTGGTGGTGATCGCACCGGCATTCACCAACGGGTTCATTTCATGGCCCTGGTTCTGCTCAATGGCATAGATGGAATTGAACACCTGGCCTGTGGCGTCCACACCCACGTTCTTGGGCAGCGCGCCAATACCTTTTTCTTCAGTCACCTTGGCCATGGTGAAAACCTTGGAGATCGACTGAATGGACACTTCGGACTTGATGTCGCCCACGGTGTAGACCTTGCCATCGACGGTCACCAGCACGATGCCAAAGATGTTGGAGTCGACCTTGTCCAGCGCCGGGATGTAGTTAGCGTTGGCGCCTTCCTTCAAGCCTTTGTACTTGTCGTAGGCTTTTTTCAGGGCGTCGTTGATGTTCTTTTCGGTCAGCTTGCTATCCACCGGCGACGCCGCTGGCGCCTCGGATTCCGCCGAGCAGCTGGCGCTCGCCATGGCCAGCATGCCGGCAAAAAACAGGCTGAAGAACTTACGTGAATATTGCATTACTCATGCTCCCTCTAAGAGATTCCGGCTTCCGCTTAAAGCAGGTTGCCACTGGAAAAGCTGTATTTGACGCTAAACTGGACGCGGCGGTCGTAGCCGGTGGTGCCGTCGTTAGCCGTGCGCTTGCCAAACAGATACTCCATCCCCATTAACACCTTGTCGTTAGGGGTGTGCAGTAAGTTCACGGAAGCATATTCACCCTTGTTGAAGGCATCCGCCGTCTGGAAATCCATATTGTCGATTTCCGTAGAGCTATAACCGACGGAAGAGCTGTAGGTATCGTTCCAGTAATGGTCGTAATAAGCGATGAGACCGGTGAGAGGTACAACCTTGTAGTCCGGGTCGGCCGCATTACCATCCGGTGCCATATCCACACCACCGTCATTCATGTAATTGGAAATGCCGTTACCGTGGACGACGCCTAGAATGATGCGGTCTTTTTCAAACATGTTGATGGTGGAAGTCAGGTTCACCCCCCAACCCAACTCACTGTCGTCGGGGCTACCGTCCGGCCCACCGGGAGTGTCGTAACCCACCTGCCGTAAAATACCGGCCACCTGAAAATGCCCCCAATCGCCGACCTGTCGGAAGTGGGCGGTAATGTCCGGATATTCATCATCGCCGGCAGTGCCCGGATCAAGACCGCTATCCACGCCGCTGCCCGGATTCTCGATTGCCACAGCAACAGTGGAATCATCACCCTTCACCGGCGTCCAACGGATCTGCGGGTTGCGCAGGAAAACCATGCCAGAGGGCCCCCAATAATCGATCACGTTAGGGAACACATCTCCATCCATAAACACACTATTGGTTTGCCCAGCAAGGATAGACTTCCATTCCCCATAGGCATGGCGCAAACGAATCGTCGTTTGCCCTTCATCTGGGCCAACGCCAAACATGTCAAATTCAAATTTGGTTGTCAGCTCACTGTCACCAGCCATGGTGCTGGCATTCACACCCAAACGGCTCTGGCGGACACCAATGACAGCTTGGCCATCACTGCCTACCGTATCTTGATCATAAGGAATGCGGCCAGGCCTCAGAGTGTCTTCCCATTCGGGCGTTACCCGATCGAAACCCTGCACATAATCCACCATCCCGAAGCCATAGATTTCGAAAGAGGAATCCGCCAGACAAGAAATAGGAGCCAAGAGCAGCGCAGCACCGAGGGTGCGCCGGGAAGCGAGAGTACCCATGATCATCATCCCTGTTCATTGTTGTAATAACCGCCACTGTCCCCGGGCAGAGTGTTGCGCATCCCGAAACGGCAACGTTTAATCAGTCATTCGTTCTCGATAGAAGCATATTTTTTTTAAATAGTCATCATAGTGAGACTCAAACCTTTTCAAATAGTGATACGGGCAGCACACTCTTAAAAAGCCGCACCACTTACCGATACTTACGGCCATGTGGCCATATATAGCAGCACGACAATATGACACAGGCATAACAGTCATCTACAACGCTCCGGCAAGGTCATCATGAGCATTCTGCAACTGCCCCATGCCCGCCCCGATGTCATTCTTATCGACTGGCACGCCACTTTGGTGGACACCCATGACGCCATGTACCACGCGGTAGATGACATCCTCCCCCAGCTGCAGGATCTCGACCTGTGGGACCGGCTACTCGACCCGGACGACTCCAAAACCATCGAAGACGCCAAGCTGTTGATTTATGTGAAAGATCACCACCGCCTGCACCCGAAAATCGTCTCTCAACGGAAAATTTCCCGCACCGATATTTTCGAAGTACTGTTCGGCAGCGATCAGGACGCCAAGGGGCGTGCCCACCAGGCCTTTGACCAGGCTTACCGAAAATATGTGGCCGAAGTCCACCCGCTGGAAGCGGACATTCGCCCGCAGCTGGTGCACCTGCGCGAGCTAGGCGTAAAAGTCGGGCTGATCTCCAACCGCAAGCGGGAATTTCTGGAACATGAACTGGCACTGGTGGACAACACCGGCTGGGAAGACCTGTTTGATGTGGTGGTATGCGGCAGCGATGTGGAAAAGCGCAAACCGTCACCACAGATGCTATTGAAGGCCATGGACATTCTCGACAAGCAAGCCAGCGAAAGCTGCTGGTACGTGGGCGATAGCACCACCGACGTGATTGCCGCCAAAGAAGCCGGCGTTACCTCTATTTTCTATAACGGCGCGGGGTGGGAGCAGGCCTGGCTGGACAAGATTTTCCCGCATACCGTCAAACACCCGCACCGCCCGGATGCCGTGGTGGGCAGCATTGCCGAACTCACCGGCCTGGCCCGGCATCTGCTGGCCCAGCACAAGCGCGTGGAACGAGCGCGCCCCTGAACACCTCCGCCCCCAGCCCGATTGGCCCGATCCGCCCCTGTCGTGCCCGCGCCAAATTGGTACATTCGTGCAAAATAACAACCTGCCCGCGAGACACCATGACACAGCATACGCTTCACGCCTTCACCGATGACGCCCTGGGCACCGATGATGCTACCGCCCTGGCAGAGCGCCTGCAGCGCGGCGACATCAGCACCACCGACGCTACCGAAGCCGCCATCGGCCGCTTGCAGCGGGTCAACCCCACCCTTAACGGACTGGTGCTGGACACTTATACAGAAGCGAGAGAACGGGCCAGCAACAAGAACTTTGAAGGCTTTTTCGCTGGCGTTCCCAGCCTGATCAAGGACAATATCGACCTGGCGGGCCTACCTACCCGCCATGGCAGCGCCGCCGTGGGCGCCAAGCCGATGAAGAAAACCAGCGTACTGGCCAAGCAGTATCTGGCCCAGGGTTTTAATCTGCTGGGCAAGACCACCCTGCCCGCTTTCGGCTTCACCGCCTCCACCGAGTTGGCTCACGCCCCGGCCACCCGCAACCCCTGGCACCTGAACCATTCCGCCGGCGGCTCCTCCGGGGGCAGCGCAGCGCTGGTCGCCGCCGGCGCCGTGCCCATTGCCCATGGTAACGATGGCGGTGGCTCCATTCGCATACCTGCGGCGGTCTGCGGCCTAGTGGGCCTGAAAAGTACCCGTGGGCGCCTGATCACCCAGGAAGCCGCCAAAGCTTTGCCGGTCAACATCATTAGCGATGGCGTGCTCACGCGCAGCGTGCGCGACACCGCCAACTTCTTCGCCGAAGCCGAAAAGTATTACCGCAACCGCAAGTTACCCGCTATTGGGCACGTCACCGGCCCCGGCAAACAACGGCTACGCATCGGTCTGATGCTGGACTCCATCACCGGCGACCCCACCTGCCCACAAACCCGCGCGGCCGTGGAAGCCACCGCCAAACAGCTGTCTGATCTGGGACATCATGTGGACGTGGCCCGCATCGACCTGCCCCAACGGTTTGTGGACGATTTCCTGCTTTACTGGGCCATGCTGGCTTTCTTCGTCAGCAAATTCGGCCGCGCCCTATTCCCTCAAGGGTTCGATAGTCAGCAGCTGGATCCGCTTTCACAGGGTCTGGCCCGCCATTACCGTCAACGCTTCCTGAAAACCCCCGGCATGCTGCGCCAGCTTCGCCAGAGCCAGGCCCGTTACGCAGAGGTATTTAACCAGTACGACGTGGTGCTCACCCCCGTGCTCGCCCACACCACGCCGGAACTGGGCTATCTGGGCGCCGATGTGGACTTCGACACCCAGCTGGAACGCCTGCTGCGTTACACCACCTTTACCCCGGCCAACAACGCCTCCGGCAGCCCGGGTCTGTCCCTGCCGCTGGGCCAGGCCGACAACGGCCTGCCCATCGGCGTCCAGCTCAATGGGCGTCACGGCGAGGAGCGCACCTTGCTGGAGCTGGCGTTTGAACTGGAGCAGGTACAGCCGTTTATCCGGCTTGATCAACGCTGATACACAAGCAGCCAGACACGCCTTGCACACACACCGGCCAACAGAATACGGGAAAGGATAACCATGACGCTTTCATCAACATTCAATCGCAACAGCACTGCCGATCAGGTTCTACAAGGGCAAGACCTTTCAGGGAAAATCGCCATGGTGACCGGCGCCAATGGCGGCATTGGCTATGAAACCGCCCGCTCTCTGGCTGCAGCCGGAGCGCTTGTTATCCTGGCCTGCCGAAATCCAACCCTTGGCGAAGACGCCGTTTCCCGCATTCGCCGCGACCACCCCGATGCCCAGGTTGAGCTGGTCTCTCTGGACCTTGCTGATCCAGCCAGCATCCAAACCTGTCTGGGGGATATTGCCCAACGTGAGCACATTCCTCATCTGGACATACTCATCTGCAATGCTGGCTCCATGTCGACCAAATACCTGCTAACCGATCAGGGAATCGAGCGAACCGTGGCCGTCTGCCACCTGGGCCATTTCATGCTGACCAAAGGGTTGCTCGACACGATCCTCAAGGCACCAACCCCTCGTATTGTGATGGTCTCCAGCGAATCACACCGGTACCCCTTGCGGCTGAATTTCGACAACCTGCTTGTGGCCAAAAAACAAAACCGCATAACCGCCTTCAATGCCTATGGCCAGGCCAAGTTGTGCAATGCCCTGATGGCGCTGGAACTCCAGCAGCGCTATGGCAGCCAGGGCCTCACCGCCTGCGCCGTACACCCCGGCGCGCTGGTCACCACCGGATTCGGCCGTGAATCCTGGCTGACCCAGGCGCTCTTCACACTGGTCAGCCCCCTTACCAAAACACCGCATCAAGGCGCCGCCACCAGCGTTATGTGTGCCACTCATGGCAATGCTGAAGGCATCGCGGGCGGCTATTTTTCCCATTGCCGGGCCGCACGGCCTTCAGCAGAAGCGGGCAATACCGCCGTCGCAAAAAAACTGTGGGATTTTTCAGAGCATCATCTACAGAATTATGCCAACGTCTGAAAACATGCAGACGTAGCACCAACCAGCAAACCGGGTAACCGTGGCGGCAACAGGGAGGAGGCCATCATGAAAAACAGCACCATCAGCGGTGGCGTCGTCCACGCCTTGCCCGACGACTTACGGCAAACCCTGCAAACCGATCCAGACATGCTCGCCCAATGGGAGGACATCACCCCACTGGCGCGCAACGAATGGATCTGCTGGATAGAAGACGCCAAGAAAACCGACACCCGACGGGGCCGCATTACCCGAGCCCAGGAAAATCTCACCGCCGGCAAACGCCGCCCCTGTTGCTGGCCGGGCTGCCCCCACCGTGAACGCACCGGCAAGCCTTGAAAACGCCCACCTGCGCATCAAAAATCCGGGCACCTTACGGCGATCGAACCGGATGCAGGAGAAACCCCAAGCTGCCTGATAGTGACGGCTTACCAACATACAGCCCACCTTGTACGAGTTTTTTGTTTTCAGCGGAAACGGCGCGGCTTGAGCATCTCGCTCGAGATCATTTCTTTTAAATCAATCACCTTGCCTCATCGAACGAGAATACGGGCTCCAGGAGTTATGTAGAACGCTCCTCATAACTCCGTGTAGGAGATTGGCTATAGCATCCCAACCTGTTGTTATGGCAGGCTTTTCCTTCTGGTAAGGGGAAGACGGTTCCAAAGTTATGAGGAACAGAGTTATGCGGAACGTTCTAACTAATACGCTGTTAAATGCTGAAGGAGTTGCGTGGATATTTTTAACAATCGAGAGATTGCAATAGGGTTTTGGCTGCTAGCAATTTCAGCTTATGTGCTTCTGTCTCCCAATATGATTGAAGTCAGAAGTTCATTTAGACACTTACTATCGGCGTTCTTTGTAAAGCAGATTATGTTAGTGCTCGGCCTAATGGTCGCGTATATGATGTTTGTTGTTTACTTCCTGTATGAAATGGACTTGTGGAATACTGACCAGATAAAAAATACCGTTTTTTGGTGCACATCTGTTGGTTTTATGTCACTTTTTAAGATCGAATCGATTAAGAAAGATAAAAGTTTCTTCAAGCATTCAGTGCTAGATAATTTGAAATTATTGGCGATCCTTCAATTTGTTGTGGGTGTGTATACTTTCCCTGTTTGGATTGAGATTCTGTTGGTGCCAGCATTGGTGTTGATCGGTGCCATGACAGCTATCGCTGAAACGGACAAAAAATATCATCAGGTCAAAACGCTACTTGAGTATTGCCTATCTATATTTGGCATTATCTTGATCGTATACACGCTATACATGTTGGCCACGAATTTTGGTGAGTTTGGTAACGAGAAGACGGCTTACGACTTCTTTGTTCCACCATTGCTTACGCTCTTCTATTTGCCATTTGTCTTCTTTATGTTGGTTTATTCAACGTATGAACAGGTTTTTATTCGTTTACAATTATCCATTAAAAATAAGCTGTATAGAAATTTGGCGAAAATATATGCGCTAATTTTGTTTAACTTTCGAATGAGTTTACTTGACCGTTGGGCACACCATGTCGCGAGGATAAACGTTGAATCACACGATGATTTAGTAGAGTCTTTTCGTCACATGTTCAAGGCAAGGAGAGCGGAATCAAATCCTATGGATGTGCCAGTTGACTTAGGATGGAGCCCCTATCAGGCAAAGGAATTTCTTTCATGTGAAGGGCTGAGTACTGGGTTTTACAATAACCTATTCGAAGAAGAGTGGTTTGCTTCATCTCCAATGGAAGAATTTAGTGATGGCGTTATCCCTGACAATATTGCTTATTATGTTGAAGGTTCTGAAGATATCGCGAAGCTTCTTAAGCTTAAAGTTAACGTGAATGACGCTGCCAGAACTCGTCAGGCATGTGATAAGTTAAAATCGATGGCGGAGGTTTTGAGTGTCTCTAGCTTAGGCCGATCTTTATCCGAAGAGATGAAAAGTGCTATTTCAAGTTGTAATTCATATGCTGAGGAAGTGGAGGGTAAAACAGTCGCGTTGGAGGTAGAAAACTGGCCGAATCATAAGTCTAACGGGTTTGATCTCAAGTTCATGATATCAAGCATTTAACAAAGCGCGGCTGTCGAACAAAATTTCCGCTGCGCCCCATTTTTGCCGCAGAGCGCGGCGTTATATGGAGTAAGTAATGGTGCAGTGGATATTGTCCTTTTTGATCTTCGTTTCTGCATTCATTGTGGGGGTTGGCGCTGTTCCGCTGTACTGGATAGCTGGCACCGTTGTGGCCGCTTATGTGAAGGCCATTTTGTCCGTTGGCGAGGTGGTTCCCGGACAGGATTTTCGTGGGCTATCTTCGGAAGAGTTTCTAGGCTCCGAGAAAGACGTAAAAGCTATATTTATCGGCCTATTAGTAATAGTTTTTGTGGCATTTGGATTGGGGAAGCTGGTCGCGTGGATTTTTTAATCAGGTGAGCAGCATATAACAAGCAGAACCAGTAAAGACCCTTCGCGAGTAACGAGGGTCAGGTCTTGCCCCTTGCCCCAATTAACAAAAGGCAATACCTGCCCCCCACTGCCCATATTTCCGTCTCATCTATTCGACAAATGTCCAGGCCAACACTCTGGCAACCTTGTTCCCCTGCTTCATCTCTATTTCCCGTACATCAACGGCACCGACCTTGAGCATCAATTTCTTTAACGGCCGGACATTGTCGGATTTTGAAACCAGGCTGGTAAACCAGCGGCATTGCGATGAATACACCTGACTTTCTCTTACCATTTTCTTGAGAAACAACAGCTCTCCGCCCTTGCACCAAAGCTCAGCGCCCTGCCCACCAAAATTAAGATTCGACGCCTTTGTTTTCGTCTTTGCCTCGCCGCGATTGCGCGCCAGGTTCGTAACTTTACGTTGGGTACTTTTCAGTGCCTCATCCTGCGAAGTATGGAAAGGCGGATTGCATACGCTGACATCGAAACACTCTCCCGGCTGGATGATGCCTTCAAAAATATGGTTCTTGTCGTTTTGCGCTCGCAGGGTAAAACGGCCTTCGAGGTCGGGATTGCTGGCAATAATCGCCTTCACATTCGCAATCGACTGGGTGTTTATGTCACTGCCGACGCACTGCCAACCGTAAATCCGGCAGGCCAATAGCGGGTATATGCCGTTTGCGCCCGTTCCGATATCGAGCAGCTTGATGTCGAGATTTTCAGAGCCAACCAGGTCCGCAATGTAATGGATATAGTCAGCCCTGCCCGGAATGGGAGGGCAAAGTGCACCGTCCGGAATATCCCAGCTGGCAATGTTGTAGTGTCGGTTTAGCAAGGCGGCGTTGAGGGTTCTGACTGCCAGCGGGTTTGAGAAATCAATGGAGAGATCGCCGTAAGGGTTCGGCTTCACATGGGAGGCCAACGCCGGGTAGCTTGCTGCCAGAGCAGGAAAATCATAACCCTGATTGTGCAAGTTTCGCGGATGCAGACCTTTGCTAACCGGGGCGGGCCGGCTTTTCTTCTTTTGATGGCGGGTGTTCACAGTCATAGGCCTGAGGCAGGGAGTTAACATTAGAGCCGATAAAGATTAGCCCGTGATTATAATGTTTTTATATCTCATGGGCATACTCGACTATCAGGATATCGCGGCAAGCCTGAAGCTAACCGTGCAGCAGACCCCGGAGGCAGG
The DNA here is from genome assembly GCF_040118815.1 of Alcanivorax sp. Lineage (GTDB taxonomy): Bacteria > Pseudomonadota > Gammaproteobacteria > Pseudomonadales > Alcanivoracaceae > Alcanivorax. The sequence goes on from NZ_JBEDTC010000022.1 coordinate 145,886, forward strand.
TCTTGCCCCGTGCTTTCGCATAATCACGGGTGCGATGGCCTCTGCACGATTCAAGACCTGCCGCAATGTTCAATGCGCCGGGTTACGCCTACGGCTAACCTGACCTACAAAATCCTTTTCCGCCCAACATTATCGTAGGTCGACTTAGCCGCAGGCGTAAGCCGACATCGACCTGTCGATAAAAATTAATCGTCAGCGTGCCGAAAGAATGCCTGAATGCTGGAAAAGTCCTTATCCGAATAGCCATGATTACCATGGGCGGCGTACAGGGATTTCGCCAGGTTCCCCATGGGCGTGGCGGACTGAGTGCTAAGGCCTGCTTGTAACGCCAGGCCCAGATCCTTGTTCATCAACTTGACCGCAAAGCCGCCCTCGTACTCTTTGGAGGCCGGCACATTATCCATAACACCGGGCCAGGGGTTGTACTTATCCAGTGACCAATTATCGCCGGAGCTGGCTTTCATGATGTCGGACAGCACTGCCGGGTCGAGACCATGGTCAGCGCCCATCTGCAACGCTTCGGCGGTGCCAATCATGTGGATAGCCAGGAGCATGTTGTTGCAGATTTTTGCCAGCTGCCCGGCACCGTTATCACCGGCACGAAACACCTGGGCGCCCATGCATTCCAGCACCGGGCGGGCCCGGTCAATAGCCTCTTCCTGGCCGCCACAAATAAACGTAAGCGTGCCGGCCTTGGCACCACCGACGCCACCGGATACCGGCGCATCGATCATTACTCTGCCCTGCTCTTTGGCAATGCTCGCCACATCACAGGCGGTATCAGCATCAATGGTTGAGCAGTCGATAATCAAAGCGCTTTTATCAATGTGCGATAGCACGCCTTCCTCGCCCAAGTACAAACCACGAACCGCACCTGCTGACGGCAACATGCTGACAACCACCTCAACGCCGGCGACTGCGTCGGCCGCACTGTTCGCCGCTTTAGCGCCTTCCTGAACGACGGTGTCCAGAAGAGCGGGCATCAAATCAAAGGCCACCACCTCGTGGCCCGCTTTGACCAAATTGATAGCCATGGGCCCACCCATATGACCGACACCGAAGAATCCAATTTTCATAGCGCACTCCTTTTAATTATCGCATCACGCTTCAGGCATTCTGCATGCAAGCGTGATGCGTGTTGCTGTTGCGTCTCTTATAGAAACGACAAATCCTTGAGCACATTGCGCGCGATGATCACGCGCATGATTTCGTTGGTGCCTTCCAGAATCTGATGCACTCGTGCATCGCGTACATACCGTTCCAGCGGGTACTCACTGATATACCCATAGCCACCGTGCAGTTGCAGTGCCTGGTTACAGACGTTGAAACACAGGTCAGTTGCCATGCGTTTGGCCATGGCACACAGCATGCTTTTATCGCTGTGATTCTGATCCAATTTCCAGGCCGCCAGGCGTACCATTTGCTGTGCCGCCACCAGCTCCGTGGCCATATCGGCAAGAGTAAATTGCACGGTTTGGAAATCGCCAATCGCCTGGCCAAACTGTTTGCGCTCCTGCACGTATTGCTGCGCGTTTTTCAGGGCCGCCTGGGCCGCCCCCAGCGAACAGCTGGCAATATTGATGCGACCCCCATCCAGGCCACCCATGGCGATCTTGAAGCCCTGCCCTTCTTCGCCGATCAGGCACTCCGCGGGAATCCGCACATCGTCCAGAATCACCGCGCGGGTGGGCTGACTTTTCCAGCCCATCTTCGCTTCGTTGCGGCCATAGCTAACGCCGGGAGCATCCGCTGGCACCGCAAAGCAGGAAACGCCGCCGGCACCGGGGCCACCGGTACGCGCCATCAGCACCAGCACGTCGGTATCCCCAGCGCCAGAAATAAACGCCTTGGCGCCGTTCAGCACATAGTCCTCACCGTCCTGCTTTGCGGTGGTGGCCAGGGCAGCCGCATCGGAACCGGCATTGGGTTCCGTGAGGCAATAAGACGCCAGTTTTTCACCACTCATTAACGCATCAGCCCAGCGCACTCGCGTCGCTTCGTTGCCGAAACGGGTAAGCATCCAGGTGGCCATGTTATGAATGGTGATAAAAGCCGTGGTGGACGTGCAGCCTTGCGATAGCTGCTCGAATACCAGCGCGGCATCGAGACGGGACAGCCCCATTCCCCCGTGTTCCTCTTCGCAATACAGAGAGCAGAAACCCAGTTCGCCAGCCTTGCGAATAGCCTCCTTGGGGAAAACACTTTTGGCATCCCATTCCGCAGCAAACGGCGCCAATTCTTTTTCAGAAAACTGTCGTGCCGTTTCGCGGAAAGCCAACTGCTCTTCAGTGAAAGAAAAATCCACAATTTTTCTCGCTGTAACTATTCTTGTTTCGCACCCTTATATGGGAGCTTGCCTGCAAGCGGGAAATTCTCATTCAAGCCCCATTCGCTTGCAGGCAAGCTCACACAAAGTGTAGCCAGTTTATTTCAAATTAATGCTCATATTCGGCCCTGCCGCCGCAGGAATATCAGAATCGAACCAGCGGCTGGTGACGGTCTTGGTTTCTGTATAGAAACGCACGCCTTGCTTACCGTAAGCATGTTGATCGCCATAGAAGGAACCTTTCCAACCGGTGAAGCTGAAGAACGGCAGCGGCACCGGGATCGGCACATTGATACCCACCTGCCCCACTTCCACTTCGTGTTGGTATTTACGCGCGGCGGCACCGTTGGCGGTAAAGATCGAAGTGCCGTTGCCGTAGGGGCTGTTATTGACCAGCTCCAGGGCTTCATCCAGGGAATCCACACAGACGCAGCACAACACCGGCCCAAAAATTTCTTCCTGGTAGATCGCCATATCGGCGGTCACATCGGTGAACAGCGTTGGCCCCACCCAGTTTCCGTCCGGCAAGCCGTCCACGGTGCAATCCGAGCCATCCAGCAAACAGGTGGCGCCTTCTTTCTTGCCCTGCTCGATCATTTTTAATACCCGCTGTTTTGCTGCCGGGCTAATCTGCGGGCCATACGCCGCATCCGGGTCGTTCCAGGCACCGGGGCGAATTTGCCTAAACTGGCCCGCCAACTCATCGATCCAGGCTTTGGAGTCGCCCACGAACACCGCCACGCTAATGGCCATGCAACGTTGTCCTGCTGCACCGCATGAAGAACCCACGAGACTGCTTACCACCTGATCCTTGTTGGCATCAGGCATGATCACCATGTGGTTCTTGGCACCAGCAAAACACTGCGCGCGCTTCATGTTGTCGGTGGCGGTGCGGTACACGTGCTGCCCTACCGGCACCGAGCCCACAAACGAGACAGCCTTGATGTCCGGGTGCGACAGCAAGGTATCCACCTGCTCCTTGCCGCCGTGCACTACCTGCAACAGACCCGGCGCCGCGCCAGCTTCCTGAAACAGTTCTGCCAGACGGGTCGGGGTCATGGGGTCCTGCTCAGAGGGCTTGAGCACAAAGGTGTTACCGGCGGCGATGGCCAGCGGGAACATCCACAGGGGGATCATCGCCGGGAAGTTGAACGGGGTAATCCCGGCACACACACCCAACGGCTGGGTCCAAGAATGGGTGTCGATGCTGCGCGCCACGTTCTCCACGGTTTCGCCCATCATCAACGAGGCAATATTAGCGGCCTGTTCAGCCACTTCGATGCCTCGCCACACATCCCCTTTGGCGTCCTCGAAGGTTTTGCCGGTTTCCTGGCTAAGGATCTCGGCAATCTCGTCGTGGTGTTCTTTCAACAACGCCTGGTAGCGCAACATCAAGCGGGCGCGCTCGGACACCGGCACTTCTTTCCAGGTCTGGAATGCCGCCTTACCCGCCGCAATGGCCTGCTCCATTTCCTCGGCGGTGGCCGCCGGGGCTTCACACAGAATGTCCTGAGTCGCCGGGTTGGTTACCGCAATCCACTGGTCAGTCTGGCTGGCAATAAATTCGCCATTAATCAGTAAAGGTATTTGGTGGGCCATCGAGTTCTCCATGATTGTCCGTACTCCCGGCTGGCGGGCCAGCGTGGAGCGTGTCTGCGTGCAAGCGTTGTCACAGTTGTAGCACAGCTTTTCTGCCATGCAGATAGCCACTTTTAAGATTAGATGGATTATATTGCTGTCTATGAGCACTGAAGAACGCCAAGCCGCAGAAACCTCCCACTGGCCCCTTCCTGAGAGCGGGCAGCGCACCGTGATTCCACCCGCGGTGCTCTCACGTGTCAGTCAGCACCCGCTTTGCGCAGGCTGTATGCCCCATGGTGTGGGCTTTTACCCCCAAGCACGCGGGCATCGCATGGCGCGCCAGCAACCAGCGGATGATCTGCTGATTTATTGTGTGGCGGGCGCCGGGGAAGTGACTTACGAGGGCCGGAGTCACCCGGTGGAAGCCGGTGAGCTATTGCTGTTCCCGGCCGGGCTGGCCCACCACTACCAGGCCAACGCTCTGCACCCCTGGAGTATTTACTGGGTGCATCTGGGCGGAGATGAGGTGCAGGGGTATTTCGACGAAATTGCCGGGCAACCGCAGAGCGGCATCCGCAAGGTCAACGTGGGCGTGCACTCACGGCTGGCGGAGGACTTCCAGGCGCTGATGGCCGCAGCCACCAACGCCCAGCCAGAACACCTGATGTATGCGGCCAACCTGCTGCGCAGCCTGCTCGCCTACGCTGCACTGATGCGCCGCCAACACCAGGTGCGTCACGCCACGCTGGATGTAAACCGGATAAACAGCTATCTGCAAACCGCCATTGATCGGCGCCTCAGCCTGGATGCCCTGATCGCCGCCACCAGCGACCTGTCCCGCTACCATTTCATTCGTGAATACAAACGCCAGACGGGACAGACTCCCATGCAGGCCTTCCTGCGCATCAAGGTGAGCCATGCCTGCTATCTATTGGATATCAGCGACCAAGAGGTGGCCGCTATTGCCCTGCAACTGGGCTATGACGATCCCTATTATTTTTCTCGTTTATTTAAAAAAGTGATGGGCGTATCGCCGCAGCAATATCGACAGGAGAGAGGAAAAAATTAATTTTATTTAAAATTTTTATTTAATTTTTCTGAAATCAGGGACGACCTTCCCAGCTCATAGTTAGCACTTTAGGGTTATTTTCACACTGAAAAACATAGGCGCAACCGCTGTTACCAAACCAGAAGGGCAGGGTGTCGGTGGAGTCAATCTGAAAAATAAATTTCATTGGTTTATGGCAACAAGAACAGGACGGGTAACCCACCTCCGTCACCCAATGCGGCCAGCCAAGAAATTTATCGCCAGGGTGCGGGGCAGGGCGGTGGGCCTGGAGCAGGGCGACCATCCCTTGGGGCACGTCATCGTTGAGGGCCGCTGTTTCCTGGCGGTCGGGAAAGTCCGTCACGCACTGCCAGCCGGTCAACGCCTGCTCGGTAAACGCATCCGGTATACCCACTGGCAAGGCATCAAAACCATCGGCCTGCCGACGTGGAATCACCCGCACCAGATTCGCGTCCGAGAAGGGCAGGTGCGCATGACCCAGCACTTCACAGTCCTCTTCCCCGTTGGTGCAGTAGAACACCTGCAACACCCCATCGCCGAACCCCGTGCGGGCATCCACCGGCAGATCCTGAGAATCGAGCTGCACAAACAGCTGCATAGGCTGATGACAATGGCCACAGCAGGGCCAAGCCTCGTCCGCTTTCAGCAGTGGCAGCCCGCCAAACTTGGAGCGCGCGCCCGGCACGGCCGGGCCGACCCGGGGGCGCCAGCCGGGACGGGACAGAGTGGCCAGCTTGTGTTTGATTTCTTCGGGTAACATGAAACGTCCTCGTACGGTCGTTTCATGTTCGCCTTCACGCAACTTTGGCGCAATGAACCACCTTCAGTTACCCGCTGCCAGGCCGATTTTTCCGGTTAAGCGGCGTGCAATTATCTGCCTGACCCTTGAAAAGACTGTAACTGCCACTGAGCAAATGCCTGCTGGGCCAACTCCAGTTGCTCAATCAGCCGCTGGCGTTTACTGGGGTCAAAACGGCGGCTGGCCAGGGCCTGCAGGCTTTTTTGCAGTCCATTACGGTGGCTGCGTTCCATCTGTTCCAACCAATGATCCTGCGCACCGGTGACCACCAGCACATCGCGGCCGGCGTGGTTGCGCTGGCTAACCTGATACCCATGCACCAGCGCCCGGCCCAGCACCACATAGGCAAACTGCGGGTCACGCAGGGGGCCGTAGACCGCTTCGCGAAAACCACCACTGAGCGGCCCGAATTTCAGTTTGGTGAGTTTGTCACTGTAGTAGTAACTGCCCGCCGCGCCCAGCAGCCCACCGATCAGCGCACCGGCGCCCAGGGAATGCCCCAACGCCACCGCATCGATGCCGGCGCCACCCACGGCCCCGGCACCAAAGCCGGCAGCCGACAGCTGGGCCTTGCTGATGCCCCACAACTGACGGGTGCGCTCACTGAACAGGTCGCCGCCTTCCGGGGTCACCAGCGCCTCTTCCTGACGCTGCAGGCGGCGATGCTGGTACAGGTCTTCCACCGCTACGCGCAGGCGTTGCTCGCGTTCACGCTGCCAGGCCTGCCAGCGTTGTTGCAGCTTGGGCAACAAGGGCTTGGCGTCTTCAAACTCACTGAGCCGGGCGGTCTCCTGGTGCCCGAGCATGTCGATCAAGGCGTCGGCGATGCGCTCCAGGGCCTGGCTGTCCCGGCCGAACTTGAGGGCCTGCAGGTATTCCAGCGCGGCATCCAGCGGCTCGCGCCAGTGGGGCGCCAGCTGACCAAAACTGCGCAGCAGATCCAGGTGTTTTTCAAATGGAGCGCGCACCGCGTCGAAGCGCCGCACGATCTGGAAATACTGGCCCAGCGCCGCCTCCCAGGCGGCACTGTGATCATCCGGGCCAATCTGGTTGATCAGTGCCAAGCTGGGCCGGCCGGTCCAGCGCAGGATATTCATTTCCGCTTCGTGCTCGCGGTTGTAGGGCACCGAACCGTCCACCACATAGATAATCCCGGCGCCCTCCACGATGGGCCGCAGCAGCTCGCATTCATCGTGGTAACGCGGCTCATCACGGTGCTGCGTCACAAACGCGGCCACCGTCTCCGGCCGGTCCGAGGCGGACAGACTGTGGCCCTGCAACCAGGCCAGCACCTTGCGTGGGCGTTGAAAACCGGGGGTATCAATCAGCTCATACAGGGTCACGTCATCCACTTTCATGGGGTAACGGTGGCTGTCGCGGGTGGTGCCCGGCTCCATGGCGACAGCGATACTGTCGTTCTGAGCGAGCGTTGCCACCACGCTGGACTTGCCCTTGTTGGGATGACCCACCACAGCGAACCGCGGCTGATCCACGGCGGTTTGTGATAACGGGCTGTCAGGCTCGTGCATCAGGCTTCCTGCTCCTTCTCTACCGCCGCCGGGGCGCACAGCAGTAGCTGGCTGTCGCGCTGGCGATCCGCAAAGCGTTGCCACTGCGCGAGCAAGCCTGAGTCAGCCAACGCGGTGCCGTCTTCGTCGGCCAACGGCACCAGCGCCAGCAACGTGGCCGCCGGCCATTGCTCACGAGCATCCAGAATAAAATCGCTTAGCTCGCCAGTGGGCGGCTCCCAGCCACGGGCCACCAGAATCACCGGTTGCCCGGATTCTCCGGCCCGTGCCAGCACCTGGGCGTCTTCCTCCAGGCGGCTATTGCCTCCGGCGCGCAGCTGCAGCGGCGCCGGATCCACCGACAGGCTCGCCCGCAAGGGCGCCGATTGCATGCCCGCCCCGGCCCAGTGAATAAGGATAGTACTGGCGGGCAGCGGTGACAGGGCCGTGCGTGCCGGTGCTGGCGCCGCCTGACCTTCTTCATCGCCACGGGTATCCACCCAGGGGGTATCGAAGCGGTAATGCAGCGGCTGCCAGCCCGGATGAGCGCGCAGGGCGCGGTGGCTCTGCCAACGCAATTGCAGCGCCGCCAGCATCAGTAACACGCAGCGAGGCAGCAACACATAGACCAGCCACAGCATCAACACGAACGGCCACCAAGTCCCCAGCAAGGCCGGATCGGCCACACCGCTACCTTGTTGTAACCGGTAAAACTGGGATGCCTCCACCAGCGCCGGCGAGGGCACCGCGTCGGGCCACAGGGATTGCCAGGGCAAGGCCAGCGCGCTGACCCACTGGTGATAACCGGCGGCTGACGCCTGCAACGTGGTGCTCCAGCCAAAGGCCAGATCCTGCACCGCCACAAGTAACAGCAAGGTAAGCAGCCCGGCAAGGGCGAACATCAGCCCACCGGTGTGGGCCACCCTGGAGGACAGCACCGAGCGCAACGGCGCCAGCGCATCATCCTCACCGCGCCACCGCCCCAGCAGGGTGCGCCAGGGCTGCCAGCCCAGCCAGGCCTGCACGCTGGTGAACAACGCCAATAACCCTTGCAGGCCCACCAACGCGACCAGCAACGTCACGTTGATCTGCTGACCGCCATCGTAATAGAGCAGGCCGAGCATAAAGATCACGCCCAGCACCGCCCCCAGACCCGCAAACACCCAGCGCGCCTGGCGCCAGCCACGCAGCCGCGGGTCGGTGCCACTATCCACCTGCCGCTGGCCGTTGAGGGCATGCAGAGAGGCCAGCCAGGCAGGCACCGTGAGTGGCTGCCGCCGCTCCTGTTGCTGCTGGGCAAAACGCCGGTCGCGGCGATGCAGGAACGCATGGTTCTGGTCCACATCGCGGCGGTACTGGTCGTCAAAATCCAGCAGCAGGGTCAACGCGTTGGGCAAAGTGACCTCGGATCAGGATGGATCAATAGCGGGAAGGCGCGGCAGGGGCCGCTTCTTCCGCCGGTGCTGCTGGCGCGTCGGACACTGGGCCCGGCTGGTTCGGATCGTCCTTGGGCGAGGAGTACATCACCCCTTCGGTGGCGCAGGCGCCGCACGCGTTGGAGAACTCACCGAGAATGCCACCCTGGTCGTCATACCCAAACACCGGACGGTAATCCATGGTGCAAACTTCCGGCGGATCTTCCGGGCAGGTGATGGTGTCGTCCGGCAGGCCCATGGGGTAATCGTTATCGTACGATGAACTACAGCCCGCCAGTACCAGGGCCAAGCCCGTTGCAGCCAGAACGGCAGCTTTCATATTGCTCTCCTTGTCGCGTGTGCCGCGTGCATGAGCGCACGCATGAATGCGCTTTTTCAGTGAGGAATCTCTGAGCCCCCAAGCATAGATAAAGTTCGCGACGAACGCAGCCTGCGTTTACCCGGACCCTGCGTTAAACTGCCGCAGCTGTTAACGTTTTCTGCTGTCCGCGAGGCTTTCCATGCACCCCACCCACCGGCCCATCGACTGGCGCCACACCCCGGCTGCAATCTGGCGCGGCCGCTCACAGACCCTGCGCCCGGTGCCCCATCCGGACCCGGTACGCCTGGATGACCTGCTTGGCATCGACACCCAGAAAGGCAAGCTGGTGCAGAATACGGAACGCTTTCTGGCCGGCCAGCCCTGCAACCATGTGTTGCTGTGGGGCAGCCGTGGCACCGGCAAATCCTCCATCGTCAAAGCCTTGCTCAATGAATATTCCCCTCGCGGTCTGCGCGTTATCGAGGTGGACAAGGATGATCTGCATGACCTGCCCGATATCGTGGACGATATCCGTGATCGCAGTCAGCGATTCATTATTTATTGCGATGACCTGTCTTTCGAAGACGGTGAAAACCAATACAAACACTTGAAGAGCGTACTGGAAGGGTCACTGGAATTGCCGCCGGAAAATGTGCGCATCTATGCCACCAGCAACCGCCGTCACCTGCTCCCCGAGTACATGAAAGATAACGAGCAGACACAGGTGGTGAATCGGGAGTTGCACCATGGCGACGTGGTGGAAGAAAAGATCTCCCTGTCTGACCGGTTCGGCCTGGGTTTGAGTTTTTACCCGATTAACGAAGCCCGGTATTTCGAAATCGTCGAGCATTTATTCGGAGAGGTACGTGACCGGGAAGAACTGCACGTGCGAGCCCGGCGCTTCTCCATGGAGAAAGGCGTGCGCTCCGGGCGCACCGCGCGGCAGTTTTATAACCAGTTTGTAGGGGAATTTTAAAATCAGGAGCGAGTTGAAAGTTTAAAGTTGAAAAGCGCGAGGCAGGCCATCACCGCGTTGACGCTTGTGCCCGCGTTTTCCGCTAACGATAAAACGCGGGCACGGATCCATTCATATGGCTACGATTTCATCCGCGCTTTTAAACTTTCAACTTTGAAATTTCACTAACTCACAACCGCTGCTTCGTCTCATCACAGATGTCATTCAACGCCTTGCGGGCTGCCGGAATCACCCCGCCCATGGAAATAAATCCATGCACCAGTTCCGGGTAATCCAGTGAGGTCACGGCGCCACCCGCCACACGCAGTTTTTCGGCGTACTCCAGACCTTCATCCCGCAACGGATCCGTCGCGGTAATCACAATTGCCGGGGCCTGACCGGCCAGATCCGGGTTGCGCAGGGGCGAGACGCGATAGTCTTCGATCAGTGCCGGGTCCTGAATAAAATGATCACGGAACCAGTGCAACAGGGCCAGATCCAGGCCGAAACCCTGCCCCAGAGACTGCACGGAAGGGTGGGTCAGCGCACCGTCGGTGGTGGGGTAAATCAACACCTGTAACGCCGGTTGGGGCAGACCTGCCAGCTTCGCCTGCTGCGACACTACCGCGCTCATGCAGCCACCGGCGCTATCGCCCATTACTGCCAATCGCTGCGGGTCCAGGCCCAGTTGAGCCGTGTTATCCAGCAACCAGCGCCAGGCGGCAAACGAATCATCCATGCCGGCGGGAGCAGGGTGCTCCGGGGCTAGCCGGTAATCCACACTTAGCACCACCGCATTGGTGCGATCGGCAATATAGCGGCACAGCCGGTCGTATTCTTCCACGCCACCCACGGTAAAGCCGCCACCGTGAAAAAACAGAATCGCAGGAGCAACGCGCGGCGCATTAGCCGGCCGATAGCGGCGCACCAAAATTTGGCTGCCATCGTCCACCGTGACCTGGTGATCCACCACCACGGGGAGACGAACTGGCGCCACATCCAATAAGGCGATCATGTCCCGGTAGGTACGCCGGGCCTGCTCCACCGTGCCTGAATTCAGGGTCGGCTTGGCGGCACTAAGCGCCAACAGAAAACGCAGCCGCGAATCCAGGTGTGAGCGGCTGTGGGTTTCCAAGCCGGCGGCAAGCCGGGCCAGCACGGCACCGGGCAACGTCATCAGGGCGCGCACTGTCGCCCGCTCAAAAACAACAGGATTCATCGGTTCTCCTTAAATACCGCAACAAGCGTCATGCATCATGCATCACGCTAAAATCGGTAACCGTGTTGCGTGCAGCGTGAAGCCTGCCGCGCTATCAAAAATACCACTCAAGGCCACCTTCGATACCGGTGACGGTGAGATACTCTTCATCAATGTACTGCATGTACTGCAAGGTCAGTCCCAGATTGAACTCCGTGCGCAGGCCAATCCCCGCGCCAAAAGCCAGGCTGGTGTCATCATTGCGGGCCGTATCGTCCCGGCAGCCACGAGTGTTGCACTTGCGCGTAACCGTTTTCACTTTCACATCGGCAATACCGGCAAAGCCCTGCACAAACAGGCTTTCTACATAGGGCAAAGCCACCGGCGATTTGAACGGGAAACGCCCGGTGGCCAGCAAGGCGCCCACATGGTCTACGGTATAATCCACCTTGCTGCGGCTATTCTCCGGCCGGTAGGTGTCCGGCGACGGCCCCGTTGCCGCGCGCAGTTCCACCCCCCAGTACGGGTTGATCATGCCCCCGAGGCGGATACCCACCCCGGTAGGGGTAACGTCGCGGCTGTCATAATCGAGATTGAGGTGCATCAGGTTGCCGGCCACATAGGCGGAACGCTGATCTTGATAGTGGGCCACCGGGTCCGCCCACAAAGCGGGACTGAACAACAACCCGAAAAGCATCCAGTAACGCATTGCCTGTCGTCCTTTTTGTTATTGTTGGAATTATGCGCTTTGCTAAGGAGCCTCTAGATAACGCCCTGCATACGCATCGACGGCCTGTTATACCATTGCCTGCCTGCAGAGTCCGGTCATCTGCGGCCTTTTTTCATCAAGCAAGAGGATTGTGATGTCGGTGTACACCCCGCTCAGCCCCACCCAGTTGGCAGAGGTGCTGACGCCGTTCGGTTTCCAGCTGCGTGATTATCACGCCGCCAGCCACGGCATCGAAAACAGCACCTTTCTGATCAAGGCCCAGGATCGCCATGGGCAGCCCAGCCCACTGGTACTGACCGTGTTCGAATCCCTGGACCCAACGGCCTTGGCGCCATACCTGACCCTGCTCGAACAGCTGGCAGAACAACACCTGCCGGTGCCCGCACCGCTGCCGGATGCCGACGGCAACGACCAGATTACCGTGGCTGGCAAACCCGCCGTGCTAATGCCCCGGCTGCCCGGCCAGCACGATTTTGCCGTGGATGCGGATCGCTGCCGACAGGTGGGCACCTTGATGGCCCGACTGCACGCCAGCGACACTGCCTCGTTACACCCCTTACCCAGCGAACGAGAGCGCCTGCGCGGCTTCACCGACCACCTGGATAAACTGCCCCCGGCCGAACGCGACACCGCCGCCGCCTTACTCCACGACTGGCTGGCCCAGCCCGCCGGGGCCACATTGATCCACGGCGACCTGTTTCGCGATAACCTGTTATGGGAAGGCGGGAAGATCAGCGCCCTGCTGGATTTCTACAACGCCTGCCTGGACCACCCGGAATACGACCTGGCCGTGGCGCTCAACGATTGGTGTGTGGACCCCCAAGGACAGATCGTGCCCGAGCGGGAACTGGCCCTGTTGTCTGCCTACCGGGATCATGGCCGCACGGTGGACGACAGCCGCCTGTGCGAAGCCCTGGCCGTAGCCGCCCTGCGCTTCTGGTTATCGCGACTGGCCGGCCCGGTGTCCGACGACAGCGAAGGGCAGGGCAGCAAGGACCCGGAGGAGTTTGCGCGGATTTATCGGCAGCGGCTGAAGGCGTTGGCGGTTTAGGAAGAAGCTTCTAGCTTTGATCGTCCTGCGGACGATGTCCTCGCTTCGCTCGGTTCGCACCCTAAATGGTGCTCCTACAGCGGCTTCGTAGAAAAGCAGATGCTGAGGAACTTTCCCGCCTTTCTTTATCGAATCGAGCGTAGCTCGTAGCTCGTAGCTCGTAGCTCGTAGCTCGTAGCTCGTAGCTCGTAGCTCGTAGCTCGTAGCTCGTAGCTCGTAGCTCGTAGCTCGTAGCTCGTAGCTCGTAGCTCGTAGCTCGTA
>NZ_JBEDTC010000023.1:0-11762 GCF_040118815.1 Alcanivorax sp.
TGGGGAATAAGCCCAGAGTGAGCCGCCTCGGTTGCCGTCGATGTCGTAGCGGGTGGCGCCGATGATCATGAGGTTCAGGTAGTTTTCCATGGTGTGTGTCCTCTGGTTTTGGTTTGGTGTTGCTTGGGTTGTGATTCCCGGAAACTCCGGGCGGTTTAAACCTGGGTATTGCGACCCCTTACGGGGCGGGCTCTACTCGCTGCGCTCCTGGGCACTAAGGTGCCCACCCTTACGGGTAACGATCCCTGTCGCCTGCCGCGCTCCGCTTGCCTCTTGTGCTCATGGCTCGGAATCAAGGGGCGGCCGTCCTCCCCCGGCATCCTCACCACTCTTTGTGCGCACTGTGGACCAGCCAGTGACCGCCACAAGGCCAGGGGGCCGGTGGCCCTGGCGCTGCGCGCCAGCCTTGCAGCGCTCACTGTCCGGCCCCCTGATCGTGCGCGAGTGGTGACGATGACGGGGGCGGACTCGAAGGCTGTTCAGGGGGTTGGGCCTGAAAGCCAAGATCGGGGCAGCCGGCCTCTAGCCAGGAGCGCAGGACCGCACCTCCCAGGGTCCAGAGGTCTGTGCCTCGTTGGACGGCTTCCTGTTGCAATTGCAGGTAGCAGGAGCTGGGGGCGCTGACGTAGAAGCGGCGTTCTTTGTCGTCGGGTTTGGTTTTTCTTGGGGGGATGTGGCTCATGGTTGGTGCTCCGTGACGTTGGGGAGATCCAGGGTTCCGCAGTCCCAGGCGTCGCGCAGTTGGATCAGGCGATCAAAGGCCGGGCTGTGGTGGCCTCTGGCTTCCAGTTCGTGGATGAGGGCGTCGGTGAAGCCGGCTTTGCAGCGGGCGAGGTAGTCGCACGGGTAGTCGGTGCGGACGTCCTGCAGGTGGTTGAGGCGCTGCAGGAGGGTGTCTAAAAGGCCTTCCAGGGCATCCGGGGTGAGTGCAGAGGACGAGGGTGGGCCCTGGAAGGCAAAACTTGGGTTGTGGTTCCGTTGTGTCATGCCGCTGCCCTCACGTGTTCGGGCGCATGGTTGGCGGCCCAGGTGTTGAAGTCGGTGACGGTGGTCTGGAGCGTGAAGCGGGACAGAGCGTTAACGCAGTCCATGGCGAAGTTGAACAGGCCATCGTCGAGCTCGTTGAAGGCGTCGGCCATGCCCAGGAGCTTGGTGATGCTGTCGCAGTAGGCGTCCCATTCGCCGGTGGTGTGGAGGTGCACAGCGACGTTGACGACGGACTGGAGGCTTTGCTGTTTGCGTTGGCGCAGTTCCGGGGTCATGAGAAGGCCTCCAGGCGGATGCCTCTATAGAGTTGTCCAGGCATTGCGCCGCAGGTGGCGAGTTGTTCGCGGCGAAGGACAACAGACCGGGGAAGAACGCCTTTGACGCTCTGGTAGTACTCCAGGTAGGCGTCCAGTTTGGCGCGGATCTTCAGGGCCCTGGGGTTGTCGATGAGGCGGACGGCGTCGTGGTCAATGGGGCCCTGGTCGACGTAGGGAGACACGAAACGCCAGCCGGTGGCACCGTGGATGCGGTTACCGCCTACGGCGATCCATTGGCGGCCTGAGGCGCTGACAGCGACGGTTCCAGGCCGGAACAGTCGGGCGGGGCCCAGGCGTTCGGAGGACGCCACGAATTCAGTGCCGTTAAAAAAGAAGACGGTGCAGGACAAGGTGCGGCCTTTGTGGTGAGCCACACGGACGATGGTCTGGGCTTTTTGTCCGACTCGGTTTAAGGGCTTCATGCTCAGATCTCCTCTGCTTCCATCTGTTCCAGTAGACGAGGGATATTGACCATGCGGTGGCGTCCGATCTTGTGGGTCGGGATGTAGCAGCGCTTAACCCAGCCTTCTACTACGCCCTGGTCTACTCGGACCCAGTCGGCGAACTCGCGCCAATCCATCAGTGGCGGCCAGTTCAGGTCTTTAATGCGCTCGGCTAGTTGTTCGTCTATCATGGTCAGAGGCTCGAAACGGTCAAAAACGGACTTTAAAGTGCAATAATGGTAGTTCAATAATTTAACTATAGCCAGAATAGCAAACCATGCGCGGAAGGTAAATAATTTACCCCGCAAAATTTCGCCTGTTTTTTAGATCGATATGTCATCAATAGAAGATAGAGCTAAGCAGTTAATATCTAAGGCAGGCTTTGATCGCTTAATCAGAGAAAGCGAGATAGGTCACGCCAGGTGGAAGAGCGTGCGCTATAGAAACATCAGAATCAGCACGAACGAACTAGAGGTTCTTGAAAGACTCTTTCCAAGGTACGCTCTTTGGCTCATAAGCGGGAATATCGCGCCGGAAGTAGGCCAAACAAGCCCTGAGTACGACGAGGTGAACTCAAAGTTAGACAGTCAAGCCGAGGGATAGCAGTTACCAAAAAGGTCATGGAGAGATGGTTCCAGAGACGGCAGCCTGCTAACTAAGTCACATGGGAATTACAGAGTATCTTGTTCATGAATGTGAAATTAACACCTATAGATTTCCCAAATTCAAAAAGCTCAGTAAAAATAGATGGAAAAGAGGTTTTTGCGATAAAGTATGAATCAAAACACTCGAGACTATTTTCAGGATACGAGTCAATCGAAATGATTTTGACCAAATGCCTAAAAAGTGCTGAGTATATACAAGAATTCAGAAAGAGGAGCAAGGAGCCTGGAATTCAAGACAACATAAATGCCCATTTCATAAGCGGAATAATAAATTACGCTAGATGCTTCACTAAGTCAGCAAAAGGAAAAGCGAAGCTAGAACGGAGCCACGTACCAGAAGGCTATAAGGAAATACATGATACAGTAATGAGGCTCCGCCATGACTATATCGCTCACTCCGGAAACATAGGTGAGCATAGCCTCAACTTAGTCGCCCTATACCCCCACCACAATGAAAAACAAATACTCCACATAGACACCCCTAGATTAGTAAGAACATACTACCTTAATGACAAACTATGGGATGGCATAATATATATATGCCCTCGCTTAATCGGGATTGCCCGAAACAAAATGGCATTTCATTATAAAAATATAAAAGAAGAAATAAACAATTTAAACATTGACGATATCTACAAGCACTTTGAATCAGAAGCAATAAAGAAACATCAATACCGGCCAAATTTTACCCCCGGAACTTATACCTTCAGGCTAGAAATCGACGAAAAGACTTACTTTAATCTAATAGGAACACTGAAAAAGAACTAAAACAACCTAATAGCGACACCTACTCCCTCACCTGAGGCTTCAGCTAAATCCCACCGTTCAGTTGAACTAAGCCTTGTTAAAAGAAGCCCCTTCTCAGGATAGTCAGCAATAGTACTAGCTGGTATGGCACAAATTTGCACACCAGTAGCAGCCGTTAATACGATTATCCGGCCAATTACTTCTCGCCAATGCTACTGCTTCCTTACAAGAGGGATGGCCTCCGAGTGAGATCTGATTCTCAGGATTCGGCATGTAATTACAAGGCGCATCCAAATTATGAACCTCATGATCGCCATTATCTTGAGGATTTTTGTTTATCACAAAATGCGGCACGAAAACCTCCATATCCAATTTCAGTACATATTTAAGAGGCTAGTAGAGTTATCAAAAAGAGCAAATATACCGACGGGTGACAAGTAAGTCTTAAAGGGTTTTGGATAGCCAGAAACTCAATTTACGAGACAGAACTAAGCTCCAGATCGCCCAAGCTCTGCATTGATGGAGGCGGAGCCCTGACCTCAAAACTCACTTTCTCGTAAGTGGAAAGAATGCAACAAACCATCAAGGCAAAAAAAAACCCCGCAAGATCTACTCATGCGAGGTTTTGAAATTCGGTTGTTTAAGCCGCTTTGGGCAAGACTTTCTTGCTGTGGTCGGCATACGCCGCGTCAAGTAGATGCTCTGCGCGGTCCAAAAGCTTCAGGGCTCGCCTGATTTTCAGCTGTTTATCACTCATAAACGCCTCCTCGCTCCGTTCTCATAGAAAAGGCTTCTTGTCAAGCTCATCGACAAGGGCACGTAATTCTGCCTCATTTTCGTCCCTAATTGCAACACCCATTTTGCCCATCATTGATGCATACTCGAACGCATTGTAGGCCATAATAGGGTCAAAGTCGTCCGCCAGTTCGTGAACAAGTGTTGCAACTTGTTGCATTATTTTGGCTAGCTCCTCGTACGTAGGGTTATGGTCCCTGAGTACGGAAATTTCGAACATCTTAGCATTGCGCAAAAAATTGTTAGCAACTTGTAGTATTTTATAGTAGAGGTCTTGCACGTTTCTGTCCATAAGGAAAATTCCATATTCGTGTATCAGTGCGAAAAATATCACATTAACAAGAGTGTAATCTATGAGGGCACTCCGCCCATCTTTCAACACTCAAAGGGCTTTCCCAGGCAGACCTAGCCGTCGACCACTGGCCCGCTGAAGTGCCCATTTGCTGATGTTACTGGATGGAAATAGTATTTAGACCATTGCTTTTGAAAGAATTAGCACCTTAATGGACATCTCAGACAGGTCTCATAGAACGATGCTCACTGACCCTATAGATTAAGCGGGGGGCTTCTTATTCCATACTGGTATTTCCACAAACCCCAGGTTGTCATTTATGATAACCACAACAAAGGAATAGGAGTGTAGATGGCCTGGGAAATTGAGCTATACGGGAAGGTAGACGAAGACCTAGCGAAAATGCCACCCAAGATCCAGGCGAGAATGCTTCGCTTGATGGATCTGATGGAAGAGCACGGAGCCAATCTAGGCGAACCGCACACAAAGCCGCTGGGCGATGAATTGTTCGAAATCCGGGCGAAAGCAAAAGAAGGGATCGGTAGAGGTATCTTCTGCTACATGCAGGACAAGCGAATCATCGTTTTGCACGTATTCGTGAAGAAAGATCAGAAGACACCCAAAAAAGACCTGGAACTTGCCAAAGAGCGGTTGAAGGAGATCAGAAAATGAAGAGCTTTAAAGATTTTAAGCAAAAAGCACTGGAAAACCCCGACGTCCGGAAGGAGTACGATGCCCTCCAGGATGAGTTCAGCCTGATTGGTCAGCTTGTCACCATGAGGTCTTCAGCTGGTCTTACCCAGGAGGAGGTTGCCAAAAAACTTGGAACCAACAAAAGTAACATTTCAAGACTTGAGCATGGCAAAGGTAATCCGAGCTGGGGCACGCTCAGCAAGTATGCCGCTGCGTGTGGTTTTCGGGTGAAGCTGGAAGCTGTTGAAGACAGCCGTGAATCCGCCTGATGTCGGTTGCCCCGTTGACTACCGCCGTGCGCTTTTATGACCGTTAGTGTACTAGCCTTTAAGCTAACCTGTTGTTATTGAACTTTTGTGTACGGTTGTGTTCCTGTCACACAGGTCTCATAATGCCGGGGTCGGCGGTTCGACTCCGCCCCTTGCTACCAGAATTCAAAGGGTTACAGTTCACGCTGTAGCCCTTTTTTCGTTGTTGTCCCCTTTTTGTCCCCCGAGGTTACTCATTGGGGACAATCGCATTGCTGACTCCAGGTGGTCCGGTGACAAATGCGCGTAGCGCATAGTCATTGTGATACTCGCGTGACCCAGTATCCGCTGAAGGGTCAGAATATCCCCTCCGTTCATCATGTAATGACTCGCGAAGGTGTGCCGTAGAATGTGGGTCAACTGGTGAGGCGTTGAAAAGCCTGTTCTCTCGTAAGCTGACCTGAACGCCGAGCGGCAAGAACCGAACAAACGCCCTGGACCAGGTAAAGCGCACTCAAGGACGCGAGCCTGTAAGGCCGGATCAATGGGTATCGCCCTACTCTTTCCGTTCTTCGTGTCCCTGAATATCACTTTGCCGGATACAAAACTGGATTGCGTGAGTGTTTCCGCTTCGATCCAGCGGGCACCGGTCGCAAGGCAAATGGACGCGACAGACCATACGAATTCGTTGGAGCTGGCTTTGCATTCTTCCAGGAGGTGTTCACACTGGGGAATCGTCAAAAAGGACATCTCCCGTTCTTTGACCCTGACCTGACGAACCGGGCCGATCGGGTTGGTTTTCAGGTGTCCGATCCTGACGAGTTCGGCAAACACGGACGAGAGGTAACGCTGTTCGTGGTTGCAGGTACCGGGTGTGACTTCCTGCATCCTCCAGGCGCGATATTCCAGCCAGTCCGACGCTGTGAAGTCTTTCACCCTGGGATTTTTCAGGCGGTCGCAAATGGCGTAGGTCCTGGATAGACGATACTTGGCATCTTTGAGCGTATGGCCGTGAAAGTCATACCAACGCTTCACAAGATCCCGGAGCCGTTCAGACGATCCTTCCTGCTTTTTGCCATAGTCCCTCATGAACTGGAGCGCATCGAGGCGGGTTTTGAAACCCTGCTTCCTGACCCTGGGCCCGTTTGTCTTTCCATTGGGATAGAAATCCACCTTCCAGCCGTTTTCGGTCTTCGAAATCACGCTGCCACCTTACTCAGTAGTCGTCGTTTTATCAGTCCGTCCTCGACGAGCTGGTACAGTTCGTTTTTGGTGAGTTCCCGGCGTTGGTAGTAGTTCAGAAGGTCATCCCAAAGGCCCGATTGCTTCAGGCATTCCCAGGCTCTACGAGTGGAAAACCGGTTGCGGGCATAAATCGACAACAGATTGCCGAAGGCCAGGGAGACGTTCTTTTCGTTGCCGCAACCGGGTTCCTTTTTTACGCGTTTGTACATCAAATCTGGAGCTGAATAGCCGAAACCTATGTCCTCCCTAAGCTTGGTCCAAATCGGGTGCACGCGGTCCCGTTTCACTTCGTAGCGGTTGCCCTGGAGAGCGTATTGCCACAGGCCTGTCAGGTGGGGCACGGCGTCCATGTAGGTGTAAATCGGTTTCATGCCGGGGGTGCCTTGGGAAATCTCGTTCACGATGCGGTGATGGAAGCGGATTTCCAGGCGCCAGACGGGTTTGTCTGGGTCGTAGCAGGTGTCCGGAAAGCTGTTTTCATTCACAGCACATTCCCAGATGCCTTCCATAAAGGCGCGCTTGTCGGAGACATCGACCTCTTTGGACTTGTCGTAAATGCAGACCTGGAGGCTGTTGGCTTTGCCAAAGGTGTACGTTTCACCACGACCGTTCACCGTACTGCCTTCCAATCCCTGGAAATGGAAATCGCTCATACCGTTGTGAACACTGACCGTTTTGGCACGAGTGACGAAGTGTTGGGCGAAGTCCTGAGGTGGTTCCCAGCCCTGGAAATCGACCGCGAGGTGCAAAGCAATCCCTACAGGATTGATGCCATTCAGAAAGAACATGCCCCACTCTGTCAGTTCATCGTGGATCTGATGGCTGGAGCGCTCATAGAGCCAGCGGGGCGAGGTTTCGATTTTGACGTGTGTACCCTGGGTGTCACTCTCGGCGTAAAAGTTCTGCACCAGGAGGGTTAAGCCATACTCACGATTCTGAAGCAGGTATTTGAAGCCACCACGGCGTCCAGACTGAACCCTGAATTCAATACCTCGTATGGTCACCATTGCATTGAAGCTGCCTTCGTAAGCGGTAGCGATCACGGCGAGCACTTCGGGTTTCAGTCTGCCCTGGAACAACTGACGGACGGTATCAACACCGGTCCAAAGCACGTTGACGTGCTCCAGGTTGATCTGCTGACCATCAGGACCGATGAACAGATCCCCCTCTCCAATCTCTCCAGTGTGAATATCAAAGCGTTCAAAGTCGGTAATCATCTGTAGTGTTCCTTTCTGTCTGTTATTGAACCGTTGAAACGGTATCTATGAGACGTGTTACAGGGACGTCTCCGGGCTCCGCCCGCTCTCTGCCGCTCCTCGCCATCGTCGCGGCTGTTCGCGGGCTACGCCTCTTCTTTCGCTTTCATTAAGGGGTTGGGCACCTCGACCGGGTAAGTGTCCGGCTCGATTTGTGGTCGTGGGTCCGGCTCTCTGATGCGGTCGCGTTGGCAATAGATATCCTGGACCTTCTCCCCTTCCCACCACAGCTGGGCGTAGCAGGGTCTGAGGTAGAGCACCCGGTAGCCGTAGTTGAACAGGTCCCGTTGGGTCAGTGAGAAATCCCCCTGTCGGTCCTGGCCGTGGAACAGGTAGGCGCGGTTGAAGTTGCCGGCGATCCGTAGGGCGGCATCCTGGAAGGGGTGTTTGTGTGGGTTGCCCTGGTTGTTATTGGCTAGGCGACCGCCGTTCTCAGGATCAGCTTGAGGATCGCGGACATTACGACCATCAGACAGAGCATCAGGGCCAGCCGCGTCGATGCTTTGAATGTTCGACGGATCAACCGGGCTGACAGTCCTTTCCCTTTGGAAAATATTGACCGCAAGCGCGGCGAACACCAGTAGAGAAACGACTGACAGCGAAAGATAGCCCACAACGCGTTTATCTTTAAAAACGCTTTGGGGTCCTTGATTGGACTGATGGTCGCCGGTTTTCGTGCTCTGGTAGGTCTGGAAGATGGTTGGGTCCGATTTGTATTCTTTCGGGACACCGTATGCATGGCTTTTGGCCTTACCATTGTTCTCTGGATCATGTTCGACTTCCCTCCATTTGCCTTTTTTCCAGGGCAGCAGTTCACCCATGGAGTAATGACGGAAGGCCACCTGGGCAGCCTGTCGTATGTCGGTGTGGACTTTGGATATGTTCGGGGTGCAAAGGAACACATCCCAGTTGTAGTGCCGGTGCATGTCGTAGGCTTCGAACATGTCGGCGGGACGTTCGTCCTGTTTGGCCTGGTCCTCACCGCCTGGGTAGTCCAGGTTTTCCGGCCTGAAGTCCTTACGCTTGGCCGGGTAGATGGCCTGGGCTTCGTCGATGATGACCAGGGCGCCTTGGGGGGCCCAGTGGAACCAGCGGGCCATGTAGGCTTTCGCTTCCCGGCCTTCGGTATCGACATTGAGAATGGCGGCTTCTTCCGGGAGCGGTTCTTTTAGTTGTAGGGCTTGCTCGACTTTCTCGATGGAGTCGAAGCCCCGTATGTTGGTGACGATGGTGCGCCCTTCCTTGAGCGCGGGGATCGCATGGCGCTGGAGGACACCGAAGGATTTATAGGAACCAGGGTGGCCGTGGTGAATGACAATGCTCATGGTGGTGTGCCCTCCTTAGCCGATGACGTCCATGACGTAACGTGTGACTCTGGCATTGATGATCATGTTGAAGGCCTCCGGGAGCTTGAGGTAGGTGGCCACGCCCAGGACCTGGGAATCCAGTTGGCCCCAGTAGGTTTCGATGGTGCTGGAGACGTTCAGTTGGTTGAGCACTTCCTGGGCCACGCTCCAGCTGAAGCCGATAAAGGCGATCTTGGCTTTGGTGGCGGCGATGACGATCCAGGCACCGGCCTTGACCATCCAGTCGTCGATCAGGGCCGGGATGCTGTCGAAGAATTGCCAGATGGCGTCGAAAAAATCCGCGATGAATTCCATGGTGATTACCCCCTAGAAGTGAACAGGATGCCGGCGCTGATGAAAGCGGCGCAGAACAGGACGATGGCCCCGAGGATGTCGAAGCCAGCCAGGAAACGATTGAGGGAGAAGTTCACGTCGACCCCCATGATGGATTTGGTGTTGTCGTCGACGGAGCCACCACCGGCCAGGTTGGTGCTGAACATCGCTTGTACCTCGCCTTTGATTTCGTTGATCTTCGCTTGGTAGTCAGCCATGACCTGGTCGTAGTCTTCGGTGGGGTCCGTCAGTTCGGTGTCGATGGGGTCGCCGTTCCAGGTGACGGGGTCCGGGGTTTCTCCGTCGCCGTCACCATCACCACCGCCATCGTTGCCACCACCTCCACCGCCGCCGGGTATGTTGCCGATGGCGTCGGTGATGGATTGGGTGCCGTCGTTGATGCTTTTGCCGATGCCTTTGAGGGTTTCGTTGATGTTGGTGGTGTTGGTGTTGCCTTTGCCCAGGAGCTTTTTGATGTCGTTGAGCTGGCCGGTGATACCGGTAATGTCCCCTTCCCCATCACCGTCACTGTCGCCGTCTGAGCCATCGGGGTTATCGGGATCGTCCGGGTTGTCGGGGTCGTCGTAACTGATTTCGTTGCACTGGAAGCTGACGTTGTCGGAGCCGATGACGACGGCGGTCCCCTGGGGGCATTCGGGCGGATTGGCATCACCTGGAAGACACTGGGCTTGATAGTTGCCGTCACTGTCCTGCTTAAACGCGTAGTCGCCGCCGTTGGGGCACTGGTTGTCACCGCAGACGGAGGCTTTATTGCCACCGAAGCCAATACTGCCGACGTAGTCGTCGGAGTCTGAGGTGCATTCCGAATTGGGGTTGTCCAGGCAGATGCTGCCGAGTGAGGACCCGGAGGCGCACTCCGCCACGCAGTAGCCGCCTTGTTCGTAGTATTCGCCGTTCTCGGCGCAGGCTTCTTTCTCTTCCTGGACCTGGCACTGGATGCCGTTTGTGTTGCCGGTGTCGATCCATCCTGGTTGGCACGAACAGGCGGCCGGTGCTTCGCCGGTTTCCGGGTGGGGTTCGTGGGTAAGGAGCTCGCACGTGTCCGACTTGGCAACCATCCTTGCGCCACCGTTCCAACGATAATAGGTGACGCCCTGGTCAACAAATCGGACTTCCGGGTCGTCCGAGAACGATTGAACGACACAGACTTTATCCGGGTGATTTCTTTCGCAGTTTTCCCGGTAGGCTTCGGCCTGTGGCCTCATGGTTTCCTCAGGCGAACTGCCCGGACCTGACTCGGACGTATAGTTTTTACTGGCTGTTTTGGTCCAGACCACCACGTCGTCAGGCCCCAATGGCGGAAAGCCAGCCAGCACCGCCTGTGAGGTCCAGAAAAGAAGAGCGCCGACAAGAAGGGGAAACAGTCTGGGCATGGGGTTGTCCGTCATAAAAAAGGGCCGATGTTCCGGCCCTCTGGGTTTTGCGCTAGTTGCCGTTGTATCCGAGGGCGAACATTGAGGCCCAGAGGGCCCCAATGAGGACTCCGGTAAACATTACCGGCGCAGGATGCTGACGATCATGCCCAGGCCAGTCACGATGGCGACCAGGGCAATCACGCCGGTGACGGCGGTGGTGACGTTGGTGGAACCGTCAGTGAAGGCGCCGTCGATGGCTGCGGAGTGATCCACGGCCGCTGCGGTGCCGGCTGCAAACCCTGCTACCAGGGCGGTTCCGATTTTGGCGCTGCGACGAGCCCAGACGCCGTTTTTGGCTTGTTTCATTTCGATTACTTCTGGCATAGCGATGTTCTCCGGTTTGGTTTAAGTGACCTTTCGCATGACCTGGATTACCCGGCTCAAGCCGATTCCGATGGCCCAGAAGACCAGGCCGGAACCCATGACGAGGCCGATCATTTCAGGATCGGGCGAAAGGTATTCAGCAAAGACGGTTTCAACGTCTTGTTGCTGAATCTGTTGCACCGTCCAGGTACCACCGTTGCAGGCCATGACTGCATTGCCGCTGATGACTTCGCTGGTCAGGGTGCCGGTGCATTGGTAGTTCTGGATGGTTGGCATTCTTCAGTCCTGTTTCTGGTAATCAGGCCGCTGGTTTCTTCACTTGGTCCTGGGGTTTCATGTCCAGGGCCTTGAAGGTGATCTTGCCGCCCTGCCCGGCTTTCATCTGGGCTTTGACCACGAACATGGCCGGGAGGCGTTCGGCGTGGTTGCGAAGCTGGTCAATGTGCTTCCAGTCGCAGGCGATTTTCATCACTTCGTTGCCAACGCGGTTGTCGTCGTCTGCTTCGGCTGGGGAATAAGCCCAGAGTGAGCCGCCTCGGTTGCCGTCGATGTCGTAGCGGGTGGCGCCGATGATCATGAGGTTCAGGTAGTTTTCCATGGTGTGTGTCCTCTGGTTTTGGTTTGGTGTTGCTTGG
>NZ_JBEDTC010000024.1:0-10069 GCF_040118815.1 Alcanivorax sp.
CTGTGAAACACTTTTCTGGCTAGTTTCACGCCTTCACGGAGCACAAGAATATCGTCAGGATGAGAAAGATAGTTTGGGTCTATCAAAGGCGCAGCAAATGGATCGCTATTGGCCAATCGAATCTGTCCTCGACTCTTAGGCCTGAGTTGGCACACATGAATCGTACAACCAAACCCTGGCGTCAACTGACGTCCATGATCTCGAAGATAAGCCGGTAAAAAGTGTAGCTGAGCATCCGGACGATCCGGCTCGCTGAGCAGGCTGACAAAAGCCCCTGCTTCCGCCGCGTTACTGGCAAGAAAGCCGCGCCGATGACGAAAATACTGGTAGAAGGCACTAATCAGCCGAGGTATAAAAAACGGTGACATGCCGATTGATTGACGGCTTTTGTCCTTGATCATGACGGTCATATCAAGGTGATCTTGAAGGTTCTCCCCAACTTCCGGCGAGTCTTGCAAACAGGTGATGCCGATTTTCGATAGGTGCTCTCGCTCTCCAATACCCGACAACATCAGCAACTGAGGGGTATTGATCGCCCCACCGGACAGGATGACTTCTTTGTTCGTACGAATGACCGATTGAGCACCATCACTATCACAAATTTCGACGCCAATCGCCCTGCCGCAATCCAGTAACACCTTGGTTACCTGCACATCCGTCATGATGTGCAAGTTATCGCGGCCACGTGCAGGATCCAGGAAAGCACGCGCGGCACTCCACCGGCGCCCTTCTTTTTGTGTTACCTGAAACCGGCCAAAGCCTTTCTGTTCCGGCCCGTTAAAATCATCGTTTCGGGTATAACCCAGCTCTTCACCGGACTTAATAAACAGCGGGGTTAACGGGTTAACATCCCTGACTCGGGTAACATTCAGTGGCCCACCCACACCATGCCAATTGTCAGCGGAGTATTGTTCATTGTTTTCATGTGCATTGAATACCGGCTGCACATCTTTCCACGCCCACCCTGTTGCGCCTTGCGCTGCCCAGTCATCATAGTCTTGTTGTTGGCCTCGAATGTAGACCATGGCATTGATTGAGCTGCTGCCCCCCAGTGTTTTTCCTCGCGGCCAGTAGAGGCGCCTTTTATTAAGGTGACTTTGTGGCGCGGTGTCGTAGCCCCAGTTTCGCTTTCCTTGTTTAATTAGACCGATGAGTCCAAACGGAATATTAATAAAACCGCTATTATCGTGGGGGCCGGCCTCAATAAGACAAACGGAATACTTGCCGCACTCGCTTAACCGGTTGGCAAGAACACAGCCCGAAGAGCCCGCCCCCACGACGATAAAATCAAACGACTTCATTTTGCTTCTCCCCCGCCTGAATAAACCGTGACATGTGGTGCTCTCGGTCGCCATGACTCAATGATGCATGTGTCACCAGACGGAAGTAATGGCCAATGTTCAGCTCTTCCGTAACACCAACGCCACCATGGATCTGGATACCTTGCTGAGTGATACCAACGGCCCGGTTTGCGTAGTAAGCCTTTGCCGCCGCTGTCGCGCGCCCGCGCTCACCGACGTTTGCGCTCTCTCCTTTTACTGACACCATCAAGAGCATGGATTCCAGCTGCTGGAGATCAATAAACGCATCAACAAGGTAGTGCTGGATTACCTGAAAACTGCCAATCGTTCTACCAAACTGTTTACGCGTTCGAGCGTATTCCAGAGTGGCCTGATACACCTCTCGGCAGGCGCCGTACATACGTGCGCAGTCCAATGCGCACAGATAATCGAACCAGGCAGAAACCGCTTGCTTTGCCGCATCACCACGACACAAAACCATTTCGTCTGTGATGAGCACATCATCAAGCGTCAAACTGGCAGCACGGCTTCCATCGAGCAGTCGATATCTTTCAACGTCACAGGCGTCGAAAGGTAGCGCGACAATGACCAACTCATCACCAGACATAGCGGAGACGAGCACGGCGTCTGCAACGCCACCATCAGACACAACGTGCTTCTGCCCGGAAAGTCGTTCTCCGTTTAGCCTCAAGGAAGGGTTCAGCACGTGATAACCGGCATGCCGGTCATAAAGACCGCAAGCCACACGTGCCTCACCAGCAATAATGCGATCAAGCAACGCCAAGGATGTTGGCGTATTGGCGAACTCCAATAACTTGCCGGGGGAAACAATTAAATCGACAAAAGGGTCAAGACAAAGCGCGGCTCCTAACTCCTGAACAATGGCGCACACGTCAAGCAATGAGCCGCCATACCCTCCAACAGATTCAGCAAACGGAAGGCCAAACCAACCCAAATCATTCATGGCCTGCCAGCGATTCGCTTCAAGGTGATTACTCTCATTCAACTGTGCAATGTAGGTGTCAAATGAATAGTTGTCTTTAAGATAACGGCGCGCGGTATCCGCAATCATGGTGGTATTTTCGGGTAACTTGAAATCCATTTTTCACCTCACAATCCGAGCAACATCTTCGCCAACACGTTTTTCTGGATCTCGTTAGATCCACCATAGATGGTGCACGCACGCAGGAAGTTATAGCGGCGACTGGCCTGATTAAAAATTTGCTCCCCAATGGGCTCCTCGTTATCCCATGGCAAAGACATCAAACCTCCGATTTCCACCATCGCTTGGGAAACCCTTTGCTGTAGTTCCGTGCCTTTGATTTTCAGTCCTGACGATTCTGGGCCGAACGGCTTGCCTTCATCTGTGGCAGCAACGGTGCGAAAGTTGGTGTATTCCAGTGCCATAAGATCGACTTCCAAGCCAGCCAACCGACGCACCGCCAACTGCTTATCTGTTTCCGTTGGTAGCGCATCGATAGCACTTTTAAGGCGATTGATTTCGTAGTGAATATCCGCCACACCGGCAATGGTGGTGCGTTCGTGGGTAAGAAGAAACTTGGCAATGGTCCACCCCATTCCTTCTTGACCCACCAAATTTTCCACAGGCACTTTCACGTCGGTAAAATAGACTTCGTTAAGGTGATGATGCCCATCAATTGAATAAATCGGCCGTACTTCAAGCCCGGGGGTTTTCATATCGATCAGCAGGAATGAAATACCCTGCTGCTGTTTCACGGTGCTATCCGTTCGCACCAAGCAAAACATCATGTCTGCCCAATGGGCCTGTGTCGTCCAGATTTTTTGACCATTAACCAAATAATGGTCGCCATTACGCGTGGCTCGCGTTTTTAACGAGGCCAGATCTGAGCCCGCATTGGGCTCAGAATAACCTTGGCACCATAGCGTTTCGCCACGCTGAATGCCGGGCAACCACCGTTCCTTCTGTGCTTCAGAACCAAAGGTATATAACACCGGCCCAACCATGGCCACACCAAAAGGACTTGTTGGCGGAGCCCCTGCCGAGGCGCGTTCCTGATCGAAAATATACCGCTGGGTTGCGCTCCACCCTGGGCCACCAAATTGTTCTGGCCAAGTAGACGTGAGCCAACCTTGACTGCCCAGCAAACGCTCCCATCGTTGCTGCATATTCTTGTCTGGCATCGCTCCTCGGGCAGTACAGCGCCGAATATCATCAGGCACATTTTCCTTCATCCACTGCCGGATACTCTTACGAAATTCTTTTTCGTCATTACTGAAATCCAGATTCATGGAAGCCTCCAAGCCAATAAATTTCGCAATACAAGGTCATCAATTACTCAATTAACCTGTTTACCGTTGCTCTCCCAAAAGGGGGCTCGCAGTTCGTTTTTCAGCACCTTACCTGCCCCACTCACCGGCAACGACTCTGCCTTAAAATCAACGCTACGAGGCACTTTGTAACCTGCAATTCTTTCACGGCAATGTTCGATAATCTCTGCCTCACTGGCGTGCTCTCCTTCACGCAGCACCACGATTGCATGCACAGCTTCACCCCAGCGTTCATCGGGAATACCAATTACCGCGCACTCCTGTACCGCAGGATGGCTATAAATGGCACCTTCAACTTCAACAGAGAAAATATTTTCTCCACCGCTGATTACCATGTCCTTGGCTCGATCAACGATGAAGACAAATCCATCCTCGTCCATGTAGCCAAGGTCGCCGGTATGTAGCCAACCATTGCGCAAGGTATCAGCGGTTGTTGATTCCATTCCCCAGTAACCCAACATGACGTTTGGTCCCCGCGCACATATTTCGCCAACCGTACCTTGAGATACCACCTGATCATTTTCATCAAGCACCACCACCTCCACACCCAGTGCTGCGCGACCGGCGCTACGTAATTTTTCTCCGCCGGGAATGTGATGTTCTGGCCCGAGTGAGGTAATGATTGGGGAGGCTTCGGTCTGGCCATAGCCCTGAGCAAATGACACTGTCGGCATTTGTTCCATAGCACTAATCAATACCGCCTCTGGCATTGGCGAGGCGCCATACAGCATGCGTTTTATGCTGCTGACATCGTAATTGGCGATGCGCCCAGATGAGGCTAGAAGATTGACCATGGTCGGCACCAACAGGGTGTTCGTGACTTTCTCCTGCTCAATGAAAGCCAGCACTTCATCAACATCAAAGCGAGGAACAATGCCATGTGTCCCCGCAGCCAGTGTCACGGCAAACGTGCTGGCCATATCAGCCAAGTGGAACATGGGCCCGGCATGCATATATATGGTGTCACTGTCATAGCCCATCTCGGCAACCACGTTTAGGGCATTGAATACCAGGTTGTCATGACTCAGCATCACGCCTTTTGACCGCCCAGTGGTACCACCGGTATAAAACAGCCCCGCCAGATCGTCACCGCCAGCATTGGCGTCACGGATTCGATCGGCGTTGGCGACAAGGGATTCATAATCAATACACCCTTGTGGACACTCACCCTCACCCATGAAGACAACATGCTTGATAGACTCAAGCTGTGGCTGTATGGATGGCAGCAATGCTGCAAAGGTGTCATCAACGAAAAGCACTTTAGAACCTGAGTCATTCAAGGTATAGGCGATTTCAGGTGGTGCGAGCCGAATATTGACGGGATTCACTGCCGCACCGGCCCACGGCACTGCATAGAAATACTCCAGGTAGCGATCGCTGTTTAATGCCAGTATGGCAACCCTGTCACCCGCATTGACGCCCAGACTTAGCAACCCGTTAGCAAGGCATGCGATACGGTCTTCAAACTCTCGCCAGGTTTGCCGCCGACCAGCAAAAACGGTAGCCGTACCTTGGCCGTTTAATTGAACCGCACGGCGCAAAGTCTGTGAAATATACATAACAGAACTCCTCTATTGAGGCAGAAAAGGAAGGGGGGAGGGTTGTTTATAGATTGGATTAGCTGGAAGCGAAGGCTCTCTTATAAATGAAGCGACCTCGGGAAACCTGGGCGCCATCAAGAAACACATCCACAACAACCACAATGAAGCGCTTTCCTTCACGAATAATGTTCGGCTTGGCCACCAACGTACCCGCAAAGGCCGGGCGCAAATAATCCAGAGTCATACTTGAACATACTGGCTTATTTTGTTCAGTCTGATTCGCTGTTAAGTGCGCGCCAGCAACAAGCTCCGCGAAGCTTGCGATAATACCGCCATGAAAAGTCTTGATCAGAGGGTTGCCAATGTGCTGCTCGCGAAACGGCATTTTATAGGTTGCTTCGCCATTATCGTCCGAAGCCGTCATACCAAGAAATTTTTCGTATGGTGATACATCGCCGACCACAGTAGAGAGAGCGGTTACCCTTTCTGTTTCGAAGCTGATGATTCCTTCATCATCGATTGTTTTTTTCTTGGAGGGGGCTCTCTTATTGCTAGGATTCACAGATTGATCAAAGGACGGGCCTGCCGTTCCTATCGCAAAACTGCCTGATACCGACGCCAGCAAATTGCCGCCATCACGCCCAAATGCCTCTCCACGGACATAAGCAATATTTTCTTCAACTGCAAAACAGGTGACATTACATGCCACCCCTTCGCCAGCCTCGGGTTTAGCGATGAAATCAACGCGCAAGTCAATTGTCGCAATTGGGCGCATGTCGCCGAGGCGCACAAAAATCGCCAAACCACATGCCGTATCAAGCAAGGTAGCGATGGCTCCCCGATGAAGCTTTCCCTGTTGATCACAAACCTCTTCCACACAAGGCATGCTCATTACCGCGCCATCTTTGGTAATGTCATCCATTGCGATACCAAAAACCCTGAACAACGGATGCCCTGAACCAAAAAAAGCCTTTGCGGCAAGCAGTTCTCTCGGGAGTGATGTCTCAGCTGTCATAGTTAGCAACTTTTTATCAGAATGTTGAAGCGGCATCCGCATACCGGGTCTCTGCAACACGCACAGATTCAATGGCGTCCGTTATTGCCTCTTCAGGGAATGTTTCACTTTCGGACCCCTTTCGCAGACAATCAGCCAGAGCGGACCATGCCGCAGCACTCGTGCGCATCAACTCGACCAAGCCTGCCTCATGTATTTCAGGAACAATTTCACTCGCTTCATCGAGAAATTCTGAATACATCGCTCTAAAGCCGCTGCCCCCCGTTCCACGCTTCTCGATCACTTGATAGGCGAAACGGAGCAACCATTGCCATTTATCCACTGCCTTCCAGCGAGGAAGTTCCTGGATCCAAGTTGTTAGCGCTTGAATACCGTGATTCCTGCTTCCTTGCAGGAGATTATCTGCATTCTTCACAATCGCACTGCGCACGTTATCGGCAGACACCTGAACCGAAACACTTTCGGGTGCGAACAATGAACCATGATGGATAAAGGGTGGCGACAAGGAGAATCTGGCTTCAACCAACTTGTCACGAGGCACCTCTAAAAGCCCTGGGCGCTCGGTATCGCTAACGAGCATCGTCTCGCCCTTCTCGGCTCGCTGCCAGGCGACGATGGCGTGACCGGGGAAATGTGTACTGCTCTTGAAATAAGGAAGGTAAAAAATATCAGTTAAGAGAAGCGCAGGCCGCCCCGCATCAAGATGGGCATCCAGCGCATCGGCGGCAGCACATTTATCTTGCCAAGTTTCCCAGCGAAACGGCACGCCCAGTGTAGAGAACACCGTTTCCTCAAATCCCATTGAACGGACATGGACAATAAACGGGGTGTCCGTGCCTGGTATTTCCACATAAGTAATACCAAGCCCGGCACCCAGCCCGAAGCAGAAAGCTTCCGTCAAATTAAGCCCATGAAACTCCAGCAGGTCTCTGATAGCTGAACTGCCACAGTGACGCCCAGGCCGATGTGTATGAGGAACATCGACGGTACTGGGGACATCCTGCTTGTCTCCATGCATCAGGCTGCCTCACTCACTGGAGCCGGACCGTAAATGGTTTCCGATGCCCGCATCGGATCTCCATGAGTCTCATACTCCGCCAACCACGCGGCAACCTTCTCAGGCATACCGGTATCCCAAGGGTGAAATCCAGGGCGGAACCAAGCGAGGAAATCAGGCAGCATGCCTGTGAGAATACCTTTTCGCCCATAAAGCTTGTTCAGGCCTCGCAGAATCACACCAGGCTGGCGCGTTACGCCATCAAGCTTGAGCATATTCCAAAATACTGGAGCCACGACAAGGTGAACCATCAGGGTCGCAACCACCAACGCAGACGCGCGCGTCAAGTAGCCTCCACCTGCTGCGCCCTGATAAAGATCATAGGCCACGGCCTTGTGCTCTACTTCTTCGACCCCGTGCCACAGAAATAGCGCTCTCATGACGGGGTCAGCCTCGCTAAACATCTCGCTCTTCTCGCTGACCATGGTTTCGCCCAGGGTTGCCGTAAAGTGCTCAAACGCCGCCGTCATGGCGAGCTGATACTTCTTCGGCAGGTACTTTTGTGTGGTGCGAATAAAGGTCCTTAGATTCGCAGTGACCTTATCCACATCCACGCCCTGGCTGGCCATCACATCGTTGAAACGATCATGGACAATCCCGTGCTGACCTTCCTGGCGAATAAAGTGACGAATATCCTCGCTCAGCTGATCATCTGTCACTTGATCCTTGAAGTTACGCACTGACTGGATAAAGAAGCGCTCCCCCTCCGGGAAATGCACTGAGAGGGCATCAAAGAAGCGGGTCAGCACGGGGTCACCGCCATTCCAGTGCCGTGGCACTGACGAGACATCAAAAGCGACTTTGCGCGGCTGAATTGATACAGAACTCATAATTCCTCCAAATAAACAGGCTGTCTACGTAGTGACATCCCTTGATCTTATTTGGCTGAACAACCAAATGTCAATAACCTTAGGTCGCAAGTCTCCTCTGTGAAGCAGTCATTATGCATAAAGCTGCATTTAAATGGTTTTGGAAGTGTGGTCCGACCATGGAAGATACGCTGTATAAAATTGAATCGGTGTGCTGTTTTTCGAATATTTATCTTTCCCGGAATGCCGATGAAACTTCCACCTTGAACTTTCGATGCCTGCGGGATGAGCTGAATCTGTGCAAGATTCTAGTTATTGCAATATCCAGAATCGCAAAGAAAGAAGCGCAAGACTAAGTGATTTATCGCTGAACGTTCTGGAATGCAATCCACGACGAGGAAGACAGCACAGCAATGCGAGACCAGCAAACCAGCGCGCGAACTAACGTGAACATACATTCCGGGTGATTAAAGGTATCTTCGGCTACAGAAAGGTGCCACCTTGGCCAAGCCTAGAATACCAACAGGCTATATACCTTGGCGGGGCCAATAACCTGTTCGGAGTGAAACGGGAGCTGCCGCGCCTGATTGCTGCTTTTCTTGAGCATCATAAAACCGAAAAATGCACGATATTCAGGCCCGCCCTAACTCGTATGAGAATTCACCAAGCAGGTGCTGTCGAGAAGATGAGAGGCATGTTAGGCCGCAGCTCACCAACATCGGCCAACTAAATAGAGAAGAGCGATCGGCGTAGTATCGAACTATCCAAATACTACACAGAAACTTCAACTACCCGCATGAAGAGAAATGCGGCCACTATCCCAGATTTTTTCAACCATATATCACCTCTATGAAGCCAGGAAGGAATGGCCTTCCTGACCCTGTCTCATGGAGGTTTCATGATCATTCAATGTCCGTCCTGCCGTTCCATCCGCGTTGTCGCCCTGCAGAATGGCCGCAAGGTCGGCGGCTCTGTAGGCACGGTTGCAGGTGCCGCCAGCGGCATTGCCATGGCTAGCAGCGGTGCTCGCGTGGGCGCTACGGTCGGCCTGGCGTTTGGCCCTGCCGGGTCCGCCATCGGCGGTATCGCCGGTGCCGTGTTTGGCGGTTTGGCTGGCGGCGTGGCCGGTGGTGAAGCTGGTGCTGCGCTGGGCGCCAAGCTCGACGAGACCTATCTCGACAACCTGGAATGCCTGGATTGCGGACACAGCTTCCGCCTCGATGCCGAGTAAGTCCCACTCTCCCCTTACCACTCACACACCCCTGAAGCCCGCCCAGTGCGGGCTTCTTTATGCCGCTATGGAGGCCTGGATGGATATTCCCACTTTCGTAAAGAACGAGCAGGGCCTGTACCACGTACAGGGCTGCGTTAAGCCTGAGGAAATTGTCAGTACGGCGGCCACCATTCTTCTGGATGAGCTGACCGGTCGGGAGGCGCTAACCACTCCCACCGATGTCGCCCAGTTCCTGCAGATGGCCCTGGCCCAGAAGAAGAACGAGGTCTTCGCGGCCATCTTCCTCAACAACAAGCATAAGGTGCTCAGTTTCGAGCCCTTGTTCAACGGCACCATTGATGGCGCGGCGGTGTACCCCCGTGTGGTGGTACAGCAGGCCCTGGCCTGCAATGCCGCTGCCGTAATCTTCGCCCATAACCATCCCTCCGGGTGCTGTGAGCCCTCCCAGGCTGATCGCACCATCACTACCCGGCTCAAGGACGCTCTGGCCCTGATCGATGTGCGGGTCTTGGATCACTTCGTCGTGTCCCGCTCCGAGTGGGTCAGCTTAGCCCAGCGTGGCTGGCTCTGAGCCTTCACTCTTCGGCTTTTGCTCTACCACTGACTCAACCACCTCTTCTCATTCGTTAAGCCGCCCGTTTTGGGCTCATCGTTATTCTTGGAGATTTACCATGGCACATCTTGTCGAAAGCATGGCCTATGCAGGACGTACCCCCTGGCACGGGCTGGGCAACCAGCTCGCCGCCCAACAACCCCTCAATGTCTGGATGCAGGAAGCCGGCATGGACTGGGAGATCCGTGA